>NZ_LR217735.1:0-1040040 GCF_900698995.1 Candidatus Erwinia haradaeae | reverse complement strand
GCATGCGTTTAAGTTATTTAAGTAATGATTTGTTTTATATAACACAACTAACTATGTATTAAGTGTGTTTTTTAGAAATAACAGACTATGTATTTTATTCTTAATTTTGGTAATATGCCTGATATTTTGTAGTAGTAGTTGTTCTTATTTACGTATAGTATCTATTTTAACGTAAACATAGCGGCCAGTGATCAGTCACATAAAATATTAGAAATATTTTATGTGACTGATATGAGAGATTACTAATACAGCAGATACAGCATGCTTTGTGATTCTCCAAAAGTGTCGTTAATGAAAAATGACAACATAGAACATTGAGATATGAGTAATATTGATGTATGTACCTGCAGAGTTTAATATATTAATGTATTAATGTTATTAATATTAGTAATTTACATGATATATTTTTATACAATCATATTGTTCAGATATTTATATTATCCAATAACTCATCAGAAGATGACATTAGCGTTTTGTTTGCGTATTTTTAAAAAGTAGACTGATATCTTTAAAGAAAAGTTTTCTTAAAAAATATAACATGCACTTCTTATATAAATATAGTTTTTTACACTCAAAGTAGTATATATGTATCTCAAGAAGTATTAATCTTTTACTTAATAAAGTATTTAGTAACATTAATAATAATATTAATAGTAATATGGTATAAAAATACTCATACATTTATATAACATTATATCAAATAATAGCAATATTTAATAAATAGGTAATAATTAACTGTTATTAAGTCTTGCTATTGCTGACCAGATGATTGCTTTCTTTTAAAGCATGCAATTACATTAATGATAGCATAATCTTGAATGAAGATGATTATACATATTAGCGTATACGCTCACCAGTAAATATGCTTCGCATCTCAGATGGGTGCGTTTGCCAACCGATTTCACCTGATAATACTGGAAAGTTATGTCCAAACTGCTCGAATAATTCTGTTAAATAGCGACAAGGGGGATGAGTGGTAATGTTAGCGCTAGTTGAAACCAGCGCTGTATTACATGCAAGACACAAATCAATAATAGAAGGATGATTACTGACTCGTACTGCTATTGTAGTAAATTCTCCCGTTAACCAGTATGGCGTGATATTGCGTGCAGGAAGTATCCATGTGACTGGACCTGGCCAGGTAGAAAACATTAGTTTTTTTTGCTGTAATGACAATTTTTCGTCAGCTACCCAAGGAATTAATTGCTGATAGTTAGCGGCAACGAGAATAAAACCTTTCTTAATAGAGCGTTTTTTTAAGGATAGTAAATGCATTATGGCTAGTTTATAAGAAGGATGACAACCCAGTCCAAACATGGATTCAGTCGGATATGCAATGACCATGGCATTGCCTATATAGTGTGCGCATTGCAATAGGGAATGTGTCGAAAGGTTCATGGTTACTCCGGTGGTATCTGGATAGTTTTTATAATAATATGATTGTTTGCGTAATATTATATTCATGCACATACATATGTATAATATATGTAAAGGTTGATTGGTAGTTGAAAATGAGCAGAAATAGGATTATACAGAGGGTATATAGTTCAGTTAATAAGAATATTTGTATAGCAGTTTTATTTAAATGAATGCATTATAATGTAATGTAGTATTTTTTAGAGTTTTTATCATTAAAGTGATTTTTCTTTATAATTTTTTATAAATGATTATCATATAAGATAATAGAGATTGATAAGTTAGATATATAGATTTACCACGATGCATGTTAGCTGTGATGCCTCTGACTAGAGGGGATAAAAAATTTTTTAGTTATTAACTTATTAAGTACTGAGTTTCTTGATACAAAATTAAATATAACTTTTTACTGAAAGATGCAACATAAAACAATATAATTATGAGGTTATGAATAAAAATAATATCCTTAACATTTTAACTAGCCATAAATTGTTCAATACTGTTTATTTTTTTTAATAAAAAAGCTTTACATTAAATTTTAAAAATGCAGATATTATTCACAAAATCAAATACTGAAAAAAATGTGATCGTATTTATATCTACAAATGAATACTACTCATAGAGTAGTATCAAATGTTATCCATAATATAACTAACGTTAAGATTTTAAGAACAGTGTGTAAAAAAACTATTTAATAAATTTATTTGCTCAAATTGTAGCACTAGAAGAATAATTAATGAACAATCCCTTCATTTAAATCAAAAATTAGTTCTTCCATTCTCTTGTAAGCATTTTCACAGCCAGGAATATTAAAAAGTACCATCAGAACAACCCACTTTAGATCATCTATTTGAAACTCAAAAGTATCAAGTGCCATGATACGATCAATAACCATTTCACGTGTTTCTAAATTTAATACGTGAATTTGTTCTAAAAATAGAATAAAGCCACGACAATTAACATCAAGCTGTTGCTTTTCAGCTATAGTATAAATGCGCATAGATAGGGGGTCAGAGGATAGAAACATTGAAGATGCTCGCCCAGATTGATAATCTGCTAATTTTTCTAACCAATTAAATGCATTAATAATGTCATCACGATGAAAACCGGCGCTAGATAAATCGTTAGTTAGCTTATCTTGGTCTATATGTGCTGCCATTTGATTATGCATATATGTTTCAAATAAGTATATTAGCACGTCGAACATGGGTATGCCCCTCCTTAAATCGGAAATGGCCGTTACATATCGTTATAAAATCTATATATGCGCTTAACGCAGATAGCTTAATGTGTATAATTAGATAGAGATTTATTAGCATGTTAAGTGATAATTTTGATAAGTATTAACTCACTTTCCTGCCTAATTATAAAGATAGGAAAATAGCGATAAATAATGATGCTATATATTGCAAAGTAATTTTTTTTTTAAAATCATTATAAATTTATAATATTATCATAATTATAAATACAAATATATCCAAATTCATTAAATAATTAAGAAAAATATTTATGTAAAAGAATAACTATTAGCGCAGAACAAAAAAAAGACTATCTAGAATATTAACTAAACCTAGCATATTACATAACTTTACTTCACATGACCTCTTTGCTTTAAAATTAATTTTTGATTACAGTTTTGTTAACTGGTGCAGTAATTACAGAATAATCACATTATATGATATCATCATACGTTTTTATATAAAATAGTATTTGGCGATTTTTCGTACTACAAATATTAGCATATATTTTAACAGTATCTTAAATGTTGTTTTATGTGGTAATTTGATAATATAATTATAAATATCATATTATATTCAGTTAGCACTAATACACTGTTACATTAAATTAATATCTCTAAATTATATTATTTAACCAGAATATATATGCACTAATAAAAGAGAATTTTGCTAGTATTTAATTTTTTGTTTTTTGGTAAAATGATAACACCTCATGTTGTTAATCTTGAATTTCATAATGATTGAATAGTTAAATCTATATATAAATAATTTTAAAGAAATAAAATAAATAAATAAATAAAAAATAATTATTATAGATATATCATATATAAGTTTTAAAAAAATAAATCTCAAATATAGAGTAATACTTTTATATAATATATACTAATTTATATTTATTGTAACTGGATGTATTTTGGTATGATCATTGTTACTATTTGTTATGTTTATACTCCAAGTCAAAAATGTAAAGGAGATATGTAGTAAAAACTGTAACAATCATGTAAATCTTATATAAATCTTAATGTATACAAGCATATATATTTGTAAAATATTTTTATGCTAGTAATAATTTATAGTCATTGTTTTAAATGAGCTAACACTGAATAGATGTACCATAAAAATGATAAAATGCATGTAGAATGCATATCCTATTAAATTTAAAATGACATTTTAAATTATACCATATGAAAATATATTAATCCATTAAAAATAATTCTAGCATACAATTGAGAAATAAATGCCCTTTTTTTGTCACTTTCCAGGATTCAGTAGTTTCTGTTAAGAAACCTTTTTTGATTGCTATCTCTATTGGGGTTCGAATACTATCTTCTGATAGTCTGGTATAAGACATATACTCATGTCGTGGTATTTCTTCTAGTAAACGGAATCTATTCATGAAAAATTCCAATGGTTTTGAATGATTGCTTACTGTAAAGCGTTTGCATAGATAATTACTAGACATGAATTTTCGCGGATGACGAGTCTTACTAGTTCTGATAATAGAACCATCAAGCTGAGTTAGCTTTCCGTGAGCACCACAACCAATTCCTATATAATCACCAAATCGCCAATAATTTAAATTATGTGCGCACAAATAACTTGGTTTGGAATATGATGATATTTCATATTGTTGATAACCGGAAACTGCAAGTAATTTATGACCTTTTTCAAATATTTTCCATAGTTCATCTTCATTTGGTAATTCTGGAGTTTTTGCAGAAAAAAGGGTACATGGCTCAATCATTAGTTGATACCATGATAGATGTGGCGTATTGAGAGCTATTGCGATATTAAGATCATTAAGTGCATTTTCTGGAGATTGATTTGGTAATCCATGCATAAGATCTAGATTAAAACTATGTAGATTAAGAGCAGAAAGGGTTTTTACTGCTTTTTTTGCTTCGTGTGCGCTATACATACGACCTAATTGCTTTAAGCTATCTTCTTGAAAACTTTGTATACCGACTGAAATTCGGTTTATACCGGCATTTGCATAACCATAAAATCGTTCTATCTCTAATGCCTGAGGATTGGCTTCTATTGTAATTTCTACATTATTTGATAATTCTAAATGCTCACGTATGCCATGTAGAAGACGTTGTATAGTTTTCACACTTAAAAGACTAGGAGTCCCTCCTCCGATAAAAATCGTATCAACCTTTCGGTTGGAAATCAATGGTATATCTAGTTGGAGATCGTTGAAAAGATGATATATATATTGATCTTCTGGGATGTTGTCAAGTAATACATGTGCATTAAAGTCACAATATGGACATTTTTTGACACACCAAGGGATATGAATATAGAGACTTAAATTAGGAAGAGTTAGCATATGTATACAATTATAAATTATAAATAAAAAAATAAAACCAAAATAATTATTTTATACTATTAAAATAGTAAAAATCAACCTTTGATTTAATAGCTTACGATGCGATTTTGATAAGTTTTATTATATGTATAATGATATTATCATAATAAATAAATATACTGTAAAGAGCATATAAACATTTTATTTAAAACATCATTTTCTTAGCACTATGAGCTAAGTGCTTTTATAGCTATATATATATTTAGTTATATAATATAGCCACATCAGCGCAAAATTAAGTTCATTGGTGAGCCATGCCGCACTAATAACTAATTGAAAAGATAGAATCTTAGGATATTCTTGTTTAATTTTAACTGAAAAATTATGACAGAGATTAAAAATGTAGCACATAACTTAAAGAAATGGATCATGCATAAGGTTATAAAATCAAAATAGTGTTTACTTAATAAAAGTTCATAAATAGATAATTGTTATATCCTAAATTGTATGACAGGTATTTTATCTGACAAACATTTTATTATCTGATTAGTATGATTAATATATCAAGGATTATCATAAAAATGAGTCAAATTTTTAACTTTAGTGCGGGACCTGCTATGCTACCCATAGACGTTCTACGTCATGCCAAAATGGAGTTTTTTAACTGGAAGGGTATAGGAATCTCTATAATGGAAATAAGTCACCGTAGTAAAGAATTTATACAAGTTGCTGAAGAGGCTGAAACAGATTTTCGAGATCTTCTTAAGATTCCGAATAACTATAAAGTATTATTCTGTCATGGTGGGGCGCGCGCGCAATTCTCTGCAATTCCATTAAATTTATTAGGTAAGCATACTAAGGCAGACTATATTAATAGTGGATATTGGGCCATAAATGCTATAAAAGAAGCTAAAAAGTATTGTAAACCTAATGTTACCAATGCTAAAATATCTATTAATGGCCTTCAAGCTATTACTCCGATGCATAATTGGAGTTTTTCAGATGATTCTGCTTATGTTCATTTTTGCCCTAACGAAACCATCGAAGGTGTTGCGATTCATGAAGTTCCAGATTTTATAGGAAAGACTGTTGTAGCAGATCTTTCTTCAACAATTCTTACGACGCCAATCGATATTAGTAGATATGGTGCTTTATATGCTGGAGCACAAAAAAATATCGGACCTGCTGGGTTAACACTAGTAGTTATAAGTGAGGATCTTCTTGGTAAGGCACGTAATGAATTACCTTCAGTTTTAAATTATAAGGTGCTAGCAGAGAGTAATTCTATGTTTAATACCCCACCTGTCTTTGCCTGGTATTTATCTGGTCTAGTATTTAAATGGTTAAAAAAACAAGGGGGGGTTCAAGAGTTATCCAAATTAAATAAAGTCAAAGCAGATCTTTTGTATCAGACAATTGATAGCAGCAATTTATATCATAATAATGTGGCAGATAATAATCGATCACGTATCAATATACCATTTTACCTTGCAGACGAAACATTAAACATACGTTTTCTGGAAGAGTCAGTTGCTGAAGGATTACATTCCTTAAAAGGTCATAAGATAGTAGGGGGCATGCGAGCGTCATTATATAATGCTATGCCATTATCTGGAGTAAAAAAGCTTACTGATTTTATGATTGATTTTGAATATCGCTATTATAAATAAAAATTAAATTTTATCTCTAAATCATAATAATATACAAATTGTAGATGAATATTAATAATATTTAGATGTAGTTTAAAAATGTAACATTACAAAATTATAAGCAAATAGTGTATCATCAATCTTGAAATATTATATTCAGTATAACTATCAAGAATGACGTAACTACGTTAAGTATGACAGATACTTCTAGAAGTTCTGTGTGTAATGTATTGTATATGAATTCAGTTTAAGATGGCTTGAGTTTAATATGAAATATATTTATATAATTATATCAATATAATTTAATTAGCATGAATTATATGTATTAACTAAATAGCATAAACTAAATAATATTTGTAAATATTACAAAAATTATTGTAGTTCTATATCTAGAATGTTTATTTTTTATATTTTATTTTTTTTCGGAATTTTTTTTGCGGAATTTTTATATAAAATCAGACACTTATTTATAATATTAGAATATGTATTTAAATATAATCTTAGAATCTGTATCTAAATAAATATAGATAAGATTTTTTTTAGAATATAATGAATATAGAGAAATATTAGAAATTATCTGATCATATCTTAAATAGAATAGATTAAAAATATATTAGATAATCAGTCTAATAAAATTATGTGATAGGCTATAATTTTTAGTTTGATTTTTGCATATACGTATTTTAATACGTATATGCAAAAATCAAACATTCTCAAATATTTCATTATAGATTGATAATAGTATTGAAAACGTAAATAATAGACTAATTATGCGAATTTAAACTAATTTTATGAATTTAAAAATAGTAATGGATTAATATTAATCAACCGATATTTTATTTATTATCGAGATGATTATGAAAGGAATTTTATCTACAATTAAAATTGTGATCACAATAAATTGGTATAATTTTGACTTTTTGTGCTTATGATTTTGTTATTAGATTGTTTGTGGTTTTATAATATATTCATCATCACATATATAAATAGATAAATAAAAATAATCTTATCACGTAAATAAATATATGTAAAATATGATCTCTTAATTTAGTTTTATTGTTTACGAATTTTTCAATGTCTATTAATAATGTTCATAAAATTCAGAGTAAAAGTTAGAAGTTAAAAAATAGACATTACATAATAATTTATGACTCAAATTTATGATTTATTAGAATAATATTGATGTTTATTTAGAGATAATGATATAATTATTGCTTAGATTAGAGAGCTATATAAGAGAATTACCATGATGATTTGCGCTCCCGTCATTACGATAGATGGACCAAGTGGATCAGGAAAAGGCACCTTATGTCAAGCTATGTCTCAGGAGTTGAAATGGAATATTTTAGACTCTGGCGCTATTTATAGAATATTAGCATTATTAATATTACATTACCAAGTAGATATAAGTTCTGAAAAGGCTATTATTTCACTGGCTAGTAATCTTGATGTGTGGTTTTTATTTCAAAACGGTGATCTCAAGGTAATGCTAAAAAGAGTAGATATTTCTGTAAAGATTCGTAGTCAAATAGTTAGTGACTTGGCATCTCGGATTGCTGCTCTTCCTTGTGTGCGTGGAATATTACTTAATCTTCAGCGTAGTTTTCGTAAGTGGCCTGGATTGATTGCGGACGGTCGTGATATGGGGACAGTAGTATTTCCAGATACACCTTTAAAAATTTTTTTAGATGCTAATTTAGAGGCGAGAACTTATCGACGCATGTTACAGTTGCATAAAAACGGTGTTAATGCTAATTTTAATGAACTTTTATTTCAGATGAAAGAGCGAGACGAGCGTGATTGTAATCGCTCTGTTGCTCCTCTTATGCTAAAAGATGATGTTTTGATAATTAATTCAACCTATATTCCAGCACAGAAAGTCACTGAAATAGCATTAGATTATGTACGCAAAAAACTAATTTAAGTGTTAGTAAATAGTAAATTAAATTAAGCGAGCGGAGGTGAATGCTTAACAGCTCAATAAGAAGATACATCTAACTCTGTGTTATGGATGCCATAGATAATATGAACCAACCCACTTTATTAGGAAGATAGGTGGACGTTAAATTCAAGAATCTTGAAGATTACTAATTATGACTGAATCTTTTGCTCAATTATTTGAAGAATCTCTAAAAACAACTGAAACTCGCCCAGGGTCTATCATACGTGGTATTGTGATATCAATTGATAAAGACGTTGTTTTGGTAGATGCGGGTTTAAAATCGGAGTCTACGATTTCTGTAGAACAATTTAAGAATGCTGCGGGTAAGCTAGAAATTAGTGTAGGCGATCAAGTAGACGTTGCTCTAGACGCAGTGGAAGATGGCTTTGGAGAGACAGTTTTATCTCGTGAAAAAGCAAAACGTTATGAAGCTTGGGTTGTATTAGAGGCGGCTTATATAAGTTCTAAAAATGTTATGGGTGTTATTAATGGAAAAGTGAAAGGAGGGTTTACAGTTGAGCTAGCTGGTATTCGAGCATTTTTACCGGGATCATTAGTAGATATACGTCCAGTGCGTGATACAGGTCATTTAGAAGGTAAGGAATTAGAGTTTAAGGTAATAAAACTAGATCAAAAAAGAAATAATGTCGTAGTTTCTCGTCGCGCAGTTATCGAATCCGAACATAGTGCAGAACGTGATAACTTATTAGCTAGTCTACAAGAAGGTTTGTCAGTACCAGGTATTGTAAAAAATCTAACAGATTATGGGGCATTTGTGGATTTAGGTGGTGTAGATGGTTTATTACATATCACTGATATGGCTTGGAAGCGTGTTAAGCATCCAGGAGAAATTGTTACAGTTGGTGATGAAATTACTGTAAAAATCCTCAAGTTTGATCGTGAGAGAATTCGCGTGTCTTTAGGGTTAAAACAGTTAGGTGAAGACCCGTGGGTTGCTATTGCAAAACGATACCCAGAGGGTGCAAAACTAAATGGTCGAGTAACCAATCTAGCAGATTATGGATGCTTTGTTGAACTTGAAGAGGGCGTGGAAGGTTTAGTACATGTTTCAGAAATGGACTGGACAAATAAAAATGTGCATCCATCTAAAATTGTTAATGTACATGATGTAGTGGAAGTTATGGTATTAGATATTGATGAAGATCGCCGTCGTATTTCGCTAGGTTTAAAGCAATGCAAATCTAATCCTTGGCAGAAGTTTGCAGAAACTTATAATAAAAATGATAGAGTGGAAGGTAAAATAAAATCTATTACAGATTTTGGGATTTTTATTGGCTTAGAAGGTGGTATTGATGGCCTGGTTCATCTTTCTGATATATCTTGGAGTACGTCAGAAGAAGATGTAGTGCGTGATTATAAAAAAGGTGATGAGATTTCAACAGTTGTTTTACAAGTTGACGCAGAGAGAGAGAGAATTTCTCTAGGTGTGAAACAGTTAGTGGAAGATCCATTCAGTGTTTATCTTGCTACTAATAAAAAAGGCGCTATTGTTTGTGGTCATGTAAGTTCAATCGATGCTAAGGGTTTAACGGTGAAATTAAATGATGGAGTAGATGGTTATTTAGCATTTACTGAAGAGGGAGAGAACAATGCAGACGATGTTTCTCCTATTATTAAAATTGGGGATTATATTTCTGCTAAATTCACTAGTGTTGATCGAAAAAATCGACTTCTTCTACTGTCTAACCGCTCTAAGGATCAATCTAATACAAGGGAAGTTTTAACACCTACACCATATAAGAAAGAAGATGAATCCTTTACTGGTGCTATGGCGGAAGCCTTTAAAGCTGCAAAAAGTGACTGATTATAACGAGAGTCAGGATATTAATTATTAGTTAATTATCTTGCTCGAGATAATAATAAGGGCATGCTTATATGATTTCTTATTAAAAAAATCTAAGTTTAAAGTTTAACAGTTAACCATTTGTCTATTTTAAATATTATAAAATTTAGTAAAATATTGAAATATTGTACAGATGAGCAAATTTTTATATTGTTTGAATTTTTTATTATAAATCAAATGTAAAAAAAGGATAAGTTTCGGTTTAGTATAAAAATATATACTATTATATTTTTAGAGTAGGTAAAGTTGTAAGTAAATTTTTGAGTCTATTATTGATGTTTATATCTTTCTTGTTTCTATATAGCATAGCGATAATTTTAATATTTAAAAAATATCACATGGTGTGATTATTTAAATTAAAGATTTCATAATTCTTTGAGTATGAAGTAAAAAATTTCTATAAGATCTTTATAAATATTTATTAAATTTGATTTAAAACTTTTCATTCAAAGATATTAAATAGTTATATATAACAATATAGATTTTATGCTGAACTATAATAACATAAGGATTATAATATTAATATATTTTATATGTTTTAAAGAAATTTTATTCGCAACTAAGTGATTTTAATAAGATCTTGAGAAGATGTATGTTCTATATTTTGTAAAGAAAATTTTATATTTTAGTTTTTTTTGTTTTTAGGTATAGAGATTTTTATAGAATTGTTAGATTTATTATTATTTTATAATAAATACTATTATTTAATTTTAATGTCTTTTTTAAGTTATATTCATTGTTATGTTTATTATTCAGATAGTGATGTTATTTTAATAGGTTGATAGTTATTTTTATGTTCATTTAGATTAAAATTTTTTATTTTTATATATTACTCGCATAATACTCGAAATTTTTTTTAAAATAAAATAATATACCAAATATTTGATAATTTTGCTAGTAAACAACACATTACTAGACCTAAAATTTTCTATTCTTTACAGATGCTAGATATATTCATAATATACCTATTTAATCTATATGATGACATCAAGCGCTAATTAGTTATTTGTACTGTATCAAGCATAGAGTTAGAATTTTTTAATTTTGGTTTTATACCAGGAAAGTCTATAATGTTTGATATTAATTACCTTAAATATTTATTGAAAGATGAGAATGCTGTTGTTATAGCCTATAGTGGAGGTTTGGATTCAAGTGTTCTTTTGCATCAATTAGTTATGCTTAGAGAAGAACGTCTTGATTTTCATTTTAGGGCTATTCATATTAATCATGGACTGAATGATTCTTCTGATGTATGGGCTTCACATTGTGAACAACAATGTAAGGTGTGGAAGATTTCTTTTTTTCTTGATCGGGTTGACATTTATTGCCATAAAAAAGTAGGTTTAGAAGCCGCAGCTCGGGAAGTTCGCTATCAAGCATTGTATAAAACAATGACCAAAGAAGAAACTTTGTTAACTGCACACCATCAGGATGATCAGAGTGAGACAGTTTTATTAGCCTTAAAGCGTGGCAGTGGACCTGCTGGGCTATCAGCTATGGCTCAAATCAAGACTCATGGTAATCATCGTCATATACGACCATTATTAATGCGGACTCGATCTGAACTAGAAGCGTGGGCTAACTATTATCATTTATCCTGGATTACGGATAATAGCAATCAAGATATGCGTTATGATCGTAATTTTTTACGATTACAAATCATGCCATTATTAAATAAACGCTGGCCTTCTTTTTCGCGTACTGTTTCTCGTAGCGCGCAGCTGTGTGCTGAGCAGGGTAGTGTGCTAGATGAAATGCTTGAAGAATCACTTTATAAATTAATGGATAGATCCAATGCTTTATACTTTTTACCATTAAATTCTATGAGTGTCGCTCGGCGATTTGCAATTTTTCGGCGTTGGATTCTGTATCAAAACGGAACCTTACCATCTCGCAATGTACTACAAAAAATATGGACAGAGGTTGCATGTAGTCGTTTAGATGCTAATCCAAAATTAAAGATTTGGAAGTATGAGGTACGACGTTTTCGTAATCGTCTTTATTGGCTGCCTATTACAAAACCATTAGGAAATTGTCAATTATTCTGGTCTTTTCCCTGGTTGACGTTGTTATTACCTGATGGATTAGGTGAAATACGACAGTCTTCCAGGGGAATAATTTTGCGTTGTCCTCAGTTTAATACAAAAGTGAGCGTACGCTTTCAGGCTGAAGGTAAGTTTTATGTGCATGGCCGCTCTGGCAAGCGTTCATTAAAAAAATTATGGCAAGAATATGGTATTCCACCCTGGAGGCGTCAACGTATTCCATTAATTTTTTACAACGATTGTTTGGTAACAGCTCTTAGTGTATTTGTTACTGTTGATGGCGTTCCGTTACCGGATGGAAAAAAATGGAGCATTAGTTGGGAGAATAGCAACGCTTTGCTTTCAAGCAATAATAGTTGTAAAGGGATTAACAATAATTAAGATTATTTATATGTCATAGAATTTTACAGGCAATAATTATTTTTTATTGAAGATAGAATAAGAATTTTTTTCATTGAATGGATCAATATCATTTGTTTTGACAGCGTAATCATTAATTATGTTTTATTTTAAATAGTTTGTTTTTCGCTGTATATAATCAAATAGTTATGCTGTTTATTGGTTGAGCTTAGATGAATATATATAAATATATAGTACATTGTAATTCTTTAGAAAAATTTATGAAATATTTTGCTTTAAATATATTTTTGTAAAAGTCTATTAAAAATCAAATATTGAAATAATAAGAAAATAATAAGATATGAAGATATTGTATCAGATTGTGGTTATATCTTGAACAGACAGTATTAGAATTCATGTTGGCGTATAAAATGTAAGCTTATGTAAATAATAAGATTTAATTATTTTAAATATTATAGGATATTTTGTTAGAAACATTCAAAAAGAATAATTGACGCGATAGGGTTGCTCTATTAGATTGTATTTTAGATTTTTGCTATTAGTAAAAATAGTATGTTTAATTAGCGCTAATATGTCTAATTTCTTGCTGGTAAAAGTATTTTATTTCTAGAGATTTCAGAAAAGATGTTATAAAATGTTTGCAGAGAGTTAGGGTATTATTCAAAAAATAGACTGTATATAACTGATTACTAGGTATTAAATATATAGACAGTAAGAGTAGAAATATCATCTTTTATTAAGAATTAGTTATTAAATTTAGATTATAGATTTTAGATAATATTTACGAATCTTTTGAAAAAGCTTCTGTATAAATCATATGACGATGAGATGTGATTTATAAAAAGTTATTTTGATTATATTAAAATAGAAAAAATATTTTATTATAAAAATATAATAGCATTAGTTTCTACTGGCAGCGTTTAGTTGTATTTAGGATTGATTTGTAATAGTGGGGTGAAGGCTGAATACAGTACTAACCTATAGCTAAAATATATAGAGTATAAAAAATTAATGAAGATTGATAAACATTAAATTTATAAAAAATAATTCATCATAAACTCAATATATATGTCATACGCATTGTGATGATATATTATCATTTATGTACAGTTCTTTGATAAATATTTTAAAGTGTCTTATTATTATGCAAGTGCTTATGAATAGTAAATAGATTAACCTTTTTTTAAGTGAAAAGGCTAATATGTAATATTTTTAATTTTTAGAGTAAATTCTGTATTAATTAGGAATTATTTAAAAAAATTTTTTTATTTAATGGTATTATATTATCTATAATAGACTGCTTCGAAGATAGTTGCTTATAAAAAACAGATGCCCAGTAATTAATTTTAGATATGTGGTATATTAAGATTAATTATGAAAAATAATGCTATTATTTTACATTATTAATATCATATTAGAAGTAACATATAATAAAATATCAAGGCTTTTCTCTTAATAAGATTTAATCATCTTAAAAATGTCATATAGTCTTATTAAGTAAAATGAGTGAAGAAATAATTATAAGAAACAATATATAGGTTGTTATGAGATTATATGTTTTATATTTAGGCCCCTTAGCTCAGGCGGTCAGAGCAGGCGACTCATAATCGCTTGGTCGCTGGTTCAAGTCCAGCAGGGGCCACCATTTTATAGTACTGTTAGTTTTTAAATATTTAATTTGTATAGAGGCTTATGAATTTAGTTATACATTTATTTATTTATCTATGTAATAGATAAAGTAGTAGGTCGTTTATAGAAGTTATTCTTATTAAGTTTTTTATGTGGGTTAATGCTATGTTTAGTAAATTAATGACATTATACGCATAATGATGCCTGTTAGAATTAGATTTTTTTAAATTAAAAAAAGATAATCATTAATATAAGACAATTAAATGATTCTTTTTTATTGATTTTCTGTGTTAGTATTATTGAAATCATATCTTAAATCTTACTATAGAATATTTCATAGAATCATTTTCTTTAATGTAGTACGCTTTTAACCAATCAAAAATTTATATTTATTTCTTAGTAATAATTTTGTTTAGTGATCTTTTTTTATGAAAGATGTTAATAATTTTGTATACTGCATTTTAGAGTTTGTATAAATTATAATTTTATAGATTTTCTTAGTTTATTTTTTCTATCTTTATAAGATACATCAAACTTTCCTTTTAATATCATTACTATATATATAAAAAATAAGTCGAAGTATATATATCGATATACATATACTATGAATTATAATTGCATAAGTTAAAGCATCAAAAGAGCTAATATTATATATTAAATAGTTTTAGTGTAAAATTTACTCTATAATATGCTATAGAATTATCAATAATATTTGCTAAATAAATTATTATTTACCAAAAAAATTAGAATATTATATTGTGATTTAATTATTTAATTCTTTCGGATTAACTCCAAAAATAGAATCTTTAAAAAGACTTTAATTAAAGCATTTTTTAGATGATGGTTGATATAATTATATTAAGAATATTTTTATATTGTGTATTTAGAATGCTAATAGTATTAAATATGTATATGTATATTAGATGCTTGAAGATATCAAAAGTTAGTATCTAATATTGCTGATTAGATTAGATAATCTAGATGTACTTTAATAAGCTGATAATAAAAAACATTGAAAATGATGAGATAGTAAGATGAAGATTGGATAATTTACTGTAAACACTAGATAGAATAGTTTTATAACTAATATTTGCATATTCAGATGTTATTATAGGGTATTTGATACTTAATTAGTGATAAGTAAAAATTTTTTACTGAATTTCTTTTATGAGAAAAGATTATGTTTGAAAACTTAAGCGCTAGCATTTCTAATGCTTTTCGTAATATTACCGGTCGTGGTAAGCTAACTGCAGATAATATTAAAGATATTTTACAAAAAATACGTATATCATTATTAGAAGCAGATGTGTCTTTAATAGTAGTAAATGAACTTTTAGCGCGAATTAAATCCAATGCGTTAAATCATGCCGTGAATAATAACCTAACTCCAGAGCAAGAGTTTTTGAAGATTGTAAAAAACGAGTTAGTCTCGATTATGGGAGAAAAAAATTATACTATTAATTTGCAAGCAGTACCACCAGTAGTTATATTAGTCGTAGGACAACAAGGAGCTGGTAAGACAACTAGTGTCGGAAAACTTGGTAAATTTTTACGTGAGAAGTATAATAAAAAGATACTAGTAACTTCTGTTGATATTTATCGGCCAGCCGCAATAAAACAGTTAAAAATTTTAGCTGAACAAGTGGGTATTGATTTTTATTCATCAGAATCTAATAAGCACGCAAGTAATATAGCTAAAGATGCTTTGCAGCAAGCTAAGATAAGATTCTACGACGTATTGTTGGTAGATACAGCAGGTCGTTTGCATACTGATGATGTTATGATGCAAGAAATTCAACAAATCCATCTCGCCACACAACCTACAGAAACTTTATTGGTTTCTGACGCAATGACTGGTCAGGACGCAGCTAATATTGCAAAAGCATTTAACATTGCACTCCCATTAACAGGTATAGTATTAACCAAAGTAGATAGTGATACCCGTGGAGGGGCGGCTCTGTCTATGTCTTATATTACAGGTCAACCTATTAAGTTTATAGGGACAGGGGAAAAAAATGAGGCTTTAGAGACTTTTTACCCTGATCGTATTGCTTCACGCATATTAGGCATGGGTGATATATTATCGTTAATTGAAGCTATTGAAAATAAGGTAGATCGCAAAAAAGCTAAAAAAATAGCTTCTTCTTTGAAAAAAGGTAATGATTTTAATCTGAATGATTTTCTAGATCATTTACAACAGTTACGTAATATAGGAGGTGTTAATAGCTTGATTGAAAAGCTGCCAGGAATTGGAGGACTGCCAGAAAATGTTAGGTCTCAAATGAATGATATTTCATTAAAGCGCATGGAAGTTATCATAGAATCCATGACAAGTTTAGAACGTATACATCCTGAAATTATTAAAAGTTCACGTAAAAGAAGAATTGCTTTAGGTTCAGGCACGTTAGTGCAGGATGTTAATCAGTTTTTAAAACAATTTAATGAGATGCAGACTATGATGAAAAAAATACAAAAAGGTGGCATGAAAAACATGATGCGTAATATGAAAGATCTAATATCACCTGGAGCTTTTCCCAAGTAAGAGGTTAGTTCATGGTTTTTTTCTGATAGAATCTAAATAATTCTCAATGTTTTTGATGATGCAGAGGTTAGATAATAATATTTTGAAAGGCTTATTAGGTGCCATTCAATTATAACAGTTTCTGTATATATTAAGATAATTATTTTATGCATCAATGCTATTTTTGGCTCACACTAATTAGTAATTATAATTATATGTAATGATATAATATATTTTAACTGCTACCGAAAAAAAGAAAATAATATAATGATTATTATATAAACTATAACAAAACAGTAGAAGATAGGTCATTAAGTATCAAACTGCACCTTCTAAGTTTTTTTTTATGTTATCGACTATATTAGACAATATAATATATATGAAAAATAATTTTTTAGGTGTGCGTACTATAAGTTTCAGTTGCTGTTTGATTTGGATAATATACTACTTATGATTAATAATGTTTTTTGTTTTAATTTTCTATGTGATTCATATCAAACGTCCACATGATTTTATGGGCTTGAGGTAAATCTTCAACTAGCGGAAGAGTAGTTTTTACTAGACGATGAAGCGCAGAGTGAGAAGGATGTCGTATAAGTATTTTCCATCTATATCGTCCTTTATGCTTAGCCTGTAGAGAGGGAATTGGGCCTAAGATCTGATATATTAGCGGATCATACAGAGGACTTGATTGAAGTAAAATTAGAATTTGTTTTAAAAATTGACAAGCTTTTTGTTTGTTATAGTCTTCAGCACAAAAGAGAAAGCAACTAAAACATGGCGGTAGAAATGCGTTTTTGCGTTCTTTGAGTTCTTTTTGAGCAAATTCATGATACCCATTGTATAATAAAGTTTGTAATAGTGGATGTTTAGGATGATGAGTTTGTAATATTACTTCTATTTGTTTATTTTTAGATAGCGCACGCTCAAAAACTTGCGTGTATAACTGAGCAAAATGCTCTGCTGCTCGAAAGTTTGTAGAAAACAGTACCTGATCTACATTTACTAGTGAAACTAATGTAACATATGGAAAATTATCAATTTTAGATAGCATTTGTGTACCTACTAAAATATGTGCACCGCCATTTTTTATTTTATCTAACTTTGTTTGTAATGCGCTATATGCGTGAGTGGTATCACGATCGATACGTGTTAATGGGGTTAATGGAAAAAGAGTTTTTAGGTTTTTCTCTAGTTTTTCTGTCCCCATTCCGATTGGCACAATATGTGTAGATCCGCATTGTGAGCACTGTTTAGGTATATTGCGTTGGCTGTCACAATGATGACATAATAGTTTGTTTTGTATTTTATGAAAGGTATAGTTACGATTACATCGTAAGCATTTACTCTTCCAGCCGCATTCGTGACACAATATAGAAGAAGAAAATCCTCGACGATTAAGAAATAATAAAACTTGATTATTAAGAGTTAAATGTTGGTTTATTTTTTGAATTAAAGTTATAGAGAGGCCATTATTCAATTTTGTATCTTTTAGATCTACTAAAAGAGGATCAGTTATTTTAATATTTTGGTTAGGTTGACTGAGATTAATATGACGATATTTACTTAATTGAATATTATATAATGTTTCTAATGAGGGGGTTGAAGAAATCATGATAATAGGTATTTTTTCTTGTTTTGCACGTACTATTGCTAGGTCTCTTGCATTATATCGAAAACCATTGGTCTGTATGTAAGAACTGTCATGTTCATTCTCTAAAATAATTACGCCAAGTTTTTTTAATGGTGAAAATAATACAGAACGGGTTCCAATCATAATAGCTATTTTCCCATCACGGGCTTGTTGCCATGTCTTAAGATGTGTTTCATGATGTAATTGAGAATGTAAAGTAGCAATAGAGGCATGTAGTTTTTGCTGAAGAAGAGATACAGTGTGAGATATTAAGTGAATCTCTGGTACTAATATTAGAGCTTGTTGACCTTTTTTTAGAATTTCTCCTATAAAATGTAGATATACCGCAGTTTTTCCAGACCCGGCCATACCAGTAAGAATCCAGGTGGAAAATTGATGATCTGTATTTCGAATAGTAGATACAGCGGTAGCTTGTTCTGCGTTTAATTGTTCCATCCCACTAACTATAGCATTGTTATAGAGAGAATTTTTTTGTTTTTGTATATATGGTGGCGCTACGTTGTTCAACTGTTTAGTGTCTGAAGGTTTTAGTTTAGTGTTTGCTGTATCTTTTAAGTTTGATTTTTCTTGTACGCCCTTTGTATGCGAAAAGGTAGTGATTATTTTTTTTTTATCACAATATTGTAGATTATTTGATTGTTTGGGATCTGATTCTAAATCATTAATTTTATTCTGATTAATGGGAATGTTTTCTGTTGCATATCCTCGACGCAATAGTATAGGGATAGCATTTAGCAAGATTTTACCTAATGAAAAATGATAGTAATTTGAAGCCCAGTGCAATGTGCGCCATAAAGCAGGATCATATAATGAACATATGTCTAATGATTTTTCTATAGTTGGCAATTGATTATACAGAAAATTATCATAGTTGTGAACGACTTTTATTACAATACCAATCATAATACGGTTACAAAAAGGTACACTTACGCGCCCGCCAATGGCTATATTGTTTAAATGTGGAGGGGTAAGATATGTTAATTGATTGACCCGAGTAAGAGGTAGTGCTACGTGTATAATAGACATATTTAAACCAAATAGTTAACGCTACTGAATTAATTAAAATGTAATGACTTGATATAAATTGAATTCAAACTTATGTTAAGAATCATTGTTGAATTTGAATAACTAAGCATAAAGCATAAAAATTAATAGATAGTTGTTTGAAACATGCTTGGATATATATCCAGAGGTATCTGGGTATTGTACGATCAGTGTCATCTGGACAGCATGAGTTGAAGTTCAGTTTAGTTATAATATGCGCAAAATTCAGCATCTTATATTATATATATACTTATTTTCCAGAAAGAAGAACAAGTATCGATTTTTAAATATCAATCAGTATGCGATGTGGATCTTCTAAGCAGTCTTTAATTATTGCAAGACATCCCACTGATTCTCGCCCATCAATTAGTCGGTGATCATAGGAAAGCGCAAGGTACATCATAGGTAATAGAGCCACTGTTCCATTAAGAGCTGAAGGGCGCTCTTTAATAACATGCACACCTAAGATAGCACTTTGTGGTGGATTTATAAGCGGTGTAGACATAAGAGAGCCAAATACTCCACCGTTAGTGATAGTAAAAGTGCCACCAGTTAGGTCTTTTATGGTTAATTTATTAGTGCGACCTTTTAATGAGAGTTCTTTAATTTTTTTTTCGATATCAGACATACTAAGCATATCAGCATTTTTTAATATAGGAGTGATTAGACCACGGGGTGTAGAGATTGCGATACTGATATCAAAATAGTTATGATACACAATATCTAATCCATCAATACATGCATTGACTTCTGGGTAGCGTCTTAATGCTTCTACTACCGCTTTAACATAGAAGGACATAAAACCTAAACGAACACCATGGCGTTTTTCGAAGAGTGCACCGTGTTTATTGCGAATAGATATCACAGATTGCATATTAACTTCGTTAAATGTAGTTAACATTGCGGTGGTATTTTTAACTTTCAGCAATCGTTCTGCCATTTTTACTCGCAGACGACTCATGGGTATACGCGTTTCGCTACGTGATTCTAAGGAAGGTATAGTTGATTCTTGACGTAGTGTTGATTTATCTTGTGTTTCTATAGTTTGAAAAATATCTTTTTTTATATTTTCTTTTATCAGGTTTTCACTGAGATCTTTTTCTTTTATTATATTCGATTTTGTGTCATGTTCAGATATAAAACGTCGCATGGCTGGCCCAATGGCTTCTAAATTGACAGTTTTTTTAAATACCTCTTCCTTTTCACATGATATGTTTTTTTTTGGTTGACCGAAAGAGGTAGTGAGTGCGGTGTTAGTTGGAGTGCATCTTAAAGAACCTAAAATTTGACCGGATGTCACTGTTTCACCTTCTGTTGCTAAAATTGTCTCCAAAATGCCATCAGTAGATGCCGGAATTTCTAAGATTACTTTATCAGTCTCAATATCCACCACTATTTCATCTCGTGTAAGTATATCACCAATTTTTTTATGCCACGTCGTAATAATGCCGTCAACCACAGATTCTGGTAGATCAGGAACTATAATATGAATATTATTCATTGTTTATCCTTTTCTGAATGTATTACTTAATCGTTAGTGCGTCGTTTACCAAATCTTGCTGTTGCTGATAGTGTATGGATGTATGGCCAACTGCTGGTGATGCTGAAGCTGAACGACCAGCATAGCGTAATAATGATCCTGGTGTTAAAATCTCTCGAAGAGGATGCTGGATAATATACCAGGCACCTTGGTTCTGTGGTTCTTCTTGGCACCAGATAAAATCATGTGCGTTACTATACTGTTGAAAAATATTTTCTAGTTCTTTATAAGGAAATGGGTATAATTTTTCGATACGAATAATAGCAATATAATTTTGATTATTTTGTCGACGCTTATTTAATAAGTCGTAGTAAACTTTACCTGTGCAAAATATTACACGCTGTACTGATTGATAATCAACTTGATCAATTTCATCGATGACTGATTGAAAGGTTCCAGTAGCTAAATCATCTAAAGATGAGACCGCTTGTGGGTGACGTAGTAATGATTTGGGCGACATAATGACTAAGGGGCGCTTAAGTTCATCTTGCGCCTGTCTTCGAAGTATGTGGTATAATTGTGAAGGCGTTGAAAGAACACATACTTGCATGTTGTTTTCGGCAGAAAGTTGTAGGTACCGCTCTAGTCGAGCGGATGAGTGTTCTGGACCCTGCCCTTCATAGCCGTGAGGTAAGAGTAGCACTAATCCACACTGGTATCCCCATTTTTGTTCACCGCTACTAATAAATTGGTCAATCACTATTTGAGCGGTGTTAGCAAAATCACCGAACTGTGCTTCCCAGATGGTTAAAGTTTTAGGTGATGCCATTGCATAACCATATTCAAATGCTAACACGGCTTCTTCTGACAGTACCGAATCCCATACATAAAAGGACCCTTGATTTTTATTTATGTTTTTTAATGGGATATATATTGACCCATTAGACTGATCATGAATAACAGCATGGCGGTGAAAAAAGGTACCGCGCCCTACATCTTCACCAGAGAGACGACATGAAATTCCTTGTTCTAAAATTGTAGCATATGCAAGGTTTTCTGCTGCCCCCCAGTCAAATGGTTTGTTGCCGGTTGCCATTTGAAAGCGATCTGTATAGATTTTTTGAACACGTGATTGCATGGTTACTGTAGTTGGTACTATGCTAATATTTGTAGCTAATTCTTGTAAGTGACTCAGGTTAAGATGTTTCTGATATTTAAGATTGACATTAGAGTATTTTGATGATGACAGAGAAAAGACATTAGGGCTATTAGGATGACAATTTGGAATTATATATTCACCGCTATCTAGTTTACTGCGATATGCATTTACCATTTCTATTGCATCATTTTTGTTAATAACCTGTGTACATTCTAGGTGATTGGCATAGATTTCTCGTACAGTTGGGTGTTTTTTAATTTTTTGATACATTAGGGGTTGTGTCACACTAGGCTCATCGGCTTCATTATGTCCATGACGACGGTAACAAACGAGATCGATAAAAACATCACGCTGAAAAGCACGACGAAAGTCTAATGATAGGCGAGTAACAAACGCCACTGCTTCTGGGTCGTCTGCCATAACATGAAAAATAGGTGCCATTACTATTTTTCCAACATCTGTGCAATACTGACTTGATCTGGCGTCCTGTAGATTGGATGTAGTAAAACCAACTTGATTATTAATAACTACTCGTACTGTTCCTCCTACTTGATAACCGCGTACTTTAGACATATTTAAAGTTTCCTGTACTACCCCTTGTCCAATAATTGCCGCATCACCGTGAATCGTAATTGGTAATACTTGATTGCTATCTGTTTGATATAAAGTATCTA
Source organism: Candidatus Erwinia haradaeae (assembly GCF_900698995.1). GTDB lineage: Bacteria > Pseudomonadota > Gammaproteobacteria > Enterobacterales > Enterobacteriaceae > Erwinia_E > Erwinia_E haradaeae_C. The sequence continues at coordinate 1,017,054 of NZ_LR217735.1, read as the reverse complement.
TTAAAGCCCGTGCGGAACCCATTACTACTGGATTAATAATTTCTAAATGCGAAGGATTGCATTCTAGTACTACATGGATGATGCCCTCTTTAGTTTGAATATTGGAAGAAAAGCCCATGTGATATTTTACATCCCCGCTTCTTGTATTGTCTGAAACTTTTCCAAAAAATTCATTAAAGAGGTCTTGTGGTTTTTTGCCTAACACATTAACAAGAACATTAAGCCGACCACGATGAGCCATGCCTAAAATTACCTTATGTGTATTGTTTTTTCGAGAATAATATATAATTTCATTCACTACTAGTAGTAGCGCATCCCCGCCTTCTAAAGAAAAACGTTTAGCACCTGGAAATTTAGAACCAAGATAACGTTCTAGACCTTCTGCAGCAGTTAGTGTTTTTAAAAAATCTCTTTTTTCTTTAATAGAAAATATAGTTTCTCTGTCTACTAATTCTAGTCTTTTCTGTATCCATTGTTTTTCATTTTTATTGGTGATATGCATAAACTCTGCCCCAATCGAGCCGCAGTATATTTTTTTTAATAGGGCGTGTATATCGATTAGTTTCATCGTTTGTTCATTAAGATTCAATGAGCTGATGTCAAATCTGTTATAAAAGTCAGAATCTTTGAAACCATGATAAGCAAGATCTAATTCTTCAATTTTTTCATGCTTTTGTAGTTGTAGCGGATCAAGATGCGCTTGTTGATGTCCGAAACAACGAAAGGCATTAACAAGATTCAAAAGTTGAATTGGTTCAATATTTTTTTTAGGGTTTTCTTTAGCAGAAGAAACATATTCAGAGTTTCTGTCTAAGAAGTGAAGATTATTTTTGCTAGTTTTTGTACATGACTCTAGCTGTTCTCCAAAATCAGAAATATTCAAAAAACGAGCTCTCCAGTCCATCTCAACAGAATTGGAATTATTTAAAAAATCTGAATAGAGAGACTCTACATAGGATTGGCTGGTTCCGCCCAACCAAGAGGAGTCTAGCCAGAGTTTCATGTTTATATTCTGCATTTTTATTCCTTCAGAATAATTTTATTAATGTAAATAGTTCTTGTTTATGCGATTTATTTAATTGCCTGCCATTTTATCTAGTTTTATTTTGATTGTTAGTTTGTATATGTATAAATTTTTGATAATGAGGATATTTAATAATTGATTCTATTTGCCAAAAATGGGTTTTTTAAATAATATACGATTAGGAATTCACTGGTTAGCAGTATGTACATAGTTTGTAATAATTTAAACATAATAAGAATTGAAAAATATAAATATTAAGCTCCTCTGTGTAGAAGCATAGTTTTAATGGATGCAATAGCACTGGTTGGATTTAGTTCTTTGGGGCATACACTAACGCAATTCATAATACTATGACAACGAAATACGCTAAAGGCATCGCTAAGATCGTTAAGGCGCTGATCTGTCTCAGTGTCGCGACTATCAACAAGAAATCGATAGGCAGCGAGCAAACCTGCAGGGCCGATAAATTTATCTGGATTCCACCAAAAGGACGGACAGGCGGTAGAGCAGCATGCGCAGAGTATACATTCATAGAGACCATCTAATCTTTTACGCTCTGCTTGTGTTTGAAGGCGCTCTCTTATTGGCGCGTCTGTCTTTGTATTTAATAAATATGGTTTAATTTTTTCATATTGTTGATAAAATTGAGTCATATCTACTATTAAATCACGAATAATTGGTAATAATGGTAATGGTCGAAGAATAATTTTCTTTTTTTTATTAATTAATGAAGAAACTGGAGTAATACATGCCAGACCGTTTTTACCGTTTATATTTAAACCATCAGAGCCACACACTCCTTCACGACAGGAACGACGAAATGCTAACGTTGGGTCGATTTCTTTTATAAGCATTAATGCATCTAACAACATTATATCTTGACTATCTTTTAGTTCTATCCAGTAATCCTCCATGTGTGGATGATTATCTAGATCTGGGTTATAACGGTAAATAGAAAATTCAAGTTTCATATTTGAGTGAATTCCTAATACTAAGATTAGTAGATACGTTCTTGCGGTGAAAAGGCTTGGTGTAATTTTGGCTGCATGTTTACATTACGACGTGTCATGCGTTGATATTGTGGTAAGTATAAAGTATGGCAAAGCCAGTTTTTATCATCACGCTCAGGATAATCCAATCGGCTATGCGCACCTCGGCTTTCAGTCCGATAGTGAGCTGATAAGGCAGTAACATAGGCTGTTTCCATTAAGTTATCTAACTCTAGGCATTCTATGAGCTGAGTATTAAAGTTACTAGATCTATCATCTAAGCGAGCATTCTGCAGGCGATCTCTGAGAGCCTGTAATTCAGATATGCCACTTGCCATATCTATACCTTCTCGAAAAACAGAGAAATTTTTCTGCATACAAAACTGTAGAGCTTTTCGTATTTTGACTGGGTTCTCTCCGGTTAAGTTGTTACGCCAACGATCTAGTCGTGTTAAAGAATACTTAACCTCTTCGTTTTTAGCCTCTAATAATATACCCTGTTCTTCTATTGCGCTTTTCATATGCAAACCAACAGCTCTACCAAAGACTACTAAGTCAAGCAAAGAGTTTCCTCCTAGTCGATTCGCTCCGTGCACTGATACACATGCTACTTCTCCTACTGCAAATAATCCCGGAATGATAGTATCTTCTCCTATTTCATTTAAGGTTAATGCTTGGCCTGTAATTTTAGTTGGAATCCCACCCATCATGTAATGACAGGTTGGGATTACTGGGATAGGATCCAGAGCTGGATCAATATGAGCAAAAGTGCGTGATATCTCCATAATACCAGGAAGACGTGATTCTAGTATGTTTTTTGCAAGGTGATTGAGCTTGAGTTTAACATATGGACCAGAAGGTCCATTAAAACCACGATTTTCACGAATTTCAGTCATAATTGAACGTGCTACCACGTCCCGACTAGCCAAGTCTTTTGCGTTTGGAGCATGACGCTCCATAAAACGTTCGCCATGCTTATTGATTAAATAACCTCCTTCACCCCGACATCCCTCAGTGATTAACACACCAACACCAACAATACCTGTTGGGTGAAATTGCCACATCTCCATATCTTGCACAGGAACGCCTGCACGTAGTGCCATGCCAATACCATCGCCAGTATTAATATGTGCATTAGTTGTTGAGTGATAAATACGTCCTGCTCCACCAGTAGCTAACACTGTCGCACGTGTTTTAAAATATACTATTTCACTGTTTTCAATGTTTAGCGCGGTACATCCTACTATATTTCCATTGGCGTTTTTTACCAGGTCGATCGCGTACCATTCTGAAAAAATAGTGGTTTTATTTTTTAAGTTTTGCTGGTAAAGAGTATGAAGTAGCGCATGTCCAGTACGGTCTGCTGAGGCGGCTGTACGAGATGCTTGTTTGTCACCAAAATTTATCGATTGCCCGCCAAATGGGCGTTGATAAATTCGACCATCATCTAATCGAGAAAATGGTAACCCCATATGCTCTAATTCTAGAATAGTTTGTGGGCCTGTTTCACACATATATTCAATGGCATGCTGATCACCAATATAATCCGATCCTTTTACAGTATCATACATATGCCATATCCAATTATCTGTATGCGCATTACCTAACGCTACTGTGATACCTCCTTGCGCAGATACTGTATGAGAGCGTGTTGGAAATACTTTTGATAGTAAGGCGCAAGACATTTTTTCTTGTGTGATTTGTAAAGCTGCGCGCATACCTGCGCCACCTGCGCCGATAACAATAGCATCAAATTCTATTATTGGTAATTTCATTATGCACTCCAGACAATAATGGTGCCATAAATAGCATATGCAAACAATATTATAACTACTGCCAGCTGCAGAAACATACGCATAGCTAATGTTTTAATATAGTCTGTTAAGACCTGCCACATGCCAATCCAGCCATGTACCAGTATGGACAACAGTGTTAAACAAGTGAACACTTTAGTAAATGGTAGTTGAAATAAAGCTTGCCAAGTGTTGTATGTTATTTTTTCTGTGATTGCTAGCATAACTAGGATGTACACTATGTAGAAGGTTATAATGATAGCAGTAGTGCGCAAAAGCAACCAGTCATGCAAACCATTACGCCCTAATGCAGTAGCGTTGTTTACCATATAAAAACTCCGGCTAAAATAGAAAACAGCATAGCAATTAAGAATGAGATTTGTGCAGAGAATTTTCCTGTTTTTAAAGTAACGCCCAGAAAGTCACAATCCATCATCATATGACGAATGCCGCTGGAGATATGGTAAGCTAGTGCGCTCAAAATACCCCAAAGAATAAATTTAAACATAAAATTATCCATCACTTTAGATACCTGTAAAAAACCTTCAGGTGACGATAGGGATAAACCAAGTAACCATAGAAGCAGTCCGGTCGATACAAACACAATAACTCCGGATATGCGATGCAGGATAGAAGCGATTGCAGTTAAAGGAAAATGTATTGTAGAAAAATCTAAATTAACCGGTCTTGTTTTTTTCACAGCATTCCATCAGCTTTGTCGTATTTTATTTTCCGGACCTGAATCAAGAAGCAATGATATTCATACGTAATTACATGACACCAAGAAAATTGAGTTTGCAATTATTATTATAGTGTTATTTTAGTTGTTATTATAGTGTTATTTTAATATACGTTGGCGTTGAATATCACTTTTCATCTCACAGATTGTTCCGGCACCTTTGAATTCCTTAATGTCTGATCTTGATATAGTACTGTATAGAGAGCGTTCAATTGAATTAAATAGTATAAATCTAACATAAGATGAATACAAATATAATTAACACTAACATAGTTATTAATTAGTAATTGGTAACTAATAATTAGTAACTAATAATTAGTAACCAGTAATTAGTAATTTTTAGTAACTAATAATTTTCATGCACTCATTATGTTATAAGTTATCCATTATATATCATTATTGCGATAAACATAAATTTTAAATTTTTAGATAATATAAGGAAGACCTATAATAATATTTGTGTATTTTAAGAGATTTAAAATTTTATGCTAAAATAGTATTAGTCACTTATTTCATTATAAGTGGCATTATAGATAATAAAGATTATTCTATTAATATATCTGATATTGATATGTTGATTCTGTGTTGTTAATAGTTTTTGTAACGTTTTGATATACCATCTAAAATAACATACAGATATATAATCAGCATTTTATTTTATAATAATAATTTTATTGCGTAGTAATAAACATAAGAGCAATAAGTAAAATTTTTAGATAGAATTTTAAGGAATTAAAGAGAAGCAACAATTACTTTATTAATTAGATTGTATAGTAAAATAGAATGATCGTTAGTTTTATAAAATATAGAATAAAGAATGAAAACTTCCCCTTAAGATTGAAGGTTCTGTTTAAAAATATTATAAAAATATAATAAATATATATAAGTAAATATAGTGATTGTAGCAGATACAGTTAAGTGTGTATTTTAGAGAAAAAAAAGATGATAAAAACTATAAAAAGATTGATTATTGCTTGATTGTATTTAAGGGGCAACTAAAAGTAGGCAATGTTATCTTAATAAAAACGAACGCTGATTAATTATTAGGATTATCTAATTAGGAGATTATACTACATGGTAAAAAAAACAGCAACAATCATTATAGATAAAAAACCACCTATTGAGTTGGATGTTTTGACAGGAACTTTAGGATATGAAGAGATTGACATTCGAAGTCTTGGCTCTCGAGGGTATTTTACCTTTGATCCAGGATTTACCTCTACTGCATCTTGCGAGTCTAAAATTACTTATATTGATGGCGAAAAAGGTATTCTTTTACATCGAGGGTTCCCGATTGATCAATTAGCACTACACTCAAATTATCTAGAGCTTTGTTATATACTTTTACATGGTGAGATACCTAGTAAAAAACAATTTCGAGATTTTAAGGTTTCTATAAATCGACACACCATGTTACATGAACAGATTCATCATTTATTTCGTGGTTTTTGTCGTGATTCTCATCCCATGGCATTAATGTGTGGTATTACTGGAGCTTTATCTGCATTTTATCATGATACTATAGATGTAAACATTAAATGGCATCGTGAAGTGGCGGCTATTCGTTTATTAGCAAAAATGCCAACTATGGCCGCAATGTGTTATAAATATTCTATTGGTCAGCCTTTTGTTTATCCTCGTAACGGTTTTTCATATGCAGGGAATATTCTGCGTATGATGTTTTCTACGCCCTGTGATGAATACGAAGTGAATCCAATTGTTGAAAAGGCTATGGATCGGATCCTGATGTTACACGCTGATCATGAACAAAATGCGTCGACTTCTACTGTGCGAACTGTCGGCTCTTCTGGCGCAAATCCGTTTGCCTGTATTGCAGCAGGGATCGCTTCACTATGGGGTCCGGCTCATGGTGGAGCAAATGAAGCTTGTTTGCTTATGCTAGAAGAGATTGGTAGCGTTGATCATATTCCCGAGTTCTTACGACGAGCCAAGGATAAAAATGATGCCTTTCGTTTAATGGGTTTTGGGCATAGGGTATATAAAAACTATGATCCAAGAGCTCTTGTGATGCGAGAAACGTGTCATGAGATTCTAAAGGAATTAAGTCTTGAAAAGGATTTGATGGAAGTAGCCATGGAACTAGAACGTATTGCTTTAAATGATCCTTATTTTATTGAGCGTAAACTTTATCCTAATGTTGATTTTTATTCGGGGATTATTCTAAAGGCAATGGGCATTCCTTCTTGTATGTTTACAGTAATTTTTGCCATGGCTCGAACTGTTGGTTGGATTGCACATTGGAAAGAAATGTATGATAATGGGATTAAAATTGCGCGTCCTCGTCAACTGTATACTGGTTATAATCAACGTAAATTTGTTTCAAAAATTAATAAGTAAGTTATCACCTAATTTATTTATATTTATTATTTAGTTGTTGTAAGTCGAGCAGATTATCTACTTTAATGATTAAGATAAATTAAGGTAAAAAAATTCAATCCGCAAGCTGATAAATTGGTGATTGTTTATGTTTTATTATGCTCTGAACATTTATTCAGGCTGATGAGATTAAAAAATAAGATGAGCTCATTGTAACAAAGAGAACTCTAAAAAATATGATCTTGTGAAAATCTTATTTACAAATATGAGACATGGCCAATGTAAATTCTCATCATAGAGCTGAGAGAATCAAAGTGATTAGAAATTAAATTTTCTAATGCATACTATTAAAAATAAGACTTTATTATACTATATTTAAAAAATAGTAATATATTATTGATAATTGTATAGGATCTATATTATTAATAACTGCATAAATCTAGAATAAAATCCTATACGCCGGTATATTTTATTTTTTTTATTTTATTTTATTTATAACAGTATTGTTGTCAAGCACACAGTGAATTAATTGGCAAGAGGCATATAGTTAGTATTAGAAAATTATTGATGATATTTAATGTTAGGTTTGTCATATTAAAGTTTTTTAAAAGAACGGTGTATAATATAAGCGGAAGATTTATCAATAAATCTATTTAATCAATAGATATTAAAATTTTTTGGAATAAGAATTTGGAATATATTGGGCTTTATTTTCTGTAAGAGATATAGATTAGTGATGTTATATTTTTATAATTAAGAAAATTATTGATATTAGTAAATTTTACTTATAACATATTTAATATGTTATAAATGCATTTTGCAATATCTTTTTATATTGTTAAAAGTATTTATATTTTACAAATTATCTCCTTTTCGATGTGCTAAAAATTTATATACATTCACTATTAATGATATATATACATACCTTGGATGATATATATACCTTGATAAATGTATACATCTTAATAAGGTGCTAAAAAAGGTGCTAAAAATTATTTTAGATAAAGATAAATATGTTTAGTGTTTAACCTGTTAGCCTAATTTTTAGACAAATATTAATTTTGTACATATCAGAATATATTGATATAAAAATAAATATATTAAGTGAATTTGATTTAGTGAGTTATTATGTATAATACAGTAATATGTTATAGCAATTACAATTATTACTTACTTTACGTTAAACTGGAAATTTAGATCAGTGTAAAAAATTATTAGAGGTTCTATTTTATGCATAAAGTATAATTATAGCTCAGAGGTATGTTAGAGGTTGTTAAATAATAAAATCACCTATTATTTTTTATAAAAAATTATGCTAAATTCTATTATAAAATTAGCATTCGGTATTGAGTATAATGGGACTCATTATTGCGGGTGGCAGCGACAGCGTGAAGCGAGCAGTGTGCAAGAAGAGTTAGAGCGAGCAATATCCAAAGTTGCCAATCACGTTATTGATGTGGTTTGTGCAGGACGTACAGATTCAGGGGTTCATGCTATTGGGCAGGTTATTCATTTTGAGACTACGTCTGAACGTAAAAATATATCTTGGATAAGAGGCGTTAATTCTTATTTGCCAACTGATATTGTTGTGTGTTGGGTAAAAGTAATGCCAAATGGGTTTCATGCACGTTTCAGTGCTATTTCGCGTAGTTATCGTTATATAATTTATAACCATCCGTATCATCGCCCCGCGATTTTTTCTGGCGGCGTGGCATATTATAATGATTTCTTAGACACGGATAAAATGCAGCGTTCGGCACAGTGCTTGTTAGGTGAAAATGATTTCACATCATTCCGTTCTAGTCAATGCCAATCAAAGAGCTCTAAGAGATATGTAATAGATCTTACTGTAACAAGGCGTGGTTTATATGTGCTGATTGATATTCAAGCTAACTCATTTGTTCATCATATGGTGAGAAATATCGTCGGTAGTTTAATAGAAGTCGGGTGCGGTCATCAGCCTGAGAATTGGATTAGTAATATTTTATTGCACAAAGATCGTCAATTAGCTGCTGGGACTGCATATTCTCATGGGCTATATTTAATGTTAGTTCGCTATCCTATTCATTATGAAGTTCCTCAGTCTTTAGCAGAAGACTTTTTTTTAATTTCTTTACTATCATAACACATGTAAAGTAATTATTTTTGTAAATAAGATGTATAGAGAATCTGTAAAATTTTTTATTAATTTAGCACAAAATAATATTTTTTAGAGTTTTTCTAAGGAAGTGATACCAAATCACAAGCAGGTATTACATGATCTGATTTATGTCTTTAATGTATGTATCTAATCTTATTTAATCTTTATTTTTTTTAAAGTAATAAATAAATGTTCAATTCTTCTCTATTTTTTTGGTTGTGCATTTCATGATTGAAAACAATATAAAAAATATTCGTCAGCGCATCTTATTAGCGACAGAAAGATGTCAGCGTGATCCAAAAGAGGTGACTATATTAGCAGTGAGTAAAACTAAAACTACTGCTGATATTAAGCAAGCAATAGCGGCAGGTCAAGATTGTTTTGGTGAAAACTACATACAGGAAGGAGTGCAAAAAATTCAATTTTTGGCAAATCCTGGTTTGACGTGGCATTTTATTGGTTCAGTTCAATCTAATAAAAGTCGTTTAGTGGCTCAATACTTTGACTGGTGTCAAAGCGTTAATTCTTTGAATTGTGCTAATCGACTTAATTATCAACGTACAAGTTTCCAAAAGCCGTTAAATATACTAATTCAAGTTAATATTAATAATGAGCAAACTAAATTTGGTGTATCTTTAAAAGAGCTTTCAACATTAGCGGAACAGGTATCGCAATTGCCATATTTAAAACTACGAGGTTTAATGGCAATTCCAGCACTAAAAGAAACTTATCACCATCAATTGATAATCTATCAGAAAATGTCAGAGGCGTTTCAAGAGTTACAGAATGTGTATACTAGCGTTGATACTTTATCTTTAGGTATGAGTAACGATATGGAAGCTGCGATTATCGCAGGTAGTACTATGGTGCGTATTGGTACTGCAATTTTTGGCAGCCGAGTACAAAAATAAATTAAGTTAGTTCTGTATAAAATACGTTAATAAATATTTAACTTCAGGAGTCTCATGCTAGCATTAATTTTTTTAATAACCATCATCATAACAACATATGTTAAGGTTTTGTTATTGCATATCTGGTTGCAGTGGGTAAACTGTGATTGTTATAATCCACTGTCACAGTTAATAATAAAAATGACCAGACCTGTACTTGACCCATTTCGCCGCATTTTTAAATATAGTGGATCATGGGATATAATAGCTTTATTTATAGCATATATTATAAGTGTAATATCAGCGCCAGTAACATTAAAGTTATTTCATTTAGAGTCTGTTTTCTTTTATTTCGGGTTAGTAATATTACTTAAAGCTTGCGGGACACTAATATTTTGGGTGATAATGTCAAGATCATTAACTGGTTGGGTTAATTATGGCAATAATGCGATTGATTATGTATTGATACAGCTGACAGAGCCATTGCTGATACCAATTCGTCGTCTGATGTCACCTGTTAGTGGTTTCGATTTTTCTATAATGGTCGTTATGATGATACTTTATATGCTAAATTTTCTTGGCGCAGAATATATTCCTGGCTGGATTAATTTTTAAAAATCTCAGCGAAGTTGTATGTTATCTTTTTAAAAATAGTAGTGGTTTTTGTATCATCCACCGTTATGATTGCATATAATGTTAGTTATAGTGGCTGGTTTTATTGTAATATCTGATTTGTTTGTTAAGTTTTTTATCATTCTATTGTGGCAATAATAATAGATAACTTCATAGATTTTTCATGCAGTTATAATATTATAAATGAGTTAATATATTTTTATGTATTAAAGTCAGATGTGAGCACATATCTCAGACCATGTTTTATATGTTTATGTTAAATGGCTGCAGTGATCTAAATTAAAAAAAATATTACCTACCCCTTGAAAGATGGGGTATCTAGCCATATCTATATTAATTAGAGGTCGCTTACTATTTATTGTATAGTTGGCTTTTATCTGAAACTAACAAGGTGGCAAGGTTACTCAAAGGAGAGCTAACAATGAAAATTCGCCCTTTACATGATCGTGTAATAGTTAAGCGCGCAGCAGCTGAATCTAAGTCATCCGGTGGAATTGTATTAACTGGTACTGCGGCAGGAAAATCAACTCGTGGTGAAGTAATGGCAGTTGGTAATGGTCGAGTTCTAGAAAATGGTCAAGTAAGACCTATGGATGTAAAAGTAAGTGATGTAGTCATCTTTAATGAGGGGTATGGCGTTAAGACCGAAAAAATTGATAATGAAGAAGTTTTAATTCTTTCAGAAAGTGATATTCTAGCAGTTGTCGAGGCATAAATAATTAATTACATTATATCTATCATATTTAATGAATATTAATATAATAAGTAATAAGGAAAATATCAAATGGCAGCTAAAGATGTAAAGTTCGGCAATGATGCGCGCGTCAAAATGTTGCGTGGAGTTAATATATTAGCTGATGCAGTAAAAGTAACTTTAGGGCCAAAAGGTCGTAATGTTATTCTTGATAAGTCTTTTGGCGCGCCTAATATTACTAAAGACGGTGTGTCTGTAGCTCGTGAAATAGAGCTTGAAGATAAGTTTGAAAATATGGGTGCTCAGATGGTGAAAGAAGTAGCATCCAAGGCTAACGAAGCTGCTGGTGATGGAACAACCACCGCAACTGTATTAGCTCAGTCCATTGTAAATGAAGGTCTTAAGGCAGTAGCTGCGAGCATGAATCCAATGGATTTGAAACGCGGTATTGATAAAGCAGTTATTGCTGCAGTAGAAGAGTTAAGAAAACTATCAGTTCCGTGCAATGATTATAAAGGTATTGCACAAGTAGGTACTATTTCAGCCAATGCTGACGAAACTGTTGGTGAGCTTATTGCTAAAGCAATGGAAAAAGTAGGAAAAGAAGGTGTTATTAGTGTCGAAGAAGGTACCAGTCTGCAAGATGAACTAGCTGTCGTTGAAGGCATGCAGTTTGATCGTGGTTATTTATCTCCTTATTTCATTAATAAGCCAGACACTGGTTCTGTAGAGTTAGAATCTCCTTTTATTTTACTTGTAGATAAAAAAATTTCTAATATTCGTGAACTTTTACCAACATTGGAATCCGTGGCTAAAGCTGGAAAGTCATTATTAATTATTGCAGAAGATGTTGAAGGTGAAGCTTTAGCGACTTTAGTTGTGAATACTATGCGTGGTATTGTTAAAGTTGCTGCAGTTAAAGCGCCAGGATTTGGAGATCGTCGCAAAGCAATGTTACAGGATATAGCAGTATTGACTGGTGGTACTGTTATTTCAGAAGAGCTCGGCATGGAGTTAGAAAAAGCAGTTGTAGAAGATATGGGTCAAGCAAAACGTGTTGTTGTTACTAAAGATACCACTACAATTATTGATGGTAGAGGTAAAGAATCAGCTATCTCTGGTCGTGTAACTCAAATTCGTCAACAGATAGAAGAAGCAACTTCAGATTATGATCGAGAAAAACTACAAGAGCGTGTAGCCAAATTGGCAGGTGGTGTAGCTGTAGTAAAAGTGGGTGCAGCAACTGAAGTTGAAATGAAAGAGAAAAAAGCACGTGTCGAGGATGCCTTAAACGCTACTCGTGCTGCAGTTGATGAAGGCGTAGTAGCTGGAGGTGGTGTTGCTTTAGTAAGAGTCGCTGCCTTACTTTCAAACTTGCGTGGTCAGAATGAGGATCAAAATGTAGGAATTAAAGTGGCCCTACGTGCAATGGAATCTCCAATGCGTCAGATTGTTTCTAATGCGGGCGCAGAGGCTTCTGTCGTGACTAACACTGTAAAATTAGGTGAAGGTAATTACGGGTATAATGCTCAAACTGAAGAGTATGGGGACATGATTGGATTTGGTATTCTGGATCCAACTAAAGTGACTCGTTCTGCGTTGCAATACGCATCTTCTGTCGCTGGGTTGATGATTACCACTGAATGTATGGTAACCGATTTACCTAAAGGTGATGCGCCTGATGCTGGTTCAGCCACTAACGGTGGTATGGGCGGTGGTATGGGCGGCATGATGTAATGTCGTTTGTTTGATTTTGCCTCCTACTAAAAGGTAGGAGGCGTTAATAATATAAAATAAGTGTGCTTTGATAAATTGCGTATATTACAATAAATATTAAAAATAATATCGTCTATACAAATGGTAATATTGTTAATATTTATTGTAATAGATTTTTTATTTCTAAAAAGATGAAATCTTATAAAAAATCAGTTGACTTGATAAAATAAAGGTGTATATTAATATTTATTAACAGGAAGTATTTAAAAGTAGTTTAAAAGTATTAAAAATTTTTTATTGTTCTTTAAAAATTTATCAGAAAATCTGTGTGGGCACTCAAAGGATGTCTATCAGCACCGAAAGGTGCTAAGATATATACATCACGTTCTTAAGAGCGAGCTACTAATAGTATATAATATTTAGTATTAGTTAAGCATTAGTAATTAATGATTAATATTTTAATATTTTTAGTATTTACTCTATTATTATTGTATTTTAGTTAGTATATATAGATGTATCTAGATGATATGTCTACTTATATCATCTATTATATTATGTTTATAGTGTTTGATATATATACATAGTATATTATTTTAATTATATTATATTGTTTAATATATCGTTCAAACTTAAGTATTACTAGAATTTATTTTTTAGTAATTAAAATTGAATTTAATTGAAGAGTTTGATCATGGCTCAGATTGAACGCTGGCGGCAGGCCTAACACATGCAAGTCGAACGGTAGCGAAAAGAAGCTTGCTTCTTTGACGACGAGTGGCGAACGGGTGAGTAATATCTGGGAAACTGCCTGATGGAGGGGGATAACTACTGGAAACGGTGGCTAATACCGCATAATGTCTTCTGACCAAAGTGGGGGATCATTTGACCTCACACCATCGGATGTGCCCAGATGGGATTAGCTTATAGGTGAGGTAATGGCTCACCTAGGCGACGATCCCTAGCTGGTCTGAGAGGATGGCCAGCCACACTGGAACTGAGACACGGTCCAGACTCCTGCGGGAGGCAGCAGTGGGGAATATTGCACAATGGGCGAAAGCCTGATGCAGCCATGCCGCGTGTATGAAGAAGGCCTTCGGGTTGTAAAGTACTTTCAGCGGGAAAGAAATAAATAGAGTTAATAACTTTAATTATTGACGTTACCCGCAAAAGAAGCACCGGCTAACTCCGTGCCAGCAGCCGCGGTAATACGGAGGGTGCGAGCGTTAATCGGAATTACTGGGCGTAAAGGGCACGCAGGCGGACTATCAAGTCGGATGTGAAATCCCCGGGCTTAACCTGGGAACTGCATTCGAAACTGGTAGACTAGAGTTTCGTAGAGGGGGGTAGAATTCTAGGTGTAGCGGTGAAATGCGTAGAGATCTGGAGGAATACCGATGGCGAAGGCGTCCCCCTGGACGAAAACTGACGCTCAGGTGCGAAAGCGTGGGGAGCAAACAGGATTAGATACCCTGGTAGTCCATGCCGTAAACAATGTCGACTTGGAGGTTGTTCCCGAGTGGAGTGGCTTCCGTAGCTAACGCGTTAAGTCGACCGCCTGGGGAGTACGGCCGCAAGGTTAAAACTCAAATGAATTGACGGGGGCCCGCACAAGCGGTGGAGCATGTGGTTTAATTCGATGCAACGCGAAAAACCTTACCTAACCTTGACATCCATGGAATTTTATAGAAATATGAAAGTGCCTTCGGGAACCGTGAGACAGGTGCTGCATGGCTGTCGTCAGCTCGTGTTGTGAAATGTTGGGTTAAGTCCCGCAACGAGCGCAACCCTTATCCTTTTTTGCCATCGATTCGGTCGGGAACTCAAAGGAGACTGCCGGTGATAAACTGGAGGAAGGTGGGGATGACGTCAAGTCATCATGGCCCTTATGGTTAGGGCTACACACGTGCTACAATGGTGTATACAAAGAGAAGCTACCTCGCGAGAGCAAGCGGACCTCATAAAATACATCGTAGTCCGGATCGGAGTCTGCAACTCGACTCCGTGAAGTCGGAATCGCTAGTAATCGTGGATTAGAATGCCACGGTGAATACGTTCCCGGGCCTTGTACACACCGCCCGTCACACCATGGGAGTGGATTGCAAAAGAAGTAGGTAGCTTAACTTTCGAGAGGGCGCTTACCACTTTGTGGTTCATGACTGGGGTGAAGTCGTAACAAGGTAACCGTAGGGGAACCTGCGGTTGGATCACCTCCTTAAACTTAAGGATAGCATCTGGAGAAGTGTCCACACAGATTTTTTGATGAGTAGAATATAAACAAGCAAAATCTTTGTAGGCTTGTAGCTCAGGCGGTTAGAGCGCACCCCTGATAAGGGTGAGGTCGGTGGTTCAAGTCCACTCAGGCCTACCAAATTTTATGAATTCTACTGTTAGGTTAGACTAAACAGTTTATGATGCATCATGAAATTAAAAACTGCCTGAGCATAATTTTTAGAATGTGATTAAATAAAATATTCTATATTTTATTTATTTTGTTATGGGGTTATAGCTCAGCTGGGAGAGCGCCTGCTTTGCACGCAGGGGGTCAGCGGTTCGATCCCGCTTAACTCCACCATGTGATTTATTATAAAATATAAGTTGCATAAAAATATATTATCTACTACAATAGTATAGATTATATATCAATATATTTTTGTTTTAATATTAACAGTGCTCTTTAAAAATTTGGAACAAGTTGAAAATTATTAATTAATTTTAATAGTAAGTAGTAAGACGCTTGTGGGTTGTAAGGTTAAGTGAAAAAGCGTACACGGTGGATGCCTAGGCAGTCAGAGGCGATGAAGGGCGTGCTAATCTGCGAAAAGCGTCGGGAAGGTGATATGAACCGCTATAGCCGACGATACCCGAATGGGGAAACCCGATACAATAAATTGTATCATCATGTTATAAATTCATAGTAACATGAAGCGAACCGGGGGAACTGAAACATCTAAGTACCTCGAGGAAAAGAAATCAATTGAGATTCCCTAAGTAGTGGCGAGCGAATGGGGAAATAGCCCAGAACCATCATCAGTTATCGAATTAGCAGAAGTGACTGGAAAGTTGCACAATAAAGGGTGATAGTCCCGTATGCAAAAATACGATAATTGTGAGTTCGAAGAGTAGGACGGGACACGTGATATCTTGTTTGAATATGGGGGGACCATCCTCTAAGGCTAAATACTACTGACTGACCGATAGTGAACCAGTACCGTGAGGGAAAGGCGAAAAGAACCCCGATAAGGGGAGTGAAAAGAACCTGAAACCGTGTACGTACAAGCAGTAGAAGCATTTTTTATGTGACTGCGTACCTTTTGTATAATGGGTCAGCGACTTGTATTTTGTAGCAAGGTTAACCGTATAGGGGAGCCGCAGGGAAACCGAGTCTTAAATGGGCGAAAGTTGCAGGATACAGACCCGAAACCCGGTGATCTAGCCACGGGCAGGTTGAAGGTTAGGTAACACTAACTGGAGGACCGAACCGACTAATGTTGAAAAATTAGCGGATGACCTATGGTTAGGGGTGAAAGGCCAATCAAACCGGGAGATAGCTGGTTCTCCCCGAAAGCTATTTAGGTAGCGCCTTGTAATCTCATCTTCGGGGGTAGAGCTCTGTTTTGGTCAGGGGGCCATACCGGTTTGCCAAGCCAATGCAAACTACGAATACCGAAGAATGCAATTACAGGAGACACACGGCGGGTGCTAACGTCCGTCGTGAAGAGGGAAACAACCCAGACCGCCAGCTAAGGTCCCAAAGTCATGGTTAAGTGGGAAACGATGTGAGAAGGCTCAGACAGCCAGGATGTTGGCTTAGAAGCAGCCATCATTTAAAGAAAGCGTAAAAGCTCACTGGTCGAGTCGGCTTGCGCGGAAGATGTAACGGGGCTCAAACCATGCACCGAAGCTGCGGCATCGAATGCATCACTAAAAATGTATTAAAAGACATTTTTAGTGATGCATTCGATGGGTAGGGGAGCGTTCTGTAAATCGCTGAAGGCATGCTGTGAAGCATGTTGGAGATATCAGAAGTGCGAATGCTGACATGAGTAACGATAAAGCGGGTGAAATGCCCGCTCGCCGAAAGACTAAGGGTTCCTGTCCAACGTTAATCGAGGCAGGGTTAGTCGACACCTAAGGTGAGGCCGAAAGGCGTAATCGATGGACAACAGGTTAATATTCCTGTACTACTATGACTGCAAAGGGGGGACGGAGAAGGCTATGTTAGCCAGGCGTCGGTTGTCCTGGTTTAAGTATGTAAGTCGAGTGTTAGATAAATCCTTTCACTCATAAAGACTGAGGTGCAATGACGAAGCGCTAAGGCGCTGAAGTAACAAATGCCATGCTTCCAGGAAAAGCCTCTAAGCATCAGGTTATAGTTAATCGTACTCCAAACCGACACAGGTGGTCAGGTAGAGCATACCTAGGCGCTTGAGAGAACCCGGGTGAAGGAACTAGGCAAAATGGTGCCGTAACTTCGGGAGAAGGCACGCTGACATTAAGGTAGAACGACATGCTCGTCGAGCTAAAGTCAGTCGAAGAAAACAGCTAGCTGCAACTGTTTATTAAAAACACAGCACTGTGCAAACACGAAAGTGGACGTATACGGTGTGACGCCTGCCCGGTGCCGGAAGGTTAATTGATGGGGTTATCTGTAAGGAGAAGCTCTTGATCGAAGCCCCGGTAAACGGCGGCCGTAACTATAACGGTCCTAAGGTAGCGAAATTCCTTGTCGGGTAAGTTCCGACCTGCACGAATGGCGTAATGATGGCTAGGCTGTCTCCACCCGGGACTCAGTGAAATTGAAATCGCTGTGAAGATGCAGTGTACCCGCGGCAAGACGGAAAGACCCCGTGAACCTTTACTATAGCTTGACACTGAACACTGATTTTTAATGTGTAGGATAGGTGGGAGGCTATGAAACGAAAACGCTAGTTATCGTGGAGCCAATCTTGAAATACCACCCTTTAAGTTTTATTGTTCTAACCTGGCACCGTTAACCGGTGTGGGGACAGTGTCTGGTGGGTAGTTTGACTGGGGCGGTCTCCTCCTAAAGAGTAACGGAGGAGCACTAAGGTCAGCTAATCACGGTCGGATATCGTGAGGTTAGTGCAATGGCATAAGCTGGCTTGACTGCGAGAGTGACGATTCGAGCAGGTGCGAAAGCAGGTCATAATGATCCGGTGGTTCTGTATGGAAGGGCCATCGCTCAACGAATAAAAGGTACTCCGGGGATAACAGGCTGATACCGCCCAAGAGTTCATATCGACGGCGGTGTTTGGCACCTCGATGTCGGCTCATCACATCCCGGGGCTGAAGCAGGTCCCAAGGGTACGGTTGTTCGCCGTTTAAAGTGGTACGCGAGCTGGGTTTAGAACGTCGTGAGACAGTTCGGTCCCTATCTGCCGTGGGCGTTGGAAAATTGAGAGGGGTTGCCCCTAGTACGAGAGGACCGGGGTGAACGTACCGCTGGTGTTCGGGTTGTCATGCCAATGGCATTGTCCGGTAGCTAAGTACGGAAAAGATAAGCGCTGAAAGCATATAAGCGCGAAACTTGCCTCAAGATGAGTTTTCCCAGACTCTTAAAGAGTCCTAAAGGGACGTTGAAGACTACGACGTTGATAGGTTGGGTGTGTAAGCATAGCAATATGTTGAGCTAACCGATACTAATGACCCGTGAGGCTTAACCTTACAACACCAGAAGCGTCTTTAATATAGAAATTTATAATTAAATACATTTAGCTTGTCGTAAAAGTTCGTTTTTTATAAACGAACTAAAGAGGAAATATAAGAATATTGTCTAGTGGCCATAGCGCGGTGGCCCCACCTGATCCCATGCCGAACTCAGAAGTGAAACGCCGTAGTGCCGATGGTAGTGTGGGGTCTCCCCATGTGAGAGTAGGGAACTGCTAGGCATCAAATTCAAAAAAACCACCTATTTTTAGAATAGGTGGTTTTTTTTTAATTATCTCAATAAGATAAAAATGAAATGATTAACGCAGCCAGTTTGGTATATTGGTCATGCCTTGTGCATTTTTCAGTAGATAAGATTTTATACTTGGTAGTTGATTGATTATTGTCAGCAAACTATCACGTAAAAATTTTTTTCTTAAATTTTCACCTATAAAAATTCTATAACAACCTTCGGTGCCTATTAATGTCTGAAATGTACTATATTTTCGTCGTCTCTCATAACGACGCAAATGCTGATGTTGACCAATATCTTTACCTTGGTGATGAAGGCGGCGAATCTCTCCAATAAGCTCAGCCGCATCCATCAGACCAAGGTTTAAACCTTGGTCTGATAAAGGATAAATGGTATGTGCGGAGTTACCGACTAAAACTAGTCGATTAAAAATAAATTTATGTGTGTAACATCCTTGCAATGGCAAGACTTGACGCATACCTTCTGCGTTGCATAGTCCAAGTTTAACATCAAAATTAACTGATAAGTGCTGATTAAATAGTGCCTCAGACGTACCTGCTAAATATTCAGCTTTTTCTGGTAAAAGAGACCAGATAATAGCACCTAAATTAGGGTCTATAAGAGGAAGAAAAACGAGAATACTATTATTATGGAATATCTGATAAGCTGTCTTTTGATGAGGTATTTCTGTGCGAATATTAGAAATTAGTGCATTATGTTTATAATTCCAAGATAATAAAGGGATTTTAATATGCTGACGAAGTGATGAGTCTGCTCCGTCTGCTGCGATTATAAGATTAGTGGAAATCACAGTATTTTTTTTAAGGAAAATTAGAGCCTTTTTATCTTTAAGGGACACTTTTATGACTTTTTCTGAGGTGATAATTGTCATATTATGTAAATTTTTTACATATTGCCATAGAAAATCATGTACCTTTTTGTTCTCAATTATATATCCCAGAGAGCGCGCAGGATTTCTCCTTAAGGACTCCTCAAAAGTAATGTTTCCAAAACTATCTCTCTCCCACATTTCCATACGATAGAAAGTACTAGTATTGATATTTAATATATTACTCCATATGCCAAAGTGTTGAAATAAGAATTTACTTGCTTGATTTAGAACTGAAAAATGTTTTGCATGAGGAGATATAATCTCTGTATTTATAGGGGTCTTTGGTAAAGTTGATTCGATGATAAGTACTTGAAGGCCTAGATCTTGCAAACCACAAGCTACTGATAATCCGACGATGCCAGCTCCAAAAATAACTATATCATAATGATCCATAATTTTCTCTTAACTTTTCAACCAGCCTAAAGTCCACTGAGCAATTATATTTCGTAGCTGTGGTGTGTGATCTATTACTGCCATCCCAACAGTGCGCCCAATTACTAATAGTGCTTTTTTTGTAGAAAATATATTAATTAACCCGTTAGTGATCGCAATAGTTGTTCGTACATCTCGCTCTCTTAATTTTTGATAGTACTGTAGAGATCTACTATCTCCTTTGTCTTTTTTGTTTTTCCAAACAATTTTAAGGGTATCTATTAACGACATAACGTCACGAATACCAAGGTTAAAGCCTTGTCCAGCAACAGGATGTAAAGTTTGTGCAGCATTTCCAATTAAAATTAGGCGATGAGATATGTTTTGACCAACAATTTGTAATTTTAATGGATAAATTTTTCTTTTTCCGGTATTTTCAAGATGTCCTAGACGCCAACCAAATGTTTTTTGTAATTGAATAAGAAATTCTTGATCACTTAAACGATACGTTGCTTCTGCGTTTGATATTGATTGACACCAGACAACCGAACTGTATCCATTTTTTATTGGTAACATAGCAAGCGGTCCATCAGTGGTGAATCGTTCAAAAGCCCATCCTTTATGTTCTAATTGTGTAGAAATAGTAGCTACAACTGCTCTTTGTGGATACTGAATATGATATTGTTTAATTCCGCAAATTTTAGCAACATTAGACGATGTTCCATCGGCAGCCACTAATAAAGTGCCACATAGTGTTCTTTGATTATCCAGAATAACACGTACAAAATCTTTTGTACGTTCGATATGGGAAATTTTATTAGGACAATATATGGAAATACCAGGGGCATCTTTAAGGAGAATTAACAATATTCTGAGTGCGCTCTTTAATTCTATCACATGTCCTAATGAAGAGACATTATAATCTGTTGCCCTCATAATAATAGAGCCAGGAAAACCACGATCACTGATATGAATATTAGTAATTTTAGTCGCAATCGGTTCAAGAGATGACCAAATTTTAAAAGCAGATAATGTTGTGCAAGTCGCTTCAGATAGCGCAATACTACGCCCAGGAGTATCTGAAGAAAAACGCATATCAAGGTCTGATGCTTCTATTAGATTTACTAATTGCCTGCCTTGTGTTTCATGAGAAATAGCCAGTGCTAATGTGATACCAACTATTCCTCCTCCCGCGATAATAATACTCATAATTTTTTTTTATTCATCATTAAAATTTCAATTTTGGCGATGTCTTTTTCTGCAAGAATAGTTAGGTTTTCATTTCCATCCTTTGTAATGAGAATATCATCCTCAATACGAATACCAATACCGAGATATTCTTTAGGTACATGCGCGTCAGGGGCGATATAGATACCTGGTTCAATTGTAAGAACCATGCCAGGTTCTAGTACGCGGTTATAGTTTTCCCCATAACTACCTACATCATGTACATCTAAACCTAACCAATGACTTAGATTATGCATAAAAAATTGATGGGTAGCATTCTCCTCAATTAAAGTTTCTAAATTACCATGCAGGATATTGAGCTGAACAAGACGTCTTGTTATCATTTGTGTTACTTTTTTGGTAACTTGAAAAATAGTAGTGCCGGGTTTATATAGTGAAAGCCCTAAATTTATCGCATCTAGTACAATACTATAAATAGCGCGTTGAGGAGCACTAAATATTCCATTTACTGGAATAGTTCTTGTAATATCTCCAGCGTAGCCTTGTAATTCACAACCAGCATCTATAAGCACTAAGTCTCCAGATTTAATTTTGTTTTCATTATTATTATAGTGTAAAATACAGGCGTTTTTACCAGAGCCAATAATTGTATTATACGATGTAAATCGCGCGCCGTTTCTATTAAATTCATACTGAATTTCACCTTCTAATTGGTATTCATACATGCCTGGAGACAAGCATGAAATAGCACGCTGATGCCCTAAAGCGCTAATATGCCCCGCTGCTCGCAATAGATTTTGTTCTGCTTTAGATTTTATCAAACGAAGCTCATGTACCCATGGTCGCCAGTCAGCTATTACACTAGGTGCAGAAAAATTTTGTAGTGCACTGTTTTGTAGTTTATTTAAGGCGTCTAAAACGATAGAATCTGAAGCATTATCCTGTCCCTGTGCATGATAGATAATGTTTAAACCATTCAGAAAGTAGCATATATTATTGTGAATAGTGTCCCATGGAAAAGAATAATCAACTGCTAATTGAAAAGGTGCAGCGTCTTGACCAAGACAAGGACCTGACCAAGTCTTTGTTTGTAAGGTGGGTCTACGGTTAAAAAGAATACTATAATTTTGATAAGTTGTGCTTTTTATTAATAATAAAGCAGCTTCTGGTTCATTAAAGCCAGTAAAATATAAAAAGTTACTATTTTGTCGATAAGGGTATGTGTTATCTTTATTCCTCATAACTACTGATGCAGCAAAAAATAACGCTCCACTAGACGGAGCCATTTTGGATAATAGCATTTGACGACGATGTAAAAATTCTTTTTTAGTTATAATGAATTCTGAAGACATATTAAAGGAAGTTGATTAACGAAGTGTAATATTAGTAAAGTTGTGTATTGTGTTCTAGTTAAACATAACTACTTAATAAGAAAGTTAAAACAAAAAAGATAGTCAGTTTTTTCATATAAATTAATACATCTATAATTAATTACAGATCATATTATTTTAATCAAAACTAAAACGTTGCATGCAATATAAAATATTAATATTGATATCTTTTGTATTAGCATTAAAAGCTTGAGATGGAAATGCATATACTGTATAACAATTTTAATAGAAAAATAGATTTTTTTAAAAAAGTTATACATATAACTTATTCTAAGAATATAATCACCTTTTAGCTTAAAGTATAGTTAAGTAGAAATAAATAAATAAATTCCATTTTTACTACATCAAGACTATATTGAATAATTTTTTATTGTTATAGATTTTAGATTAGACACATTGATTATAAATCATATTGATTAAAATATAAAATATAAAATAGAAAAACGACTATTAAAATAATTAACAGGTTACTTGCTTGATGTGTTTGTCATAGAAAAATATTGAATTGTAAAATGTGATTCTAAAATCAGAGTATTCTAAAAGATAATATAAGTATATAGGATTAGATGTTATATTGAAAAATTAGTAAATAGATAGTCAGATGTGCGCTTTTGGTGATACTGTCATGGTTTATATAATAATTGATGAGGAATCAATGTATAATATTATGGTACTTTTGTTAAAGTAGATGAACATGGTGTACAAGATTTTACATAAATCTATATATAATCTTGTGTTTATTTACTTATAATTAAGCATCTCTGATATTTAATTATAAGTAATCTAATAAGATATCTACCATAAAAAATGTTAGCTTTTAATGTTATACTATAGCATAATGATTGATAATCTTTACATTTTTTCTAATTGTTAATATTACTTGTTCTAATGATGAAATTTTTATTTTTATTTACAAGATAATTAGAGTAGTTATTTTACATTGAACAGTTCAGAGTTAAAGTTTGTAAAGCATGTTTTATCATCAAAACAGAAGATATATAAAATTAATAATTTTATTATTATTACTAATATAATTATCTTAAATGATATAAAAATCACTCATAAAATTAACAATGTATGATTGTTAATTTAGTTAATTATTTTTTTATGAATAATGTAAACTATTTCTATTAGCTTGAAATATAGAAGTTAATTAGGATAATCAGATGCCTGAGAAACCGGTAGATTTGTATATTTTTGGGAATGCATTACGAGTTCACTGCCCTTTAGAACAAAGAGAAGCGCTGAGTGTAGCTGTAGAGGATTTAACAAAACAGTTAACTGATTTAAAAAATCGTACTAAGATCACTAATACTAATCAGTTAATTTTTAGCACTGCGTTAAATCTTTGTTATGCATTATCTCAGGAAAAACTTAAAAACAACAATAATGAAGAACATCTGGCGCAACGTATAAAAATATTATACACAGTTCTAGAAAAAACACTACATAATACTAAAAAAGTATTATCTAATTAAATAAATATTAGAAATATAAAATAGAATTTATGTAGATTTTATTTTTAGATGATTTGATATATTCCGCTTCTAATAGGGGAAAAAGTAATATATTCATATTATTTTTATCTAAATTTATTTCATGCTCGATATATAATATAAAGATGATTTAATATATGCGGATAGATTATAATTTATAAAAATATTATAGCTTATGGTATAAATAATCATTTTTAATGTACATCGAATATATTGAAAAGTTTATCAACTAATGGTTAATTTTTAACGCTAAATAATCAAATGATATTTGATATAGTAATAAATTTGATTTGTTTTTTATAGTTGTAGAATCCAAGGCAGAATCTTTTAACAATAAAAGGCTGAATCTAGTTTACTCAATAAATTATTAGAATCTTTTAAACTTTGAATTTTTGTTAATTAAAAATTAAATAAAAATACATTGTAGTATATTATCAAGAATTTTTATAAAACACTAACTATAATTTAATGATTATTCAATTTTATTATTTACTTTAGTAAAAATACTATATAAATCCTCATCACTACGTGCGGATCGAAGACGGCGTAAAATAGATTGATTTGCCAATCGCTTCGCTACTAAAGAGAGCGTATATAAGTGAGTTTTACATTGATCCGTTGGCGCTAATAAAGCAAATAAAAGATCAACAGGCTGATTATCAATGGCATCGAAAACTATAGGGTTTTCAAGATGCAAAAAAACACCGATAGTATGTAAAGTATCTTCTTTTAATGTGCCATGCGGAATAGCAATGCCATTGCCGATACCAGTGCTTCCCATTTTCTCACGTGTTTCTATTGCGTCTAAAATAATTTTTTGTGGTAGGCTAAGCTGACTAGCTGCAATCCTACTAATAATTTTTAAGGCTCCTTTTTTGTTGTTGCAATACACAGCATGACGTGTACATGATATGCTCAGTAATCCGCTAAGCTCTAGTTGAGAATTATTATTTATCATATCTTTACTTACTTATATATTGTTAAGAGGCGAACAATTCTGTATTTTTTTAGTAAAAAATACAAATACTTTATTAGAGTATATAATGCATGCAATAATAATCTCTTTTTATTTAGCAATTTTTTTAGAAATTATGATATTTGAATTTCAAGTGACTCAATTATGACTAAGTTTAAGAGACTTGATAGTTAATTAATAATATGTTTTTCATAAGTTTTAGTAAAAAATTATGTGATATTCATCATAATAGATATTTTTTATTTTCTGATTGCATTCTATTAAAGTGTTGTAAAATATTATAAATATAAATAATTTAAAAATTGTGAGGTGAATAGTATTATTATTATACATTTCTTATATTCTAAGTCTGTTATATGATATGATTTTTAAAATTATATATTAAAAAAATAATATTGATTTTATTTTTAATATGCTCATAGAAAAAGTAGATATAAATATCTAAATATTAACTTCAATTATTTCTATTTATATCTAAAAATATTGCTACTTTATTATGTACAATAGCTATTATAATTATCGCTGATAATATGATGAATAAAAAATATTCTTCTAATATATATTAAGTAATATATAAATATATTGTTAAAAATAAGATCTATAGTGATAGATTAATCAAAAAGAAATAGTGCAGTTTATTTTTGACTTATTTTAAAGAAAATAAAATAGCTACATAAAAAATAATTTGATAAAATAGAAACTATTATAATATTTACGTTTTTGACTTATGATAACAAACCTATCTATCATATATTATATAAAGATAAGATGAATTAATCATTTCGTGCGTATCTTCAATAATTTTCATTATTTGATCACAATAAATATACTTAGCGCAACGGTTTGTGATAAAATTAAAAATATGTTCTATAAATTTATATATAAAATAAATATAATATATATGTAAATTGTTTTTCTATTCATGTAAGTCGTATAAGTAATGAATATATATCTATAGTACATTACTAAAAAATACTTAGGTAAAACTCTAATTTTGATATAATTATTAATATGATATATATCAAATATTTATTATGAAAAATAGATTTGAATCTTTAGATTATAATTTTTATTAATTATATAACAATTAAGATCTTATAATGCAAAGAAGATTAATATTATTTTAATATAATGAACTTAACAGTATCTGTACTATAAGATTTCTGATATTTTTAATCATAATTTTATCTTAAAAATTTTTACTTTTACTTTATTTCTAATAAAAAGCATTATGGGGGCAGATTTAAATATTTCTGTTTATAAAACAATTTTTTGAGAATAGATAAAAAACATCAAATTATTTTATTGTCATCTTAATTGTAAGTAAAATTTTTTAGGTTTTCTAAAGATTAGATAATACCATCATATATAGTAATATAGAATATTTGTTTATAATTTAAATTCTGAGCCTAGATAGACACGCTGTACCTGCTCATCTGCCAGGATACTTTTTGGCATGCCATGAGAAATTAAATGTCCTTGATTAACAATATATGCACGCTGACATACTGCTAATGTTTCACGAACATTATGATCGGTAATTAATACACCTAAACCATTATTTCGAAGATGCTGTATAATATTTTTGATATCTGTTACTGAAATTGGATCTATACCAGCAAAAGGCTCATCTAAGAGAATAAACTTTGGGTTTGCTGCTAGCGCGCGTGCAATTTCAACACGTCGTCGCTCACCACCAGATAATGTGTGCCCCATTCTTTTACGTAAATGATTTTCAATATGAAATTCATCTAATAACTCATTAGCGCGATTTTTACGCTGTGTTTTAGTGAGATCATGACGTATCTCGAGCACAGACATTAAATTATCGTAAACACTTAGACGTCTAAAAATAGAACTTTCTTGCGGAAGATACCCAATTCCACGTCGCGCTCTTGCATGTAGCGGCAGTAGACTAATATCTTCTTGATCAAGAATAATTCGTCCTGAATCACGAGCTATAATTCCTGCTACCATGTAGAATGTTGTTGTTTTTCCTGCACCATTAGGCCCAAGTAAACCAATGATCTCGCCAGATCTTACATGTAGACTGACACCTTTGACTACAATACGACCTTGGTAGGTTTTTATTAAATTATCTATAAATAAGGTTGACATGTTAGTAATTTTTGTTCTTGAATGGCATTCAAGGTTTATAGTTATTTTGTAATTCTGAAGGCATAAGAATTGTAGTAATGCGATGATCATTATTACTACTAGCTTGTATTTTTTGTTCTTGCATTAAGTAGATAAGACGATCACATTGTATTCTGCTATGTAGTTGCCTAAAACAAGCATTACCAATTAATTCTACTTTATTGTCTTCTAAGTCATAATGAATTTTTTGCGCGGACCCTTGAACTGGTGTGTTATTATCTTGCATTTGATAAAAGGTCGTGAGATTACCATAAGCATCAATAATCATTTTTTTATTATCTCCATTTGGACGCGTCATGATAACCTTGCTAGCTAAAATCTTGATGGTACCTTGTGTTATATGCACATTACCAAAAGCTATTGCGGTATTTTTTTGCAAATTGACTGTCTGTCTTTCTGAATTTATATAAACAGGTTGACTAAAATCTCCACGTAGTGCAATTGAAGGTGTATTATACATCAGAAACAGGCTGCTTATACATATTTTTATGATTGCGGCTTCTATTTTTAATTTCATAAGAAGTTTTTACTTGACCAATTAATTCTGCAGTTTTATTACGTAAATTGCTATGTATTTTTGTACAAGCAGATTGAAAGTTTCGACCATAAAGTATAACGCTATCCTTAGAAGTAATATCTTGCGTTGTTAAGTTTACTATTGCTTTATTTGTTTTAATTTGTTTTATCTCTGTCATGCTAGACAGGCTATTTACTAGAATGTTACCATATAAATATAACATATTGTCATGAGTAAGTTTAGCTTGATTGGCTCGTATCTTCCAGGTAGCAAGTTTTTTATCGTCATATATTTCTATGATAGGGTAAATAAAATAGCTAATTTTATGATCAGAATAATATTGAGCTTTTTCAGCCATTATATGATAAGATATAAAACCTTGACTATTGTATAGTAGTACATGTAAGTTAGTGCTTATATGCATTGGTTCGTTAGCAGGATCACTCACATTAAAGATATCTTCTATGTTATGATGAGTTATGAGTGCTCCCAAGATTAAAAGGATAACTATTAAAGTTATTAATGTTATTACCCAGTTTTTTATTTTACTCATTACTAATTAGAGACACAATCTATGGTCATTTTTCCTTTTGATGTCAAAATTAAATCACAGATTTCTCGTACAGCTCCTCGTCCTCCAGCAATTCGTGTGATATAGTCAGCTTTAGAAAGTAAGATTGGATGTGCGTCAGACACTGTAATGCTTAAACCTACTTGCGCCATAACTGGCCAGTCCATTAGGTCATCACCAATATATGCTACTTGGTTTGTATTTAGCTTGAGTATGTCTAAAATTAGATAGAATGGTTTTATTTTATCAGACTGATCTTCATATAGATATTTTATTCCTAAAGTAGTGCAACGATCTGCAAGAAATTTTGATTTTCGCCCTGTAATAACTGCAACTTCGATCTTAGAGGTCAATAAGCACTGGATACCATATCCATCACGTACATGAAAGCCTTTAAATTCTTCACCATTATTTCCTTGGTAAATCGTTCCATTTGACATGACACCATCTACATCACAAATTAATAATTTCACCTGTTCTGCTTTCTGAATTATTGTGTGACTCACCGGTCCGTAGCAAGTTGAAATAAAAGTTTGTCTATTATTCATAATAATGATTCACTTGTGTTAATATTATTTAGGATTAGTCAGGGAATGGAGAATATATCAATGATCTAAATATTATACATAACGTAATATTATCAAATATATTATAATACAAGAGAGTATTAAATCAGTTTTAATTTTTTAGTATAGTTTTATTTGTGTATAATATAATTTTAATATAGCTACTATAACAAATGTATCCTGAAATCAATCAAAGGGAAAATAATATTATTTAATTAAAAGGTTAAATGATATAAAATTAAAGGTTTAAGTTTTAAATTCACACGGACGATAATATCTGTATATTATAATATTGTCTTAATGTATTATTTCTTAGATTTTATCTGTGATATTAATATTTTTTATGATTAAATTTTATTTAAAGATAATAATCAGACTATTTAGTCTGATTATTATCTTATGTGTAGCTATATGAAAATTTTCTACTTTCTATTTGTCAGATTAAGGTTGAGTGGGTTTATACTCACATTTTTTACAGTAGTTTTTAGTGTAGTGGTACAAGATCTAGCGTATAATAAGACATATCCTAATTATAAAAATTATTTTCTTATAATGCAAAGATCACAATCCTGATGTATTTAGATTTTTGATCTGATTATATCTAAGTATTGTATTATTTTATAAGTTTATTTACTGATAGCGTGCTGTTATTTTAGGTTATGATTTTCATGACGCATAACTTTTTCTAAGTTATGTTAGCACGCAGAATATCACGAATGTGAACTAGACCTAATAATTTATCGTTTCTAGAGATCATAACACAGGTAACATTTTTACTCTTCATCACGTTCACCGCATCGGCTACTAATGTTCTAGGTTGCATACATATGCCAAATTGAGTCATGACGCTATCTATTCTAAGATTCCTTACATTAATATTCATGTTTAAATTTAATATACGCCGCAGATCTCCATCTGTAAAAATACCTTTAATAAGACCTTCGATACTGCAAATTACTATAACCCCCATTTTTTTAGATGTCATATGCAGTAACGCTTGACCCAGAGATGCTTCTGGTTGGATTTGAGGAATATCATTACCAGTATGCATAATATCTTCTACACGAAGTAATAGCTTATGACCTAATGCTCCACCTGGATGAGAAAGAGCAAAATCTTCTTGCGTGAAACCTCTGGCATTTAATAATGCAATTGCTAATGCATCACCCATGACAAGTGCAGCAGTAGTACTACTTGTCGGCGCTAGACCTAAAGAGCAGGCTTCTTGTGGTACTTTAACGCATATATGAATCTTGGCAGCACATGCCATGGTGCTTCCTGGTCTGCTGGTGATGCAAATTAATACAATATTACGACGTTTTAAGACAGGGATCAATGTTAAGATCTCTAACGTCTCACCAGAATTAGAAATAGCGATAACTATATCATTAGTACAAACCATTCCTAGATCACCATGATTTGCTTCAGCGGGATGTACAAAAAAAGAAGGTGTTCCAGTACTAGCAAAGGTTGAGGCAATTTTTTTACCAATATGACCTGATTTTCCAATTCCCATTACCACTACTTTTCCACGACAGTGATAAATGATTTTGCAAGCATGAGCAAAATCTTT
The DNA here is from genome assembly GCF_900698995.1 of Candidatus Erwinia haradaeae. GTDB lineage: Bacteria > Pseudomonadota > Gammaproteobacteria > Enterobacterales > Enterobacteriaceae > Erwinia_E > Erwinia_E haradaeae_C. Next base: position 986,480 of record NZ_LR217735.1, on the reverse strand, counting down.
ATTGATATACTGATCTAGTTGTTGTAGTCCTTCACGTACAATTTTCAATACCGCCCTACCAGTTTTCTGAAAATTACAAGGACTTTCAGTGACTAGGTGCGTCATATATTTCAGATCCTTGTGCTAGAAAATTATGAATTAGATAGAGTTTATTATTATAGAAGATAATGTATATAATATATATTATTAGTATACATCATTTGATGGTATAATTTTATACTTAAATTAAATGTTATATAGTATATAATAGATCTTTAATGTAATTTGTTTTAAATAATCACAATGATAGATAGAGTCTTTTTACGTATAGACATTTAAATTGTTTCTATAGTACGAATTAGTTTAAAGTATTCTTGTTGTCTAAATTAGTTTTGTATACATACAATTAATAAAATACAGCGGGGTTTTATTATATTACTGATTTAGTAAATAAAATGTCAGTATGTTCACTATATATAAAGAAGAGAGCATGATTACATTAAAGACTCTAGTCTTTATAATAAAGAAATATTATCAGAGAATATTGAGTAAGGCGTAATTAAATTTACAAGGCGTAATTAAATCTATAATATATTATATTTTTATTATGTAGAAAAGAATCAAAAATGTTATAAATGTCAGATAATTATATATTGCATGATCAATAAATCAATCGAATGGCATGCACTTTGTGTTATGATAATTTTTGTAATGAGTGAGAAATATTTTTTAAATGATAAGGGTATATTGGTAATAATTATATATATTCTCTCTTAATTAGTTTTTAATTTTTACCTTAATTAAAGAATATTTGCTTTTTTTCTAAAAAAGTGGGTTTTTAAACAATAAAAGTCAATACAAGTTATTTTAAGATGAAAATCATTATAAAAACAATTTATTATGTTGTGTAGCGAATAATATTAGATATGCATAAAAGTGATTGGATTTTTAATTACTAATACTAAGTATTTTTATGAGGATCCATAAAAAATAAATATTTCTTTTATGATTTATTATAAATCTACAAATATCTCAAGGAATATTCATATTTCTTAGTGATGAATTCTTAATTTATTATTGTGGTCTGATTTTTTTGTTTTTATAAAAAAACATATAAGCAATAAAAATATCTTATATGTTAACTAAGTAGTTTTAATTCTGATTATTTAGTAAAATGTATAATGATTATATCATGTAAATTTATAAAAATCTTTAATTTTTTGCAAAGAAGCAAAGATATGTATGTGCTTAATATTGCACAATACAATATAATTGTAACGTCAAAATTCCCACAATATTAGATCAATATGATTTATTTTTTATCTTTAAGATAGTAGAATTAATTAAGATTGTACCAGATCTATTTGAAAACATAAAAATAGATTATTATAGATAATATTAAAAATATTACTGCAATATGCTAATAATTATCCGATTTTGATTAATTGTTAAAACTAATTATGCGCTAAGTACCAATATGCAAGATATTATCTAATTTTATTATAGATAGTATGCGATATGATATACTATACTATTTTATTTTTTAGATAAGGCGGTGCATGTCATATATTTGCACTTTTTATTCTTGTTTGTTTAACGTGAACAAATTACATTCAAGTAATATATATAGTATCAGTAATTGTGTTTGATGATTCCATCATATGGAATGCATCTAAACTGATTTAAATAGATATTATTTTATTAATTGTTAGTAAGAGTGTTCATAGATATGTTATGTAATTATCTTTTCATCTTATATTTTTGTCTTACAGTGGCACTTAAATCTAACTCATACAAACTATTACTATCGTTTTCTAGTTTTCTATACACTAGATGTTTTTTTTATTATTTTATGATTCTAAAAAATGGTAAGGTGATATAATAAAGTGGTTAATAGTTTTATTGATTTTTTTAATTTATCATGTTTTTGCAATAGTGTTAAGATTTTTACGCATAACTAATTGCTATTTTTAATGTTATAATTTTCTAAGCTGCAATGGTAAAAATTTATGTTTTGTAAAATGTTTACTAAATGCATATAAAAATCTTAGCTATGATTTGTATAAGATTTATTGCTTCTGTATTTTAGTGGGAAATATGCTGAATTTGATATCTATTTAATGATATTTATAGTTGAATCTGACACTCAGGAAACAGTGAATGATATTGTCAGAGCTATTATATATAGCGCAGAAAAAAGGATTGTTGCATCCTCTTGATTTGCATTTTGCTCGAGCTATCTCGAGAGAAGAAGAGCCTTTGCTTATGCTATCTGCGGCATTAGTGAGCCGTAATACTAGAGAGGGGCATGTGTGTTTATTGCTCGATAAATTAAATTCTAAAATTTTTTTTTCTGATATACATCAGGATTTAGCTCAGATGATATGGATATCGGTTGGGGCTCCAGAAAATATTAAAGATATCCTACTAGCACATTCATCTGTGAGCGACGGAAGGTTGGTGGCGCCGCTAGTTTTAGATAAAGAACGTCTTTATTTATATAGAATGTGGTTTAATGAAGTAGTTATCGCTAAATTTATACAAGAAAAAAACTCTTCATGTTATATAGATGAGCAAAAGACACGCAAAATTTTAGATCGTTATTTTGGTCGGAATGTGTGTAATTTTCAAAAAATTTCTGTAGCAGTAGCTCTGACGCGAAAAATAGCAATTATATCTGGCGGGCCTGGTACAGGAAAAACTACTACGGTGACTAAATTCTTAGCTAGTTTTATTGAGTTATCATCAAAACCACAATCTATCAAGGTGGTTTCTCCAACTGGTAAGTCAGCCTTAAAGTTAAGTGAGGCGCTTGGCAATGCTATAAAGGAGCTAAAGGCAAGTGATCATATTTTAAGGAGCTTTCCGCGAGAAGCTGTTACACTTCATAGATTATTAGATATTATCCCAAATAGTCATTATTGCAGATTTTGTGCAGAAAATCCTCTTAAAATTGATGTATTGGTTATTGATGAAGCATCGATGATTGATTTAGCTATGATGTCTCGTTTAATTACTGCATTACCTCATCATGCACGGGTTTTGTTTCTTGGAGATCGAAATCAATTAGCTTCTATAGAAGCTGGATCTGTATTTAGTGATTTTTGTTATCATGCAGAGAATTATTATAGCTTTGCAAGAGCTGAGCAGCTTGCTCGGTTAACTGGTTGTAAACTGAGCAAGCAGATAGCTAATCAAAATAATTTAATAGGTGATATGATTTGTGTGCTTACTAAAAATTATCGATTTAAACGATCATCTGGTATCGGTCAATTAGCGTTAGCAGTAAATAATGGACAGGTTCAGCATACCGAGAAGATATTAAATGGTAAATTTAGTGATGTATGTCGTATTGCAATTAGATGTAAAACAGATTATCAGAAGCTACTAGAAAGCTGTTCTGAGGGATACAGCGCTTACTTATCTTTGATTCATGCTGGCGCGAAACCTTATCAAGTATTAACTGCTTTTAGATGTTTTCAGGTTTTATGTGCAGTGCATAATGGGTTATTTGGTGCAATAGAATTAAATAAGTATATTGAAAATATGTTGCATCAGGTTGGGTTGATTAGAAAGGATCTCTCTGTTATGCAAGAATGGTATATTGGGCGCCCAGTAATGATTATGAGTAATGACCAAGATATGCAATTATTTAATGGTGAGGTTGGTATAGCAATGGAGGATTGTGATCGCGAAATAAAAGTATGGTTCTTATTATCTAATGGTAACATTGCTGCGGTGAAAACTTGTTTTTTACCATTGCATGATACAGCTTTTGCCATGACAATACATAAATCGCAGGGTTCAGAGTTTGATCATGCTGTAGTTATTTTACCGAATCAGATTATACCAATTTTAACACGTCAATTAGTATATACAGCAATTACTCGTGCAAAAAAAAAGCTTACTATTTATTCTAAGAAATTAATTTTTGAAAGTGCAGTAAGAGCTTGCGTATCACGCCAAAGTGGCCTAAGAGATAGGATTTTTGCTAGTTCTCAAGATATAATGAATCATAAAGTTACTAAAGTAGATGGAGATTGCTAAGCGCTGACTTATTATATAGCATTTAGATCTTTTGCAATTACTTAATAGACAGAGTTCATGTATTGGTTAATTTATATTAATAATAGTATTATGATAACGTATCTGATTATATATAATATATGCAGTAATAACTAGATAATTATTATGTAAACTAATTGCAAGTTTTAATTATAAAAATACAGTCATCATAAAAATCAAATATATAACATTACTGTCAAATTGATACTAATATATCGCAAAGTTGTTTCACTTGTAATTATAAAAGAATAAATATCGGATATTTCTTATAAATTTGGCCATAAGATCCTCGTTTATATTTTGATTGGATTTTAGAGTGATCAGAATTTACTTCGTGTTTTTCATTATTAATCACAAAGCTTTATTCAGTATAAAGATGTGCTTATTATATATAATTTGAATAATATTGCCTATATGCTATAAATCACTGCGCAGATTAATCGGGGTTTGCATCCCCCTTAAAGGGGATGCAAGTAAAAGCATCTCACGAACTTAGTGGATATTTATTTGTGATATCATGTTTAGTTTGATGCATAAATTATGTATATAGTTGTTAACTTAGTTATCAGTTATTTTTGTGCTATTAAAAGCAGATGACAAGATGTTATACATAGGTCTCGATTATTTTGTGTTTACTTTTAAAGTAATCTGGGTTCATTGAATGATAAATATATCAATATTGAGATTTGATAATTTTTATTGGATTTTTTTCTTCTTCTGTCAAGGTATTCACCCGTTTACGTACACGAAACCAACCTAGTGTAAGTACTATTCCAAGAAATGGGATTGATGCAATAGTATAAGTGCCATTTGGGTAATCGAACGCCATTAAAACTAGAACGCTTACTAAAAATAGCAATGTTAACCATGATGTAAAAGGAGCGCCTGGTAGCTTAAAGCTAATATCTTCAGCTTTTCCCTCTTTGATGGCTTTTCGGAGGCGCATTTGGCATATTACTATAAAAGCCCAAGATGAAATAATACCAAGCGTTGCAATATTGAGCACAATCTCAAATACGCTAGCAGGCACAATATAGTTTAGATATACTCCAATTATATACACACTTACTGTCATTATTATGCCAACATAAGGTACTTGATGTTTACTCATTTTAGACATGCATTGAGGGGCCGATCCACCCATAGACATGGATCGAAGAATTCGACCAGTAGCATATAGTCCTGAATTTAAGCTGGACAATGCTGCGCTGAGTACGACTATATTCATAATGCTGCCAGCGTACGGTACGCCTAATTTTGAAAAGAAAGTAACAAATGGGCTCTGTCCTGCTTGATAAGCATTCCAAGGTAGTAGTAGTACTAATAATACTACTGATCCAACATAAAATAAACCAATACGCCAGATAACTCTGTTAATAGCTTTCGGCAATATATTTTTAGGATCTTTACACTCTCCCGCAGCAGTGCCTACTAATTCAATTGATGCAAATGCAAATACAACGCCCTGTACTAAGACAAGGGCTGGTAAAAGACCATTTGGGAAAAACCCACCATTATCAGTAATTAGATAAAAACCAGTAGCATTTCCAGCTAAAGGCTGACCACTTCCTAGAAATATAACTCCTACAATTAAAAAGACCACAATAGCTAAAACCTTGACCATAGCAAACCAAAATTCCATTTCTGCAAACCACCTCACTCCAACCATATTCATACTGCCAACAATAGCTAAAGCACCAAGGGCAAATACCCATTGTGGTATATCACCACAAGCATTCCAATAGTGCATATATAATGCTACGGCTGTAATATCAACAATACCAGTCATTGCCCAATTTATAAAATACATCCACCCAGTAACATATGAAGCTTTTTCTCCTAAGAATTCACGAGCATAAGAGACAAAACTTCCACTAGAAGGCCGATGTAAAACTAGTTCACCTAACGCACGTAAAATAAAAAATGAAAAAATACCACATACTAAATAGACTAAAGCTAATGCCGGTCCGGCAGTTTGAAGGCGCGCACCAGCGCCGAGAAAAAGACCTGTTCCAATTGCGCCGCCAATGGCAATCATCTGTACATGGCGATTATCCATGGCTTTATGATAACCAGAATCTTGTGCATTTAACCAACGTCTTTTTGAAGCACGTTTTTCTGCGCCTGCTGTTTTATCTGCGTTCATATGTAATCCTAATTCTTCTGTAGACGAATATTTTAGTTACCGCTTCAGGCATGTTTGTGCTTAACAGGATCAGAATAAATTTCTGATATGATTTACTAAATGAAAAGATTAAAAGCCTTTTTTATGATGTTTATACTCACGACTGATTCCTTTATGTAATGTACTGGTGTTTAGTTTACATCTCTATATATTATAGAAATTTAGGGAATGACTTTAATCTACTCGTATAAATAAAAACAAAATATTAAATTATCTTTGATACGTGATATGTTGCACTTTATTATTAATTATTAAGCATACTTTACTATATTGTTCATCTTTTTATTATTCACTAGAATGGTATTCTACATAATATAATGTGGGATCTTAGGTTTACCAAAACCAAGTCTTGCACTGCATTGCAGTTACAGATAGAATTGGCGAATATCAGTAACGCATATATAGATATAGTATAATTATTATGTATTCACATTATTATATAATTTATTACTTATATTAGTAAGGCATTACAAGGCATGACTTACTTAATAGTTAGTACACTTAACTTGAATGTTAACTTTATGTATATAACAAGCAATACTATTATAAAATAGAGCTCTTGGTATAAAGTTAAGCTTAAGAAGAATGATTATTATATTCTATGAATGATTATGGTATAGTTATTTAGAATAAAAAATTAAAGGTAAAACATTATTTTTCTTATCATCTAATTTTTTCATAACCAAGATAATTCACGAGTAATTACAATTTTTACTACTTCTTCCTCCTCATATAATGATGTTAATAACGCATAGATATAATGAATTAATATATAGTATTTCAAGTATATCTTAGATCAGGATTTGTTTTAATATTTTTTTTAAATTCAGTTATTGCAGACCCTTTTTGAGAGTTTTATATTTTTAATTGAGTATGCCTTATTTTTTAGTTTTTAACGACCAAAAATATCAAGATTTTGATTAGTGATTAAGCCATTCTCAATTTCCCGCAGAGCTATCACGGTAGATTTGTCATTGCTTTTAGGAACCAAAGGATTTTTACCACCTATCTGGATTTGACGTGCCCGCCGTGCCGCTATTAGCACTAGATCAAAGCGATTGCCAATATTTTTTACTGCATTTTGAACAGTTACTCGTGCCATAAATATTTAACTCCACTGATAGTAATATAAAAGAGCTATACATGATTAGATTTTGTTATCAAATTCATATAGTTAGTAGGCTTATTTTTAGGTGTATTGTATTAGCTCTCCAATAATCTACGAATTAACGAAGAATGATATATTGCTTGGTGATGAACGCTTAAGCGTTCGGAACGTACAATGGTTTGCAAGTCTATAAGTGCATGATCAAAATTTTCATTAATTATTAGGTAGTGGTATTCTGTATAATGTTTCATTTCTGCGATAACTTGAGTCATACGTTGCATAATAACAGTTGTACTGTCTTGGTCACGTTTACACAAACGACGTTTTAACTCATCTTTTGATGGAGGTAAAATAAATATACTGCGCGAGGTTGGTATGATTTGTTGAATTTTTCTAGCACCTTGCCAGTCTATATCAAGAAATATATTAATACCTTTCTGTAATTTATTCATGATGGTTTTACGTGAAGTACCATAATAATTTCCAAATACCTTAGCGTATTCTAGAAATTTTCTCTGATGAATCATATTATGGAACTGGTTATGATTAATAAAATAATAATGTTCACCATGGTTCTCTCCAGGTCTTTTTTTACGTGTAGTATGTGAAATGGATATTTGTGTGTTACATAATGCCTGTGTTTTACACAGAGCCTTAATCAGGCTAGATTTACCTGTTCCACTAGGGGCGGAAACAATGAATAGTATTCCTGGAGTCATGATGCTTCTTTAAAATGCATATATATTTTTAATATATAATATCCTGCGTATTTACTCGAACGTTACTTGCGTTAGATTAGAGGTAGATGAATATGAAAATATTATTCTTTATCCATGTTTTTGACATATAACCTATTTATTTATGTACTTATCTTGAATCATATTAAATCATATAATAAATATTATTGTCATATGATCTATAATATATTTTATCTGGAATTTTGCATTTTTAATACGAAGTCAAATCTAACGTTCTTCTATAATATACAGGGTGTTATAGTGTTATAATTAAATGTATAATATATAGGGTGTTATAATTAAATTATCTTGAATATTTTACTTTTTCTGTATTGTAACGCAGTGTTGATATGATAAATAAATAGATTTTTTTAGTTTTCATTTAAATATAAATCTCTATTCCATGCATAACTATAGAATTTTAAGAACATGTAATAAGTGTTGTTAGTATTCGTCTAATACTGTCGAGTTATCTTTTTTATTATAAGATAAAAAATAGAGATAGAACCATAACTGTAGTCTATAATTTTGTAATGAACCCCTTAAGATGAAAATTATTAGATATTTATTTTTTATCTATTGCTATGATTTTAATATTTATTATTTATTATCTTTAATGTTGTTAGTTTGTCTTTATACGTTTTGATAAACTTCATAATGAATATATTCTTGAGTATTGCATGAGTGTTCATATGCTAAATCATATCTTTTTATAATTTTAATACAGATATTTCATATATACAAATGAAATTTATTTAAATATCTAATATTTCTTATTAGTATTATATAATTGGATAGTTATTATAAACTAAGATATTTCAATTAAATTATTTCGAATAATACGAAATAATTTAATTTATTCTTTCATTATATATGAGAATTTTTGCAATTATCTTTTAAATATAAACTTATACCATAATTAGTTGATTTTCGCTATTTTTACTAATTTTATTCTGTATCCACAGGAAATCGGTCCTACTATATAGACAATTTAGCAGTAATGTTTTGAACAATGGCAAGTGAAATGTTAGTAAGTTTATTTAAGTAAGCAAAAATAGAGTAAAAATTGATGCTATCATCAGCACTAGATATTGCTCGAGAGATACGGTGATTCAAAACATTGTCCAGTTAACAAATTCTAGCATAGTTTTCAAAATTAGATCATCTGTGCTTTATGTGATCTGTGCTACAGTAAAGTGTAAAATGCTTTATTATTTTTTTAGAAAATTAATTTATATAAATATATAATATGTAATTAATTTACGATAATCATGAGAAAGTGTATTTCTATTATTAGAAATTTATAACGCGTATATAGTCATTATATCATGTACTCGTATTTTTCGACAAATACTTAGATATTTAAGAGAAAATGTTTGATCTTGATTTTAATTGGTAAATATCTATCATTGCATTAAAATTATAAAATTTATCATAGATTCATTAAATATGAAATTTTAAATAAAAAAATTTTTAGCATTCTTAGACTAATCAGCGTTTATTCTTATGTCTGACCAAGAGCTCATTAGTAGTGTCATAGAGATAAAATATTTTTTCTGCAGTAGTCAGTCTAAAAATTATTAATTAAGCTATTTACAAAAATTAAAACAGAAGCTTGCATAAAATGATTCAAGTTGTAAATATTAAATAAAAAAATTTAAGAAGAATACAAATAGTTAGATTTACTATTTACCAGATATATATAGTCGTTGCACTATTGTTTAATTGGATGCATCAAGTCACAATATCGCTTATTAAGTTGAAAAACTGATAAAGTATTCTTATGTGACTAGATATTAAAAAGAATATTTTTTAAAATTGTTATTTAAAATGAGCAGTTGTTTGACATATGATTTTATCGGTTCTATTAAGAGATTTGTTAAGCCAAAACATTATTTTAGAATAATCTAAAGATTAGAAAAGTTTGATTTAGGATAAAAGCCTTAATGTGCGTTATCACTTAGTCTGACTAATTACCAAGTATTGTCTTTTAATGTGTTAGTATTTAGAGACAATTACTTGTCAGGAGCAAGTAATTGTCTCTAAAATTTTTTATTAATTAGCATAAATTTCATAAATGATATTTATGATAATTAGTAGAATATTAGTTATTAATCTTAAATAAATAATATATGATCTTAAGTAGATAATATATGATTTTGGTATGTTTTTTCGCAAGCGAGCCATTTATATTTAAAATAGTATTTTTTCTATCCGTTGATGATTTTAAAATACCACAATAGTTCTGCAAGGTCATAGATCATTAAATAACATATTTTAACACATTAGTTTGTATAACTTTGAAAATGCGATATATAAGGCAAGTATTTCATATTTTATGATTCAGATCAGAAGACTTAGAAAAATGTATATGTATAAAGTTATGTACTGGAATGTATGTGCTTTTTAGTAAAAGATTTACAAGTTACAAGATTTTGAAGAAGATTGCATATCTATTTTAGCATGGTATTATCCTAAGATAAATGATTTGTGAAATACTCAATGTACTATAATTTCAGTGCAGTATCAGTGTAAATACTAGTTTAGAGATACCGTAGAAATATTCAGTGTACTCACAATTTCTGAGGATATTTTTCTTAATTATGCAGAATATTTTTCTGTATTAAAGTAAAATTTTTCAAGTAAAAATAAGCGTAGTAATAAAATTAGTTATTTTGAGGTTTTTTATGTTTACCGGTATCGTGCAAGGTATAGCGGAGTTATATTATATTGAAAAAACAAAAGATGTACGAACTTATATTTTTAAAATGCCAAGCTCTTTCTTAGAAGGACTTAAGACAGGTTATTCAGTTGCAAATAATGGTTGTTGTCTTACGGTTACGAAAATAATAGATGATTATGTTAGCTTTGATTTAGTGACAGAGACACTCTTAAAGACGAATTTAGATATACTTAATATAGGGGATAAGGTTAATATAGAACGTGCAGCTAGATTTAGCGATGAAATTGGGGGTCATTTTGTATCTGGTCACATAATGGCAACTGCAATCATTACTCGAATCTGTAATAAAAAAAACAATTACACAATTTGGTTGAATATAGATGTGTTTGAGAAAAAAAAATATATTTTTCATAAAGGATTTATCACTATTGATGGTATTAGTTTAACTGTCGGGGAGGTTACACAAAAAGAATTTTGTGTGCATCTTATTCCAGAGACTTTATCGCGTACCACATTGGGTCAAAAAAATATCAGCCATAAGGTAAATATTGAGTTTGATCTTAACACTCAAGTTATTGTAGATACAGTAGAAAGAGTATTAGCGAAAAGTTAGAGTTAGTTTTTATTAAGATAAGAGCTTATTGTTAGTATCAATTATTCATAAGTATTTTTGAATTATATCTATTTACAGATAATGATAACTTTGCTGATCGAGTTATATACTAAATTATCTTAGCGACAAAGTATTATAGAATAGAGATTATGTGGCATATATAGTAAAAAATGCGATATTTTTATTTATTTACTCAAAATTAGACTATATAAGGTTAATATTTCATGATTATTATGTAAAAATAATTTTTTAATTTTTGCTTATTAATGATTATAAGATCATTTTATATATAATATTTTATAGAAAATATATTTAGAAGACTCTAAAAATAAACAGTGAGCTCTTCGAGAGAACATAAAATATTTACAGACATGTTCTATATGAGCAATATTGACTACAATTATAAACATAAGCAAATGATACGTTTTTTAATTATATTAAAAAATAAATATACCAATATTTTATAAATAGATATTATAAGATTTAGTTGTGAATTATCAGCTTATGATTTTAAGAAATTTAGTCATAAAAAATAAAAAAACTTGATCTATATTCTAGATAATATATACAAATAGACTGATAAGAGATATTATCATGAGATGTATATAATATAGATGCAATCTTCAAAATTTTTTTTTGCAATAAAATTACTAAGCATAAATATAGGATGCATTATAAAAATGCATGAATATTATAAGTATATCATAATTTAGCCAAATATTTTTATTAATTGTATATTTTGAGTAATTTGAACTAGTCTTGGGATAACATGCCAGCTACTCTACAATAAAAAAACCATAACTGATATTAATAAAATTTTTATTTTAAGTTCTAAAATCTATTCATAAATGTTATTAATTTTATCATAAAAAATAACTATATCCCAGGTTAATAATTTAGACTGATAACTATACTGAAGACATTATCAATTTGTTTAATTGTAAAACCTATAAATCAATTATTGTTCTGAGGTTATGAATATATTATATAATATTATTTGATAGTTTTTCTATAGGTGATACATGAAATTTCGGTTGGTGACAATGTGAAAGAATATTATATATTAAGATTTTTGTTCATTATAAATGAGCAATAAGATAATAGTAAGATAAATATGGCTCGTGATTATTTGATAAATATTGGTAAGTTTTAGTATCACTATAATTTATTAACTAGAGTGAGCTTAAATAAGATCAATGTCAGATTTCATGAGTGATTATTTAGATTTATTTTTATTATGTGGTATACATCATTTGGTGTTGGAGTATGTATAGATCATGAGCAATTTTATATATTTTTTCTAAAATTCAAAAATTATATGTGTGTATCTATAGTGCTTCTGCTAAAAAATTTTATGATATAATAATCACTAATATCGAATTATAATACACCAGTAACTTAGTTAAAGACCTGTTAAGTCAACAGAACAGGTTTTGGTGATGTCATGATAACCTGAGTTTAGAGTATAATCGGATTGAGGTTTGAAAATTTATATATCTGATAATTATTAGATTCATCAGTGTAAGTTTTTTACTGTAGAGTAAAATAATATTGTTTGTATGGGCAAATTGTTAAAATGTGTTCTTTTAGAAAATTTATATACTCTGCTTTTAGTAGTAAAAATTTGACATTTTGATAAAGTGGAAAATACTGAATACCATCAGTGATTGTTATATTGGAATATATATAGTCAATCACAAATATTTTTCAGATATTCATCAGAGTGAGAGGATACAATTACACACTATGATATGTTTTTATCATAAGGCTTGATCTGAATCAATACTACTTTATTAGGGTGTCCTTTTCATAAAAACGGATAACAATAGGTATTAGAGTAACTCTTATGCACTCAGTATTTGTGTAATTTTTGAATAACATACTGTCATTAGGTAATATCCATGCCGAATAGTAAAAAAAAAGTCATTATTGGAATGTCTGGTGGAGTAGATTCTTCTGTGGCGGCTTTTTTACTTAAAAAACAAGGCTACCATGTGGAAGGTTTATTTATGCGTAACTGGGAAGAGACAGAGGGTTCTATAGGTTACTGTAGTGTGGCAAAAGACTTATCTGATACAGAAATTGTATGTGATCAACTTGGAATTATTCTTCATACTATTAATTTTTCTGCAGAATACTGGAATAATGTTTTTTCATATTGTTTAGAAGAATATAAAAGAGGTCGTACTCCAAATCCAGATATTCTCTGCAATAAAGAAATTAAGTTTAAAGTTTTTTTAGAGTTTTCTGTAGAAGAGTTAGGTGCAGATTATATCGCCACTGGTCATTATGTGCGTCGCCAGGGAGATTATGAAAAAATTTGTTTACTGCGTGGCTTAGATCTCAATAAAGATCAAAGTTATTTTCTTTATACTCTAGATTCTAAACAGATTTCACAGAGTTTATTTCCTCTTGGGGTTTTATCTAAATCTGTTGTGCGGGGCATTGCTGCGCAGTTAAGACTTATCACGGCAAATAAAAAAGATTCTGCTGGTATTTGTTTTATTGGAAAGCGAAATTTTATACAATTTTTATCTAATTTTTTACCTGAAAAGCCTGGGGTGATTCTATCTGTATATGGCGACACAGTAGGTTGGCATCAAGGTGTATGTTATTATACTATAGGTCAACGAAAAGGCTTAGGTATTGGTGGTCGCAAAAATAGTAATGAACTTCCTTGGTATGTCGTTGATAAAGATGTTTCTAATAATATGCTTATTGTTGCACAAGGCTCAGATAATTCTCGGTTACTTTCAAGAGGCTTTATAACTAATCAGCTGCACTGGATAGATTGTAATATTCCAGTAGATCCTATCTGTTGCACCGTAAAAACCCGTTATCGTCAGAAAGATATACCTTGTACGTTGATTCCATTGGGTAGTAATTCTGTTAAAGTAATATTTAACTATCCAGTAGCAGCAGTGACACCAGGGCAGTCCGGAGTTTTTTATCTTAATGACAAATGTCTTGGTGGTGGTATTATTGATCAGCGTATACCGATACATCATATCTAACTGCATACACAAGGAGTCTCTGTGGCAAAGAATTATCATGATATTATTTTGGCATTAGCAGGTATTTGTCAATCAGCATATTTAGTACAACAATTATCTCATTATGGAAAGTGTCCTGTAGATATTTTTAAAATATCTTTAAGTAGTTTGTTAAACCTTCATCCGCCTTCCATACTAGCTGTATTTGGAAATAAAAAATCTAATATAAAATGCGGTTTAGAAACGCTTCTTGGTCTTTTAAACAGCAGAAGTTCTCAAGGTTTAGTCATTGAGGTTACCCATTATACTATGAGTTTAATGGGATTAGAGCGTAAGCTCAATAAAAATCAGTTGGCTCTAGGAAATTTGACTCATCGTATTGGAGATTTAAACAGACAATTAGAGCACTATGCCATGGAATCTGAGAAGTTTTTAAGTTTAATTGCAGAGATTTATGTAGATATTATTAGTCCACTTGGTTTGCGGATTCAAGTTCGCGGTTCTGCGGAAATACTAAAAAATATTAATATACAAAATAAAGTTCGCGCAATGCTATTGTCTGGTATTCGTTCCGCAGTATTATGGAAACAGGTTGGTGGATCTCGTTGGCAATTTATGTTGTTTCGTAATCGCTTAATGAATGAGGCGCAGCTAATATTAAAAGATCTTTCGAGTAATTAAGTATAACATACCATCACCTTAATCTTAGAGAAGTTATAATGGAATTATCCCCGTTAACTGCTATATCACCGATAGATGGCCGATATGGCGAAAACCTTATACTACTACGGTCTGTTTTTAGCGAATATGGTTTGTTTAAATTTCGTCTTCAAGTTGAAATACGTTGGTTACAAAAGTTATCTACCTGTCCAGATATTCCAGAAATCCCTAAATTCTCTAAGATTGATAATCAATTTCTTGATGCGCTTTTTATAACTTTTACTGAAGAGGATGCTCTACGTATTAAGACTATTGAAAAAACCACGCATCATGATGTTAAGTCACTAGAGTATTTTTTAAAAGAAAAGATGTGTACTGTGCCGACTCTGCATGCTGCATCCAAATTTATTCATTTTGCTTGTACTTCCGAGGATATCAATAATTTATCGTACGCCCTTATGTTAGAGCACTCACGTCAAAAAATTATTATTCCATATTGGCAGCATATGATTACTGCAGTTAGAGGCCTTGCCAAGCAGTATCGAGATGTTCCACTTCTTTCCCGTACTCATGGACAGCCGGCGACACCTACGACATTAGGTAAGGAAATGGGCAATATAGCGTATAGATTACAACGACAATTAGAGCAGTTTAATAATCTGAAGATTTTAGGTAAAATAAATGGTGCTGTCGGTAATTATAATGCACATAAAATTGCTTATCCAGAAGTTGACTGGCATCAATTAAGCCAGAAGTTTGTCATGTCATTAGGTATTACATGGAACCCATATACAACGCAGATTGAGCCGCACGATTTTATTTCAGAGATGTTGCATTGCATAATGCGATTTAATACAATTTTAATTGATTTTAACCGTGATTTGTGGGGTTATATAGCATTAAATCATTTTAAACAAAAAACAATTTCTGGAGAAATTGGTTCTTCTACCATGCCGCATAAGATTAATCCAATAAACTTTGAAAATTCTGAAGGTAATCTTGGATTAGCCAATATTATCATGCAGCACCTTGCAAATAAATTACCAATTTCTCGTTGGCAACGTGATTTAACCGATTCAACTGTTCTTCGTAATTTAGGCGTGTGTTTAGGTCATTCAATGACTGCTTATCAAGCTACCTGTAATGGAATTTTGCAGTTAGAAGTGAATCGCGCTTCCTTGCTTGAGGAACTTAATAATCATTGGGAAATCTTAGCAGAGCCAATTCAGATGATGATGCGAAGATATGGTATTGCAAACTCTTATGAAATATTAAAAGAATTTAGTCGTGGAAAATCAGTATCTTCTGAAGACATCAAGATATTTATTGATAATTTAGCGTTACCAGAGGAAGCCAAAGAGCGCCTTCGGAAAATTACACCATCAAACTATCTTGGTTATGCTGTACAATTAGTTGATAATTTATAAAGTTCTATTTTAGGAAGTTTGATATAATAGATGATTAAATAAGATTTTTTATAATAAAAATAAAAATTTAGAAACATGCTTAATACATGGATATACAGATTTTAGAAGTTAGAGGTAATTTATGTAAAAAAACATAAGTCAATAATAATATCTAGATTAAAAGTATTAAAATTTTATATAAAACATCATTATCGCTTAAAATAAGTAAAGTTCTACAGTAATTTGCTGATCGTTTGTTTTTAGCAGATAGAATGGTATTCTAATAATATTAATTATATTGATTTAAAGTAATTAATGTACTTTATTTGCTTTCTAAAGACATTCTTATAGTTAATTCCAATAAATAGAGAATCTAAACTTTACTTAAAAGAAGACACAAGAAATCCTGGGTTGAGGTATGAGGTTTTTGGTAGATAGTTAATAGATTTGCCTTGCCAATCATTGACCGTAGCGCCGGCAGCTTCTGCTATTGCATGTCCTGCGCCTGTATCCCAAATATTTGTAGGCTCTAATCGTAAATAAAATTGAGCTTTTCCCTCGGCAACCATACAAAATTTTAATGAAGAGCCAATTTTTAATATATGATGGTAACCTATAATATCAAGGTAATGAGACATTTCAGAATCTTTTGAGTGTGAACGACTAATTACTACTACTGGGGGCTTTAGAGGTTTTACTTTAATTTGTATTCGGTTCTTCCTATTTTCTTTCCAAGCTTTACCGTCTATAGCAGAATAAAGCATCGAAAACACTGGCGCATACACCACGCCGAGGATTGGCTTGCCTTTATGTATTAGAGCAATATTAACTGTAAATTCACCATTACGTTTAATAAATTCTTTCGTACCGTCCAATGGATCAACTAACCAATATTTTTCCCAGTTTTTTCTAATCTCCCAGCATATCATCTCTTCTTCTGATAAAATTGGTATTGTAGGGGTTAGTTCTTGAAGCCCTGAAGTGATGATGTAGTGTGCCTTAATATCTGCAGTCGTTACTGGAGAATGGTTTTTCTTTTGTCTAATATTAAGGGGATATTCTCCATCATATACTTGCATAATAGCATCACCGGCTTGACGGGCTAGGTAGCATATTTTTTTTAACACTGAAACTCCCTAAGCTTTTATTTAAAAAGTCTTATAGATAAAAGAGTACTTATGAGCTTTTAGCTCGGATGGTTAAAATATTAGAATATGTATAATTAATATTAATTAATATAAATGTAGCAATATAAATATACTAATAATATTGCAGGAGGTAATTTTTAATTAAAGTATCTATTTTATACAGATAAAAATTTTTAACGGATAATATCGCGCAATCTATATGAAAAATATTATTTTTTGTATAGAGTAATTATTTTACATTCTAATATAAACTGCGATACTAATTAATATCAAAGATATTTATATTAATATAGAATAAATAAATTTTTTAAAAAAAAATCAGTGATAATTTTATTATCTTATTTTACATAAGATTTTATTTACTATGATAGGAATGTTTTTTGAGTATATGCTACAATTTGTAATAATGTTATATTTTAATTGAGTATGAATTTTTGATTTAGAGTTATTAAGAAAGATTCTCATTATATTTATATGTTTAAAAACGAGTAATATAAATAGTATTTAAAAATTTTATGCAGAACTCATATAATCACATCATTTTAGTGATCAAAATGTGATTCTTTCTTATGCTTTAAATAGATTACCGATATCGCATATATTATTTGATTTTTTTAATCTACCTTATATTAAAGTACTGAAGATGATCTTTTTTAAGTTAGACTGTACTGTAATTAAGAGCATAATAATGATGATGTTTGTAGTATATATATAATGACAATTATATATTGTATTATATGCTTAAAATTTATGACTAACTTTTATGGTATCTCGCAGCTTATATATAAATTTTTAATTTAATTTATATAATTGCATATGATATAATTAGTGAGTTTTTATGTTATTAGAAAATAAAAATAAAATATTTATTTGTTCTGAAATAGTAAAAATGTTAATAGTCAAAATATTAATAATCATAGCATTCATCTCAGCAAATATAAAAATAATTATACTACAGAAATTAATATTTTATTTAAGAATCTTTATTTGAAATAATTCTAATCGCATGAGTATTTTTGAAATTTTTTTAATGATTAACATACCCATGGCTCCACCTAAAAATGAAGCTAGTACTGTTACTTGGTTGTTACAGAAAAATATTTGAAAAATTCCACCTACAACAAATAATCCAAATAATGGTGTTATATATATAAAAAATGCTGTTATAAGAATTATATTTTTACTTATAGATAGCTCAACTTGTTGGTCTTTAAAAAATTCTTGTGTATTAAAAACTGTAATTTTATATATACTCCCCGTATTATTAGAACACAAGATAGATTCTAATAAGTTTAAAGCAAGAGAGCAGTTGTTGCAAGCTATATTCTTTTGGACATATAGCTTTAAAATATTATTCTGATATGATGCTACGGTTGCTAATGCCTTGATCATAATATGCTTCCTAACGTTATCTTCTTATGGATGTCTTTGGCATTAGATGTAAAAATATTAATCTACTGCAGTATTTAATATTTGATATAAATAATTGTTACATTAATTAATTTTTAAAAATAGCCAATCATGTTATTTGCTTATGCGTGTTGTAAGTAGATGAACTAACATGATTATATGTTGAATAGGTAAATATATAGACCATGAGATACATAGAATTGTATATACATTTTTATATATGATAATGAGTATATTAATAATACACTCTTAAAAAAGACAAAACCTGAAGCTAATCACGTTACGTAATGTTTTTAGCTAAATTAAAAAATATTATAGATTGTTTACTATTTTAGTTGTAAATTCATGTTATCTTTTAAATATATAGCACGATTGTTATACAATTTCTTTTAATTAATTAATTAATATGAAAAATTCACCATACAGAAGTTTATTTGAGATTTTCTTGTGTTAATGTTTTTGGTGTTTATGAAGAAAATCCACCTAAAATATTATAAAAATATTTATAATTGTAGTGATATTTTAGTTTTATTATAATTTTATATTAATCCAATGGGTAACTTAGAAGCGCATAGAGTATTGATTTGTTATTTTGTTGTTATTTGAAAATAAAATATATAGTGGATCTAACTAAAATATCTAAGATTACTAAGTGTTAATGATTAGTATAGTATACGTAATATCTTTACTTTCATTAATTATTAGTTGTGAAATTATTGTTAATATTACGAGTTATGATCTTGGAGTCATATAATACATCTCTGTACTGAGTTGTGATTCTCTATCGACTAACAAGCAATCTAAAAAATAGAGATAGATTTATTATTATTTTTTATGTATATGATATTTATGTTGAAGTTGCCCGGTATTAAACATCATTATATGATAATAATATGACAGAATATGCTTCTTTTTGTAGCGTGGTAGCGGCTTCAGATGTATTATCAGATCTTGATAAATCATATATATTTATATCTTAGTATATAGTCTCATTAATATTGAGGCATTTTATAGAAAGATATTTGAATTGTTATGTTATGACTGGTAAAATTGTAACAGAATTTAAAAAATTTAAAATTTTTAGAGTATTTTAAAGAAATAAAATCTTCTTAAAGGTGGTTTATCCAATAGTATCTTCAGTACTATTATTAAGAACAATATTATCAATGAGATAATTTAATAACATAAAAAAAATCAAGCACTATAGTGCTTGATTTTAGAAATAATAACTAAAAGAATAAAATTCATTATTGATTGCTTAATAATATTTTAAGTCTTTTATTTTATCATTTTGTAATACATTACTTTAATGATTTTATATATGTAATATTTTTATTAAATATATTTGTAAGTTAAAAGCAATTACTACTCTTGATTAAATATTTAGAGCTGGTAGTAACGCTATCAGCACCTTTTTACGATAGAGATAGTCTGATTAAGTACAGTATAATTATAGTATAGAATAATGAATATTAAAAGTTTTTATATTTAAGATATCTAATTTAATTTTTTCTATTTATCTATGTTTAGATTATCTCTATTATTATATAATCATAAATTTTTTAATAAAAGTCATAGGTTGAGGTTAATTTATAAATATATACAGTTTTTAGATCAATGTGGTTGCTATTGCATATAGGACGCTAGATAATATAATTGCAACAGGGAGTGTGAGCATCCAAGCTATTAAAATATTTTTAACTGTACGACCTTGAATACCACTGCCACTTGCTAGCATAGCACCTGCTACAGATGAAGAAAGGATATGTGTGGTTGATACTGGTATACCCGTGTAACTGGCTACCCCAATAGATACTGCCGCTGTAATTTGTGCCGACATGCCTTGAGCATATGTCATTCCCTGTTTTCCAACTTTTTCACCAATAGTTTGCGCTATACGACGCCAACCTGCCATAGTGCCTAGGGATAGTGCAAAAGCAATTGCTATTATAATCCATAATGGGGCATATTCCACGGTATTGAGTAAATCTACTTTTAATTTTTTTAAAAATAACACATCTGAATTTGTCGTAGTTGGTAAGCGAGAGATCCTGTCTATAGTATCAGCAATATATATCAACAAGCTTCTTAACTGTATTTTTTCTTCTACATTAAGTGCATCATA
This sequence comes from Candidatus Erwinia haradaeae, assembly GCF_900698995.1. Taxonomy (GTDB): domain Bacteria; phylum Pseudomonadota; class Gammaproteobacteria; order Enterobacterales; family Enterobacteriaceae; genus Erwinia_E; species Erwinia_E haradaeae_C. The sequence continues at coordinate 965,368 of NZ_LR217735.1, read as the reverse complement.
GCTTACCAGATTATCTAATAACTTCCGCGCTTCTTTACATGATAGTAAAGTATGAGATAAAATAGAATTTTTGACTGAATTTATATAATTATTTTGAACCTGGATGCTTGATATAATAGGTGATACTTTAGTTATCTGTTGTGAAAAATTAGGAATAAGCTTCTGATAATACTGTTCAAGATGAATCACGGCATCACGAGTACGAAAAATATCATAATCGTTAGCATTAATATTGACTGCAAAACTAGAGGGAGCAACACCAATTAAAATTAACATAATAAGACCAATACCTTTTTGACCATCATTGGCGCCATGTGAATAACTAACACCTATTGCTGAAAGAATTAAGGCAACTCTAGTCCAAAACGGTGGTTTTTTTTTGCCATCAAATTTTTCTCTTTCATTGGGTGTCATGTGAATACGTTTTCTTTTTTTATTTCCATCCCAATATCTACGTAGAATGATAATTAAACTGCCAGCAAGTACAAAACCTAAAATTGGTGAAATGATCAATGATGTTAAAATATTAAGCATTTTTGAAATATTTAACGCTTCTAAGAGTGAATGCCCTGTTAAATAGGCGTTAGTAACACTAATACCAATAATACCTCCAATGAGTGTATGTGAACTAGAAGCTGGTAATCCATAATACCAAGTACCTAGATTCCAAATGATAGAGGCAATTAACATAGAGCTAAGCATGATAAGTCCATCTGTAGATCTAGCATTTCGTAGTAGATCAGCTGGCAGTAAATGGACAATCGCATAAGCCACACTTAAACCGCCCAGCAACACACCTATAAAATTGAATACTCCGGACATCACTACGGCTAATTTTGATCGTAATGCCCGAGTATAGATAACAGTAGCTATGGCATTAGCTGTATCATGAAAACCATTGATAGCTTCATAAAATAATACAAAAAATAGTGCTAGTATCAAAAAAAATGCAGTATAATAATCAAGGCCAGAAAATAAATGTAACATCAGAGTTTTGCCATTTTACATATTAGAGAAAAATCTAGAAGTATTGTTTAGACGCATTATGTCTAAAAGTACAAAACATAGATCGTTAGTATCTTGTATATCAGTATCAAGTGGATTGCAATTAAAAATTATAAAATTTTTAGTGATTATGTTCAATCTGTCATTAGCTTTAACTATAGCTAAAAATTTTAAGTTTGTTTACGTTCTTCGTCACTAGCAAATGTCTAACATATTTAATGCTATATAATATTAAGTTTTTTATTAATGGGAAAAAGTCATCTAAGATTTTAAGAATTGTTTTTATTGTGATTGTTAATAGTTATAATTTTAGCGATAAAAGCATTAATTTTATTCTATAAAATTTCATTTAGTTTAATTTAATACACAAGAACTATATCATGTTTAGATTTTGATATGTTTAGATGTGTAGATGTTTTTTAGAAAAAATAAAATTTTGAGGTATTAAAATTTTATAAGATTTCATTTTATATCTTACATATTAAATGTTATTTAATTTAGTTTTATTCTTATCCAAAATAATGGAACATAATAGAAAGAATTATTATAGAGTTATTAATAATTATTTTAGTAACTATTTTTTAAATAAAATCTACTATAAAATAATTTTCTATTATATTTGTATTTAAGTTTTTACATTTAAGTATTGTATTTAGAAGCATTTTTTAGATCAATGAATATTTTTAAGTCTTAGGATAGCTGAAGATTATCTTCATAGATTTATTAGATAGCAAGATAATGTTTAAAATTAGAAAAGAGCGGAATAAAATGTAATATATCAAATGATTTTTTTATATTTTCTATTATTAGAGATAATACTCATCGTTAGTTAACCTGGTTGTTTGATTTAGTTGAATAACTTTATTTAAGAAGTTATCTCTAAAAAAGAGATCATGGACCTTTGAGGTTTCTAGTAGAAGAAGCAGAATGTACAAATAAAAATATGAATGAATAAAAATTTTTATTATTTTAGGAGATAGGTGATATAAAAGTTTATGGCTAGTGTGGTAAAAATCACGTTCTGGATGCAATCCATGTTTATCCTCAATCTTTTATTACTAATAAGTTCATTGGTTACATGGAGCTAAAAGATGAAACGTGTGGCAATTATTGGGTTAGGATGGCTAGGTTTACCGTTAGGCATGTCTTTGATAGAAAGAAGTTGGCAGGTTAGTGGCAGCAAGACTACTCAGGACGGAGTAGAATTGATTAGAATGTCTGGGATTAATAGTTATCTTTTAAAACTTACACCAAAGCTAATGTGTAACAAACAGGATTTAAAAAATTTACTAAATGTAGATGCTATGGTTATTACACTGCCTTTAACTCAAAAAATTACTAGTAACACACAGAGTAGTGACTATCTTTTAGCTATACAAAATTTAGTAAACGTTGCTTTAAATTTTTCTATTACTCAAATAATTTTTACTAGTTCAATTTCTGTATATGAGAAGAGTTCTTGTAGCATTAATGAGAATACAACAGTTAAACCTCATAGTTTTACTGCACGTGTTTTATTAGAGGTGGAGAACTGGTTATCTTGTTTAAAAATGGTGTCAGTAGATATTTTAAGATTAGCTGGACTAGTAGGGCCAAAACGTCATCCAGGTACCTTTTTAGTTGGTAAAACTGTATTAAAAAATGGATATCATGGTGTTAATCTGGTACATCTTGATGATGTTGTTGCAGCTATAATCTTATTATTGAGCCGTTCTTCTGGAGGGAACATTTATAACTTGAGCGCCCCAGAACATCCAGCGCGTAATAAGTTTTACCCTCAAGCGGCTAAAAAATTGGGTTTACCACCGCCAAGTTTTTATTTTAATGTTAATGACAGTAGAGAATTTGGGAGGATAATTGATGGTAGTAAAATTTGTCGAGATTTAGGATTTGTTTATTGTTATCCAGATCCAATGTGTATGATAGCATAATTATGATTCAGGCACTCATGTTATTAGAAGTATTTGTCTTATAGAGTATAATATCGAGTAATAACTAGATGTATGGACGTTAAACAAAAAAATATGAATATATAGTATAAGTAATTCAGAAAATTTTTAGTATACAATTTCAGAATATACGCGGAATAAAACAGAAATTTATAGAACAGTATTACATAGAGTAATTATAGATAAGTAACCTTTATATAAAAAAGGTATTGTATATATAAAATAAATCATACAGTATTGCATTAATTATAGAGATCACAATTAGTATAAATACATTAATTACATGTAAATTTATTTTTCAAATAAAATAATTTTTAGTGGATCTATCATTTTTGATATAGCATAATGATAAAATCATTAAATCATTAAATCATTAAATCTATTAAATCTATTAAATCTATTAAACCTATTAAACCTATTAAACCTATTAAATCCTATTAATCATATTTAGAAGGTTAGAATCGAAAAGAAGTTTTGAAAACTATAGTCTAAAAATTATAAAATAAAACTAATGAGAACGCCGCTTGTAAAAATTCAAGGTAATAATAATTTCTCTATCATAAATCTTATCGTAAATCTTTAAATAAAAATATCCTTCTTTCTAGTCTTGGTTGAAATATAAATATATATATTTTTAATTGTAATTTGTTAAAAATTATTGATAGATAAAATATTTATTAACGAAAATCCATACGGTTTTAATAAAATTATTTAATCATTAACTGAATCCTTATTTAAATTATTAAGCTCTATAAAATTATTAGATAGTTCTGGTTGATTTAATGTTATTTCTGTTTTTATAGAATATTTTAAAAAGTTTACATTGTTTGAGTATGCCGGATTAATGATTTTTATAGAACTAAATTGTTTTTTATTTTATCATAAAGATCTTTTAAAATACTATACAAATGCAGCAAGACTAAGACTGTTAACCAGAATCTTTAATGACGTAAAATCTTTCAAGAGCTAATGATAAGCGTATGGTTTTTACAATATGATTCAGGTATCGAATTACTTATTATATATCGCATACCATCAATAGCCTTTTTATAATCAATTTGATTAAAAATGGCAGAACCTACTACAAACATATCGGTGCCTGCGGCGGCAATTTCAGAAAAATTATTTATTGTTATCCCCCCATCAACTGCTAAGCAGATATCATAACCACTTTGATTAATAAGTTGTCTAACTTGATGTATTTTATGTAAGGCATTTGGAATAAATAATTGACTACTAAATCCCGGGTTAACAGACATGACAACAATTATGTCTAGTTTGTGCATAACATAATCAAGAATATTGAGAGGTGTAGCAGGATTTAATGCTAAACCTGAATAACAACCGCTTGTTTTAATTAGTTGCAATGTACGATCAATATGCTTAGATGCTTCTGGGTGAAAAGTGATATAATTGGCACCTGCTTCTGCAAAATAAGGGATGATGTGGTCAACTGGCTCTACCATTAAGTGAACATCAATGGGTGCAGTTATTCCATAATTACGGAGTGCTTTTACAACCATTGGTCCCATGGTAAGATTAGGCACATAATGATTGTCCATAACATCAAAGTGGACTAAATCACCTCCGGCATCTAGTGCTTTTGAAATGTCTTCTCCAAGTCTGGCACAGTCTGCGGAGAGAATTGATGGAGCAATTAAACATTTTTTCATTCAAGAGTCTCCTTTTTATTTCCGCAGCCCTTTTAATGTTATCATAGTATTACTGCAATATTATATTATATGAAGACTTATAGTGATTATCAACTTAATATTAATAATTATTAGCATCGCTCACTTACTGGTTGAAACGTGTATGTATGATCTATCTCATAATACTAGATTACAGTTATGATAGGTTATTGTTGAGATCAGAAGGGGGTAGTCTTTTGATTATTTTATAAAAATTGTCTTTAAGTAGAGGTAAAAATAGTAGTGTATACTACACCTTAATTTTTAAGATATGTAAAGCATAGTGTATCATCATATGATTGATTTTAATTATAATAGTTTTGTTTTTAGCATTGAAATGTTTTTAGCATTGAAATATAGACTTTTATGACCTGTAGATTTTGGTTTTGTTTATGTAAATATTATTGTTTTTATCTAGGATTGATATAGGTGCTATATTTTATTTATGAGCATCATAAGAATGACATGATAAAAATATAATAAAAACAATATTATAAGCTTAAGGTTATATTAGATTCGTTTTAGTTTTATAGTAGAAATCTTGATATGAATTGTAGGTTTTTCTAAAATATTAATCTCAGTTTATCTGTCTTATGTTTAATAATTCTCACGTAATATGTTATGGTACATTGGTAGCTATTCTAAACGTATAATTATTAAATTATCAGATTATTTTTATAATATATTATGTATCAAATATAAAATTAAAAACAATTCTTTTGGAATATGTATATGTAGCAAAAGATGAGAAAAATAAGTCTGTATATTGAATCGTTTATAACTAAGATCAAAAAAGACAATAATACTAATGAGCATTGAATACATCGAAAAATTAATCATTTAATATAGAATATTTATTCTATAAAAGCTCATGGATTGTTATTTTTTATTTTTTTAGCAGTTGCTTGCTAGAGATTTAAAATAAATTATGACTCTTCGGGTTGGTATTAAGTATATTGCCTGATATTATGTGTTTTTATTTTGTATTTGAATTTTACATTTTTCTAATTTTATCATACAGCTGACAGATTTTAGAATTATTTAGCAAAAATGATATCTAGCTTATATTTTTTTAGGAATTATTAGTGAGAATATCAGTATACTTTGTAATATTTTTATTTTGTTGTTTATTTTATCTATATTGCTCATGAGCTTAAGATATTAATTTTCAGTTTAATTTTATGTATTTATTTAAACACATAAAGTTTTAATGACTCATAAAGATTTTTTTGTATAGTATAAATAGAAGTCTTTATTATTTTTTTTGTGAAATGTATTTTCTATACAGTTAACCAATTCTCGAGATAGTTAGTTTGATATATTTGTTTTTAGAATTTGTAAAATTTTCTTTACAATCAACCTTGGACTTTGCTTGTTAGTATGTATGGTGACGTCAGAAATTTCTTTATATAATAGATTTTGTGCATCCAATAATGCTTGTGTGGTCATTTTGAAATAACTTGTAGTGATAGGAAGTGGATATTTTTTGTTATGATAAGTACGTTCTAGTTTACTTAAAGTGGTTATTTCGAGATGTATTACCATGCCACGAGTAGAGAGATGAGTGCATGTATTTTGTGATTGTATGCAGCTTGTTCCGGCTGCTAACACAATACCTCGTTTCTTTGTGAGCTCAGCGATAATTTTTTCTTCGCGAGTGCGAAATCCGATTTCTCCCTCGACATCTATAATCCAATCTATATTTACTCCACTACGGCGTTCAATTTCATAGTCTGAATCAAAAAATTCCATTTGTAGCAGTTGCGATAAATTACGTCCAATAGTACTTTTTCCTGAACCAGCGGGGCCAACTAAAAAGATGTTATGTTTTTTTGTCATATTATAGTCTTACAAAATGGGATGCATAAATAATACTCTATTCATCATCATTCATGAGGGATAGAAAATGATATTTTGGTATGCTATTAAAAATAGAGAGTATATTAAATGTAAATTATTTTTATAATAATCTTTAATAAGTTATAAAAATAATACTATTTTCAGATAAACAAACACCATCCTTAACATGAATAATACATGAAATTGTAATGTTTAGGTTCTTTAAACTGTAATTTTTAGTTTTTAGGAAAGTTCTCTTATTTTATAATTTTTTAGTATTCCTTTCTATGATCCAAAAATAATTATATCATATCACGTAATATTGATGCATGAATATCAATATATTTTTTAAAAAATAATAGATTAGTATAGATTATGTGATAATGCTTTTGTAGTTGTAGGTATTTTTATGATCTATGTTTATAGATGTATATTGTATTTATATTTTACAACTTACTAGCTATCGGAGCATAAGATTACATCTAAAGAACTCCTGATTAAATGCTCAATTTTACTCAAATGTTACAGTTGACTTACAAGTCAATAAGTAAAGCTATATGTATGTATTTTATTTGTAAAAGAAAAGCATTTCATTCTAAGAACTGAAATCTATAATTTAACTAGCACAGATTTTATATCTTCAGTTTATAAGCTAAATCAGATAACTAGAGAGAATCACTTGCGCAGTATTTTATTATATTATAAATATAGCATATATTATAGATACAATTTTATAGCTATTATATATTAGCATCAAGGTTACAAAGGTGCTCGTAATTGATCTCTTTGGTATATGTATTAATTTATCTAGGATATGATAAAAATCATTATGAAAAAAACAAAAATTGTTTGTACGATCGGCCCAAAAACTGAGTCAGAAGAGATGCTTTTAAAACTTTTAAAAGCTGGAATGAACGTTATGCGTTTAAACTTTTCTCATGGTAATTCTCAGGAGCACGCCCAACGTATTGCCAGGTTGCGTAATGTTATGAATATTAGTAGGTATCAGGCAGCTATTCTTCTTGACACTAAAGGTCCAGAAATTCGCACTATGAAATTAAAAGATGGCAAGGATGTTTCTTTAATAGCTGGGCAGGTATTTCATTTTACTACAGATCCAAATTTTATCGGAACTTCTGATGGGGTAGCAGTAACTTATCCAGGTTTTTCTACAGACTTAAATATTGGTAACACTATTTTAGTAGATGATGGTTTAATTGGTATGCGAGTGATTTCAGTAACAAGTAATACAGTTACATGTCAAGTGCTAAACAATGGAAAGCTTGGCTCTTATAAAGGCATTAACTTGCCTGGTGTTTCAATTAATTTACCAGCATTAGCAGAGCAAGATAAATTAGATCTGATTTTTGGATGTAATCAGGATGTTGACTTTATTGCTGCTTCTTTTATTCGTAGCTGTTCTGATGTTCTGCATATTCGAGAACATCTAAATTCTCATGGTGGCGAGCACATTCAAATTATTTCTAAAATTGAAAATCAAGAAGGTTTATATAATTTTGAAGAAATTCTTAATGTGTCTGATGGTATTATGGTTGCTCGTGGTGATCTCGGTGTAGAAATCCCAGTTGAAGAGGTAATTTTTGCGCAAAAGATGATGATTAAAAAGTGTAATTATGAACGTAAGGTGATTATTACTGCTACTCAGATGCTTGACTCGATGATGAAAAATCCAAGACCAACCCGCGCAGAAGCTGGAGATGTAGCCAATGCTATCTTGGATGGTACGGATGCTGTTATGTTATCTGGTGAAAGCGCAAAAGGAAATTATCCAATAGAATCTGTTGATATCATGGCAAATATTTGTCAGAGGACTGATCGTGTTATGCGGAGCGTTTTAGATTTCCAGAACGATAATTGTACAATGCATATAACTGAAGCAGTTTGTCGTAGTGCGGTTGAAATTTCCGAAAAACTTGAATCTCCATTAATTATTGTAGCTACTGAAGGTGGAAAATCGGCTAAATCTTTACGTAAGTATTGTCCATCTGCTACTATTTTAGCGCTCACAACTAATGAAAAAACAGCAAGGCAGTTGCAATTGAGCAAGGGTGTTGAAACATTATTAGTTGATAGATTCACTTCTACAGATGATTTTTATAGACTAGGTAAGGAAGCAGCTGCGGCTAATGGCTATGCTAAAAAAGGTGATACGTTAATAATGGTATCTGGTGCGCTAGTTCCTAGTGGTACCACTAATACATCATCAGTGCATGTATTATAACATGAGTAGTTTTTTTTATTAGCTGACTTATCACAACTAGATTAATGAATTTTATTGTTATAGTGAAATTATAGAAAGTATTATTAATTAAAAATTAAATATATTTTATTTTTTACAATCTTTAACAATCCTTAAGTAGTAATTTGAGTATGAGTAAAGAATTTTATTAATTAAAGATTAGTGAATCGAGAGTACTTGAGAAAGCTGTGTAAAATCAAACTATACAATTATAAAAGTTTATTTTGTTATTTTTTTTGATGCGTAAGGGTTTTTAGTGGTTTGGTAGCTAATATTAATTATATCTTAAGAGAATTATTGATCAACTCTTGCTAGAATACTAGATATTAGACATAACATGATATACCCCCCATTATATTACTTCGTATACAGCTTAATTAACCAGTAATCATTAGTTATATTAAAGTATACTTATGTATTTACTGTTAGTTTGCTTAATACATGATGATAGCATTGAGCCGTGCCTATGCATCATAAGTAATATGAAAATCGTTCGATAACTATACTTATCAGAAAGGTATATTAAGGATAGTCGCGCTTTGTTAAATATGTAATATTATCTGCTTAGTTTAGTGTGTTTTATACACACTATATAGTTTAAATTATTAGGAGTTTTGTGGTATGGTGTGTTTTTTATATATGATATTATGCAATAATATATAGATACTTTTATTATTATGGTGATAATCTTTAACTTATTTGTAGATGATCTGATTAAGACAAGCATTCTAGTGTTACTAGATTAGATCTAATGATTTTTCTAGAAATTTAGTATAAAAATATATAGATTAATTAAAGATAAGATATAAAATAACAGGATGAATGGTTATGATATCTAATTTTGAGTTAGAAAAAAAGGTCAATCAGCTTTTACATACCGAGACTTTTAATGATAATGTGATTAATGGTCTTCAGGTAGAGGGGCGTAGGCAGATTAAGAAAGTGATTACTGGCGTTACTGCCTGTTATGATTTATTAAATGAAGCTGTTAGATTAGATGCAGATGCAATTATAGTGCATCATGGTTATTTCTGGAAAAATGAACCTACTGTTATAAAGGGCATGAAACGACAACGATTAAGAATACTTCTAGTACATGATATTAATCTTTTTGCTTGGCATATGCCATTAGATATTCATCCAAAATTTGGAAATAATGTAAAATTAGCGGAATTGTTAAATATTAAAATAAAAGGGAATATAATACATCCCCTAGTTCTATGGGGAACTCTTAAAAATCCAGTAAGTGCAGATAAATTTAAAAAGTGTCTCTCTGTGGCACTAGGGAGAGAGCCTTTACATTATTATGCACAGAACGCACCATTATTGATTGAATGTATAGCTTTTTGTAGTGGAGGTGGGCAGAGATTTATTGATCAAGCTGCTGATTTTGGCGTTGATGCATTTATTACTGGTGAGATATCAGAACACACAGTACATAGTGTAAGAGAGCAAGGCTTACATTTTTTTGCTGCAGGGCATCACGCTACTGAACGTGGCGGGATTCAGGCACTAGGTGATTGGTTGTCAAGACAATATAATATTGAGGTTATATTTATTGATATTAATAATCCTGTTTAATGTTCTTTATGTGTAAAAAGAGCAATTAGTTGAGTTTTTTTGATAAAATCATGCTATTTAATAGCAATCTCTTTAAAGATGCTTGTATAATATTTTTTATAATCTGATTTTTACCAGATAGGGTTTGAGGACTTAGAGTAAGTAATCTTAACAGATCATTGTACATTATAGGCATAGTTATTTAAATTTTGTATAGATTTTGTATAGTAGTCAAATATTAATAAATAGTATTTTAAATAATTTTAGTTAATTCGAAAAAAAGTAAAATTTATACATTATATACTACATATAATAATTATTATCTATACAATAATATACAATTTTTGTTGTATAATATAAATGTAGTTTTTAAATAGAGTAGTATAATCAGTGTTTATAATTGTCATTGTGTATAACAGTACAAGTATTAAAAAATAATACTTAATGGGAACAATAAAATAAATTATAATACACACTTACAAACAATAACAATATATTTTAAAATTTATTTTTATGAAAATTATCGAGGTTTTTCATAAACATAATCGCTTTCTCAATAATAATAAATAAATATAAGTATCACATATAGGTTTTGTGGTATTTTTGTAACTTAATTAAATAAACATAATAGCTGTTTATTATATTTTTATTCATATCAAATCACATACTGTAGACTTACAGATATGTTGTATGTATTTTAAAATTTAAACTAATATAGATATGGATTTATCACTCAGGTGATAAATTTTATGTAGTACATTAAAAATAATTATCTACAATATACATTGATATACATATTTTTTATCTAAAATTTTTTCTATTTTTAGTTAGGTTAAATATTATTTAAAACCTTTTTTACGTTTAATGAGGTTATAAGCTGCTTGTAGTGCTTGTGTTTTTTGTTTTGCCATTTGCATCATCTCTGGCGGTAAACCTTTTGCTACCAATTTATCTGGATGATGCTCACTCATTCTTTTGCGATAGGCTCTTTTAATTGTGGTAGCATCGTCATTACTTGAGACTCCCATCATGGTGCAGGCATCCTCTAGTGTAGGGCCTGTGGTTTCTGGAGTGTAATTATTGGTATTTTTTGAGGATTGTTCATTTTGATAGCCGCCCCCAAACTGTTGTCCGCTTTCCATCATTTGTAAAAATTGATTGAATTGTGCATGTGATATTCCTAGTTCTTCAGCAATAATATATAGTATCTTGCGTTCATTAGGATGTAAAATGCCATCAGAAAAAGCTGCTTGCATTTGAATTTCAAGAAACATACGTAGTAGATCAAAACGATGAATACAGGCGATACGCAGTTCACGTAATTTGTCTCGCATAGGGTAGTTTACATTTTTTCCCTCACGAAAAGCATGCTGTGCTTCTGCACGACTCACTCTATCTAATCTCATTCGATCCATTAATTGGGATACTATTTGAATGTCTGCGTTTGTGACTCGCCCTTTTGATTTAGTTAAATGCCCTAAAACTTGAAAAGTAGTACAAAAGAATAGAGATTGACGTATTTTTTTATCAGACATATCGTTTTGATAAGTAGATGAGCGAGCTCTATCAAATATATACCCCATAAGAAGACCTATTAGGATACCCCAGAATCCTAAACCGGACAGTATACCCCAAGCCATTCCTAACATTCTTCCCCAATAGTACATAAACTCCTCATTAGGTCATCATATTTCTGAGATCTTTTGAAAATATTAACTTTTACTTTCAATGTAAAAGAAAATTAATATATATCATCATAATGTGATTTTTCTACAAAACATAATATATATCGGATTTTTCTATGTTTTAAAACATTGTCTCATATAGGTTTTTAATAATTTTCAAAATAAATGTATTGTGAGAAAACTGCCAGATTTCTCATCTTAATAATCTCTTATCTATTATAGGAATCTTAAATTTATTTTAGATTTTTGAAGTTTAATTAGGTGTATTTACATTTATAAAGTATTCTCTCTATTTGTTATCAATTGATTTGAGCGTGACATGTTTTGTAGTTAGTTAAACGACATAAGATTTTTCTGGTAAGCCCCATTAGTAGAATGCGTTCTGTGTTTTGCTACAATATAATCACAGATTTATCGAGAGTTGTTCTCACCTGTAGGCTAGATTATCTCTAAAAATTAATGTTATTACTTATATTATTAACTTATAGAGGTGCAGGGTAAGTCCTAAATTATTATATAACTATTTTTAGAATCTTTCATGTGATGTGATTCTTTTAGTTGAGAATATGCTATAGCATATTCTTATTTCATTATCTACCATAGTGTAATAATTGCAGGTTAAGTAATCGCATTATTAGGTGGAGAGGTTTTATTATAAAAATTAAGTTGTATTGTTTTCTAAAATAGATAAGCATTCTTAATGAGAATAATGGTCTATTTATAAACCATGTTTATATAAAAATATTATTTATCTGTATATTTTGATTATACGGTATTAATAGTAACATGTGTATGTTTGATTGCATATTTCGATTTCTTAAAACAATATTATACATATGCTCTCTTGCATTAATAAAGAACATTATTACTTAAAATAATGCACTATTTTTATGGCTTGATTTAAAATAGTTATAAAATAACTAAAAGATAACTAAAAGATAATTATAATTATCTTTTATACGCACACGAAGATGTTATAGAAAAATCTACAAATTTTAAAAAAATATAAAATTATAGTTTTATATTGCTAGTAAAGATGAAAAGTATAACAACAAACATATATCATTATCTGCAAGAATGTCTAGTTTCTGATTAACGTGTGCATATCTTCTATATAGAAGATGTTATTATCACTCAGGTGATGTATATAGTATTATAGAATAATACTTTTATATAAGTATATATAGTTTTGTTATAACTATGCACCTAATATTAATATAGATCATGTATCTTTATTCTATCAGCTCGCAGTGAGACACATATTAGTTTTAGAGTATATTTTAGGTGGGCATTAGATTGAGCAAAGATCTTGAAATGCTTTGATTATTAGAATCATTATTTGCATAATACCATATAATAATGCAATCTATAATTGCAGAGCATTTTTTTCGAACCAGTGGTATTTTTTGAAAATATAGGTTATTTCTTGATTTTATCTCATTATAATATAGCGAATATTTTAGATATATCAGCTATATATAGACAATAATAAAATATTATCTATACATGAGAAAAATTATAGTTCTTATGGAATTTTAATGCGGCGCATGAATATAAGGCTATTTGTATTGTTGATTTCGTTACTTACATTAGTATTTGCTAATAAGAGAACGTTAGCGAATAACTTAATAACAGAACCAATTATTAATGGTCATCAAGATGATCACTTTCTTACTCAGAAAAAAAGGATAGACCAGTTACCTGTAGTGGTTCACTCAGACACAGCTCAGGGCACTTATCCAGATAAAGTAATATTTAGTGGTCATGTTGATATTCAGCAAGGAAGAAGACATATTAAATCTGAGAGGGTTCAAGTTAGTCGCTCTGCATCTAAAGGCACAGAAAGCCCGATACATACTATTCTTGCATTAGGCAAGGTGTGTTATTATGATAATAAGATAATGTTAAAAGGTTTGAGAGCTTGGTCGAATCTCAATACCAAAGATACTAATATTTGGGGAGGTGATTATCAGATGATTGGGCGCCAAGGAAGGGGTGTGGCTGATCAAATACAGTTAAGAAATTCTAATCGTTATACAATTTTAAAAAATGGAACTTTTACTTCTTGTCCAATAGGGCAAAATAGTTGGCATATTGCTGGATCAAAGATTGTTTATGATCACGACGAGCAGTTAGCTGAAGTTTGGGGTGCGCGTTTTAAATTGGGATCTATACCAATTTTTTATAGTCCTTATTTTCAAATACCAGTAGGTAAAAAAAGTCGTTCTGGTTTTTTAACTCCTCGCGCATATTATAATAAAAATGGCGGTTTTCAATATTCTCTTCCTTATTATTGGAAGATTATGCCAGGGGCAGATGCTACGTTAATAGCACATTACATTAGTCGAAGAGGTATACAGTGGCAAAACGAATTTCGTTACTTAATAGGTGGCAGTGGTACTATTGAGTTTGACTATTTAAATCATGATCTTCTTTATCAGACGGAACACATTAAGGCTGATAGATCTTTTAATAGATGGTTATTCCACTGGCAGAACAGTAGCGTATATTTAGAAAATTGGCGATTTAAAGTTGATTATACAAAAGTGAGCGATCCGTATTATTTTTCAGATTTAGATTCAATTTATGGTACAACCAGTGATGATTATATGACTCAAAAGCTTAGTTTTGGGTATGCTGAACATAATTGGGATGCAATGCTATCAATAAAAAAATTTCAAAGCTTATCAGTCAAAGATCAACAGGATACTTATAGTGCGGAACCACAATTTGATTTGAATTATTATTATCGCCATTTTTATCCGCTGTATGGACACTTATACGCTCAGATCTCACGGTTTGTTAATGTGGATTCACATATGCCGAGTGCAATGCGTTTTCATTTAGAGCCAGATATCAAGTGGTCTCGTATAAAGGACTGGAATGCGATACGCGCTTCAGTAAAATTATTTGCTACACATTATGAACAATATAATATTGAATATTATAATTTAAAGCAACAACATACACTTAAATTACAAAATTCAGTCAATAGAATTTTACCACAATTTACAATTGATGGTAGCATGCGATTTGAGCGTAATATGAATTGGTTTACAGATTATAGGCAAATGATAGAGCCTAGAGCACAGTATCTCTATATTCCGTATTGTGATCAGAGTTCTATTCAAGCTTATGACTCTACGCTTTTACGTAGAGATTATTATGGTCTATTTCGAGAGAGCACGCATAGTGGTCTAGATCGTATCACTTCTGCAAATCAAATAGCTACTGGTTTTATAATGCATATTACTAACCCAAATCTGTTAGAGCGTTTTAATTTTTCTGTAGGACAGATTTATTCATTTAATACAGTACATGGTCATCAAGCTTTTCTTCGGAATCAGGCTCGAGGTTCTGTAGTATTAGCAAGTGATAGTTATTGGAAAATTACTGATAATTTATCAATGCGCGGAGGCGTTCAGTATGACGTACATGTAGATAATATTTCTCAAGGAAATACGATTATAGAATGGCGTTATGATTCTGGACATGTTTTGCAGTGTAGTTATCGGTATACGAATGCAGAGTATATGAAGAATATTCTGGCGCATTATAGTAATCAAGATCGATATGATAAAGGCATATCGCAAGTAGGTGTTATTGCTAGCTGGCCTATCATGAACACATGGTCTCTAGTTGGTGCTTGTTACTATGATCTAAATACTGAGTCAATAGCCGATCAATTAGTAGGTATGCAATATACCTCCTGTTGTTATGCGGTGCGTTTAGGTTATGAGCGTAAAATTAACAGTTGGGAGCAGAATCAGAGTCAGTATGATAATAAAATTTCATTTCATATTGAACTGCGTGGTATGAATTCCGATCATGAGTTAGATTCTGACCAAATGTTATCTGAAGGTATTTTACCTTATCAAAAAATTATATAATATTATGATTTTTAAAATATCACTAACTTAAAAGCAGGAGACGTGAGAATGGATAAAGTATGATGAAGTGGAAACTATTAATCCTTGGTGTATTGTTAATGCCTGAAATTGTTTTTTCAGCGCCAAAAGTTTTAGATAGAATTACAGCTATTGTAAATCAAAACATAATATTAGATAGTGATGTGGGTAGTGTAATACGATCTATAAAAATACAGGCGCAAAAATCTGGTAAAAATTTACCTCATGTAAATATTTTATATTCTCAGGTTTTAGAAAAATTAATAATGGACGCAATTTTACTACAAAAAGCAGAAGAGTCTGGTATTTATGTCAATGATGAGCAACTAGAAGAGGCGATTTTAAATATTGCTAAAAATAATCAACTAAATATAACTCAGTTACGTAGTTATGTGGTAGAGCAGGGGTTAAACTATGTTGCTTATCGCGAACAGGTTCGTCAGGATATGATAATAGGGGCATTTATTAACAACGAAGTGCGACATCGTTTAATTATACCGCCTCAGGAGGTGGACTCGCTAGCTACGCAGATATCTTTGCAAAAACGTTCTCAGGTTAATTTTAATCTTACTAGCGTTTTTCTTCCATTACCAGTACATCTAACACAAGAACAACTGACTAACCAAAAAAAAATTATTCAACAATTAATTCAGAGTATTAATAATGGTTTAGATTTAAATAAAATAGATATCTTCAAATTTAACACCTTACATCCTATTCAAAAAATTGATATGGGTTGGAAAAAAATGCAAGAACTACCGTCTCTATTTTCTAAATCTTTAGCATTTTCTCATAAAGGTGACATTATCGGTCCGATTAACTCTAGTACAGGTTGTTATATTTTAAAAGTTAATGATATACGTGGTGATGACAATAAGTCATTAGTAACTGAGATACATGCTGATCATATTTTGCTCAAACCATCAGTAATGATGTCTAATTCTGAAGCAAAGAAAAAGTTATTGCATGCTGCCATGCATGTGAATAGTAAAAGATCTTTTAATGAAATGGCGGAAACATTTTTGAAAGAGTGCGGCTCATCATGTAATATCAATGATTTAGGTTGGGTCTCAGTAGAAAAGTTTGATGTAGAGTATCGAGATATTCTAAAGAATCTTAAAATCGGGCAGATTAGTCAGCCTGTTCATTCTGTATTTGGATGGCATTTAATGCGCATTCTCGATCTTCGTACAATAGACAAACGATATGAAATCCAAAAAGAACAAGCTTATCATTTATTATTTAATCGTAAGTTTTACCAAGAAATGGAAAATTGGATGCAAGATGAGAGAAATTCTGCCTATGTTAAAATTATTACTTAAAAATCCAATGTATGCAATTAACTGGATGATTTTAATCAAAAAGATAGATAATCGTTACAAGATGATAACTAAATTGTTCTTTTTCTTCTGTTACGATTGGATTAATTGATTGGGTTTGTTATGTATTTTTGATCATGTTGAGAAACATGAGTTTTCACTCAAGTCATTTGTATTTAAACAATAAAAATTAAAATATTTACTTATTTAATATATAAGTAAATATTTATTATATGATGTATTTATTTAATGCTATTATAGATGAAAGATATATATAAATAGTATTTAAAGTAAAAAAATTCAATTAAAGTGATTTTAATATTTAACATATAAGGCAGAAGCAGATCAATGTACATTAATTAATGTTTATTAGACGGTCTGTAGGACATGATTTTCCTGATCTTATAAAATTAGAATCAGTCTTTAGATCTTAACAAGGCGGCATAGTATTGGGTGTTCATAAATTCTAACATGATCAGAATTATTAATTTTAGTTATAAATATAATAAAATTATCGTTAATATCCATTATGATAATTTATTTTTTTGTAATGCCTAACTTCTGGTTTTTATCATTAATAAATATCTTTTTAAAAAAATATCAACCATACTGATTAAATAATATTTAAATTTTAGTATACACATATTATACATAGTTTTAGTCTAGGGTTTTATGATCTATAGTAGAAAATCTTGCTTAAATTGTGTAAGATTTTTTTAACAATAAAACAGCTTCACAGGCAATGCCTTCTTTTCGTCCAATACATCCTAGTTTTTCTGTAGTTGTAGCTTTGATATTCACGCTATCTCTATTGATACATAAATCTTTGGAAATATTTATACGCATTTGTGTTATATATGGCATAATTTTTGGAATTTGCGCAATGATTGTAATATCAATATTTTCAATTTGATAGTTTTTTTCTGTAATACGTAGAAAAACTTCACGTAAAAGAAAGCGACTGTCTATCCCTGTATAAAGAGGATTGCTGTCGGAAAAAAGAGTACCTATATCCCCAAGAGCTGCTGCGCCAATTAATGCATCAGTGAGCGCATGAAGAGCCACATCACCATCAGAGTGAGCCAAAAGTCCTTGACTATTAGGAATTAGAACACCACATAAAATTAGTGGCCTAATGCCACCAAATGCATGTATGTCAAAACCGTGACCAATGCGCATGATATTCCCTGGTAGATTAACGTTTGTAGACAGATAGGATTCAGCCAGTTCTAAATCTTCTGGGTACGTCACTTTTAAATTATCGCTGCGTCCTTTAATTAATTCAGGTTGATAGCCACAGAATTCTAGTGCGGATGCCTCATCAGTAATATTTTTTCCTAAATTAATTGCTCTTTTTAAACAATTTAATAGTAATTTTAACGGAAATAATTGCGGCGTTAATGCATGCCATAAGGAATTACGCTGTATACTGGCATAAATCTGATTACTTCCATCTGTAGCCTGTTTAATGGTGTCACGCACTGGAATCGCTAGAATACCACCAATTTTGCTGCTTAAAGTAAGACTGAGAATGCGCTCTAAATCTTCTGATCGCAAACAAGGTCGTGCAGCATCATGTATCAATACCCATTGAACAGGCGGGGCGGCTTGAAGAGCTGCTAACACTGAATTCGCACGCCACTGGCCACCTGTGACAGTAGTAACGCGTAAATTATGAGCTACTGATAAATGATTAAAGTACACATCTTCTGGATGTAGTGCAACTATTATTTTTTTAATCTCTATATTTTTTAACAATACATTTAAAGTATGCTCTAGAATTGTTTTTCCAGCAACAACGAGATATTGCTTAGGTCGCTTAGATTGCATGCGACTACCTACTCCTGCAGCAGGTACTACAGCGACTACATCCATTAATGAGGTATTATTTTCCATGATGCCTCATTTAAAATATATAAATCTAATCTGATTGTGTGACATATTTATAGTTTTAATCTTTAATCAAAGCATAAATAGTAATTTTTTTTGCAGACTAAATTTAGTGTCTCAGAATTATGTTAATAATGTTATATTTTCAATATATAATATAAGGTTATATAGAATTTATTTTTATATATCTAGCGTTTATTTAGTATTTGGATCTTTCAGAATGTCATCAGATTTATTTAAATCATTGATTCTCGATAAGAGTTTTTCATTCCTTTCTTTAAGCAGAGAATTGTATTCTTTTTGTAGTTTTAGATCGCTGTTAATATGATGAAAACTATTTATTCCATTTTTTCCCAACCAAAGAGAATATTGTAGCCAACTTAACAGAACTAGTAATAATAATATTAATTTATCCACAATGCCTCTCTATTCAACATTTTTCTATATTGCATTATTGTCACTATTTTTAGCAATAGCTGTTGTCTTTCGAAATTGTAAAAATTAACAATATAAAATCTTTTATTTTTGCGCTCTAGGAGATATACAACTAAAGTATGATAAAACTCATAAGAAATTATTTTTTGAATCTCTCGAAAAATATATAATAAATTATTATTTTAAGTTGTGAGAACCTTTTTTGAACGCAAAAACTCTAATACTTGCTCAGATAGATGTGACACCTTGTATTCACCATTTAGTCGTATTTCAGGTTGGAGTGGAATTTGATATTCTGAATGAATACCAGTAAAGTATCGTATTGCTCCACTACGTGCTTTCTGATATAAACCTTTTGGGTCGCGTGCCTCACATATGTCGAAAGGTGTATCGACAAAAATCTCTAAAAATTTCTCTTCTGTTAACATTTCACGCACCATTTGACGTTCGGCGCGATAAGGGGAAATTAACGCAGTCAGGACAATTAACCCAGCATCTACCATAAGTTTAGCTACTTCACCAATTCTTCGGATATTTTCATAACGATCAGGCTTATCAAAACCAAGGTCTCTGCATAAACCATGTCTTAAATTATCCCCATCAAGCAAATAACTGCTAACACCTATCTGATATAGTTTTTCTTCTACTGATCCTGCTATGGTAGATTTGCCAGAACCAGATAGACCAGTAAACCATAAAACTATACCTTGATGACCATGTAGTATCTCTCGAGATACGCGATTAATTGGATGATCATGCCATATTATATTTTTCTGATCCTGTGTCATTTTTCGCCCATGTTGTAATATAAGATGCGTTCTAATGTGGGAAGTGACGACGTATCAGAGCTTTTAGCTCTATCTCGAAAGACTCATAGTTGATGCCGTTGGTGTTGATATTGTCTGATAATACTTGACGTATCATACCGGCTCCTACAGTAGCGTTACTGAGACGATCGATAATAATAATTGAACCAGTTACTTGATTTTTTTCATAAACATCAACTGGAAGCATTTCGTCAAATATAACATCTACACGACCTATCGAGTTTAATGAAAGCTCTTTACTAGCGTGCTGCGTAAAGTTATTAATATTTATCTGGTAACAAATTTTATCAATACGCATGGAAGTTAATTTATTAGCGATTTTTATGTTAAAAATATTGCCCGGAATAAGGGGTTTTGTTGCCATCCAGATTATATCTATACTAGCAGATCGGACTGGTATTAATGTATCATCTGCATCTATTAGAAGATCTCCGCGGCTAATATCAATTTCGTTTTGTAATACTATGGTAATCGCTTCTCCCGCAATAGCATAATCTAGATTACCATCAAATGTCACTATACGAGATATATTGGATTGTATGCCACTTGGCATGGCTTTTATTAATTGCCCGACTTTCAACACTCCAGAAGAAAGTGTGCCAGAATAACCACGAAAATCAAAATTTGGACGATTAATATATTGTACTGGAAATCGCATGGGTTGTTTTATGATTTCGCGATGAACTTCAATAGTCTCTAGTAGCTTTAAAAGAGTTAAGCCTTTATACCAATGTATTTGACCAATGGCTCCAGTTACATTTACACCTTTTAAAGCAGATATAGGTATACAGTGAATATCAACGATAGAAGGCAGTTTAGTTGAAAAATTAACAAAATCTCTCTGAATTGCCTGAAAAATATCTTCTTTGTAATAGACCAAGTCCATTTTATTAATAGCCACGATTAAGTGTTTAATGCCTAAAAGTGTAGCAATTAAACTATGTCGTCGGGTTTGTTGTAAAATTCCTTTGCGCGCATCAATCAGCAGGATAGCCAGATCACAAGTAGAAGCGCCAGTTGCCATATTGCGCGTGTATTGCTCATGTCCCGGAGTATCAGCGATAATAAATTTACGATGATTAGTAGAAAAATAGCGATATGCAACATCAATAGTGATACCTTGTTCGCGCTCAGCCTGTAATCCATCTACCAAAAATGCTAGATCCAGTTCATCTCCTTGAGACCCATGGCGCTTGCTATCATTTTTTAATGATAGTAACTGATCGTCATAAATTTGTTTTGTATCATGTAATAATCGCCCGATAAGTGTACTTTTACCATCATCTACACTGCCACATGTAAGAAATCGCAATAGGCTTTGGTTTTTTTCTTTATGTACGTATGTTTCTGAATTTTTTTGAGTGAGGTTATCTATTGTAATAAAATTGGTCATAAAATTTCCTTAAAAATAACCCTGTCGTTTTTTTAGTTCCATAGAGCTAGTTTGATCGCAGTCTATCATACGACCTTTTCGCTCGCTGCTCTTACTAAGAAGCATTTCTGAGATGATATCAGGTACTGTATTTGCTGTTGATTCTACTGCTCCAGTTAGCGGCCAGCAGCCCAGGGTTCGAAACCGCACCATGCGTTTCTCAATGATCTCATTAGGTTTTAAGTTTATTCGATTATCATTAATTACTATAATTATGCCATTACGTTGTAGAACTGGACGAAGAGCTGCTAAATATAATGGAACAATTTTGATATGCTCAATAAAAATATATTCCCAGATATCTATTTCAGTCCAGTTAGAGAGCGGAAATACACGAATGCTTTCACCTTGATTAATGATTCCATTATAGTTATTCCATAACTCTGGGCGTTGATTTTTAGGGTCCCATCGATGAAAGCGATCGCGAAAAGAATAAATACGTTCTTTAGCGCGTGATTTTTCTTCATCACGGCGGGCCCCTCCGAAAGCTGCATCAAAGCTATATTTATCTATAGCTTGTTTGAGGCCTTCAGTTTTCATAATATCTGTATATTGTGTACTATTATGCTCAAATGGATTAATTTTTATTTTTTCTCCTGCTGGGTTACGATAAACTAATAGTTTTATACCTAGTTCTTTTACAGTATGATCACGAAACTCGTACATTTCGCGAAATTTCCATCCAGTATCCACATGTAACAGAGGAAATGATATGGTACCTGGGTAGAAGGCTTTACGTGCTAAATGCAACATAACTGATGAATCTTTTCCGATAGAATACAACATTACTGGATTAGCGAACTCTGCTACAACCTCGCGGATAATATAAATACTTTCCGCTTCTAATTGACGTAGATAGGTTAGTTTTTTTATATCCATAATATGCCCTTGAGAAAAGTTAGAATATATAGACATGTTATCCATGTATTTTTTTAGAATTTTGATACCATGCTAGTTGTTGGTGCAGATTAACTACCGCTCCTATAACTAATAACGTTGGAGCGGAGGTATGTTGTGTGAGTTCGAATAGGTTTTGTAATGTTCCGGTTTTAACCTGCTGATCTGGATGCGTTCCCCGGCTAATAACAGCTACAGGTGTTGTTAGATCACGACCATGTCTAATTAATTGGTGAGAAATTTGATCTGCAGTTATAGAGCCCATATAAATCACTAACGTCTGATCAGAGTTAGATAGTGTTGACCAGTCGATGACTGTCCCGTTGTCGCGGCAATGTCCGGTGACAAATAAAACACTCTGTGCATAGTCCCTATGTGTCAATGGAATGCCAGCATATGCAGTAACGCCAATCGCAGCAGTGACGCCAGGTACAACCTGAAATGGAATGCCAGCTAATGCTGCCGCTTGCAGTTCTTCGCCACCACGACCAAAGATGAAGGGGTCGCCACCTTTTAAACGAACTACCCTTTTACCTTGTTTAGCTAATTTTATTAACATATGGTTAATATTTTCTTGCGAAATGCTATGAGCATTAGCACGCTTTCCTACGCAGATGCGCTCGGCATCTCGTCGACCTAAGTTTAAGATTTCATCACTGACTAAATAGTCATATAATAATACATCAGCTAGCTGCATCACCTGTAATCCACGTAAAGTTAGCAGTCCGCTGCTACCTGGTCCAGCGCCTACTAGAATGATTTCACCTAGTGATACGTTTATATCACCTAACTGGCGATCTAAGACACGTTTAGCCTCATCTATATTGCCAGAGGCTATGTAACTAGAGAATAAACCGTTAAAAGCTTTATCCCAAAAATGACGACGGTCCGACAGTATATAAAAACGTTTTTTAACTTTACTACGCCACTGATTTGCTATTTTTGCCATTTGCCCGATATGAGCTGGTAGTAAAGATTCTATTTTTTCACGTAATGATCGTGATAGCACAGGAGCTGTTCCGCCAGATGAAATGGCTATAACTACCGGGGAGCGGTCAATAATAGAAGGAAAAATAAAAGAACAGTTTGGCAGTTCGTCCACTACATTGGCTAGAAGATATCGATCAGTAGCATCTTGATATATTCGGCTATTTAGTTGAGAATCATTTGTGGCAGCAATTACTAGAAAAACTTGTTCAAGTTGGTTAGGATGATAAATTTTTGCTATCCATTGTAGGTGATTTGTTGCTAACATATCTAATAGCGTTTTAGATAATTTCCAAGACACAACCCGTACATTAGCTCCAGCCTGAGTTAGTAGTTGAATTTTTCGTGCCGCTGTTTGACCACCGCCCACTACTAGTACTGGCTTTTGTCTTAGATTAGCAAAAATAGGTAAATAATCCACATGAACCTTCATAATAACATAAGCTGATACAGGAGTATATGTGCTATTTTAAAGTGTAATAAAATTACTATTTAAAATAAGTCATTATAAAATAAGTTTAACATAATGTAGTAAAAAAGAAGTATTCTAATTTTAGATTTTCATAGAACATTAAGTGTTATTAAGTATTAAATATAGTGATTTTATAGTTGAATAGTTATCTTGGGCATACTAGTAATACTAAAAATTTATTAATATAAAAATATTATATTTATAAATTTAGTATTTATCGTAAATAACGAAATAAATTATATTTATTTAATAGGATGATTATCTATCTTATTGGAAATTATTTTATGACATTTGAGTGGTTTTAGGTTAGAAACTGTAACAATATATAAAATTTTTTTGAGCATTATCTTGAGTATGCATATCATCGATAGCATACTTATAAGCGTTTATAGAAAAGATAATTAAGGAGTGTTACGCCAATATTATTTGCATTAATAAAATATTAATTTTAATATAAGCAGTTTATATTAATTTAATAATTTATATGTAAACAATGTCTAAAAATAAGACATAAAGTTTAATGTATTAAACATTAATGACACTAGTATTATTTGTATTGTTTATAGATCTAGAATATTGTGTAATATTTATATTTTAGCATTTTTATTTACTTTATAATATCGGATATTTATTGCTTTATCGAGTATCAATAATAAATCTGTGATAAATATATATTTTTATTATACCAAGCATCCTGGAGATATACTAAGCATTTTGGAGAAACAGTTTTCAAAAATTCAATATCTAATATGGATCTCTATGTTTTTGTTAATTGTAGTATGTTTTTAGAAATTTCAGTTTACTGAACTATTGCTGACCGTGGAATTGTTAGCTAGAAAATATTAAACTATCTAAAGTAATATAACAGAGTGTATATATTATTTTTAAATATAATATACCGCACTCAAGACTATTATGAAAGTATTATGTCTAATGTTACCTAAATCATCATCAATAAATTTTTAATCTTCATGCAAGCCGCATTCTCTTTTTAAACCAAAAAATCGAGTCTCTTCTTCTTTCATTCCTATTTCTAGTTTTCTGGTAGTATGAACATCTCCAACGGACACATAACCACAATTCCATAAAGGATGGTAATTGAGATTGTATTTTTTAATATAATTAAAAATTTTTCGATCATCCCAGTCAATAATCGGAAGTAGCTTAAAAATACCATGCTGAATCGTTAGAATTGGTAGATTTGCGCGAGTACTTGCTTGAGCACGGCGCAGACCTGCAAACCAGGTTTTTGCGTTTAATTTTTTAATTGCACGTTTTAAAGGTTCTATTTTGTTGATTTGATTGTATTTTTCAATGCCTTCTATGCCTTGCTCCCACAACTTACCGTATCTTGATTCTTGCCAAGCTGGACTTTGCAAACACCGAAATACATGTAATTTTAGTTGCATTTTTTCGGTCAAATGATCAATAAACTGATAGGTTTCTGGAAATAAATAACCAGTATCAGTAAGAACTACTGATATATCAGTTTTTTGTTGCGTGACTAGATGTAAACTAACCACTGACTGTATACCAAAACTAGATGTTAACACAGCTTCTCCTGGTAGGTTTTCTAGCCCCCATTTAATACGATCTTCAGATTGGAGCTGAGTTAGCTCATGATTAATATTCTTGAGTGCTGTAGCACGTTCCTTCTTTGATAACTGGCATAGCTCCATAAGGTTAAGTATTTCCATCTATTTCTCCGTTATTGCCAAAAATCTCTGGCTGGGTCTACTACTGGTTTGATAAGGCTATTTCGAATAGCAAAATCACCAAATCCTTCGTTTGCTTCTCTTAAATTAGACCATTGATAAATTAATTTATCAAGGATTTTTAAGGTATCCTCGATGCTAATATTTTTTTGATATATACGAGGAATTCGCGTGCCAATACGATTACCACCTAGGTACATATTGTAGCGTCCAGGTGATCTTCCTATTAATCCAATTTCAGCTAGCAATGCGCGGGCGCATCCATTAGGACATCCGCTAATGCGAAAAACAATATACTCATCTCCTACGCCATATTTTGTCATAATTGTTTCTATATGCGTAACAAATTCTGGTAGAATTCGCTCTGCTTCGGCCATGGCTAGAGGGCATGTTGGAAATGAAACGCAAGCCATTGAATTTTCACGCTGATGGCTCGTGTTTCCCATTAGACTATATAATCTCGCTATTGTTTCAATTTTTTCTTTTTCTGATTTTGTTACTCCAGATACAATTAAATTCTGATTCGCGGTTAATCTAAAAAAACCCTTATGAATGTTAGCAATTTTTGCTACACCAGTTTTTAAAGGGCGATTTGGGTAATCTAAAAGCCGACCATTTTCAATAAATAAGGTTAGATTCCATTTATCATCTATACCATGTACCCACCCAAAACGATCTCCGCGATTTTCGAAGTGATAATGACGTATCGGCTCAAAAGTTACACCGGAACGATTTTCGACCTCAGTTTTAAAAACATGAGGACTAACACGCTCCAGGGTGTACTTAGTTTTAGCATTTTTGCGATTAGTACGATTTCCCCAGTCACGCTGAACAGAAATAACCGCTTCTGCTATTTTAAGAACGTTATGTTTAGATAAATAACCAAATTCAGTTGCAGTTCTCGGATAAGTTGTCTTATTATTATGATCTATTGAGAGACCACCGCCTACTAACAAGTTAAAACCAGTTAAGACTCCTTGTTCAATAATGGCAATAAAATTCATATCATTTGCATGCAGATCAACCTCATTATGCGGTGGAATTACAAAGGTGGTCTTAAATTTACGAGGTAAGTAGGTTTTACCTAAAATGGGTTCTGAGTCAGTAATAGTAGTTGATTTTTTTTTGTCAAGCCATATCTCAGCATAAGCTTTAGTGCGTGGTAGTAGATGCTCAGATATCTTTTTTGCATACTCATAGACTTCTTGATGGAATATAGATTCCATTGGGTTAGAGCTACATAACACATTACGATTTACATCATTAGCAGTACCTAGTGAATCTAAGCCCATGCTATTAAGTATTTTATGTGCTAATTTTAGGTTTTTTTTTAAAATACCATGAAATTGAAAAGTTTGGCGATTAGTTAAACGAATGCTGCCATATAAAGTATTTTCTGTAGCAAATTTATCTATAGCTAACCATTGCTCTGCGGTAATAACACCACCTGGTAAGCGACAACGTAACATCATGGCATGTTTTGCATCTAGCTTTTGTTCTGCTCGTTCCGCGCGAAGATCGCGATCATCTTGTTGGTACATCCCATGAAAACGAATTAGAAAAAAATTGTCACCATCAAAACCACCACTGACATTATTATTTAAATCTTCAGCAATACTTCCACGTAAATAACAACTTTGTGCCTTCATGCGTTCAGCATCAACCAGCTCACCTTCAATTAATAGCGGTCCAGAATATTTTTGATTACTCATTAGTAGATATCTCTCTGATAGCGGCGCTGAATACGTAAATTACTTAATAAGTCACTAGCCTCCACTGCATCCATGGAACCAAATTTTGTTATAATGTCTATTAATGCTTTTTCTACATCTTTCGCCATATAATGTGCAGAACCACATACATAGAGATGCGAACCATTTTTAATCCAACTCCATACTTCTTTGCCATTAGCACGGATTTTGTCTTGTACGTAAATTTTTTGACTTTGATCACGTGACCAAGATAAATCTATTCGAGTGAGTAGACCATCTTTTATGTATCTCTGCCATTCTACTTGATAAAGAAAATCCTCTGTGAAGTATGGGTTGCCAAAGAATAGCCAGTTCTTACCGGTTGACTCTTCACATTCACGTTGCTGCATGAAGGCTCGAAATGGTGCAATGCCTGTTCCGGCTCCAATCATGATTATTGGTGTTTGTGGGTTTTTTGGTAAACGAAAATTATCATTTTTTTCAATAAAGATACGTACTTCATCGCCTATATTTAAACGGTCTGCTAAATAACTAGAAGCCCCTCCGGCTCTATCACGTCCATCTATACGAAAGCGTATTACACTAACAGTAATATGTACTTCATTTTTATTTTCTTCCTGCGAAGATGATATAGAGTATAATCGCGGAGTGCATGGGCGTAGTATGCTAATAAGTTCTGTTGCGCTTATCTGACTTTTAGAAACGCGAATCATATCAACAATAGGTGTATTTTGTGCATACTTTTGTAATGATGTATTTTTATTATTAATCTGTTTCAATAAGATTTCACTTTTTGAAAGCTTAGCATAGTTTTCGACTATTTTGGGCGTGTTAACGGTAAGTTCAAAATGTTTTTTTAGCGCCTCTGCGATGGGAAGATTGTCTCCTTTTACTGACACTATCTCTTCTCCTGTAAGCGATAAGAGTGTTAGTAATTCTTGTATTAATAAGGTGTTATTTTCAAACCATACACCAAGGGCATCACCTGGTGTATAACGCAAGTTAGAATTCATCAGATCTATTTCAATGTGGCGTACATCTTTTTCTGATCCTCGTCCGGTAATTTTTTGATTAACTAATAAACGCGCTTTGAGTGGTTTATTTTTAGTATAAGTTATACAATTAATTTTATTAGTATTATCCTTTATCGCATAATCGTTTTGGTCAGATCTAAGAAGGACTCGTTTTTTTAGTATCTGAATAAGTTTAGCACGCCATGTCTGAGCTTGTTCAGCATATTCTATATCAGCATCCACGCGATCAAGAAGACGCTCACCGCCTAATTCAGCTAGCCTTTTATCAAAATCTTTACCTGCTTGACTAAATAGTTCATAGGAGCTATCTCCTAATCCAAATACCGAAAATGCAAGAGCATGCATTGTAGGCGCTTTTTTAGATATCAAAAATCGATATAATGCAATTGCTTCTTCAGGTGGCTCACCATTTCCTTGTGTGCACGTGATTAGAACCAACAGTTTTTCACGGCTGATATGTTTAAATTTATAATCACAAGCATGAATGTGATTTGCATTTAGTTTTGCTATTAAACACTCAGTACGTAATTTCTCGGCAAGATTACGGGCATTTCCAGTCTGTGAGGCAGATATGATTGTCACAGATTGAGGTTGGGTGGGTGTTAACTTGGTGTTAGAGTAATTGTTTTTTTCTTGGTGCATCTTCCCCCAAAAATAGCCAGATAGCCAGGCTAGTTGAGCCACTGTACAATCATCTGTAGCAGATTGTACATGAGATAGCTTTTCTGCTTCGATGGGTAGTATATTTTTTACAGGTGCTTTAGTAGTCATTATATCAAAAATCCCAGAGTTAGAGATCGATATCGATAAGGTAATGGTGAATGCGTAAAACTGATAAATAGGGGTTATTTAAACTTACATAAAACATTAGTTAAATAATTATTTAAAGTATTGTTCTATCAACAAAGCGATGATTTTTTTAAAAATTAGTTATTTGAGTATTATGTAAAACTATGCTTTATCAGAATGCCTATTCTGAAATAAATGCACTTATATTACAAGTAAATATCTTTCTGATTACGAGAAATCAGTATCTTCCTTTATTAGGAGTGTCCTGATTAATGTCTTTAGGTTATTTTTTAAAGGATAAAAAAAAGAATCGAGATACAAGATTTTATCTTATTAGTCAGAATCTTTATGAAGTATGTGGATAAATGTATAGTTTAATTATGTAACAATTTAAATAGATGATAAAATTATATAGTTAGTAACATATTAATTAGAGTGGAGATAAATATTTTATGGATAATGCATTAGTAGTTATAGTTATAAATGATGAGGTTAGCACGTTCTATCTTATGTGAGGCAAATAGTTTGTGTAAAATATTCTAAAGCATACTTAAGAAAACATTGTATCTGTTAATAGTTATTAATAAACTTTTATCAAGTTAGGTGGTATAATGATAACATTATTTAAAGATTTTAAATTTGAAGCTGCACATTATTTACCTTATGTCCCAAATGGTCACAAGTGCGGTAATTTGCATGGGCATTCTTTTGTAGTTCGCCTAGAAGTGAGTGCAGAAATTAATCCGCGTACTGGTTGGGTAATGGATTTTTCTGATATCAAGCTTGCATTTCACCCACTCTACACTCAGCTGGACCATGCTAATTTAAATCAGATATCAGGCCTTGAAAATCCAACAAGTGAAGTATTAGCTGTCTGGATTTGTCAAAAAATTAAACCAATACTTCCTGCTCTTAGTGCAGTTACAGTGCAAGAAACCTGTAATTCTGGATGTATATATCGTATATAATATTGTATATAATATTAAAGAAAAAGATCAAATAGTTGAGCTATTTAAAGGTTATTATTTTTTATATAATATCATACACAAAATTGCCAGCCTATGTTTATAGCATTTTATTATAAAATTCAGGTTTGTTATTCTTGATATTTTAGTAGATATAATATAGTGAAAATAATAATGTATTTGCTACTGATTTTGAATCATGTTTTTTTAGCTTTTTCCTATGATTTAATTTTAATTAGATGCTATAAAATAACATTAGATATCAATCTATAGTATAAAAACATTATGTAGGATATTATATGCTTAACGCATAGTCTTAAATATATTTAAAAAGATAACACATGTAACGTCATTACAGATGATTTTTTAGGTTATTGCGTAGCTTTAAGCAAAATTATTGCATAGAATATAAAAAAGTTAGGTTTGATTTTTAGATTATCAAATTAAGGAATATCTATATATTTATGTGTCTGCATTGATAGACGCCAGTTTTTCTGGATGCAAGTTTTAATACAGAGCTGGGTAGCGCTGGCTATGTGATTAATGGGTTGTAACGAAATAATTCGTTTTTTCTCATCTGTAATTTTTTTAATGTAGTTAATTAATGCATCAATATCACGTTGGCGACTAACCGGGTGTTTAATTTCATCAGCTCTTTTTAAGGCTTGATATAATAGATTATAGTTTTTATTTTTTTTGATTTTTGGAGAGACTGTAACCCAAGTTTCCACAGAGCATAGCACAACATGTGTTCCGCTAGTTTCTATTTGACAAGTTAATCCAGTAGCTTGCAAAGCAGCACTTAGTGGTCGTAGATCATAAAGACATGGCTCACCACCAGTTATTACAACATGCTTTGCTGTCCAGCCTAGTCTGATTATAGTATTTAGAATTTCCGTGGTATCAGCTGATCCCCATGAGTTGTTGTTTGAAATTTTCAAGGGGATCGATTGCCATGGTATTTCTTTATGAGATATTTTATCCCACGTATATTTAGTATCACACCACTGACAGCCAATTGGGCATCCTTGCAGGCGTATGAATATTGATGGAACGCCCACATAAACACCTTCTCCTTGTAAAGTTTGGAATATTGCATTAATTGGGTATTGCATTTATTCCTCTATAACTATAAACATAGTTTAAAACTTAAAATGATAGAGTATATTGGTATGTAACATTTGACTAGTGTTACATGCGAATAATTTTTGATTGATTGTATTAAAATAATCGCATAAAAACACAGTGTACTCTTAGTATATAATTTATAATCGATCATATTTGATGGTTTACCATGGTCTTTATTAAAGACATATAGTCTTTGTTATCTAATGATATTTAATTTGAGGCTGAGATAGTTTTATAGTATTTAATTTAAACCCTTGGTTTCGATATTGTTTGTAACGCTCGCGTGCTAATTTTTTAGATGACTCCTCTAGTGGTACAAAATCTATTATTTCACAAAAAGATAGTATATAATTAGAACATTTTGTGAGTAGATTAACGACTACATCGTATTTTTTATTAGAGCAAAAATCTTCCCATGTAAGTTCTATCGGTGCGCCATGTTTTGGTCCTGCATTTGCTATATTATGAGGTATAAAAGAATAAGGTAAGTTTTCCCAGAGCATATCATCTAGCTGAATCGCTTGTTTTTTGTTTTTGCAGGCGATTAATACACGTTTATTTTTATAATGCCATGTTTTGTAAACTAAGCTACAAATTAATTCTTCTTGTGTGGTGATGGTAGATAATTGTTGATTGGGTGCTAAAAGATAGAAGCTTGCATGTTTCATCAGAATATATTCTTCAAACGTCCAATAATGTAGTTATCAAGGGTGATAGTGAGTAAAATCTTTCAATCAATCTAAAACAATTAGATTATAAAACTAAAAACAATTAGATTAGAAGAAAAGAAATTGTCTAGTATCACAATGTTCTAGAATTCACTGTATGGATTACATATGTCTCGTGTGTGTATTGTAGATTCATTCTAAAAGAATCCTAGGAAGATCTGATTACACGATTGGCGCGATTGATTAAAAACTGAGATAATAAAGCTACTGGTCGACCGGTAGCTCCTTTTGTGCGCCCAGAGTGCCATGCAGTGCCGGCTATATCTAGGTGTGCCCAATGGTACTTATGAGCAAAACGTGCTAAAAAACAAGCTGCGGTAATAGCTCCAGCATATTTCTTGCCAATATTAGCTATATCAGCAACACTAGAGTCTAATTGTTGTTGATATTGTTCTGTAATTGGCAGTCTCCAAATGTGATCTCCAGTTTGTTCTGCTGCAGCTCTTAGTTCATTCGCTAGTGGATTATAGTTAGAAAATAATCCGCTCATGTGATGCCCTAATGCCACAACACAAGCACCCGTTAATGTAGCTATATCGATTACTGTGTTGGGCTGAAAACGCTCAATGTATGTCAATACATCACACAATACTAATCGACCTTCAGCATCAGTATTTAATACCTCCACCGTTTGTCCGGACAAGGTAGTCACCACATCTCCTGGTCGATAAGCGTAGCTACCTGGCATGTTTTCACAGCCAGCCATAATGCCAATGATGTTAAGTGGTAAATTAAGCTCAGCAGCTACACGCATAGCGCCATACACAGATGCTGCACCACACATATCATATTTCATTTCATCCATATTTTCGCTTGGTTTAAGTGAAATGCCACCAGTATCGAAGGTTACCCCTTTTCCAATTAAGATGATAGGATTAGTTTTTGGATCTAAAGCGCCGGAATATTTAATCACTGACATTATAGACTCATTACGTGATCCATGACCAACAGCGAGATAAGCATTCATGCCTAACTCGGTCATCTCTTTCTCTCCAACTGAATAAGTAGTAATTTTTTGACTCCATTCTTCGGATAACTGACGCGCTTGTGTAGCAAGATAAGAAGCATTGCAGATATTTGGTGGCATATTACTAATATCTTTTGCTATTTTGATGCTAGCTGCGATAGCTAAACCGTGTGTTATAGCATGCGTTCCAATACTGAGTTCACTGTTTTTAGAGAGACTAAAGATGACACTATGTAATGAGGACGTTGGTAATTTTTTTTTATTTTTTAATTGATTAAAGCTATATACTGCATCATGAGTCACTTCTGTGGCATGACGTATTCTCCAGTATACGTTACAGCCTTTAATATGAACTGGTGTTTCAGTAAGAAAACAGATGGCCTTTGTGAACCCTGAGTTGTTTAATTCTTGAATAGTTTTGTAAATGATTTTTTTATAATTTTCTTGGTTGATGTCTCGTTTCTTACCACATCCAATTAATAAAATACATTTAGAAAAAATTTTTGGCACATGATGTAATAACAGAGTTTGTCCAATTTTTCCTTGCATTGAGCTATTTATTATTACAGAACGAATGTAACCGTCACTAATTTTATCTAATTTTTCAGCAATTGGGGATAGTCGTCGAGATGCAAAAATTCCTATAACAATACAGGTATGTTTATATTTTTCTAAGTTACCAATCCGAACAGTGCATTTCATGTACTCTCCTGTTTGTTCTTTTTAAAGAAACGCCCATGTAGGTATAATGGATAATGGTCTTTATATTAATAATTTTGCGTTATATGTACATATATGCGCAGTATAGTTTATGTTATGGTATATGTGTATTCCCTGAAATTGTTATGTAATTGTAAGATGCTAAAGCATTCTAATATTTTTGATAGAATGTGTTTTTAATAGAATGTTTATCTTCATTATTTTTATTATTCATTTCAGATATAGATTCACTGCTGTACATATTCTATGTGACACACTGTAAATATAATAATGAGTTCACTATTTAGATATGGATATATTTTTAAGTTTGAAAATTTCTAAAATGTATATAAATTTTAACTTTAACAAGTATCAGAAATTTAACAATTTATTCTATTGAAGTAAGTCTTTTTAGACCAGCTTCTTCTCGTAGCTGAATAGCTTTATCAGTTTTTTCCCATGGAAACTGTTCACGACCAAAGTGACCATAAGTAGCGGTTTCACGATAAATTGGGCGAAGCAAGTTTAACATTTGAATAAGACCGTATGGTCTTAAGTCAAAGATTTTTCGTACTAATTGAATCAGTGTTTGATTTTTTATCTTTTCGGTACCAAATGTTTCTATCATAATTGAGGTTGGTTCAGGGATACCTATAGCATAAGAAATTTGAATCTCACATTTTTTGGCAAGTCCGGCAGCAATAATGTTTTTTGCAACATATCTTGCTGCATATGCAGCAGATCGATCAACTTTGGAGGGGTCCTTGCCAGAGAACGCTCCACCACCATGACGAGCCATGCCTCCATAAGTGTCTACTATAATTTTACGACCAGTTAATCCGCAGTCAGCCATTGGGCCGCCGATAACAAAGCGACCAGTGGGGTTAATATAGTACTTTATAGTGTTGTGAAGCCATTGTTTTGGCAGGACAGGTTTGATGATTTCTTCTAGTACCGCCTCTTGAATATCTCTTTGTGAGATGTCTTCTGAATGTTGAGTGGAGAATACAACTGTGTCAATACCAACAACCTTTCCATCTTCGTACTGAAATGTGAGCTGACTTTTTGCATCTGGACGAAGCCAGGGTAATGTGCCATTTTTTCGAACTTGAGATTGTCGCTGCACTAGTCGATGCGCATAAGTCACTGGTGCTGGCATCAGGACATCCGTCTCATTGGTTGCATATCCAAACATTAATCCCTGATCACCAGCCCCCTGTTCAATTGGATTGGATCGATTAATGGCTCGATTAATATCGGGTGATTGTTTACCAATAGCGTTTAGCACAGAACAGGAGTTTGCATCAAACCCCATATCAGAATGAATATAGCCAATATCTCGAATGCTTTGTCGAGTAATTTCCTCGATATCTACCCAGGCGGTAGTAGATATTTCACCGCCAACCATAACCATGCCTGTTTTTACATATGTTTCACAGGCTACCTTGGCTTGTGGATCTTGTTCAAGGATGGCATCTAGTATAGCATCAGAAATTTGATCAGCAATTTTATCAGGATGCCCTTCGGATACTGATTCGGACGTAAAAAGATATGTGGACATGTTTTGTATACCTAAGAACTAGTGCGGTAGTAGTTACATTAAAGAAAAATTATAACACATTAAAACATATAGATCTTAGAGACGTGAATAATATGTATATTTAGGCTATAATATTTATAATTTATATTGATAGTTTGAATATAATTGGTTTGATTTTAAGTGTAATAATTTTAAAATTTAAGATAGCAAGGTATCTGGTGATCTGTACTATATTACCGTAATGGATACGACATGCATAACTACTTGATTGACTAATTTTTAATAATCACGAGACAATTATTGCTATCAAGATCATTAATTTTGTAAGAAACACTATAATTATATGTTAAAATTTGATTTTAATAGTTATTAACATTTTAAGCTCTATCCTTTTATTATATAATATATCTGATTTTTAAAATAAGTAAATATTTGTCATATTTATATTGTATGTGCGATATATAATATTATTATAGAATTAACTGCGTGATATATTTTTTAGATTATATGGCCGAATATGATATTTAAACATATTAAGATTATATTGTAAATAATATAATCTTAATTATAAATGATGTTTAATATTCTTATCTATTATTTATCATCTAGTAATTATAATAAATATTATAACTATAAATTATTTATATTGTATTTATAATGAAATTATAAATACAATATAAAGTATAAAGTATAATGATTATTACAACTAGATTTGACTTAGAGGGTATTCTAAAATGTTGAATGATTAGTTTAACATTTACTACTTTAGTATCTACTTTATAAATTTTCCTAAAAACTAACATTAAAAGATTACTATTTATAAGTCACTTTGGCTTTGTAGTTTTTACTAATACCAATGATATATTTTATAAGAATTACTATTTGTGATTATTAAATGCAATATATTTATTTTTATTTATTTTATTTATATGAGATAGAATAGGCAATATTTCTGATATAAGGGTAATATTTCTTACATAGATGTTATTATAAAGACTATGACTTAAATTGTACTATTATTATCTGATATTAAAATTATATTAGTTTTTTATTAAAAGAAACATACAGATTTAATAGTACTGGTTACTTAAATTTTTTTCAGTAATAATAAAGATAAAATATTAATAATTAATATAGTAAAAATTTAAAATAAAATTTTTAATTATATGTTATATAAAGCTATTTAGTACATATTTCAATTAATATATTTTATTTAATTTTTTCACTATTATTTTATCTAGTATGATACTAGATCATACTAGATTTTATTGGTTAATTTTTAATAATTTAGATTAGATTCTGAATTTTTTGAATAAAAATAGCATATATATTTTCATTTTATTTATTTGATATACGAACATCAAATAGGGATTATTAAATAGTAGTTAATAAATCTACGTAATATAGATTTTACTAGGCTTTCTCGAAGGGCATTATGTTTTATGAAATTTTCCAATATGATAATCAGTGTATGTTGTAAGTACATTCATTATATTTTCTATGTGTTATTTTTTTTTAGTACAATTTCTTTAGTTTTTGCTGTGACTATACCCATACTACCTAAAGAGGAATCTGTCGATGATGCATTAAAAACACAATTAGCATCTCATGCTGATCCTGAGTCTCATGTAGTATATGCCATCTCTTCTAATGGAGAGGTGGCAGGAGGGTACTCTTCTATTCAAGAGTACCAGAGGCAAGCGTCTGTTTGGTCTGGTTTGTCCTGGGCTCATCCAACTAAATTAGGCACATTAAAATCTGATAATACAGGCATGGCAAGTATATTAGCTTTATCTACTGATGGAAAAATAGCAGGAGGTTATTCTACTCCTGTTAATACAGATTCGCGCCATGCAGTGATATGGTCTGGAGATAACTGGAAAATAGCAACCGATATAGATAGTCAGAGATCGAATCATGCTATAGTTTCTGAAGTATCATCTTTGTCTGCTGATGGAAAAATAGCAGGAGGTCACTCTAGTGCGAATGATAAAGATTTACTCACGGGCGCGATTTGGTCTGGCGATCATTGGGGGACTTATACTAATGTCGGAATGGATATAGAACATGCCAAATATCCTATATACTCTGGGGTATCAGTGTTATCTGGTGATGGAAAAGTAGCTGGTGGATATATGAGCCGCAATAGGCATGCTTCGCATGCGATTATCTGGTCTGGTGCTAACTGGGGAAAAAAGACTATTGTGGATGGATCATCTTCTGATAGTATTTTTGATAAATTATTTAATAATTCCGTATCTGAGGTATTGGCTTTATCTTTTGATGGAAAAGTCGCAGGCGGGTTCA
Organism: Candidatus Erwinia haradaeae; assembly: GCF_900698995.1. Lineage (GTDB taxonomy): Bacteria > Pseudomonadota > Gammaproteobacteria > Enterobacterales > Enterobacteriaceae > Erwinia_E > Erwinia_E haradaeae_C. Next base: position 927,628 of record NZ_LR217735.1, on the reverse strand, counting down.
GAATTAATGAAAAAAACATTCCTCAAGCTACTGTTTGGTTAGGTGATAATTGGGTAAAACAAGTTCATTTAGGCACACTAAGTAGTAGCGCCTCTGGAGAATCAAAAGTCTTATCTCTTTCTCCTGATGGTCTCATAGCAGGCGGATACTCCAGTATTAATGGAAATGGTTCTGTATGTCATGCAATTATTTGGTCTGGCAAGGATTGGAAAAATAAAATTGATTTAGGTACATTAAAAAATGATCTCTCTGGATCTTCTGAGATCTTTTCTTTTTCTCCTAACGGAAAGATTGCTTTTGGAGAATCTGATGCAGACGATATAGTCAAACATCCGTTTTTATTTAGAGTACCGCGAGAGGCTTCTGATCTCTTACAGCTTGACTCTGTAAGCTCTAAAAGATTAATTGAAGATAAAAATATGCATATGATGAAACCATTTTTGGTTGATGCAATTAATACCCGTTCTGCTATTAACCAAGTTTCTACTGATGCTTTTACATTAATTAAATCACAAGAACATACGTTAACTAATTTACAGCAAGGATGTGTTGCTGGTAATAATCGCTTATGCTGGTTAATCTATACTAAACCTGCAGCATTTATGGCGAAAAACGTCATACCTGTAGTCAATTTAGGATATGGAGTAACAGAAAGATTTTCTCTAGGGGGTGTTATTACACGTCCGCTATCTAATTATTTTCCTAATAGTTACAAAATGAATGGAAACAATCTTGGCTTGGGGTTATATGCTGATTGGCATGCTTTTAAGCGATTCGGAGAATTTTATTTTCGTCCGGCTGTATCTTTTAGCCAGTATGAAGCTGATATTGAACGATTTGCGTTACCTCATACTGAATATGGTCAAGGTAATAGCACGCTCAATGGATTTAGTTCATCTTTAGAATGGGGAGGGGGTAATCCTATTCTTGGTCAATCTGTTTTATTTTTCTGGCATACAGGTTTACGTTATAACCATTTTTCTCGTAATGCATACCAGGAAGATAATATGATTACTCTTCCTGTATCTTATAATAAGATTAATCATGGCAATGCCAGAGGAGATCTTGGAGCTGATATTCGAGTATCAATCGTACGTCACCTGATATGGCTCTGTGGAATTAAAATAGAGCATATCCTGAAGGAGAATGATTTAATATCAAATTCTAGTATTTATGAAACCAGCCGTCTTAGTATTCGTAATATCTCACCAAAAACTTCTACTATTTTAAAGAACGGGATGGTATACACACTGAGTAATAATATTTCTGTATCTGTATTTGAATCAATTATTCCCAGCACTTCTGGGCATGAAAATTGGAAATTTTCTTGTAGCTTAACCGGCACATTTTAATATTTTAATATTTAGTATGAAAGACAAGACAATGAGATATAATAATTATTATATCTCATTGTCTTGTCTTTATATATTTTTGTATCGCTTAGTTACAATGACTCATGTATTGATAGTGGTATAACATGAAAATTCTCTATAAACCTCTATAAACCCATAGAAGATACTTAAGTACTGTGTAATGTTATTCTAAGTTATAAAATCAATATATGACTGATTTGTATTAAAGTTAATTAGAATTTGTATCATGATAAGTAATAGTTTATTTAGTATTAGTTTTTTAGCATGCAGCTAAATTATCGTTATGTTTAGCATGAGGTACTTTTTTATTATACCATTATTTTTCCATTATTATTTACAGTTTTATTTGTGTATATGATAATACCTCAGATTCTTTAGACGACCGTTTGAGATATAGCAAAATTTATACATTTTAATTTATTTTTCCTAAGATTTAACAATGATTAATAAAAGGTTGCAGATAGGATATGGATGTAATCAAATCATTTTTGCAGAATATTGTTTATTAGTTCATTTATGGCATTCGCATGTGATTTAAAATTAAAATAATTAAGTATGATATGATTTTATAGTTAATTATTTAATTATAGTTTAATAATCATATATTACAGTTTGTCGACATTGAGACTATACAATAATCTGTTTTGATATGAATATTATTCAATATTATTGATATTTCACTAGGCGTATAATATTTATACAGTTATCCGCCAAAACTAATAGCTTCTTGATTTTTCAAGTGGGTGGAATAGGTAAAATGGTATTAATAAGTATAGTTACTCTTAAAAAGATTTTAGATACTGTGTAAGTAGTTTTTTATTAATTTTTTCATGAGAATTCGTTGCAGTACGCACGATTAGTCTCATCTTTTTTGATTAAATATACTGTATTCTCTATTTTAGAGAAGCGCAGTGTAATATTCATTGTTCATTTATATGAACAATTACTCGAGATAGCATAAGGCATGTAGTATCCTTTATATTTAAAAGTTATTTATCACGTGGTTTTTTATAAAAATAGTTATTGAAATTCTTGGATTCTTAATTAGATCACGATTGTTATTAACATATTCTTACTCGCCTATTATGAGTGGAAGTAATGCATTTTTTATTATAATGATATTTTGATTAATTATTAGAGAAGTTATATGTTTATAGGGTTTTTACATGTTAAAAATTATTATTATTGGGTGATGATAATATAAACACTCTATTATAATGGTATAATATTGCATGCTTCATAGTGCTGTTATTTATTGTGCTGTTATTTATTTTTTATTTGGAAAATGTTTGAAAAACTAATTGAAGAATAAGTTATATTGTTATCATAGGTTAAAGATTGATTATTTAAAATCATATAATAATAAAAATCAGCATGTAATGGTTTTTGGGTAGTTCATATTATTAAATAAAATTTAAGGATAGATATTTAATTTATCTCTGACCGAAACAGAATCAGGATTAATTATGATTTTCCTAAATATTATTAATTTTTTATGATGATATGATTAGTTTCGATAATCTTAAAGATTTTTAAAGATAAAATAGCATATGAATAATTCCATAAAATCAAAAAGTGCTTGATAAATCAATGAGATTTATCATAATTAAGTCATTAAAGAGCATGAGATAATCTATCTTAGATAAAAGATGATTTAGATATAATCTAAATAATAATAAACACATATAATCATTAATTATCTTATGAATTATCTGAAAGTATTTCAAAATCTGAAAGTATTTAAAAGTATTAGATAGGCACGGTGTTGAATGTATTGAGATAGTTAAAAATCATCCAGCAGTTGATTGTTAAAAGCTATAGAAAATAATTAGTCTAGTTTTGATTATATTAATATATGGTATATTTTAATTGTATTATTTTGTGTAAATTATCCAGTACAATTTTATGGTATTTTTAAAATCACATAATTTATCATAATTGAAGTACTTATATTTTCTAAGAGTATATATCTTATTTTTAGGTCTCAAAATATAATGAAATATTATTGATTTCTTTATTATGAATTATAAATCTTACATGATTTAATTTTTTTTAATATCTTGAGGAGTTTTTTGAGATGTGATTAATTATGTTAAATGTATTATGCAGTAAAATTAATAAAATATATTTATAAAACATTGTTTAATGCTTAAGCGGATACATAAAGTCTCTCAATTATTCTTATTTGGCTAATGATAAAACTTTTAAAGATAGTTTTCAAAGACTGATTAAGGAGCTTAATTATAGAACTAGTGATAAGTAAGATAATTATTTTAAATAGTTCAAAGCTTTATTTTTCGGGGTACATTTATTATGACTCAATATTTTTTTATTACTGGCACCGATACTAACATTGGTAAAACTATAGCAACATGTGCTCTATTGCAGGCTGCTATACATTCCGGTTACCTTGCTGTAGGATATAAACCAGTTGCATCAGGATGCACATTTACATCTGATGGATTTCGTCATCGTGATGGATTAGCATTAATGGATAATAGTAATGTATGTATTAACTATAATCAAGTAAATCCATATCCATTAAGGTCTCCAACTGCGCCACATCTAGCTATTCATGACGAGGGTAAATTAATTGATTTCAGTATATTGTCAGCAGGGTTGCTATCGCTAGGATCGATCGCCAATTGGGTTGTAGTAGAAGGAGCAGGTGGTTGGTTAACACCATTAGGAGAGAAATATAGCTATTCTGACTGGGTTATTATGGAAAATCTTCCGGTAATTTTAGTTGTTGGGCTGAAATTGGGTTGTATTAATCATGCGTTGCTTACAGCAAACGCAATTCGTCAAACGGGGCTAAACTTTCTTGGATGGATTGCTAACCATCCTATCAAGAATAATTATCGTGCTCAGGATTATCTGATAGCACTAGAAAAACGCTTAAATCTTCCTTTACTCGGAGTAATTCCGTGGATAAAGAATGCAATAGATGCGCCTTTGTTTAACTATCTCAATCTCTCGATTTTGGAAAAATCTTATTGAGCGTAAAAATAATTTTGTTTATAGTGAAAATATATAAGTTTTGCTTATTTTCTTATATATAAGATTTTATTTAATAAAATTCTATTTACAGACTGATTAATAATGTTATCTTTAATTTTAGATAAATGACAATATATAAAATATTTTCTGATCCAAGTCTTTTATGATAAAATAAATTATTTTTATATGATTTTGTTTGATATAATTTAATAATAAAATTATAAAAACCATCGAATAAAAAATAAATGTTTTTTATTTTCTAGGATATTTTTAATTATTTTTTAGACTTATATATGGATCATTTTATTAAAGTTTTTATATAGCGTTTTATTTTTACTATCAATAATTATTTGTTTGCTCTTTAATGTATATTCAATTTTTATATATTTTTTGATACTCGATTTTATTTATTATATATAAAATGCCATAGAATTTAGATTACCTTAAGTAAATATAATAAGAAACGTTGAATAATTTTAGTATTTTTTATATAAATTACACACATAGTGAGTTTTTATAGAAAATATAGTCAATTTGAAAAGATCGCGTGATTTTTAAAAACTACTGAGAACTTATTTGATTTTAAGAGATATGTTGCATTCTAATTAGAATATTAATACATATTTTTCCAAAGCACTGTATGTTTATATATATCATATAATGTCATATATATATCTGGATAATTATGGTATTTTGATATTTGCTGATTAAATATAATTAATTTTTATTTATAAGGAATTGAATTCCATAATGAAAGTATCATTGATTAATAGACTTATTAGTAATAATTAAAATGGTATTTAAATTCTATACTTTTTGTAATATTGGTAGAAAATTCTTAGTATGTACATAGGTCAGATAAAAATATAAGCGTATTATTATCTGAATAGATAATATGTCATTTAATACTCAATATATCTTTATTTATATAAAAATAAAATTTCCGATTTTATCGGTTATCTTTTATGTTTGTTCAGTTTTATTTGGCAAAAAAAGTATTATTTATTTTTATCAGCAAGAGAATATAAAGTATAATATATAAATATTAAGATTGTAGTAGTATAATTATAAGGTTGTTGTAAATAAAAAAATTACTTTATGTTATCTAAAAGAATATTTTTTAAATTTACTTTTGTAATAGAAGATTCTATACATACTCCTATAAGCAAATATAACAATAAGGTATTGGTTTTAATTTTATTATGTATATAATTCTTGTTATTATAATGAATTTATTTAAAATATTTATTTTGGATTTATATTTTAAATGAATAGTACATCATTAATAGTATTTTTTATTAGAACTATGTATGTAACTGATTTTTTATTACTATTTTTGAAATTAAATCCAGAGATAATGTTATATGATTCTAAAATATTCAGAAATATTAAGATTGTTACATCATAAAATTATAATCAGCATATATAATTTGAATTTATATTTTATAATAAATCATTAATTTTTAAAATTACCCTCATAACTTAATTTGTTTATTATATAACTGTTTATTATAAAATATGAGATTAATCAATAATATTGATATTTAAAACGTTTACTATTGATTTGATTTATGCGCTGTGATTTTGTGTTGTGTGCTGATAATTGAGATCACTTTTCAGATTAATATCCATAGTAAGTATTGTATGAGAATACAGTGTTTAAGATAATATTGAGTATCAATTTAAGAGAAAATATTAAGGATATATATTTTGTACGAAAGTTATATGTAAATAGCATTTATTCTAATAATATTAAAACTTTTTAAAGAGTGTAAAATTATAGTATAATTTGATTATTATTTTTATAATATAAGATATAAAATATAATAAAACTGTATAGATTTTATTACTAGATTCGTATATATATAAAAGGAAAATATATTATTTTAATAAAAACAATAAATATCAATGAGTATAATTTAACCCAGATATATGACATTAATATCTGTAATATTTTTGATATCTTTTTTCATGAAAAATATTATATATAGAAAATATTCTAAAATATATTTCATAGTATGCATATTATAAAAAATAATTTTTATAAAATTTAATTATTATTGTTAGATTTTATTAATGTAAAAGTAGGTATTTTTAGACATAAATTATCAATATTTTATTAATAGGTATATTTAAAATGGTATTATACTTTATATGCATTTAATGGTAGATTTATAAAATCATAGAATTGAAGATAAATTAAAACTGATGCAACATATTTTGGCGGCGCGCATAATGTAGCAATAGTTCTTCTTTTGTTTTATTATTGATGATAATTTAGACATTGTGCTAACTCAATAGTCAATAAACCATATTAGACAACTAGCAGAGATTAGCATAATAGCAAAGAGATCCCATTCTGGACAAAACAAAAGAACAGCTGTGCCACTTAATAATAGAGTTTGATTAAACGTTAGCCAATAATGACCTGAATGTTGATTTAGAGATGAAATAGTTAAATTTTTAGTTAAATTATCTTTATTATATTGTAGTTGTATTTTTTTATTTTGCAGAAGAGTTTCATATAATAGATCTGGTAATTCAGATAAACGTATAGCCCACGTTGGTGTATATTTTTTTAATTCATGAAAAACGGAAGAAAGACCGATTTGATTTTGAATCCAGTCTTCAAGAAAAGGCTTAGCTGTTTTCCATAGATCTAGCTGTGGATCAATCTGTCGACCTAACCCTTCGACATAAAGTAATGTTTTTTGAAGCAAAACTAACTGCGGTTGTATTTCCATATTAAAGCATCGAGCTGTATGAAAAAGCTGAACTAAGATATTTCCAAAAGAAATATCTATCAGAGGCTTCTGAAAAATCGGTTCACAGACACGACGAATAGCGAACTCAAAATCTATTAAGTTGGTATTAGGCGGTACCCAGCCTGAATCTATATGCAATTCGGCAACTTTGTGATAGTCTCTATTAAAGAATGCAATAAAATTTTCTGCTAAATAATGTTTATCTGATTTGTTTAAAGTACTAACAATGCCGTAGTCAATCCCTATATATTGTGGGTTTTCTGGATGTTCATAGCTAATAAAGATATTACCAGGGTGCATATCTGCATGAAAAAAACTATCCCGAAAAACTTGATTTAAAAAGATTGTCACACCCCTTTCAGCTAAGAGTGGTAAATTAACACCATGTTGTTTTAACATTCCAATATTAGAAACAGGAATACCATAAATACGTTCCATTACTAAAACATTTTCACTGCAATAAAGTGGGTAAATTTTCGGTACATATAATATAGAACTTGTCTCAAAATTACGACGTATCTGAATCGTATTAGCTGCTTCATGTAACAAATTAAGCTCGTTAAGTAATGTGCTCTCGTAGTTTGAGACGATTTCTAAAGGTTTTAGGCGTTTAGTGTCAGGAAAAAAATATGGTAACCATCTAGCTAGCCGATATAATAGTTTTAAGTCTGATTTTATTACTGATGATATATTTGGCCGAATAACTTTGATGATTACTTCGTGTCCATTTTCTTTTAATATCGCAGTATGTACTTGTGCAATTGATGCTGTAGCTAATGGAATGATATTAAAGTTATCAAATTTATCTGAAATGAGCATATTTAGTGAGGATTCAATTAATTTTAATGCTTCTTTTCCATCAAAAGGAGTTACATTGCTCTGCAGCATTTCTAGTTGATTAATGATCTGTATTGGAAGGATATCACGACGGGTAGATAGCATCTGGCCAAATTTTATCCATACAGGGCCTAATTTTTCTAAAGCAAAACGCAAACGAGAACCCAAAGATTCTCTTGTGTTTTTTTTTGATATCCAAAATGTGCATTTACAGAGTATCTTCATTGGTTTCGATAAATGCGTTTGTGGTATGAGATTATCCAGATTATAACTCAGAAAAATATGGATAATATAATAAAAGCGATGTAACTCACCAAAGGTCATGATATCTCCAAAAGGCGAATACGATTGTCGAATATATCTAAAATATCTAGACATTCCTCTACCTCTTTAATCAACCAGGACATTTCAAGAGATCCTGGTGATAAACGCAACTCCTCGATGATGGTTTGTGATAAACATTCTTTTTTGCGTTTTATTGCATAATTCATTAGTTTATAACGATTACAAACAAATTGACTAATGCTCTCTGCGATAATGTCTCCAATCCATGGGGAAAGATGTTCTCCTAAATCGAATTCCATACCATCTAATGCTAGTGTTGCCAAGAATACTTCTATAATTTTTAGATCACCCTTTACCTCTAGTTTTTCGCTATGCAATAGTTTTATGAATTCTTGATAATTATATAGTTTTAGTAATGTAGTTAAAGTAGTAGTCAGCGTACAATCTGCGATACGATTGTGGCGATGAAAGATTTTTACTTTATTTTTACCAAAAATAAATACTATTGATAAATTTATCTCATTTATTATCAATAATAAGCTGTGACCACAAAGGTGTTTTTGTGTAGATGCTAGGGCCTGTTCGCGATAAATAATAGTATTAATGATCTTTTCTAATGCTGTCATCATGATTGTGAGAAAGATTATATCTATCCTTAATTAAAATTAAAACTTGAACCCTCGGTGTAATGCAACAATGCCACCTGTAAGATTTGTATAGCTAGTTTCATGAAACCCAACGTCTATCATCATTCTTTTTAAAGTTTCCTGATCAGGGTGAACATGAATAGATTCCGCCAAGTAACGATAACTATGTTGATCTTGTGCTATGAGCTTTCCGAGGAATGGTAAGACCTTAAAAGAGTAAATGTTATAAATTTTATTCAATAAGGCAGACTCTAGTTTAGAGAATTCTAAAATGAGGAGACGTCCTCCTCTCTTGAGCACTCGAAGCATAGAGGTAAGCGCTTGATTACTTTCAGTAATATTGCGTAAGCCAAATGCAATAGTTATACAATCGAATACTTGATCCGGAAATGGTAAGTTTTCTGCATTTGCTTGTACATATCGCACGTTTTTAAGAATTCCTTTATTCCGCAATTTCTTGCGGCCTTCTTTTAACATTGAATTATTAATATCAGCCAAAACAACTAATCCGCTCTCTCCTACTAAACTTGCAAAATGTGCTGTTAAGTCACCAGTACCGCCTGCTAAGTCTAATACATAATGCCCAGGCTTGACACCACTGTGCTGAATAGTAAAACACTTCCAGATTCTATGCATGCCTAATGACATTATATCGTTCATAAGATCATATCTGGACGCTACAGAATGAAAAACATTACTGACTAAATTAGTTTTTTCTTCTTTATAGACTGTTTTGTACCCAAAATGGGTAGTATTCTTTAATTTATTTGACATTTATTCAACCCTCTCTAATCATTCTGTATTTTATACGTTTACAGATAAATCGAATACGTAATCAACTGACTATCTTCGCGTTTATTTAACATGTAATTGAGACATGTAATGTAACTGCAGTAATTATACATTAGGTTTACTAATAAACTTTCTGGATCATTAGGTAAAATCATTTTGGTTATTTACATCTATAATTTAAATTTTTTAGAAGTATATTCTATTTATAATAGAATAAATTATCTAAAATTCTCTTGTTTATCTTTAGAGATATTGCGTTATTCTTTCAATCATATATGCTTAATATTACTTATATCTATTTTATATTCAGTATTATAGTTTTTATAGTATTAGCCATATGAAATTCGTATTTAAATGCGATTCATTAAATTCGTAGCTTGGTGTAAGAATAATTCTCATAGATTTTTCGAAAATATGTTTATTACTTCAGTTTAAAGATTATTCTTACATAGAATATCAAATCAGAACAGATCATATTAGCCATGTTAGAGTGGTGTTTATTGGATGCCTTGAAGATTGTGACAATGTAATTGTATCTAAAATTATATACCGGTTTATTTTTCATTATGAGGCTAATACTCAATATAGGATATTCCTAGTATACTGATAAGAGTTTTGATGCATTTTGTTTATTTTTTAACTTTAGAATATATTTACATATAATCACTAGAATTACTAAAATAGATATTTATGTGTATGATACATTGCTGTGTATTATGGTGTATTTATAAAACTATTATTTTACTAATTATTAAGTAAATATGAAGTGATCAGCATAGTATGTTTAGCATCAGTTCATATGTTTATTTCTTCTAATATAATGTAACATCATATTATGCCTTGTATCTCAGGAGAGCATAACAAAATACATCATAGATATAGATGCAATGGTACGGTTCTTTTATACCATTAACTAATTTTGTAAGTTAATATCAAGATCTATTTTTACTAAAGAGTTGTATAAAAGGTAAATTTAGATAGTTATATAGGTTTACTAACCTATGTAGTATTCTGTTTAATATTACTTAAAGTATATTGCTAGAATGTTAGAGGCAATATCATTTGTTATAATATTCATGCGCTAAAGCATTCCAAGAGTAATCGGATATATCGAGAAGATAGACTAAATCTATAGAAAATATCTCATAGTAATTTTTGAAAAACTTCAAAAGTGGAATGTCTTTATAATAGATGTTTGTAAATACCTGATCTAGGTAAAATCATAGAATATTTTTGCAATTTCTCGTGCAAAGCAACGTTCATATGGATATATTATTGCATAATAAAATCTTATTTATCAGATATTTAAGATAAAATATACATTAGCGATGCATTAGTGTTAATAAAAATAAATAAAATACAGAAAGAGGTATTAGAACGAGATTTAATGTAATATTTTTGAAAACGATTCACTATAATCATAGCTTTATTAGTCCTCAAAAATCTTATCTGCTAAAGAGTCTTCTGGTGTAGCTTTTTTTGTTAGCTCTGGGTTGATCGGTTTTGTTATTTGTACGCCCATCTTACGAAAACTTTCGGCTTGGGATATTAAATTACCTCTTCCTTCTGATAGCTTCTTCATTGCTTGCTGATAGCTATGTTCAGCTTTATTAAGACTAAGTCCAATATGACTCATATCGTCTATAAATAATCGCATTTTATCATATAATTGAGTAGCGCGATAAGCGATTCTCTGTGCATAGCGTGTCTGGTTTTCAAAATGCCAAAGATTGTTAATAGTGCGCAATGCCACCAGTAGAGTAGTTGGGCTGACTAACATAATATTTTTATTAAAAGCTTCATTAATCAGTTCAGGTTGTTTGTTTAGCGCAAGAAGAAATGCTGGTTCTATTGGAATAAACATTAAGATGTAATCTAAAGATCGCAAGCTAGGTAATTTTTGATAATCTTTTTTGTTTAATTCTCTTAAATGTCCGCGAATAGCAGCAATGTGCTCTTTAAGGGCAGTTTCTCTCTGTATATCGTCAACAGCGTTAAAATAACGCTCATATGCTACTAGTGTCATTTTTGAATCAATAATTACATCTTTACCCTGCGGTAATCGTATTATAATATCCGGTTGCGCATACCCATTGTTTTCTAGCGGAACATGCATTTGCGCTTGATATTCATGCCCCTCTCGTAGACCGGCAGTTTCTAAAACACGATTAAGAACTATTTCCCCCCAATTTCCTTGAGTTTTATTATCACCTTTTAACGTTTGAGTTAGTTTAGAGGTTTCTTGAGTCATTTTCTCGTTGAGCTTTTGTAGATGACGAATCTCATGTGAAAGAGTGTAGCGCTCGCGGGCTTCTTTTTCTAAGTTTTCTTGAACTTGATGATGAAGTCTTTCAAGCTGTTCACGAATGGGAGTTGTGAGGCTTTGTAAGATTTGGCGATTTTTTTCATCAATACGACGTCCACTATTTTCAAATACTCGGTTGGCTAGATTTTCAAATTTGATATTAAGATATTCCTCATTATTAATTACTATCTGTTGTTGTTTGATAGCGGCCATTCTTGCTTCTTCAAGGCGAATTGTCATTTCACGTAATTCTATTTTTTGAGTATTGTTAATATTTATTTGTATTTGATTATCGTGTATTAGTTGTTCGGTTTTTCTGCGCCAAGAATCTCGGTCTTGCAATTGCTCTTTAGCAAGGATTACAGCGGTATTTAATTTTTTATTTGTTTTCTCATGCTCTTGATTGATAGAGTATAAATTTTCTAATTGTTTTTGTAAGTCTTGAATTTTATTTTTTGCTAATCTCTCCGCTTGAATAATTATTTGTTTTTTAGATTGCTTATTTTTTTTTATATTCAGGTAATAAAATATTACAACAAAAAAACTGGTTAGCACACCAAATATAACGAAGAAAATCATACAATATGTTATTATGTTTTTCACCTTATTTTCCTTATATATAGACAAAAAGAAATTGACCTATATGAAATAATATAAATATATATTTAATTCGAAAATATACATTGCTAACGTGATTTCATAGTGCTGCATTAGTATGGAGAAATAATTTTTACTGTTATGAGATCATGGTAGAATAAATAAGGAAATCTAGTGATAAGGATGTTCTGAGTAATTATTAAAAATAGAGTGGCTATTTTATTTTCCATTAAGAAAACAGTTATATTCAAGTTAATAGATAGTTCGTGTAGCAGCATGCTTATTATGTTAATACTATTAAACTCACAAACATAAATATTATTTATATTCTATATTATCATTAAAGAAGATTAACTAATCATGTCTTTTTATGTAGGTATATTTCAATGAATATAAATTCAGCTTCATTAAATTCCAAAAAAACTTTTATAGGTAATATTATTTTTAAATGCAGTAGATGTGAGGCCTTTAATGAGATTCTTGTTAGATTTCGGAGTGTCTGTATTTCTAAAACGTATTATTATATATTATATATTGTATCGAAAAAATCTATCATAATTAGATAAAATGATATCGCACTAATATCATTAAATAGTGCGAATTTACTATGATATAATATAATATAGACTTTTATGTGTTTGTTAATTTAAAGCTAAGCATAAAAATATGATAATATTAAGCAGTAAGTTCTTTCTTGCTTTTTAGGCTCTCTTTTAATAATAGTATTATGTACTATATGATGTTATTGGTTTTTATTTGGTATTCTGAATCGTTTATTAAAGCGATCTATACGGCCTCCGCTAGCCACATCACGTTGTTTACCGGTATAAAATGGATGACAGTGATTACACACATCTAGCAGTATATCTTGACAGATAGTAGAGCGAGTTTGAATCTTATTACCACAAGAACATTTAGCGGTAATATGAGTATATTTTGGGTGAATATTTTTTTTCACTAGAAGACCTCATCTGAGTTTGTAATTAACTGATAAATAATAATTCGCAACTATGAAGTTAATTGGAATGTTTACGTAGTGCGATACAATGCATAATCATAATAATGATGAGATTATCGAGATTATCTCTACGAAAAGAATTCAGCATAAATAAAATTATTTTCTTATTAATTTTATATCAATATTATTGATATAATAAAAACATATATAATATAAGAATTAGTTAGGTACTTTAGATCATTTACATGTGCTTGATATGTTGATTGATAATTAAAATTTATTAAATACCCAATATAAAATCAGTATAACAGCATAATATACTTTATGAAAGTAACGAGCACTTGACATATTTAACCTCATTCCATAATACTAAGAATAACAAATATAGGTTTATTTAGTAATAGCATAAATTACTATTTTTTTTAGTTTTTTTTTGTGTTTTTCCATCTTATTCATCATGCTAATGGGATAAATAGTATGTATAAAATTTTTACATTAGAATCATCAATGTAATTGATATGCTGATATGTATTTTATAGTTTTTATATTTGATAGAATTATTTAAAAGAGATCTTAAAAAATTGTTATTTGTAAATCTTACTTCGTTGTTAGTTTAATGGTTTTATTTTTAAGTGGTTTTATTGAGATACTGTATATATAGTTAAAGAGAAGAATGCGTCTAAAGTGAACACTTTAAACAATAGTTCCATAAAAAACAATATGGTTTTTTGAAATAGTCTATAGTATTTGGTGTGTATTATTTGAACTGATGATAAAGAGAGCTTTTCTTAATACTTACAGATTTACTGAGAAATAATATAGTTAAGGTTTAGTTTAGTTATCGGTGTGATACTTATTTTTGGAATTCTGATAATAGTCGCTTATTAGATGTTTTAGATAAATGAGTAAGATACGCTCTAAGAATATATTCATATACACAATTATTTTAGAGCGTTATCAGTCTATTAATATTTTAATTTAAATATTCATTTTAGTATCAGATAAATTTGTATACTAGAATATAATGTGAGAATATTTTTTAAATAAAATGGAATAGATATAATATTATGAGATATTTTAAAAAAATCTTTATTAAGATGCAAAATAGATTATAGAATAGTTTATTCAACAGTTTAGTTTAATATAACTAATTATTATATGTAAAATTATTATATAGATATATGAGCTAGGCAATTATTATATTTTTTCATATTTAAAGAGTAAATCGATTTGGTTTCATTAAGTCTACGCGATCCAGCTTATTTTTCACATTTATTGGTATTTATAATAATGACAGTTTATACCAAACCTCTATCTTATCATTTTGAGCCAACTTAGTCTTTATAAAGAGGTGGATGTGGACTGACAAACGATTTTTTATTATGTATTTAGTAAGATTATACAATTGTCTGCATATAGCAAAATACTAGTTAGTACGAGCGAAGAGATTTAATAAAGATCAAAAAGATTGCTATGGGTTACAGAAAATAAAATAATCTAACTTAGATTGTAATTAGTCAATAGATTGCATTAGGGTACTGTATATATGCTATTTAAAAAAACACATGCAAGTCTTTTAGGATTGCAGGATGTGACGATTATTAATGAGGTTAGATTACGAAAGGTTATCACAGCGACTGTGTTAGGAAATGCGATAGAGTGGTTTGATTTTAGTGTATACGGGTTTATGGCTTGCGAATTAGGACAAGTTTTTTTTTCAGGAATTGATCTCAGAACACAAAGAATTGCTGTTCTAGCAATATTTTCGTTACCTTTTTTAATTCGACCATTAGGAGGTGTTTTTTTTGGGATTTTAGGAGATAAATATGGTCGAAAAAAAATACTTTCTATTACTATTATGATGATGTCAATTAGTACTGCGTGTATTAGTTGCATTCCATCTTATTCTGTTATAGGAATCTGGTCTCCAGTGTTACTTTTAATATGTAAAATAATGCAAGGATTTTCGGTAGGGGGGGAATATATCGGCTCTGCTATTTTTATAGCCGAACATTCACCAGATCGTAAACGTGGATTAATGGGCAGTTGGTTGGATTTTGGCTCAATCGCTGGCTTTTTATTGGGAGCTGTCTTAGTTTTTATTGTTTCTTTTGTTACTGGTACGGAGTGTTTTTTGAGCTGGGGGTGGCGTATTTTATTTTTTATGGCGTTACCGCTTGGTGCTATTGGGTTATATTTGCTCTGTATGTTAGAAGAAAGCCCTGCATTTCAAGGGAATCTCAAGAAATTCATCATTAGTGATAATGGTACTGTTCGTTCAAGAAAAAAAGATTCATATATACAACTAATTAATCAGTATCGGAGAAACTTACTTATTTGCATGGGATTAGTCATAACAACTAATGTTACATATTATATGTTGCTAGCTTATATGCCGACCTATTTATCAAAGAATTTGCATTTTTCAGAAGATGATGGGATGATTGCTATAATAGCTATTATGATAGGTATGCTTTTTTTACAACCTACTATAGGTTTAATGAGTGATAAATTCGGTTGTCGCCCATTAGTAATTTTAGGTAGTTTTTCTTTGCTATTTTTTTCCATTCCCTGTTTCTTATTAATTAATGCTCATGTAACAGGACTCATGTTTTTAGGTTTGCTTATATTGGCATTTACTCTTAATAGTTTTACCGGTGTTATGGCATCAAGTTTGCCGGCAATGTTTCCATCACATATTCGATGTAGTATATTGGCTACTGCATTTAATATTTCTATCTTTATTGCTAGCTTAACCCCAACAATAGCTGCATGGTTAGTTGAGGAAACTAAAAACCTATATATCCCAGCTTATTATTTAATGATTGCAGGAAGTATTGGTGTTTTAACAGGGATCAAGATGCAGGAAACTTCCAATTTACCATTGTATGGAGATAATCCTGTAGTTTCAGATATAATAGAAGCAAAAGCGATTATCAAAGAAAATTGTGATTATATAAGACAAAAAATACAAAAATCAGATAATGGATAATTTTTTTAGAAAATTAATATTTTTAGTTAATTAACTAATATTTTTATATGCACTAATAAGTTTTACAGACATGTACTCTTAATGTTATCTTCCAAAAAAAATATTATAATAACATATTTAACATAGTTTTTTTTTGAAAGGTAAAATGAACAAAATATAGTGTATTTTAAATTCTATATCGTTTAATAATGTGCTGATCTTTGATATTATGAATCATAATAAACTATATATAGGTCCTTTCTGAAAGAGAAAGGATTTGACTTTACATCGGTAAATAGTAAAATATATAAAATAAAGAAGAATGAATGCAAGACTTCTCAAACAAGAATAAATTGAGGTTATTTTTATTGGTGAGATGGCCGAGAGGTTGAAGGCGCTCCCCTGCTAAGGGAGTATACGGAGAAAATTTGTATCCGGGGTTCGAATCCCCGTCTCACCGCCACAATGCATCCATAGCTCAGTTGGATAGAGTACTCGGCTACGAACCGAGCGGTCGGAGGTTCGAATCCTCCTGGATGCACCATAATATTTGTGTAATATTTCTTATTGATTTTTATAGTTTTTTATAGGATCTTCAGGAAACGAGAAGTACTTCTTATAACAACGTAAAAAAATAATGCATTTTGTTATCATATTTGCTATAATAGAATATATTTATTTTTATCTATATTTTATTTTAAACTTTTAAAAGTTGTAAAAAATTAACTTTTAAAAGTTTTTTATATTATATTTTTCGTTAATCTCAGAATGTTTTTATAATTTTGTATAAAATTAATTTTATTTGATTATCTTTACTCATCTGTTATTGTTCTATTGATTTTTGTAAAAATTTATTAGATAATATTTAAATATTATTGAGGTGTTAATGTTTCTTATATAAGAATAGTCTTTAGAAACTATTCTAGCAGATATAGATAATATTTATTTGTTTATATATAAAATATGTATTATTTATATATTGTCAGAGAGTTAATTATTTATAAAATATCATAATTATAATGTTTTTTTTCATAAAAATAAGTATTTTTATAATCATTTTAAAGTTATAATCATTTGAAGTGATCACTCAATATATATTAGAGAATTAGCGTTAATATTAAAGGTAGTGTTGTTTAAGTTTTCTCGAGCAGATATGATAGAAGCAGTATGGGTATGTTTGTATATGATTGATTTTTTGTAAGGGGAGCGAATTAATAGTATATACCTAAACACTAGATATCTATAAAAATATTTTATTGATAATGTATATCAATAAGTATACTATTTTTAATAGTGCAATAACTGAAAGAGAAACAATGACCTAAATAGTTACAGTAATGTAAATTGATAGCTAATATCTTATGGAGTATGATGTGATGGAGCATGTATCACATACTACTATGGCGTCATTAATCTCTAGTCCTTCTGTGGTTTCTTCTAAGGTTGTGATATTTGACTCTGGTGTAGGTGGATTATCTATTTATCGTGAGATTTATAAAATCTTCCCAGATTTACATTATTTATATGTGTTTGACAATGTCGTATTTCCTTATGGTGAAAAATCAGAAAAAAAAACCATCCAGCGCGTAGTATCTATTATCACAGCAGTGAGTCGTTTTTATCAGCTATCTTTAGTAGTCATTGCTTGTAACTCTGCCAGTATTGTGAGCCTACCAGCGCTTCGATCTCGTTTTATGTTCCCTATAGTTGGAGTAGTTCCAGCAATTAAGCCAGCGGCTAAATTAACGCGTAATGGCGTGTTAGGTATTTTAGCAACTCGTGGAACAGTTAGGCGTTCTTACACGAACAAGTTACTTGCTCGTTTTGCTGCAGAGTGCTCAATAACTATGCTAGGTTCTAATGAATTGGTAGAGTTAACGGAAAGTAAACTGCGTGGTAGTATAGTACCTAATAAAATTATTAAACATATATTGCGACCATGGTTAATTATGTCTGTGCCTCCTGATACAGTAGTCTTGGGGTGTACTCATTTTCCTTTGATTCGTGAAGAGCTAAAAAACGTACTACCTAGGGGGACACAATTAATTGATTCAGGTGAAGCTATAGCACGCCGTATAGAATTTTTACTGGGTAATACATATCATAAAATAAACTCAAAGACTCATAACATAGCGTTATGTATGCATGTCAATCAAAAAGCACTTCAGTTAGTTCCAGCTCTTAAAGATTATGGCTTTTTAACCCTTCAGGAATTAAAATTATGAAATATAGTAAAGACTGCTAAAATCATATCAAACTTGACATTTAGTGCTTGCTCCATAAGCATAAAGTTATTATGATAGTTCATGAGATGTTAAGTGTAATAGGTTTAAGATAAAGAGTATGTTTTATAAGTTTCCTGGTAATCAAGAACTACATAATAACTGTAACGTAATGTGGAATATAGAAATAGTATTGATCAGGTGCTCAGTATTAAGATAATAAGATAGCATCTTAGATAATAATTTTATTGTTTATTTTTCTATTTTTTAATATGTTATGATTATGCAAAAAGAGAAGATCTTGAAGATATGACTTAAAATAGCTATTCAGTATAGTTTTTATGTGATATTATAATAGAATTAAAAAGTCATTGTGAATAAAGAAAAAAGATAATTTTAATATTACTATGCAAATTTAAAGTTAGTGGCTGTATATAATAGATTTTATATATGATTTGTAGATTTGATTGATAAATATTATGAAAAGTTTTTAAGATTAAAGTATGGATTCGAGAAAAATATAAAAGTAATTAAAATAATTAGAAGAATAAGCGCTTCTAATTATTAATAAATAATATAAAAATTGTGTATTATTTATATAGAGAAACACTATATTTATTTGTAATATTTTTTAAAAATTAATATTAATTGTAGTTTTATTACTAAATTGATATTTAGTATTAAATATATCTCAGTCACGCCATAAAAGCAAGAAACATATAGAGTAATAAGTTTTTTTATTTAATCTTATGTAAAATTTAAACTATTTGTATTATTAATTATAGATTATTGTAGACTGAAAGATTGTCATAATGACAGGTTCTCTTTAAAGACTTTGGTAGGAAGATTTTTTAGATTAAAATAAGTCTATAAGTCTCATTGATCAAAATATGATAACAGTCCCCATCGTCTAGAGGTCTAGGACATTGCCCTTTCACGGCAGTAACAGGGGTTCAAATCCCCTTGGGGACACCAAATAGACCATTTTATTCATATAAGATGTACTATGTAACAAGAGTTTGATATATTATAAATAATACAGTATTAATTATTCATATATTCATATAAATAGATATAATAGAAAATACTAAAAATATAATAAAAATATTTATTTTAGTATAGTTGAGCTTTATCCTAAATAAAGGATATCAATTCTTGATAGCAAATAAACTAAAGGTAAAATATTTTATTTTTAATTAAGTAGATATTTCGATCGTTATGTTGTTGTGACAAACAGATTATGTCTGATAATTTTTTCTTTTAAATAGTTATATTATGTTTTTAATTTTACATTAAAAGTATGATTTTTTATTAGATATAACAAGTTATATAGTATATGGTATCAGTACCAAAACAAATATAATATGTAATAATATATTACATATAAATATTTTATTTTTCTAAAAATTTAGTTCATGATATAATTTATAATTTTATTATTAATAATAGTACTATAAGTAATAAAATAAAACTTTATGCATATTATAAACATAAAAATATAAATATTCTTATCTTATCATAATTATATAAGAAATATGAAAATATCAGAATTGTTAATTACTTTAAAGAGGATTCTGCCAGAAATAATTAATTTTTAGTAATTGTTATTTAATAATTATTTATCAAAATAGAGTTAGCTGCCTTATAAAAATATATCAAATAATGTATCAAAGAAAAATAATAAACATTATTGATTAATGAATTCATATATTATTTATAATAATATAACAAGATATTTATAATTTAGCTATAAAAATTGTCTTTTATTTTTTTTAAGTATTTCTTATTATTCAGCATTACTGCTTTGTAGATATAAATAATAATATCTCTAAAGAAAAGCGCTTTATGAAAAATTTTAATCAATTACTTGAGAGTAAAACATTTCAAATTAAATGGCATGTATATATAAAAATGAATTTTTATGCGTTATGTAAGAATCATATGCTTCTTAATAAAGAATTTTGCCAGTATTAAAAGTTTCGCTATACTATGACATATCAGTTTCTTATATATTTACGGATCTTTTAATAAAAGTTGTTTGACATAATCTTTACAATAAAGATTTGTCTCAAAATGAGATATTTAGGGGCGTAGTTCAATTGGCAGAGCACCGGTCTCCAAAACCGGAAGTTGTGAGTTCGACTCTCTCCGCCCCTGCCAATAGAGAAAATCATACTTATATAATATAGGTGTGGAGTATATCTATATTCTGTAGTTTTAAAAGCATTGATACTAAATTAGTATATATTTTATATATCAATTAATATAAGAAAATAGGTATAAATTAAAAAATTAAACAGAATATTTTAGGTTAATATATCTTTAGTGTAATAAAGATTATTACTGTAAGGTAGAAAATATATTTATTTATTTTGTATAACTTATTTTAAAATAAGTATAATTTTTATTATATTAAATAATGTATATAATAATTAACTAAAAAATGCATTACTTAAATATTTTGGTTCTATATTTTCAGGTAATATTGTTGAACCTGCCAAAAACATGCTTTTTGCTAAAGGTAACATGTCTTCTGCATGAGGTATTTCTATGTCAGAGATAAAAAGATCAAGATTAGTTTTTTCTGTTAACTCTGGATAAGTTTTCCATCCTGTACCAACACAGGTCCACTTACCTGTCAGTGTTTTCATCCGTTCAAGTATGTCTGTAGGTTTTATAATAATTTCATTTTGTTGGCGCTGCCAGTTACTAAGATGATTACGTTGATATACAGACCAGTATACATGACCTATATTCGTATTTATCGCAATGAGAACACGTGGTGAAAGTAGTCTGCTCCAGGCAGCTTGTGCTAGTATTTCAAAAGTAGAGATACCCACCAATGGAAGATCAGAGCCCAGTGCTAGACCTTGTGCGATAGTAATTCCTACGCGAATACCAACAAAACTTCCAGGACCATAACTAAAGGCTAAGAAATCGAGTTCGCGTAGTGACATATTACTTTTTTGTAAAATTCTTTGTATTAATGGTAAAATATATTGAGTATGTTTATGAGTGCATAGTTCTACATAAGATAGTTTTTTATGCGCCTGCTGTAATGCAACAGAACAATATTCTGTGCTTGTATTAAAGGCTAATATCTTCACTAATTGGTCACCTCAACGTAAAAATAAAACTTTTTATAATAGGAGCGCAATTTATTGTTAATTTTTTGATTTTTTAAGTATTTTGAAAATTATACTGATCGAGAAGGGTATAACGTTAAAATATATTTATATTATCTTTAATATAATACTGTACTTGACAAAAATAACAATCTTTAGACGATTCTCATATATATAAGATATTTTTTATAGTTTGATATTTTTTATGCATTTGTTGTTTTTGTATATTACAAATATAATAGAATTATGTTTACACATTGCAATATATTTCAAGTTATCAAGACTCAAAGATAATTAAATAGATCACGTAAGATTAAGGTATTACTTATATACCGGAATAAGTTTTAAAGAATTATAATTCTCTATATAATTTGATTTTATTCATAAATATTCTTGTTATAAAGAATATTATTCTACCTAGTATTTTATACTAGCTTCTGTATTTTAAAATTACAGATATATAATAAGATATATAATATAAAACGTAATAAGATAGGATGCGATTAGTCATTCAAAACATTTAATGACTCCAGTCAGGATTAATAATCGTATTGTGATTAATACTGGTTAAGCCATGCATTTTGATCAAGATATCTCTACATGGAAAACATTTCATCGACTATGGCCAATTGTTATACCTTATAAAATAGGATTAATTGTAGCCACCATTGCACTTATTTTAAATGCGGTGGGAGATGCGGTGATGTTATCATTGCTCAAGCCGTTACTGGATGATGGTTTTGGCAAATCAGGTCGTTCAGTGCTATTGTGGATGCCTGTAGTAATTATTACCCTCATGCTATTACGAGGTGTAACTAGTTATGCTTCGAGCTACTGTATTTCATGGGTTTCTGGTAACGTTGTGATGAAAATACGGCGTAATTTGTTTAATCACATGATGGGGATGCCAGTAGCTTTCTTTGATCAGCACTCTACTGGGGTTTTATTATCTCGTATGACCTATGACGTTGAACTAGTTGCTTCTTCATGTTCTAGTGCGTTAGTAACCATAGTACGAGAAAGTGCATCTATTATTGGTTTGTTTATGCTTATGTTTTATTATAGTTGGCAATTATCTTTAATTTTAATTGTGTTATCTCCCTTCGTATCGTTATCTATTAGAACTGTATCTAAACGTTTTCGCACTATTAGTAAGAATATGCAAAATACTATGGGTGAGGTAACTTCAAGTGCAGAAGAAATGCTTAAAGGTCATAAAGAAGTGTTAATTTTTGGGGGTCAGAGCATCGAGAATGAATCTTTTCATCGCGTAAGTAATTGTATGCGTCAGCAAGCTATGAAAATGGTTTCAGCATCATCTATTTCTGATCCTATTATTCAGTTAATTGCTTCGCTAGCATTAGCTCTTGTTTTATTTGCTGCAAGTTTCCCTAGTGTAATGAAAGCATTAACTGCTGGTATTATTACAGTAGTGTTTTCATGTATGATAGGATTAATGCGACCGTTAAAATCTTTAACAAACGTTAACACACAGTTCCAGAGAGGTATGGCGGCATGTCAAACGTTATTTTCCATTTTAGATAGTGAGCAAGAGATAGACCATGGTAGATATATTGTAAAACGTGCTATTGGAAATATTGAATTTCGTGATGTAACTTTTAGTTATCCAGGTCGGGATATTCCAGCTTTAAAAGGTATTAATCTTAGCATTCCGTCTGGAAAAACTGTAGCGCTTGTTGGGAGGTCTGGGTCAGGAAAGTCTACTATTGCTAGCTTATTAACTCGGTTTTATGATATTCAACATGGTAATATTTTTATAGATAATTATGATTTGCGCGAATATAAGTTAAGCTCTCTTCGACATCAGGTAGCTTTAGTTTCTCAGAATGTACATTTATTTAATGATACTATAGCAAATAATATTGCTTACGCTTGTCATGAAAAGTATAGTCGAGCAGATATTGAAAAGGTTGCTGTAATAGCGCATGCAATGGATTTTATTAGCAAGATGGAGAAGGGTTTAGATACAATTATTGGTGAAAATGGTATATTTCTTTCTGGAGGTCAAAGACAACGTATTGCTATTGCGCGCGCAATGCTACGTGATTGCCCGATTTTAATTCTAGACGAAGCTACATCTGCACTTGATACGGAGTCTGAACGTTCAATACAAGCGGCGTTAGATGAATTACAGAAAAACCGCACTTCTTTAGTTATCGCACATCGTTTATCTAGTATTGAAAAAGTAGATGAAATCATTGTGGTTGAGGATGGACAGATTGTAGAAAGAGGGTCTCATAAGGTGTTGCTAGCTTCACAAGGTGTTTATGCTCAACTTTATAAAATGCAATTTGGATAATGATGAAAAATTTTTGGAGCGAAAGCTATCTTCGCTATTTATTATTTCCACTTAGTTTAGCATATGGCCTTATAAGTAATCTTGTGCGACTGAGTTATCTTCTTGGTTTAAGAAAAGTATGGCATGCTCCTGTTCCGGTTGTGGTAATTGGTAATATTACTGTAGGTGGTAATGGCAAAACTCCTTTGGTTATTTGGCTTGTATTAGCTTTACAGCGCTATGGTTTTCAGATTGGTGTAGTTTTACGTGGCTACAAAGGGAAGGGAGTAACTTATCCATTTTTAGTAACTAGGGACACTCAAGCTCATCAAGCAGGTGATGAGGCGGTATTAATTTATCAACGAACTAACGCTATCGTGGGAGTAGCACCTTCAAGAAAAAAAGCAGTAGAAGCAGTTCTAAGTCATTCTGCAGTAGATGTGATTATTACTGACGACGGGTTGCAACATTATGCATTAGCGCGTGATATAGAAATTATAGTTATTGATGGTGAGAGGCGGTTTGGAAATGGTTGGTGGTTGCCTGTTGGTCCTATGCGCGAACTCAAGAGTCGTTTAAATAATGTGACGGCAATTATTTCAAATGGAGGGCAACCTTTACCAGGTGAGCTTAAGATGAATTTAATGCCAGGTTTGGCGGTGAACCTAAAATCTGGAAAACAAAAATCTATAAAAGAATTAGATAATATAGTTGCGATAGCAGGAATTGGAAATCCGGAGCGTTTTTTTAATACTCTTTACAAACATGGTGTGAAGCCGCTTAAAACAGTATCTTTTTCTGATCATCAGATCTATGATTCACTTAGTTTAAATGCATTAACTTCCTTCGGGCAAACACTTCTTATGACCGAGAAAGATGCGGTTAAAGTTCGTAGTTTTTCTGAAGCGCATTGGTGGTATCTTCCAGTAGACGCCGTTTTATCTAGTGTAGCGACTAAACAATTGCTCGCTACTATTTTTAAAGTTATTTTATCTGTATCATAATAGATCTCATAACTTGATAAATGGTCTGCTTTAAATGAAAGGTATATGCATATATATTATTAGTTTCTTGTTTTAGCGGTTACGGTTTCGATTGATATTGAGTGCATCTGTTATATGGGTCAGGTTATTTTTCCTTAGATATATCTTAGAGTATAAACAACAAGGGTGACGATAGTAATTAGAAGGTGATATTGCAATATAGTTATAGGGTTTGAATATCTTATTTGTTTATAACATAAGAATATATTTTATGTGTTTAGATAAGTTTATTCATCTGCGCTCTATTTAAAATAGGGGAGGTGATTTTAATTAGCATTGTATTTTTATAGAAATGAAATATGCTAGTATTTAATGTTTATTATATCACGATGTCAAAGGATCTCTGAAGTTAAATAAACTATATTATTTGTTTATATCAACGTGTTAACAATCGGAGCTTAAAGGTTTTCTAAATATTTATTTTTAGTATATATATGATATATTGAAAAAATTTTTACCTAAATTTATAGCACAAAACTGACCCCTTTTTCTTATAAATAAGAGAAAAATATTTAACAAGTAAAGACGATTTTTCATAACATACCATGGGCTATACAGTGATGTAGCAAGTATAATATTAATATGAAATAATACTGGAGTGTGTTATTAAAAGGATTATTCAATGATAGTAAATCTTAGATTTATTTGCTAAGAAAATTCTTCTTATGTTTTACTAAATTTAATCTAAATCGCAACATTAACTAAAAAAATAGCATAACGAAATAGATTAAAATTTGTATTGTTAATCAAATACAATTTCAGGAGATGTACCTTGTATTCTTACTGTAAAAATATTAAGGCGTATTTATAATATTTTTAATTTATTTAATCATTATAGTTTTTGAGAAAACAAGCGCTTTTTGCATCATAAATATTTGTTAAGAGCAATCTTTAGAAAATAATTCTCAAAATTTTGTTGCATATAATTTATGTTTTAAATTTTTTATGTATGTTTTAGTTTTGATGACTGAGTGCAATTCACTGAAACATCTGTTGGTAGGTTATATAAATTAATCATAATGACATTATTGTAATTAATTTTTTAAAAGTTTTATGTTTTTATGTGACACATTGAGTATAGTTTGATATTTTTTAGTCTCGTTATCTGGATTAAAGGATTTTATGAGATAACTAGAATAATTAATTTTGTGATTGTTTAGTTGTAAAAATTTATATCTTTTATTTTTTTTCTATGTTATTTTTACTATTTTTATTATTTTTAGGAAGAATAGTGTTCTTTTAAATAAGAATTCATCAATTTAAATTGGTGGAGATAAGCGGAATTGAACCGCTGACCTCTTGCATGCCATGCAAGCGCTCTACCAGCTGAGCTATATCCCCTTTATTTATCGAGCACATATTTAAGAAGCATCACATTATTATGTAATATAAAGATAACATTTAGAGATAATAATTGTTATTAAAGATGTATTTTGTTAGAGGGTAATGTTTTTTCTGATCCTGTATGTATTAAAATGTTTACAGTAATATCTATATATTTTAAAAGAAATATATAGTATATTTTTTTATTTAATATCTTAGATGTTTAGATTAGTGGATCTTACACATATATAAAGCATGAATAATTATTGATCTTATGCTTTTGTTTCATAGATTTTTACTTTAAAATAAATAAAAATACTTAGTATTAACTTTAACTTTACTAATCAAAAATGTACGTAATTATTTTTTAGAATCAGTTTTTAGAGAAAACTTAAATAAAATTTCTCGATGTAAGCATAACATTGTAGCATGTTTTATATGTGTAATTTTCTGTGAATCAATATTATGTAAAATTAATATTTTTCAATATTTATTGATTTATTGTCATGTTTTAAACTTTATACTTAAAAATAAGACAATATAAAAAATTATAATAAAAGATAAGTTTTTTAAAATGGCCTAGTAAATAGTCTATTTTAACTGAAGATTAATCTTAAAAATAAATATTAATTCTTATCTTAATCAAGATAAGATATGGTTTTTTATTATCAGATGAATAGTAAAAAAATTTATGACGATATAGCACTGTATTATTGAATTTCATTCATATAAAGTAAAATAGATATTATTTTATTGCAGAATCTTGTTGTGCCGATATTTAGTTAACAATTTCTAAACCTATAAAGCTTAAGAATTTTATAGGTTTAGAAGCATAAATTAACCTATTAATATAAAATGGTAACATACCTGATAAAAATGATAGAATGATAATTTTTTTTATTTGATTAGTTAGTTTTTTTCTAAGAGCATAATTAGGAATTATTATGTAAGTTATAATATAAATATAAGAATTTTATAGGCATGATTATAGATCATATCTAATATTCTAATTTAAGAAAATATTTAACAAAAATTGTATTTTCAATAATTGATGTTACATGATATATCTTTTTTTATAAAATATTTTGAATAAAAGCAACATACTCTATTTTAGTATACTAACGTATAAAAATATTAAAAAGATTATAATCTTAACATATTTATAACTATTTGTCTGCATTACTAATGAATAATATCGATAATATTTTTATATTATATGCATATTGAATATAAAAGCATTAACTGTAACATTAATATGTTATTTATCTTTAAATTCCACTAAAATCACATATTTCTTAACAACTAAATATAATAAAATTATATTTAGTTGTTATTTTTGAGGATTGCCTTATGTATCTAGAGTATGATTTTAAGGAGTTTAAAAATTAATAAAGATTGTTTTTATAATGTGTTCACTAGTTAATGTAATTAATCTAATAAAAAGACTAACAGGTTTTATAATAAAATGAAAGCAGTTTTTTCTTCTCGAGTGCTCTGTATAGTTCTAAAATAAAGATATGTAAAAATTTATTTTATTCGCAGTTGGACTATATTGTTATTAAGTTATTTTATTATTCTCAGTGGCAGCGATATCAGGTTTTGAGATAATGATTATTAGTTTAATTGCAGCCTTTTCACTGAATCGTGTGATTGGTAAGAATAATTCTATACCATGGCATTTACCGGCTGATCTAGAGTGGTTTAGGAAAAATACATTAACTAAACCTGTTATTATGGGGCGTTATACATGGGAGACGATGCGCGCGCCTTTACCAGGGCGTTTAAACATTATCATGACTCGTCATTTACGAAAAAGTACTACAGTTAGGTGGGTTACTAGTATTGAAGATGCATTAAGGGAAGCAAAAGGAGAAGAAGAGGTTATGGTGATTGGTGGATCAGATGTTTATAATCAGTTTATATTACTGGCCGATCGATTATATCTTACTCATATTGATACAGTCATTAGAGGTGATTCGTATTTTCCGCAATATAATTATAACGAATGGCGCCAGATTTTTAGTAAAAATTATCAGGCTAATCAATACAACCAATATAATTTATTTTTTGAGATATTAGTTCGTTCCTAATATTTTTGATTATCTTGAATCCAAGTGAGTCCGCTCTTTAGATAAAAATACCAGGATAGAGTACAATCTATATATTATTTGTTTGCTCTGCGTCAATCTTTGTTAAAATAATGTATCTAAAACATTTTTATAAATCTTGCGTGTTTTAAACATTATGCAGGATGTTTCTAGTAAAACTAATATTGTGTAAGAACAGTACATAACTAATCTTTTAATAAATCAAAATATATTTGCAAATATTTTATTTTTTATAAATAATTTCTAATATGGCAAAATGATTTAGACTTATATTCGTATCTGTAAATACGAATATCTTTTTAGATAGTATCTAAATATATAGTATTGATAAATCTTGGCAGTTAGTTGGCGGTCATAAAAAACAATGCTGAAGGTTATAATAAGGGTTTTTTATTTTTATCGAGGCATTTTTACATTTTACACGTTATGTATTTAGATTAGAAGTAAAAATAAACAACAAATTTTTTTTAATAGCACTTAGATAAATAAAATTCAACTATTTTTTTTATTATTTGTTAAAACATATTTTGTTTAATATATTAGGAGTGATGATTTATGAGCTTGAGAGATAAAAACTCTGAATAAAATTCCGTTTAATATCAATAGTGTTTCAATAGCTCATCTGTTTTAGACAAGAGTAAATCTTCAATGAATAGACAAGAAATTTTATTTTGTAAGTAGTTTCAACTTAGATATTTATTACTCAGAATATAAAGATAAGTATAAGATTTCTATAAATCATAGATATGATTTTAGTAAGCAAATATGATTTATATCATTTATGAACAAAATAGATTTTAAGATTATTTTTATATATTTTGCATATTTAGTGATTTGATAAAAGTGTAAGGATTAGATGATTTGAGCATGATACTATATTGCATAAAAGTATTTATTATTTTTATACAATATATTAAACTTTAAGTCTAATATATCTGTATAAGTTGATCATCAACTATAGGTCGACTATTTATAGTTGTCAAAATTTTGTTTTATTTTGAGATTGCGTGATGTTATTAATCAGTAATTTTTTAGTATTTCATAGTAGGCGTGTTAAGTTATATTGTGTATTATCTTGCAATAATGTAATAAAATTTATACATGTCGTAAGATTATTCTAATAATTTTTTTTTGTTTATGCAATTTGATATTTTTCACATATTCAAAACAGCATTTCAGATATTGTTGTGAGTATTTTATTCAAAAAGTTTTATTAATAAAAAATAATTCTTAATTTCAATGCAGATTTTAGAAAAAATATACCTCATCACATCACACTGGCTATAATCTTATTATCAAGATAATACTATATCAGTGCATTATTAGTTACACATAACGTATGATGCATAATACTTTACTTTAAATTAGTATATGTAATATATTGTACTTTATTTAAAATCTGTGTATATATATTGTATAGCATAAGTTATATTTCCCCCCTTTTTAAATCAGTATTTAGGTTATGGATTTGTTGAGTCTCAATGCGAGAATATAAAATTTGAAATGTATTAATATGATGATTTAACAAGGGTTGCTTGATTTTCTCCCAACTCAGTGAATAGTTTAAAAAATGTTCAGCGCGTCTTGCAAGCGTAGGTGTGACTGGTTTAAGCCAGTTCATTAGTACGTAGAATAGATTAATACCCATTGAACAAATATCGTGCAAGTCAGACTCTCTACCTATTTGTTTTGCTACATGCCATGGCGCTTGTTCATCAATATAACGATTTGCAATATCGGTAAATGCCATGATGCTACGTATAGCACGACTAAATTCACGTTTATCAAAAGCATCACCAATGCTAGTAGACGCATTAACAAATGTTTCATAAAGCTCAGGATCAGGAATAGCAGAAGATAACTGTCCTAAAAAGCGTTGATTTATAAAAGATGCCGTACGTGAAGCTAAATTAACTACCTTATTAACAATATCGCTATTTACACGGTGCATCATATCTTCAAGATTTAGATCCACGTCCTCAATATTTGATGACATTTTGGATGCATAGTAATATCTCAGACTATCAGAGTCAAAATATTTTAGCCATGCTTTAGCTGTAATAAATGTACCCCTTGACTTGGACATTTTAGTGCCATTCACTGTAATATGCCCGTGCACAAAGAGATTAGTCGGAGTACGTAGCTGACTACCAGCAAGTATAGCTGGCCAAAATAGACCATGAAAATAGATGATATCTTTACCGATAAAATGATAAAGATTAGCTTTGGAATCGATTTTCCAAAAAGACTCAAAGTCAATCTCTGTGCGTTTTTGGCATAAGTTTTTAAATGAAGCTATATAGCCAATCGGTGCATCTAACCAAACATAAAAGTACTTACCTGGTGCATTTGGGATTTCAACGCCAAAATATGGTGCATCGCGTGAAATATCCCATTGCTTAAGACCAGCACAAAACCACTCTTGTAATTTACGGGCGACTTTTTCTTGTAAAACCCCTGAATGAATCCATTGTTGTAAAAAATTACTAAATTTTGGTAGATCAAAAAAAAAGTGCTCTGAATAACGCAAAATAGGTACAGTATTAGATAATATAGATTTTGCATTAATTAATTCAGAAGAGTTATATGTTGCAGAACAGACTGCGCAATGATCACCATATTGATCCAGTGATTGACAGTAAGGACAGGTCCCTTGAACAAAACGATCAGGCAGAAACATACCTATTTCATTATCATATAGCTGAGAGATCACTTGAGTTTTGATAAATCCGCCATCTTTTAAACGCGTGTAGATATATTTAGAAAAATCATGATTTTCCTGACTATGAGTAGAGTAGTAATTATCATGGCTAATTTCAAAATTCAAGAAATCTATTTGATGTTCATGATGTATATGTGCAATCATTTCTTCTGTTGGAATTCCTAATGCTTTAGCTTTTAGCATAACCGGTGTTCCATGTGCATCATCAGCGCAGATAAAATATACATTTTTGCCTCGCAGTCTTTGATAGCGTACCCAAATATCCGCCTGTATATGCTCAAACATGTGACCTAGATGGATGGAGCCATTCGCATACGGTAAAGCACATGTTACTAATATATCCTTTTTCACTGTAGTCATAGTAAAAATTTTATCCATTTTAAAATATAAATAGAAGGTTCAATAGTAATTATCGACATTGTAATGCGTATATTATAGCTCTTATATGAATAGATATGTTTTTAAAATTTTCTTATTATAATGTAATTATACAGTTTGTTCATATAGCTTGTTTATACAGTATTCAACTATTGTAATCTAGATGATCATGTATTATAAAATGTTAATAACATAAAAGATCTTAAATGATATTTATAAAAATAATATAATAATTCTGTGATGCATTCAAAAATAATGCAAAAGATAGCTATATATCACAGATTTTAAATTATAGTGTCTAATAATATTATAGTAAAATGTGCAATATAGTAACTATACTAAAGTAAGTAATGTAACGATATTGTTATTTTTTTGGGTTTGACGCATTTAATTAAGGTATAATAAATTATTAGAAAAGTTTTTGTTTACAGTGGTTTTATTCAAAAAATTTTACTAAAATATTTTATACTATATTTAGTCATATGTTCAATCTTTTACAAAATGAGAATTTTGTAAAGAACAATACTATAGTTCAGTGACGCCAAAATATATAATAACTATTATAAATTAAGAGTTAAAGTTTGTTTAGTATATACTATCACTAGTTGTTTTTTGAAAAGATTAGTTAGAATTATTTATAATCAGCATGAGTTACCAGCAATATGGGTTAAACAAAATTATAAGCTAATATAGCTAATATAAAGACATTCTGATAGCAGATATAAGTATAGTTTTATGTTTGTTATGGAAGAGTTTTTTGATTTGTAAGAATCAGTAGTCTTTATATTTAACAGAGCAGTGATTCATTAATAAATATTAGGTAGTTATATGAAAAAACCTATTGTATTTAGCGGCGCAAAACCGTCCGGTCAGTTAACTCTAGGAAATTACATTGGGGCACTGCGTCAGTGGGTAAAGATGCAGGATAAGTATCAGTGTATGTACTGTATAGTTGATCTGCATGCATTGACTGTGCGAAAAGATCCAGAATTGTTGCGTAACGCTATATTAGATACAATAGCACTTTATTTGGCATGTGGTATTGACCCACAAAAAAGCATTATTTTTATTCAGTCACATGTGTCTGAGCACGCTCAGCTTAGCTGGATTTTAAATTGTTATACTTCTTTTGGTGAGTTAAAAAGAATGACGCAATTTAAAGATAAATTAGTGAGCTATCAAGAGAATATTAATGCTGGTTTATTTAATTATCCAGTGCTAATGGTAGCTGATATTCTCTTATATCAGGCCTCAAAAGTGCCGATTGGAGAAGACCAAAAGCAACACTTAGAACTAAGTCGTCATGTGGCTAAGCGTTTTAATAGATTATATGGTGATGTTTTTCAAATACCTGAACCAATATTTCCACAGTTTGGTGGACGTGTTATGTCGTTACTAGAACCATCTAAAAAGATGTCTAAAACTGATCATGTTCTAGGTAATATTATTACACTTCTGGAAACTCCTGAATCAGTCACAAAAAAAATTAAGCGCGCTATTACTGATAACGACTATCCTCCAATAGTGCGATATGATCTTAATGGTAAGCCAGGTGTTTCTAATTTATTGAGTATTTTATCGGTTATAAGCCAAACCCCTATCACAGAGTTAGAGATTATGTTTCATAATAAGCAATATAGTTATCTTAAGACTGTAACAGCAGAAACAGTTTCTAATATGCTTATCAAATTTCAGGCATTATACTATGATTATCGAAACCATGAAGATTTTCTTTTACAAGTGATTCGAAAAGGGGCACAGATAGCGCGAAGTGAAGCTCAGATTACATTACAAAAGGTTTATCATAGTATTGGTTTAATTACGGAATTTTAAATAATCTTTTATTGTATGAAAATCCTGAATTTTTTAAGTTGTGTGACAGTTATCTACATTTTTAGTAATCTAAGATGCATATCTCAAATAATTGTTGAGTAGTAAATTATATATCTGATCAAAATTAAGTTTTCTCAGAAACGTAACTCAGAATATACGCTGATTTGATATATTTGATGTTTTATATTTATTTTACGGTAATATCTGGTATTATTATATAATTTGATAATTTTTATGAATCTTATTATCTTATTTATTTTTTTTGTATAGATAATTCTAAGATTTTATTATATTAAGACAATTTATCTTAACAAGATTAAATTTTATTAAATAATTTTATCATTATTACATAATATTTTTCTATAATGATGGTATACATACTGATTATTATCTTTCTATAGAAAGTCAGTAACGTCAAGTTAGATAACAGTGTTTATTGGTAACTTACTGCTGATATTGTTAGAGAGAATATATTAAATCGTATATTTTCTCTTTGATAGATTGTGTAATATTGTAAAATATTAAAGTATACCTAGCTTGGTATTGATTAACCTCTAGTCAATATAGAGATATGCTGATTCTAAATAGTTCTAAAATTGAAAGTCAAATGTCAAGGATTGGGTCTAGTTAAGACTTTATTTTAATTGATTTAATCAGTTTTAAGTAAGATCGCTTAAATGAGATTGCAGTTAATCTGTATGGTGTATTTAGCTTTTAATAAATCAATATGTTTATTTTTTATAAAAATTTTGAATCTTAATTCTATATATAAAAATATTATATATTTTATATTCATGAAAATATTTAATTATTTTGATATTTTAGTAATGTTATTAAAAATATAAAATATTTATTTATTATCGTATTTTAACGTAATTTAATTCATATTAATTTTTATTATGTGATCATATATATTTATTGTAATATGAGAATATTATTTCTATATTTCATATAGTATTTTTAGAGAGTATTATTACAAACAGATAAATAAATTAATGAAATAATAATATTATTTTTTTATTTTTTATTGTATGATTTTGTATATTAATTATAATGATTTTATACAAATTACTTATAGAGTAAGTATTCATTACAAATAAATATAGATTAATATATTTTAAACATTCAATCTATTAAAATCAACACTAAATCAATTGCAGTTTCTTTTCTTGGTTCTATTTAATGCCTTAAAAGTAATATTTTATAAACAGTCTTTTACAGACGCTTTTATTACACATATTACAAATCTTTTAAAGAAACAGAAGATATATATCTTGCGATTAAAAATAGTAAAATTTATAAAACTTAATATAGATTAGTGAATCTATATTAAGTTTTATGTAGAGCTATGGAGATATCAATATGTCAAATGTCTGTCAAGTTACTGGAAAGCGTCCCATGACTGGACACAATCGTTCGCACGCAATGAATGCAACAAAGCGTCGCTTTCTTCCAAATCTGCACTTGCATCGATTTTGGGTTGAAAATGAAAAACGCTTTATTAAACTACGTTTATCCGCAAAAGGTATTCGTATTATCGATAAAAATGGCATCGAAACAATTTTGTCTAATTTAAGACAAAATGGTCATAAACATTAAATATTAATAGAAGGATTTTTAATATGGCAAAAGGAGTTCGCGAGATAATTAAGATGATTTCATCTGCTGGTACAGGCCATTTTTATACAACTACAAAAAATAAACGAAATAAAGCTGAAAAATTAGAATTAAAAAAATTTGATCCAATAGTGCGTCAACATGTGATTTATAAAGAGGCAAAGATTAAATAATGAATTCATCGTAACACATAAATATTTTGATAATATTCACCAAATATTGATTGATTTTATCAAGTATTATTAAATATATATATATACTATACTTTATGCTTAAAATTAGTACGCTAATTATATATGTTTCTTATACAAAACATACATATTTATATATGTATGTTTTGTATCGCAATATTATCACAGGGGTGATATATAGGTGCTATAAATGATTTAATTAATATAAAATTGTATGTTTGTAGGTATAATTTGTATATAAAATGACAGGTTATAGCATTTAATGTAACTCAGTAAGTTTGTGTTAGATAGAAAATTTAATTAATATTTTCGATATAGAACAGCAGGAGGTTAAAGATCTCCGATTAGGTTAATTTCTAATGAGATAAAATTAGTTGTTTAGTTTTACTAAACGTTTAAGGTAATTTTTATTATAAATTATAGTGTATGTCATTTTGGACAATCCAACTTTTATCATATGTTGGATTGTCATTTTATTTAAGGCTCAATTTTTCCATGAGACACCGATGTGTTATTAAGGTATTAAGATTTAATATAGATGGTAAGAAATATTTAATGTTTACATCATTACATCATGCATGATACATCTTATAATTTATCAACATAAAGATTTTAGAATTTATTGCTCATCTATAAATTACAGAAATTTTTCATGCATTAAGGCATGAAGAAAATAGTAGATCATCACTAGAAGCCAGAAGACTTAAAGATGTTAATCAGTCAGTAAGTGCCTAATATTGTAGATAGATAGCGTATTCTAGGTTTTTCTTGCAACCCTTAAAGAAATTACATGAGCATAAAATTATGTCAATCTAGAAAAAGTTGTGTATTTTTGAACACTTAATATTTGATCAGTAAATATGAGTTTAGTGTTCTTCGATTGCTATAATTTCAGTCCAAGTGATTAATATACTACTTTTGTAGTCATAGGTTTGTGTAATGTAATTGTATCTACAAAATATAAAAATAAATTAGTTAAAGATAGGAATAGTAATGCACTGGTACCCTTGGTTGAATGATAGTTATCGTCAAATACTTACGCAATATATATTAAATCGTGGACATCATGCGTTATTAATTCAATCTGTACCTGGCATAGGCTCTAAATTGTTAGTTCGAGCAATAGAGAGATGGTTGATGTGCCATCAACCACAAGAAATAAAAAGTTGCAGAAAATGTCATTCTTGTCAGTTAATGATTTCTGGAAATCATCCTGATTTATATCATCTAGAATCACAAAAAGGTCAGAATACTATTGGTATTGATAGTGTTCGTAAAATTAAAGAAAAATTGTATCATCATGCTAGTTTAGGTGGCGCTAAGGTGTGTTGTTTGTTAGAAGCACATCAATTAACAGATTCTGCTTCTAATGCATTATTAAAAGTCATAGAAGAGCCACCTGCTAATACTTGGTTTGTTCTTTATCTTCATGACTCTGATTATTTGTTAGAGACATTACGTAATCGCTGTGTTGTATGGAAATTATCTGTTCCTGATAAAAAGTTAAGTCTGATGTGGTTACATCGTCATCATCCTTCGGATATGCAAAAACATAATGTAGCGCTTCGTTTATCTTTTGGGGCGCCGGTTAAAGCGTTAGAATTATTATCAGAGTCATGCT
Organism: Candidatus Erwinia haradaeae; assembly: GCF_900698995.1. Lineage (GTDB taxonomy): Bacteria > Pseudomonadota > Gammaproteobacteria > Enterobacterales > Enterobacteriaceae > Erwinia_E > Erwinia_E haradaeae_C. Next base: position 890,616 of record NZ_LR217735.1, on the reverse strand, counting down.
GGAAGCATCGCTTACAAATATGCAATGCTTTTTTTAAAGCCATTGATGGTGATATATTGAGTTTATTACCAATACTATATCAGAATAATACAATTAGATGTATAGAATGGTTATGCTCTTTATTGCTTGATGCAGCAAAGTGGACTCAAGGTGCAATGCAGTTTATTAGTAATATAGATCAAACATCGTTAGTGATTGATATTGCAAAACGGTTACCAATAAATATACTTAATGATAGTATGCGCCAATGGATGATATGTCGATATAGGTTGTTAACAATTTCAGGAATCAACTGTGAGTTATTGTTAACAGAACAATTATTACAGTGGGAATATGATATTTCTCATTATAAAGATTAATGATTTTAATCTTTATAAAAATATATTGCTTGATATCTCAACTAAAGAAAATAGTATAGCAAGAATGACATATCAAATAATTTTTTGATAATGCTCCTGTTCAGCTAGATAAGTAATAAATATTTTTATATAAATGTATTATATTTATTTTTATAGCGTCAATGCTAAATAAGTCTCTTGTGAGAGATAGCTCGCTTAATTTATAAAGAATTTTATCTCATCAGATCAGTAAATATAATTACAGAAATTTTCAGTAATTAGAAAAATTTATACAGTCAGCATCTTACTTCTGATTACCATAATGAGTAAAATAACAAAAATAATCTTAATATCCAAGTAATACTAAAATTTTATTATTATAATAACATAGATAGTATCTTCTTAATATGAATAGTATTATATATCATAAGTTGTATTTATATCAGAAATTCTTAAGAGTGCCTAAAACATTATCCGCTTATTATGATTATATTATGGAGTTAATCAGTCTGAGCGTTTTATATTAGAGATCTTATGTAAGGTTATATTTTATATTAATATTAATCTATTTCATAAGGTTAGAAAAAAAGTGTTTTTATATGTTTGATATTTCTTTTATTGTTTCCATGCCACCAATATTACAAGACTAATAGTAAAAAATATTATGCTTGGAAGCAAAGCACCTAAAAGGGGATGGATGTGACAGATTACACTAAGTAGTCCAAAGAGTTGATTTAGAACGTAAAATACAAAACCTAAAATAACACCTATAACTATTTTAATGTTTATTGTTATATCTTGAAATGGGCCAAAAAGGAATGATATTGCCATTAAAATCATTACCATTAAAGATAAGGGGTCAAAAATTTTTCTCCATAGATTAAATCTATAACGCATACTGACTTGGCCGGTTTGCTGAAAGTACTTCGTATAACTATATAGCCCTCTAATTGATAATGTCTCTGGATTAAGAGCAATTATTTGTAGTTTTTCAGGTATGATAGAAGTACGCCAATTTTGATGTAGTGCATAAGTATGTTTAATTTGTTTTATATTTCTAAAATCAGCTTGATCAACTTGTTCTAATATCCAAAATTTTTTATTTGTGTTATATTTAGCAGATTTTGCATATTTTATAATTTGAAGAGGTCTGTTTTTATCAAAACTTTGACCAAAGCAATAAATAGTAAGGCCGAAAATATAATTAGATCTATAAATGTGTTTAATAAATACAAAATTTTCATTATCTTTGGCCCATACTCCCATTTGATTAAGGCTAAGTGTTGTATTCATTAGCTTGTTGTCTCTATAGTTATGTGCTATTTGCTCTCCTATAGGAGCAATAAATTCACTGATAACCATCATAATAAATATAAGAGGAATAGTAATTGTCATTACTGATTTTGCAATTTTTACACGAGTAAAACTCAATGCTTGCATTGCAATTAGTTCTCTATTTTGCGTAAGGGTGCCCAATCCTATTAATGCTCCTAATAGTGCCCCCATTGGAAAAAATAACTCAATATCTTTAGGTATACTAAAGGTTGTATATATCATAGCACCAAGTGCAGTATATGTTCCTTGTCCGATTTTTCTTAATTGATCGACAAATTTAATTACACTAGAAAGAGATACTAATACAAAGAGTGTTGCAAGAATATTATAAAATATTGTTTTACAAATATACTTATCAAGTATATTAAGCATTTAAAATTACATCTTTTCGGATAAAGCGCTCACGAAGTCGACGCATTGGCATAGTATCCCACACATTTAATATTATACCTATACATAAATAGGTAAGGTTAATTAACCACATTGAGATCGCGGGGTTTATAAAACCCTTTTTACCACTAGACTGCATTAAGCTTTGTAGCAAAAAGAAGATGAGATATAAAAGAATCGCTGGTAACATTGAAAGTAAGCGTCCATGTTTAGAATTGACCCCACTCAGTGGAATAACGATCAGCCCCATAACAAACACTGAGAAAATAAGTGTTAAACGCCAGTGCAATTCACTGTGGTAGTCAGGTTTTTTTATATTAGAATACCACAGAACAGGCAAGCTCATTTGTTCGGCATGATAAATTGTTTGGTTGATGCGTGGAGGGTAAATTATTGCTTGATAGTTTTTAAAATGTGTCACCCGAAAATTACAAAGTAATGCAGTTCCTTCGAATTGTGCCCCGTTATTTAATGTAATGATTTGAGCGCCATCTTTTCTGCGATTAATTTGCCCATATTCTGCAGTAATAATATAAGGTTGACTGTGCCTCTTTTTCTGTAATTGTATAAGAAAGATTTTTTGAAAAATGTTATCTTTGATTTTTTCAACAAAGAACACTATGTTTCCATCAGCTGATCTTTGAAATTGACCTGGAATTAATGATTTTGCGCTAAGAGTCATTTTTGTATTTTGTATGAGCCTATATTGATATCCTGCAGACCAGGGTCCTATCCAGCCACTGTTAACAGATGCTATAAATATATTTAAAAGTATGATTACCATGGAGGCTTGCATTAACACGTGTTTATTTAGACCACAAGCATGCATCACGATAATTTCGTTGTTAGTGTATAGCCTGCCTAGTGTAATTAAAATAGCTAAAACTAAACTCAACGGCAGGATTAGCTGCGTCATAATTGGTATACCAAGAGCCAGTCCTGTAATAACTATATCAATCGGGATATCATTTTCTACCGCGGACCCTAATATTTTTACTAGTTTCTGACAAAAGAAAACTAAGAGCAGAATAAATAAGATAGTTATTTGGGTTTTAAGTATTTCCCTAACTAGGTATCTAATAATAATCACATGAATAGTGCTTGTAAAATTGATTTTTGTTAGAAAAAATTTTAGTCATCATTTGATGTATTTTGTGCACCTCTTATTGTAGAATAAAATTCTATAATTTTCCTATGTCCTAGTAAGGTGTAATTTTTGATGCATTGGTTGGATATTGAAATGATGGTTTTAATAAAACCACTAGTACAAGTGTCTATTGATTACGTGATATAAATATTGTTTAAGATTAAAGCAGACCAGGCTAGTTTTAGGTTTGATCAGAATGACCAGTATCTTATCGTGTTATTGAGCAGGATTGTAGCTGCATATAATTTTGATCATGCTGGCCATATTTTTTTTACATAGATAACTATAGTTTACTGCATACCCTATAAAAAAATTTTTATTAAATTTTTATAATTTAATACAAATTATTTTTATTTTAGCAATTTTACTTTACAATTCTAATATTTTAATTCTAATTGGTGTATATTTTTATTATATCTTTATACGAGAAATAGAATGTTGCAATTCATATAATATACAAAAGTATCTTATATATGATAATAGTTAATATTATAATTCTAAATTATTTTAATATTTAACTGAATAAATGGTATTATTATAAATAATGATTTTTATACTCTTAATTAAGTATATCTCTTATTAAAAAAAATTTTTAATTTATTGAATTTATATATTATGAGCAGAATATATGTATATAATAATATAATATCATTAATTTAAATGATAAAATAATCCTATAATAAATTATATTTAATATTATACTATATTTTACAATTAGTATATAAAGTTTTGATTATAAAATGATATTTTTATAGTCATATAACTAAGTTTTTATCTTATTGTCATTGCATGCTTGTTATAAATTATTTGTATTTTAGTGTTTGATAAAATTATTTTGACGAAATTATGATATCTATCATATAGATTCTATGAATCATATGATAGATATCAAGAAACTAGCTGCATGACACATACAGATTTGTTTTAGATTATGCCGATACTGAATAAAAGATATATTAGTAAATTGTTTGCTGTGTTTTTTCTGCTTGTATACGCTGATAAATTTCTTCACGATGCACTGAAATTTTTTGAGGAGCGTTAACACCAATACGTATTTGATTACCTTTGACTCCTAATACAGTAACAGTTACTTCGTCACCGATCATCAGGGTTTCACCAACTCGACGAGTTAGAATAAGCATTGTTGTCTCCTAAACAGATTAATATAGTGGTCGCACTGGGTTCGAGAGTTCTAAAAAAATATTAGAATACTACGTTATATGCTAGCTCAGACACTATAGTCTTAAATATATACTATACTATCTTATTCTATTGATTAAGATCAAATATAGATAAAAAGCCATATGATACTCTTACCATAGATATTATAATCTTAAGTTTCTTTAGATAATTTAAAGAACGATTTTTCTGAGTACCTTGATAGGCTTGTTTGTATAAGAACATATTTATTATACAGTATATTTTGTAGGTTAATTTTCTGTTTTAATGAATACATTGCTTATATTCTTGTAATTTGATTCATGTATTCGAAATAATATAGAATTTTTTTAGATAACATTACACTCTAAGTAAGAGAAAATTGTATGATAATTAATAAAACTTATTGAAGCATAAAAACAAACATACTTCTTTGTCAATGTAAAAATAACTTTCCTGCACGTAAGATTAGTTTAATCTATCTGAGATCCATGATTTTACGTTAGTTAACGCTGTAGGCAAAGCTTCTATATTTATACCAGTTGCTTGAGCTAGATATGGGCTTCCCCCGCCCTTGCCGTGAACCTGTTTTGCTAGATACTCTAAGAGATGAGTAGCTGTAATATGATGAATGAGATCCTTGGTTACACCAGTAATTAGAGAGATTTTGCCGTTCGAAATCATTGCTAATACAATAATTGTTGATCCTAGGTGATGCTTAAGATTATCAACTAGGATGCGGAGCATTTTAGGCTCTAAAATGTTTATATGGCTGATTATTATTTTAGTATTTTTTATTGTTATAGATTGTTTTCTTAATAATAAACTCTCTTGTATAATCTGTTGGTTTTGTAATTTCTGTAATTGTTTTTCTAAAGTATGCGTATATGCTATGAGAGAGTTGACTTTTTTATATAGATTACGGTGATTAGATTTTACTAGTTGAGCAATTTCTGCTAATGTGTCATATGGGTAGTATATATGTAATAATGCTTCTTCTCCAGTTACCGCTTCAATACGTCTTATCCCTGATGCATTACCTGATTCAGAAGTTATATGAAACAGTCCGATATCGCCTGTACGATGAGCATGCGTTCCTCCACATAGCTCTATAGAAAAGTCATCTATTTTTAAAACTCGAACATATTGGTCATATTTTTCATTAAATAAAGCTATAGCTCCAAGACTTATAGCTTTATTTAGTTCCATGATGTGTACTTCAATCGGTACGTTTCGACGGATTTGTTTATTAATTATTATTTCTACTTGACGAATTTCTTGCTGTGTCATTGGCTGATCATATGAAAAATCAAAACGTAAACTTTGTGCAGTAATTAGCGATCCTTTTTGCATAACTTTTGGGCCAAGAATAAGGCGTAAGGCAGCTTGTAGTAGATGAGTCGCTGAATGATTGAGGCGAATACTTGTTTGATTTGGTTCATCAACTTGCGCTAAAACAGTGTCACCTGTACTGAGTTTTCCATGACTGAGTGTGCCAATATGCCCAATAGCTTGAGAGTATTTTTTTGTGTTTTTTATTATAAAACAAGTATCATGATGAGCTTTGAGAGTACCGATATCGCCAATTTGCCCACCTCCTTCAGGATAGAAGGGGGTGTAATCCAGAATTATGATTCCATCTTGCCCGGAATAGATAGTGTCTACTATTTCTTCATTAACAATGATCATAGAAATGATCGCATTTAGTTGTAAACGATCATAACCTTTAAATTTTGATTTATGAGTGATATAAAGTATATTGTTATAATTAGTATTAAAACCACTTGCATTTCTTGCTTTCTGGCGCTGTTCTTGCATAGCAAGCGTAAAGCCTACTTTATCTATGGATATATGACGCTCGTTACATATATCCTCAATTAATTCTACGGGAAACCCAAATGTATCATATAAGCGGAATATTACCTTACCATTAAGTATATTTCCTGGTGTTTTTCTCAGTTCTTGATTTAATAGAAGAAGTCCATTTTTTAGTATTTTTACGCATTTTTCTTCTTCAGTTTTTAGAACTTCTTCTACTTTATCTTGATTTTTCTTAAGAATCTCTGCACCTTCATTCATAGCATGAATTAATGGAGATACTAGTTTGAAAAAGAAACCTTTTTGTGCGCCTAATGTGTATCCGTGACGTATAGCTCTGCGGATTAAACGGCGTAACACATAAGATCGGTTCTCATTTGATGGTAGCACGCCATCTGCAATAAGAAACGCACATGACCTAATATGATCGGCAATAACGTGTAGTGATTGATCATGAATTTTTGTAGTACCTGTAATTTGAATAATTGATTTAATTAGTGCTTTAAATAGATCAATATTGTAATTTGAATGAACATTTTGAATAACTGCTGCAATACGTTCTAGCCCCATCCCTGTATCAACTGCTGGTGTCGGTAAAGGTATCATTGTGCCATCAGATTTACGATTAAACTGCATAAATACAAGATTCCATATTTCAATATAACGATCTCCATTTTCTTCTGTGCTACCTGGTACTCCTCCTGGAATATGATCACCATGATCGAAGAATATTTCAGAGCATGGACCACAAGGCCCCGTTTCGCTCATTTGCCAAAAGTTATCCGAGGCATATGGGCCGCCTTTGTTGTTACCGATTCGAATAATGCGATCAAGAGGTAGCCCAATGTTTTTTGCCCAAATGTTAAAAGCTTCATTATCTTCTGCGTATACTGTAACTAATAGTTTATGTTTTGGTAGTCCAAACCATTTTGGACTAGTGAGCAATTCCCAGGCAAATGAGATTGCTTCTTGTTTAAAATAATCACCAAAACTAAAATTTCCAAGCATTTCAAAAAATGTATGATGACGCGCAGTATAGCCTACCTTTTCTAGGTCATTATGTTTACCACCGACTCTTAAACAACGTTGAGCAGTAGTTACGCGAGTATATTTTGGTTCTTCTTGTCCAAGAAAAATACTTTTGAACTGATTCATGCCAGCATTAGTAAATAATAGTGTTGTATCATTAGGTAGTATCAGTGGGCTACTAGTTATAATCTGATGCCCTTTGCTATGAAAAAAATTAAGAAATTCTTGACGAATCTGTGCAGTGCTTTTACTCATATTTATCCTAGATGACATCAATATATACTGCGAAATTTATTGTATATTATATAATAATAAAAATATGATTAGAAATGAATTATTGTGACTTAAATTATATAGAATATTTTATCAGAGCATTAACAAGTTTAAAATAGTAAATATATTGTATAAGATGAATATATGTTTTGTAAAAATTTATATTTTTTATATAAAATTTTTTGAGTCTTTTTTAAAAGATAGATATATGTGTTAAGCAAAAAAAATATTGTTTTTATATATAAAATATAAATAATATTTTTAGTTGAGCATGAAATTAACTGAATAATATATCTTCTTGTATACTATAGCATAGATGTATAAAAAATCTTCCAGACAGGTTGTATCTATATATCTTATGCTTTAGGGTTGATGAACGCAATAATATTACTTGAATATCCTTACAGCAACAATGTTATTTAGATATATCTTGCATGTGATTAGTGAAATAATTCATAATACTAGCAGTATAAATTGAACTAGAGATCTAATGATAGAATATACTTTACTGATTAATTATGTGCCTTATGTGCCTAGAATAAGTACCACTTCAATAAAAGAATAAGTAAAATATGAATAATAGTACATCATTCACTAACTTTCAATATGATATAAATCATACTAATAAGTTCATGGGTTTTTATATATAAAACATATGCAGTATAAGGGGGTGTGCGATCGATGTATATTCGATATCATTTTTAGTATGTTCGACATTATTATGAGCCAGTTGTATCTCATAGTAAGATACAGATAAATATCCCCTACATTCTTGGCGAGATGCCTCATAAAATCTTGATGATATAGTATTATACTATGATATTAGAAGTGCGATAGCGTAGGTTTTTAATATTTACAGCATTCAGATGATGCAATTTTATAGAAGTAATTGTCTTTGATTAGATCCTATTATGTGACCTAGTATACGCTAGGTTAAAAATGACGAATAGTTTGAGGTATTATATGATGTGCATACGGTCATTTTTAGAGATGTTATAAGGTTACTTATTAAAAATAATGATTGGTATAGAAGAAACGGAATGGAGAATTGTAAGATATCGTATACTTATGTATATTTACCATTTTATTTATATAATTGGTTTATTAATCATGTGTTTCTCTATAGTTTTCTGAAAATCATTTGTCAGTATCTAAATAAACTACATTCCCAGAGATGTATTGAAAAATTATTTTAGTTTTTTATATTTATAGTTTTTTTGTTAAATAGGCCTTTTAATTCAGATATTGAACAAGTTAATTATATTAAGAATAATTTTAGAGAATAGGAGATAGTACGGATTAGTTTATCTAAAGTTATTAATATTATAGAAAATACCATTTCTTGTGTGAATATTTTGAGTTAGTGATAATTTTTTATCTTATTGTTTTATGTATGCTGACATATTCTATGATTTTTTAAATGCTTATTAGGCGTGTATAAAATAATAGCTCTCACTTGCATGAATAAAATATTTACAGTTTAATGAAGTCAGTAATAATTTTACGTTGCAATTCAGTATTACATAGTATCTCTATGTTAAATTAGAAGAATTTTATGCTCAATTTATCTTATACGCAAGAGGTCTTGCGTCGACGTACGTTTGCTATTATTGCTCATCCAGATGCTGGTAAAACCACTATTACTGAAAAGTTGCTATTATTCGGACAAGTTTTTCAAATTGCTGCTGCGGCTAAAGGTTCTGTTTCTAATAAATACAGCAAATCTGATTGGATGACTATAGAAAAACAACGTGGTATTTCTGTAACTACGTCCGTAATGCAGTTTTTTTACCAAGGCAGTTTAATTAACCTTCTAGATACCCCAGGACATGAAGATTTTTCTGAAGACACTTATCGCACTTTAACAGCAGTAGATTGTTGTCTTATGTTGATAGATTCTGTAAAAGGTGTAGAAGATCGAACCCGTCAGCTCATGAATGTTACTCGATTGCGAAACACACCGATTATCACTTTTATGAATAAAGTAGATCGTGATATTCGTGATCCTATAGAAGTTCTAGATGAAGTAGAAAGCAACCTTAAAATTATCTGCGCTCCGATAACTTGGCCTATAGGTTGTGGAAAATTATTTAAAGGAATTTACCATCTATATAAAGATATTACATATCTGTATCGATCTGGTCAGGGCCACATTATTCAAAAAGTAAATAAAATTCAAGGTTTATATAATCCAGATTTAGATATTGCCATTGGTGAAAATCTTGCAGATCAACTGAGAAGAGATCTGGAATTAATTCATGGTGCGTCTTATGCATTTAATTGTCAGACATTTAGAAGTGGCGAATTAACTCCAGTATTTTTTGGTACTGCATTAGGTAATTTTGGAGTTGATCACATGCTTGATGGGATTATTCAGTGGGCGCCATCCCCGATGCCTCGGCGTACAAATTTGCGAACTATAACCGCGAATGATAAAAAATTTAGCGGTTTTGTATTTAAGATTCAAGCTAACATGGATCCAAAACATCGTGATCGAGTAGCTTTTATGCGAGTAGTCTCCGGAAAATATACAAAAGGAATGAAATTACATCAAGTCAGAACTGGAAAAGATCTGATGATTGCTTATGCGATAACATTTATGGCTGATGACCGTTTACAGGCTACTGAAGCATATCCAGGTGATATAATTGGATTACATAATCATGGTGCAATTCATATTGGGGATACCTTTACAGAAGGTGAAAAAATAGAGTTTACTGGTATTCCAAATTTTGCTCCAGAACTGTTTCGTCGCATCTCTCTTTGCGATCCTATGAAGCAGAAACAACTTCTAAAGGGTTTAATACAGTTATCAGAAGAAGGTGCTGTGCAAATATTTCGACCGGTATATAACAATGATTTGATTGTTGGAGCGATAGGTGCGCTACAATTTGATGTAGTTGTTTCACGCCTTAAAAGTGAGTATAATGTTAACGCCATGTATAAGATGATAAATATCATTACTGCAAGATGGGTAGTATGCGATAATAATAAGGCATTTACACAATTTCGGCATTATAATGAGAGTAATTTGGCTATTGACGGTGCTGGTAACTTAACTTATCTCGTCAGCAGCATGGTAAAATTACAGATGATCCAAGAACGTTATCCAGAAATTATGTTCTTGCAGATTCGTGAGCATTAGACAGGATATATTTTATTTTATATCTTGACACGGGCTTTTAAAATAAACCTCATAGGCTTGATGCGCTGTAAATATTATGATTGTACTTTATAGTTACATATAATAAAGTAAAAGGTAAGTTATTTATATAGAGTTAATATTAAATATTATTTGAACTTATTATAAGAATAATACTTGCCGGAATAAAGTTGTGATTTGATAATCATCAAAAATGATTTTGATACCAAGTAATCGATTCTTAGTATAATTATAGCGTATAAATCTATATAATAATTAGTAATTTATTAACTAATGTATATAGTTATAGTTTATAGATATGAATTGAATAATTATTTAGTTTATGTGAGTTTTGATCATTATTATAGCTATAAAGTTTAAATTATATCATACTTTATATGTTATAAAGCATAGAATAATATATAGTATATCCAATATGACTTAATATCATGCAGTTTATTTTTGTTGTTTTTTTAATGTTTGTTTCTTGATCTGATTCAGATGTGTGTTTATATGTTTTGTTGTCTACTAATGTAGATTAGAAGGATAAAAACTAAAAATACTTCAATGATAGATGCTCTTTGAGAGTATTTTTAGTTTTTTCAGAGATTAGTAGATTCTCTTTACTGTAATTAGTTATCTAAAATTAAATTGAGAGCATTGTGTATCTAAAATGATAAGGTTCGAATAACTACGAAAATTTGTTTTATCGTAGGTTTTAAAAATCTTTTTTCAAATACAAGTTATATGTTATATAGAGTTTTTCATTTAAAAATGTATAGAAAACTATCTTATATGTAAAATAGGATACGTGCTATTTACAATAGGTACATAGAAAATACTAATACAAATAGATATCATTATAAATGAAAGTAATTATGCATACTGAAAATGTAATAATGTATAGATTACTACTCTATATTATTATTGTGATTTAGTAATGCTAAAGAAGATCTTTTTAATGCTATTATAGGGCGATATATTTCAATACGATCACCATTATGAAGTTTATCATTTAATGTAACGAATTGATTAAAAATTCCCACTTTATTTTTTTGTAAATTAATTTCTGGGCGCAAGTCTAAGATACCAGAGACTATAATAGCTTTCTCTACACTGCTATCTGAAAGTAATTCTACACGATAAAAATATTGCTTGTTTGGTAAAGCATAAACAATATCAACTAAAATATTAGACAAAGTAAACCTCTTTTGCTCGCCGACTAAATGCTTCTAAAAAGTGTTTACTGATCGTTTTACATATCTTATTAAAAGCTAGCTCCATAAATATATGATTAAACTCTATATATAAATTAAATGTTATTCGGCAAGACTCTGCATTTTCAGCGCTAAAACGCCAGATACCATTAAGTTCTTGAAATGGTCCTTTAATCAATTGTATTTGAATGCTATGATTATTGATTAATGTATTACGAGTCACTAAGGTTTGGCGCATAATGCCTGTAGTAAAAATATCCATAGAAGCAGTCATTTCAATTGGGCTGGAATCTAGAATTTGACTACTAACGCATCCTGATACAAATTCCGGATAACTCTCTATATCATTAACTAGAGAATACATTTTTGTAACGCTAAATGGTACAAATATAGAACAATTTATCTGGGTCATGCTTATTCCAGCTTATTCCAGTAATGTCTTGTTATCTTTTCTTAATAAACACAGAAGCTTGTGCGCGATTATTTAAAATATTGTATATTTTTTATTTTTATTTTTTAAAAAATTTTTTGTTAATTATCTCATAAAATGATTTGCTTTATACTATTAATATCAGTTGATTAGATTTTTGAAAAATTCTCTTAACATTCCGAACACTGTCTATCTATAACAGTATGTGGAATATATTTAATATTGAGGTTAATGCTGTATTAATTATATTAATGTAAAATAATTATTTTAGAATTTGAATATAAATATAGTATAGAATAACTCTTCTTTATCTAAAGATGATAATCTTAGTTATATTTATGTTAGGAGAATCTCATTTTAATTTTTTTAGGTATTGAATAAATTAATTATTCTATTTTATAGAAATCGGATATCATTTTCAATCTTTTTAGGTTAGCACTGCATTAATATTTTTGTTTATTATATTTTGTGACTTGATTTTATAGATAACTTTAATATAAGTTTTATGCTATTTTCGAATTAAGTAATAACTATTAGTTCAGCGTAAACAGACAAAATTAAATTAATTATTGCTTTTAATAGTATAGCGATGATTGACAAGATAATATATTTTGCTTAGAATAAATTTTTAAATTTCTAAATTGCTAAATTTCTAAATTGCTAAATTTCTAAATTGCTAAATTGCTAAATTGTTAAATTGTTAAATTGCTATAGTTCGGAGCTAGTCTAGTAGAGCGCAAAGCGTTTTATCTAAAATGTTATTATAGATGCTATATGTAAAATAATTATAGTAATGAAATAGAATATATTTCATTGTTTTTCTGTTAGCTTCTTGATCTTTAAAAAGCTCATTATAGGTATTACTAGTGCTTCTATTGTTATGAATAAATCAAATCAACCTGTTTATATCTCAATTGCTATGAATAAATATGCTTATTATTCATATTGTATTGAAAAAGAATTTGAGGCCGGATTATTACTGAAAGGATGGGAGGTAAAGGCTCTTCGCGCTGGTCAAGTAAATATCAAAGAAAGTTATATAATTTTAAATAGCAAGGAAGCATTTTTAATTAACTCAAATATTTCAGCTCTGCATTTTGCTTCACCAGATACGCAGTGCGACGCAAAGCGTGCTCGGAAGTTACTTCTTGGCAAGCACGAATTGAATATATTGTCTAATATAGTTCAGCGGCATGGATATAGTATAATCTCATTATCAGTGTACTGGAAAAATTCATGGGCTAAATTGAAGATTGGTGTCGGAAAAGGTAAAAAACAACATGATAAGCGAGAAGTAATCAAAGAACGAAATTGGAGGATAGAGAAGATGCGTATAACAAAAAATAAATTTTTAACTAAATAGTGCAATATAAATAAAATAGATATATTATAAGAGAATATTATTCTATGGGGCTGATTATGGATTCGACAGAATATGTAAAACTTTAGGAGCATGCCGAGGGGCGGTTTGCCTCGTTAAAAGCCGTAAAAAAATAGTTGCAAATGACGATAGTTTTTCGCCTGCCGCTTTAGCAGCGTAATTAGTCTAATAAACTAAAGGCGTCCTTTCTCCTAGCCTATTCTCTTGAGGACGGGATCAAGAAAGGTCATATTTATAAAGAGATCGCACATCAGCTTTGCTTTTGGTTAATGTGTTAAATAAAATTAAGCTAGTTTTTAGTGGCGTGTTAGTTCGCGACTATTTAATGAAAACAATAACTATACTAAGCATGTAGTTCTGATAGCAGAACAATTCTGGACGCGGGTTCAACTCCCGCCAGCTCCACCAAAATCTTCCTAAAATATTAATTATTTGCTAAAATATTTACTCTATTTGAATTTAGTGTAAACCTATATAACATAAGTCATAAAAAATAGATTAAATAATTTTATATTGTTATATTCTTTTTTTAAAATTATCTACTATTTTTAATTTTCATGTCTATGACTGATTTACGTTTAAATATTAAATATTTTAGCGTATAGAATTTTATTCAGTTTTAGTATTGCAAGTTTAAAACATAGAAAAAGAGTTTAAAAATTAAGAAATATATACGCATAATATGGTATATTTGTAATTTGTATGAAATTTATTTTTTTGTTTCATAGCACATTTTAAATATGTCATTAAAAAATTGATATGTTACATATAATATCTTGAATAATACACATCAAGAAAAATAATTATCAAAATATGGAAAATTATTTTAGCAATACAATCAATTTTAAAAGTTAGATTTCTTTATTATTTATTATTATATGATAGGACTATTATTTTAATAGATTTTAATAGATTATAATGGAATATATATTCTATATATTACCGTTGTAAAAAATTAAAATATAGATTTAGTATTATACATTTATGCTAATTAAAAGTTAAACTTTAGGGTATTTTATATCATATTTATATTGACATTTTTTATGTTATAATTGATATAAACGTGTTTATATCTATATATTAAGTAATCATGGGGTTATTTTTTTTTCAATATTAAGAAAATCCATACTACTTGTAATTACTATTAATGGATCATTAATTTATTAAGTAAAATTTATATGATTTAATATATAATTTTTATGGCGCTAAGTTGTTAAAATGAACAATTTTTCTTCTCTAATAATAGCCCTCCGATCAATATCAAAATATTAGTTGACTGTATAGTGATATAATACAAAAATTTTCTACAATATTATTAATAGTTATTCATTAAAAGTAACTTTTTTTACTCATAAACATATGGATTCAATCATAGCGATTATTTTTAAGCAAGATATGTATAGTATAAAATTTTAATTTTACTATAGATTATAAGAATAATATTAATTAAGATTAATTAGGGTGTTACTGTATATATAAGGACCATAAGCACAATGCAAGACAGCATACAACAACAAAAAGTTTTAAAAATTGTATGTCCTGACGTAGCAGGGTTAATCACAAAAATTACTGCTATATGTTGTCAATATAAATTCAATATTTTAAAAAATAATCAATTTACTGACAACAAAACTTCTTATTTTTTTATGCGTGCTGAACTGGCTGGTTGTTTTTATCATCAAGACAATTTTTTTAAAGATCTTGATATCTTGCTTCCAATTGGCTCACAATATTTCTTAAAAGATATTGATCGCCGTAAGATCGTTATTTTGGTCGGTCAAGAGGCTCATTGTTTAGGGGATCTATTAGTAAAAAGTGCTTATGGTGAGTTAGATGTTGAGATTTCTGCAGTAATTAGTAATCACAAGCGATTAAGTCAGTTAGTTCATAGTTTTGATGTGCCTTTTATTTTTTTAAAAAATGAAGGCCTGACGCGTTTAGAGCAGGAAAAAAATATTACTGATAGTATTACTCTTTATCAACCTGATTATATAGTGCTTGCTAAATATATGCGCGTACTGACACCAGAGTTTTTGCGTCGTTATCCTAATAAGATTATTAATATTCATCACTCTTTACTTCCTGCATTTGTTGGTTCACGTCCATATCACCAGGCTTATGCTCGTGGCGTGAAAATTATCGGAGCTACTGCACATTATGTAACTAATCAGTTAGATGCTGGCCAAATTATCATGCAGGATGCTATTCATATTGATCATAGTTATTCAGTAGAAGATATGATTCGACTCGGTCATGATGTAGAAAAAAACGTACTTAGTCAGGCATTAAATCAAATTTTAACGCATCGGGTCTTTTTAAATGGTAATCGTACTGTTTTATTATAAAAGAAAGATTATCCTTTCAGGTGGAGTATAAATTTTTACTATATTTCTTAAATTTAAGAGTAGTATTTTTTTTATAATGTTAATGTATAATTATAAATTATTTACTTTTAAGGTATAGATATCTATGCAATTTATATGAAGACAACTATGTATCTAATTACGATAATATATAACATATTATG
The DNA here is from genome assembly GCF_900698995.1 of Candidatus Erwinia haradaeae. Classification (GTDB taxonomy): domain Bacteria; phylum Pseudomonadota; class Gammaproteobacteria; order Enterobacterales; family Enterobacteriaceae; genus Erwinia_E; species Erwinia_E haradaeae_C. Next base: position 874,431 of record NZ_LR217735.1, on the reverse strand, counting down.
CGAAATGTATTTTACAAGATTTTTAAAAGTTTGTGTTAAAGAAAAGATAGATATTGTAAAATTATTGACTTAGTTGGTAAATGATATATAATAATTATGTTATTAATATAATATTAATATAATATGGGTGATTAGCTCAGTTGGTAGAGCACCTCCTTTACACGGAGGGGGGCGGCGGTTCGAGTCCGTCATTACCCACCAGATTGGGTCGTTAGCTCAGTTGGTAGAGCAGTTGACTTTTAATCAATTGGTCGCAGGTTCAAGTCCTGCACGACCCATCATAATATATCTAAAGAAAAATTGGCTAAGAATTGTATTTAAAATCTGCTAGAGAAATCGTAAAATCTTACCGAAACAATTTATATATTATTTACTATACCAAATTGTTATATATAGATAATATCTATATATTTACTCACTTGCTATAATATTTTACAAAATTAACAGTATTTATCATTTCTTAAAAAAAATTCATATTCAAGAAATTATTACTATTAAGTATAGATGTGTTTAATGAATTTTTTATATTTCTTTTGTTAATTACCATAATTTATATTTTTTAGTAAATTAAAAATAATTTAATTTTTTATAAAATCTCAGATATACATTAATGTGATCTCGTTTGAGAGTTTTTGGTAACAAAAATTGTAGTGTAATATTAAATACTCATAGTAAATATTATTTATTTTAGAATTTTTGCCATCAAATCATATAACATTTTTAATTTTTTCTTGAAATGAATCATAATCAAAGTTATATATAGTATATAATTTTGCATTATAGCCCAATTGATGATAGTTTTGATCACTATTGGCTCTTTTATTTCATTAATATATTTGATATGTGACAATATTTTTTTTGAATTAAAATATTATAAAAGATCATAAACATAATAAGGAAGATCAAAGTGTAACTCCATAATCTTTTGATGTTTTAAAAGCTAAGATAATACTATTGAGTACACAAAAAATTCTTGATTTTAGCATTTATCGTAAAGTACCATGATAAGCTATCATTATAATATAGAACTAAATATTTTTTTATTGAACATTTATGCACAAAAACCCTAAACAATAAAAAAATCAGTAGATATTTTAGAAACTTTATATAATAGTTAATATTTTTTAAAAATTATGGACAATGTATAAGCAGATTATTAAATAATTATTCAAAAAACATACTTTCTGTTCTTGAGATGACATTAAGTCTCACTGGAATTTTATTGATTATATATAGAATAATATTTTGTTAATTAGAAGGAAAATCAACATATGTAGTAATAAGCGCTTAGCTCTCTTATTTACCTGAGATTCATGAGATGAGGTTGTTTCATATGAGGAGCTGTTTAAGAATTAATTGAATTTTTTGAGGGCTTATTTCTGCCATGTTTTTTTGTAAGGAAAGCACTGAAATTTGATTATGACCATAACCACCAATCAAATCTACATTAGTTGGCCCATACAAAGTAATATTCGGACAGTTGAGAGCGGCAGCGAGCTGACTTAACCCTGTATCTACAGATACTATTGCTTTGGCTCCTATAAGTATATGCGCTATTTCTTTTAACATTAATTTAGGCAAGACTTCTACATAGCTTAAACCTTGTGCTAGTCTTTGAGCGCGCAAAAATTCATTATGCGTTCCCCAGGGTAGTTTAATCATGACCCTTTCAGGTTGTAAAGAGTTAATGAGTGTCCTCCAATGCATCTCTGGCCATTGTTTTTTATCTTTTGTAGTTGCGTGCAAAAAAACTAGATAGTCATTGGTTTTTATTGGTTGATTTTTTTTAAAGTGTTGTAGAATTCCATAATCACCTATCGTCGTTGGTAGTGTATAGTTTAGGCTTTTTGCAAAGAGACTTCGTATTCGTTGCACAGCATGTTGATTTTTGTTGATAGCATAACGCTTATCATACCACCAGCTAGCAACAGGTTCTCTTATGCTATAGATATCACCTCCGTGTTTTGTACCTGTAGCAAAACGGCTTATTAAGGCAGCACTTTTTATTAAGCCCTGAGCATCAATCACTGCATCGTAAGAACGATATTGTAAGGCATGTTTAAAATTAATACGTTCTTTTCGTATTAAGTTTTTAAACCAATTTTTTCGCCAGCGACGAATTGCTACTGGAATAACGTGAGAAACTGCCGGGTGCCAGGTAGGAATTTCAGAAAAGTTCTCTTCTATGACCCATTCGCAATGCATATTAGGAAAAGCTAATCTAGCGTCAGTCAGTGCAGGTAGTGAATGTATTACATCGCCCATAGAGGAAGTTTTAATCATTAAAACTAGCATTTATATTCCTACAGTGTAATGCAAGAGTTTTAGCTCCATAATGACTCTTTCTGGTGTAATTTTGATAAGACTAGGATGATATTCTTCATGGATTTTTCTGTTTTGTAATGAATCACAGCTACTAGCTAAAGAAATGATTTTAGATTTTTTTGATAAAGGAGGAGTAAAGTTAGGATTACTGGGTCCATATAGTGCGATTAATGGAAGATTTAGTGCAGCAGCAATATGCATAAGTCCAGAATCATTACTAATTACAGTATGACAACAAGATAGTAGAACTACAGCTTGTTGTAGATTAGTTTTACCGGCAAGATTGAAAGAATAATTTTTGATTTCCTGAGAGAGATTTAGCAGAATGCGTTCTCCAGTAATACGATCTTTAGTAGAGCCAAACAAGAGGATTTGATATCCATTTTTAATTAAAAACTCTGCTAGTTGTGCATAATGATAATGTGGCCATTTTTTAAGAAGATTAGATTCAGCTCCGGGGCAAAATCCAATAATAGGTCGTTTCGAATATATTTTATAAGTGTAAAGAGCGATCTTTTTTTCTTTTTCTTGTACTTTAAGAGTCGGCATATAAAGTGGTTGCGGAAGATCTTTGCTACTACTTATGCGTGACCTATGATAACATAGCGCTATATATCGTTGAACCATAAGTGGAAAAGCAGTATTATTCAATATACGTATGTCATTAAGTAACCCATAGCGCATTTCACCCCTCCATCCTATACGATGAGGGATTTTAGCGAAAAAAGGAATAAGTGCAGACTTAAAAGAACCTGGAAGAACAAAGGCTTTATCATAATGTTTCTGATGCAGTATCTGACCTAAACGCCAACGCATTGATAGTCCGACTGCATCATGCCTTAATGGTAAAAGCAACGCTTCATTAACTTCTTGCATTCTCAAGAGCAAAGGATGGCACCATGCAGGAGCTATCACATCGATTATACTGTTAGTATTTTGGCTTTTCAAGGTACGATAAAGACTTTGTGACATCATCATATCACCAATCCAAGAAGGGCCTATTACTAGAATTTTTGTCTTTTTAGAACTAATCATGCTTTATATTGTAGCCATTGTATGTAATTTCTAATACCTTGAGAAAAAGTTTGAAATGGTCTGTCATAACCTATTTTTCTTAGTTTCTTAAGATCAGCTTGTGTAAAAGCCTGATAGAATCCTTTAAGTTTTTTTGGAAATGGAATGTACTCAATTACACTATTTTCATAAAATTTTAACATAACATGAGCTACTTCTTCAAAAGATACTGCTTGACCAGATCCACAATTAAAAATACCTGAAACGGAGTTTTTTAAACACCATAGATTTACTGATGCGACATCTTTAACATAAACAAAATCTCGCTTAAAATCATTACTTCCCACGAATAATTGAGCGTTGTTGTTGTTTTTTAGCTGTTGATAGAGATGTAGCACTATACTAGCCATGTCTCCTTTATGCGTTTCACGTTCTCCATAGACGTTAAAATACCGTAAGCCACATATCTGTGATGATACTTTTGGTAAAATTTTACGAACATAATTGTCAAAAAGCATTTTTGAATATCCGTATATATTTAGTGGTCTCTCATTTTTGCGTTCTTCAAGAAAGTTGCAGGTGTTTTGTCCGTAGATTGCAGCAGAAGAAGCGTATAAAAATGGAATATTTTTTTTAAGACACCAATGTAGGAGTTCTTTTGAGTATTGATAGTTATTGTCCATCATGTATTTACCATCCCATTCAGTAGTAGAAGAGCATGCGCCTTCATGGAACACCGCTTCTATATTGAGAAAGTAATTAGTGTTTTTTGTAATAGCAATCCGAAAATCAATTTTATCGATATAATCAAAAATATCAAGATCTGATAAATTTAAAAATTTAGCACCATTTTTTAGATTATCTACGACTAGAATATTAGTTTGACCCTGTCGGTTCAAAGCATCAATAATATTACTTCCAATAAGTCCTGCGCCGCCTGTAACAATTATCATTACTTTTACCTTACGAATTAGCATGGCATTAAATAATTTTTTATTTTTATGATTGTTATATAATTTTCTGAATTTACGATTAAAGATAGAGCCTGAGGTAGCATCTAGTGTTCTTTTAACAACATTACATTATTTTTCTAAAATTATTCGGAGAATAAAATCATGAAAAAAACTGTCGAGTTAATCATCAAATTACTTTTAGTAAAAATAATTCTCATTGGAGTTTGAAAAAAAATTTTTATTTTATATATTTATTGCATCAATAAATAAATTAAACTCTCACCACGTTTAATCCTTAGCGCAACTACTGTAGGTTTACTATCAAGCATTTTTTTTAGTTCAGTTAAGTTGCTGATAGGCTGTTGGTTTACTCCAAGAATGATATCATCCCTTTTTAATCCTATTCGTGCCGCAGCTGACCCTAGTGTTAGGGTCTCAATTTGTACTCCCTTGATATCTTTTTTGTTATAATTTCTAAGATTTGCTCCTTCGATTCCATCATAAATACTACCAGAAGAAGCTCTTTCTGTGTTGCTCTCTTCTAAAGCTAGGTTTATTTTTATTAGTTTTCCGTTACGTATTAACCCAAGCTCTATAGCGGTCCCTACTGGGAGAGATCCAATTTTAGCACGTAGAGCCGCAAAGCTAGAGATTGTTTTATTATTGATTAATATAATTACATCCCCTGCATGAATGCCAGCTCTATCTGCAGAAGATTGAGGCAGGACTTGACTAACAAATGCACCTCTCTGAATATTCACTTTCATTGCTTTGGCTAGCTCCGAGTTTAGCTCGGTCCCAATAATACCTAATTCTCCTCTTTTTACTTGTCCATAAGCAATCATTTGATTGCATAAATTCTTTACCATATTTGATGGAATAGCAAATCCAATGCCAATATTACCACCGTCTGGAGCTAGAATGGCAGTATTAATTCCGATTAATTCGCCATCTAGATTTACAAGTGCACCGCCTGAATTTCCACGGTTAATTGCAGCGTCAGTTTGAATAAAATTTTCGTAATTTGCAGCATTTAGTCCACTTCGACCGAGAGCAGAAATAATCCCCGAAGTTACAGTTTCACCCAGACCATATGGATTACCAATGGCGACGGTGTAATCCCCAACGCGTAAACCATCAGAGTCTGACATTATGATTGCCGTTAAATTTTTGGCTGCTAGGATCTGAATTAAAGCAATATCAGAACGAGGATCTTTACCAATTACTTTAGCATCATATTTTTCCCCATTACTAAGTTGTACTTGAATTTTTGTGGCATTTTCTAGTACATGATTATTAGTAACGATGTAGCCTTTTATGGAGTCAATAATAACTCCTGAACCTAGAGCTCGAAATTTTTGTTGTGGAATTTCCACGCTATAATTATCATTAGAACTACTTCCTTGGCACAGTGGGGAGCCAAGAAATGGAGATCCTTCTTGACATAATGGCGATGAAGGTCCACCAAAGAAAGGTTGAAATTGCTGCATAGATTCTGTTTTGCGTGTCATTGTACCTTCAACATTAACGCTTACAACTGATGGCATAACCTTCTCTAGCATGGGAGCTAGACTTGTTACTGGCACGGCATTGGCAGGATGACAGATATTTTTAATATTATCAGCCTCCACTAGAATTGGCAGAGTTAAATTGAGACCTAAAATTAATGTATGTAATAATAAAATCTTTTTTTTCATCATAATAATTCTCTAGTGATTTTATGTCATTAGTAATAAAGTGTATTATTTGATCAGATATTTAATATTTATAATAAATGGATATTTTAGCATGATATGCATAAATATATTTGTACTATTTATGTATGATCATAGTTAAACATAGCCAGTATTGCCTGTAATATGTTACTGAATAGATTTTTTCTAAACTCTTTGGTTGTAGTATAAATAAATGTGATATGTATCTTTTCTATCATGATAGTTCTCAATATTTAAAAATAAAAAGAATATTATTAATAATATTCTTTTTATTTTAGTCTTCAAAAGTTTTAGTAGACTGCATAGTATTTTTTTGTTTTATAAGTAACATTGCTAACATGTGACATCTTCACAAAATAATGATAACAATGATATTGTATTTAGTAATATATGCTTATGCAGATAATTTTTCTAGCATTAAAAAACAAAATTTTCTTATGATCCTGATAATGGTTGAGTATATTAAAAATTTTTTAATAAGATAGATATTATTTTTAAAGTATTTTTATATTATTGCTGCATAGATCAAGTAAAAAAAAATTGTATGTTTATACAAGACCATGAACTTCAATGATTTTTATAGTGTAGCAAATTTACTGCATTCTCTTTTAAATTATAAAAATAAATACGAAATTATAAATGTATTAGATTGTTAGAGAGAGCTGTTTTGGCTAAAGAATTAGTATTTTATTAAAAGTTTATATTGATTTGAAAGTTATATTTTATTGAGCAAATAGTAATATTGCATAATACGCTTGAAGGAACAGGCAGATTACTTGTGTTTTTAGGATAGATAAACCGAGGATTATTTATTTATTTATTTTATATTAATAAGTATATAAATTATCAATAAATATTAACAATTCTTTTTAAAAGTCAAGTGTTAGTATATTATATATTGATATGTTTTATTTTTATTAGTTTTTATATCAAAAAAAATGATTATAAAATTTTTCAAGTTGATTACTTAATGAGTTTTACTAATAGCAGCATAGAACCAAAAATAATATCACCATTATAGTGTTTTATAAACTATGCGGATTTCTTGTATAAGATTATTAATAATTTTCTAGCAGGAGGTATTTTATGTTTAATTCCAGAGATTATGCATTAAGGATAAAGTAATGCAAAATACTACTGTAGTGCTTTTTAGTGGCGGTCAAGATTCTACTATATGTTTGATACAAGCCATGCGAAAATATAAGTTCGTTCATTGTATCACTTTTGATTATGGTCAGCGTCATAGTTATGAGTTAGATGTAGCACAGGATATTGCTACGAAGCTAGGGGTAAGTTCACATAAATTTATTAATGTTTCTATTCTAAATGATTTGATTTCTTGTAGCTTAACAAGAAAGCATTTGCTTGTTTCTAATTTTAGTAAACAACAAAATACGGATTTACCTGATACTTTTGTACCCGGACGTAATATTATGTTTTTAATATTAGCTTCAGTATATGCTTATCAGTTAAAGGTAGAGACAGTGATTACAGGAGTCTGTCAAACAGATTATTCAGGGTACCCTGATTGCCGAAATGAATTCATCATAGCTTTAAATACCGCGATATCATTAGGTATGTCAAGAAAATTATTTTTTAAAACTCCATTAATGTGGCTTACGAAATCTGAAATATGGGCATTGGCAGATACATTAGGTGTATTGCATTTTGTAATGAATGAGACTATAACATGTTATAATGGGATTAAGAGTGATGGTTGCGGACAATGTAATGCCTGCAACCTGCGCAATAAAGGCCTTAGAGAATACTTAAGTAATCAGGATGCTGTAAAAAATAGTTTATATAATAAGAAAATTTTATATGAAACCGATAAAAGAACTGATACGAGTGCTTAAAATATGAGATATAGGGAATATATTGACATTACATAAGTTGCATAAGTTGTATCAGTTGTATAAGTTAAATAATTTGATATATATACTATAGCCCCGTGATACAGAAAGCTTTGATTTATTATTTATACTTTATACAAAAAAGTAACTAATACTTTATATTAATAAAGAATTTTAGTGGATATATTGAAGTATTAGATATACCTTAAGTAGGTAATTACTGATAATAAAAATTAGGTATTTTAATAGTTTACATAGATTTTCATTTTTTACATATTTTCGAATATTAGTATCTTACTTATCAGATGTATCATAGTAAGATTCTTACCTGTTTATAGTGTTTATTATTTTTCTTTAAGTGATTGATTCTATCTCTTTTTGCATAAACTGTATAAAATAAATACTTCAAACAGTGTAAATATTTTTGTAAAAAATTATATATAAAATATATCTATATCATCACTTTTCATTGTTTTGTACGTATCTGAGTTAGCATTGATTGTACAATACGTGCGTTACCTGCTATAATATTTCCAGAAAAAAAATAATTATTATCACCGCTAAAATCAGTAACTAGTCCACCAGCTTCTCTTACTAATAAATCTCCGGCAGTGAAATCATGTGGTTTTAGGTTTATTGCATAATATCCATCAAGCCGACCGGAAGCCACATAAGCTAAATCCAAAGCAACTGAACCACTACGACGAAAATCAGCGCATCTATAGAGGAGTTTCTGAAAAGTATCAATGGTAGAAACATTACTTTCATGTTCTGTAAACATAGCATTAGTAGACAAAATAGCCTCATCTAAATACCGAATAGAGCTTCCTCTTAATCTATAACCATTTAATTGCGTTCCGTGACCTCTCCAGGCGCAAAATAATTCATTACGCATTGGATCATATACTACAGCAATTTCACTGCGTCCTTTAACGCGTGTCGCAATAGTAATGCTAAAATGTGGCAGCTTTTTAATATAGTTAACATTGTCATCTAGCACATTGATTATCCATTGCACTTGTTCGTTCTTTTGATATATTTGACTATCATTTTCTGTAAAAATAATGTGGTTCGGATAGGACTTGAATATAATATCAATTATTTTGCGTTTCGCTTTCATTTCAACAAAATTAGTTAAGTCATGATTGCCTTTTTGTTTAAATTCAGTAGCATCTGCTGTGTCATAATATTTGGTAATGATGTTCCCGGCCTGTCGAGCAGCCCGGATAGCAATGTTGAGCATTGGATTCATAAGTGTTATAATCTCCGTAAGTATTAAATAATAAAATAGAATGAGTGTGATTAATATAAGCTTATCACACAAGGTGTGATAAGCACCTTTAGAAAATTATCAGATTTCTCTATCTGAATAGTAATAAAAATTTATATATTAATTCTTAAATTAATAAATAGTATTCGCTAGTATAGTGAAACTTACTAGTAAATATTTTGTATAAATATGTAGGTTTGATTTGCATTAAGCGCTATGTAGTATTTATTAATTCTATTAAGGGTAGAATTTAATATATAAAAGATGCTATTAAGAGTTCTGAGTATTTAATTTTTTTAGTATTTGAATAAAGATTCATATCTTCTAGAACTCTATATATTATAATTATTTATATTAAGTGTACTAAGTATTTATCAATAGATATTAAGGGTCTTTACTTGACAGGATTATGCTCTTTTATAGCATTAAATATTACAAATAATATTTTTTTAGTAAGGTTTACCTAACTTTATTTAAAATATACAGGCATTGTTTTTAAATATAGGAGGTTATGCGTATAATGTATTGGTTTTAAAAAAAGTTGGCACAATCCTAAGATGTAAAACTTATGTAGGAGTTGATAATGGATGAAGCAGATTTGGCTCAAAAGCGCGAGCAAGATATTATTAACGCAGCACTATCATCCCGAGAAAAAAGCTTGCAAAGTCCGGACGGAAAATGTATTTGGTGCAAAGATGAGGATGTTGTTGTAGGAACAGCATTTTGTTCAGCAGAGTGCGGAGATGATTATAATAAATATCAGAGAGAAATGAAGCAACGGTTAGGCAGGCAATATCAATAATAGAGATTATGCCAACATAGATGGATAGAAGGGGGATTTATTTATGCTGAAATCTCGTGAGGTAGGATAATGATCACAAGGAGGCGCTTAAAAATAAAAATTTTGTAATATATATTTACATGCTATCTCTAATGTATAGTTGTTAGATTAATATATTTTTGTATATTTTAAAAAGAGATATTATGTGGGTAATTAATTTAAGATTATAAAATATAAAATAGATCCTAAGTATTCGGCTTCTGATTCTATACAAAAATGTTTAATGCTAGGTTTTTTATATATTAAAATCTATTAAATTTTTAATATATATCATAAAAATAGTAAATTTTTTAAAATAGTATTTAAAATATTTGATAGATCAATAATTTTATTTTTAATAAAACTATGTTATTATTTTGTTAAGTTGCAACAAGTCTTCTGGCGTATCTATACTCTTTGCAAGATGCGTATTTATAATATCAACGTGTATTTTTTCACCATACCATAATACACGTAGTTGCTCTAAAGATTCTTGCTTTTCTAAAAAAGTGGATTGCCAAGTAACATAACGGCGAATAAAGCCAGCATAATAGCTATAGATACCGATATGACGAAGAAGTGAGCTGTTGTAGATGTTATTTTTTGTAATTGAATTGTCTGCATTACTCCAAGGGATCATTGCACGAGAAAAATATAGTGCATAACCGTGGATATCTCGGACTACTTTTACTAAGTTTGAATTTTGTGCTTCTTGTAAAGAATGTATTGGTGTTGCTAATGTAGCTATATTTACGTTGTAACAGGATAGGTTTTGTGCTACCTGTTGTATAAAAATAGGGGGTATCATAGGCTCATCACCCTGAACGTTGACGATTACCGTTTTATTAGGGAATTGATAGTGTTCAATTACTTCGGATAGGCGTTCCGTTCCAGACTGATGATTTTTTTTTGTTATCAAAACATCAATATTAGCAGAACGTACTACGTTAGCTATTTCAGAATGATCAGTTGCAACAATAACTTTTTGTGCGCCAGATTTAAGTGCTTTTTCTACAACATGTAGAATCATCGGTTGTCCATGTAATTTTAATAGTGGCTTTCCTGGCATGCGTTCAGAAGAAAAACGTGCTGGAATGATAGTTATAAAATTCATGAATTTTTCTCCTTTGAGTCTAAATGACGAGCGGTTTTTTTTAATAAAACTGGAATTCCATCTTGGATCGGATAGATTAATTGGTCTATCTGACAGATAAGTTCTAAGCCATTTTGATTACTATATAGCTCTAACCTTTGATAACAATGAGGGCAAGCAAGGATATCTAGAAAATTAGGATCCATAATATTTCATCAAGTGATATAAGATGTTTAATTTATGCATATATACCATTCTAGCACCATAATCAGTAATATAACATATCCTATTGGAGAGCTGTTGTTCTAGTTTACTCATCAGTCTTGGTTGTGATATTTACATTATTCCATGATAATATATTGTATTCTTAGCATCTACTATCAATATCAATTGATGGCGTGCAGTATCTTAAAGATTATCTCGCAAGATCTTCTCCTAGTTGAATATCATGCTTTAGTTGATCAAGCATATTAATGAGTGCATGTTTTTCAAATTTACTAAGATTCTGAACTGAGCAATACTTAGTGATTCCATGCCTGCCCAAAACAAGGGGCTGCGAGAAGAATTTAGCATACTCCCCTGGTCCTTCAACATATGCGCATTCTATTATGTTACTTTCTCCTTTTAAGGCGCGCACAAGCGAAAGACAAAAACTTGTTGCTGCATATGCCATTGAAAGAGTAGCAGAGCCGCCACCAGACTTTGATTCAAGCACTGTTGTGCCTGCATTTTGAATGCATTTTGTAAGATTGTAAATGTCTTTTTCAGTTAATTGAATATTATTCTCAGTTTGAGATAAGAGAGGCAGAATAGTAGAACCTGAGTGACCTCCAATAACTGGAATGTTGAACGATTCTGGTTGTTGGCCAGTCAATGAAGCAAGAAAAGTATTAGTTCGGATAATATCTAAAGTAGTAATACCAAAGAGTTTTTTTCTGTTATAAACTCCAATTTTTTTTAGTACCTGGGCAGCTATAGGAACAATAGTATTAATTGGGTTAGTTATGATTCCTATCATGGCATGTGAACTATTGATAGCTATTTGAGATATTAGATTTTTAATAATCCCTGCATTTACATGCAGAAGATCGGATCGATCCATACCAGGTTTACGTGCAAAGCCAGCTGAGACTAGTACTATTTCAGCATCTTTTATCGCTAAAGCAATATTATCTTCTGTAAATCCTGTGATTTCAACAGCAGTAGGTATATGACTTAAATCAACTGCAATACCTGGAGTAATTGGCGAAACATCAAATAAAGATAATTGAGACCCCTTTGGGAGACGTGTCTTGAGCAATAAAGACAGAGCTTGACCAATACCGCCTGCTGCACCAAGAATTGTTACTTTCATTGCATACTCTCCTTAATTTATCTACAATTTAAACTATTTAAATTATATTGTGTTGTAATCAGATTAATCTAAAATGATTAATGTTCTGAATAGTAAGATACTATTTGTTATTATTTAAAATACTTTCAATAGATTTATTAGTAGAACTAAAAGAAGCAGATTTGTTGTAAAGCGTAATTTACGTTTGTATGAGATTATACAAAATTACCAGATTATATTTTTAATATAATTATATTATATAATACGTTACCTTTTTTTTAGATTTAATAATGATATCTACATTATAGATATAAAAACTTATAATGCATAAAAACTTGTGACTATGAGTCTAAGTTATATGTTTACTAATAATTTTTATTTTTATTAAAAATAATAAAAAATTGTTCGAGTATCTCGAATACTTTAATATTGTAAAACATTCAATATCATAAGATATAAATTATTATATTGTTGTTTAATTTTTTTAGGTTTCTATCAGTTAAGATTATCACTAGATACTAAGATTATCAATTAATAGCTCCAGGCACATACAATTAAAATTGAGGCTTAATTATTATAGGCTTTGAATTTTAGATAGAACAATTTTTATCTAACAGTAAACAATTTTTTATTTGGAGTTGTTAGGTTGGACGGGGTGATGTATAATACTTTTTATTTTTAGTTGTGAAATTGTTTGTTCTATTGCGCTTCGATTGGTGATTTTGAGATCAATTTTTACATAAATGCTTTCTTCTTGAGGTAATACCCAAGCATCAAATATACCATCTTGCTTTTGTAAAAATTGTTGCAATTGCATGGGATCTTGCATGAAATCTTTAATTTTAAGGTGAAAACGTAAAGTGCTAAGATAACGCGGTTCACTTATATTTAGGCTTAATATAAACCAAGATAATGTCATGAGCATGTTAGACAAGAATAGGATATTACTACCCATATTATCTAATACCCATCCGCTTACGAAACCTCCAGTTGCTACACCAATGCACTGACTAGTAGTATATACTCCCATGGCTGTTCCTTTATACCCAGCAGGAGATTGTTTACTAATAAATGAAGGTAAGATTGCCTCCATTAAAGTAAAACTAATAAAGAATATCTGAAGACTAGCGATTAGCGGCCATATTGGGCGCTCTATTATCCAAAAAATGCTCTCAACTCCTAAGACGCATCCTATAGACAAGATGAAAACTTTTTTCATTTGACGCTTTCGTTCGGCATAGATTAGTAACGGCGCTGTAATAGCTAAGGCTATTAACATTGTAAATAAGTATATTTTCCAGTGTTCATCGGCAGATAATCCTGATTTTATAAATTTTTTAGGTATTCCAAGGAAGTTTGACATTAGCAGAGCATGCAAAAAGAAAACACTAACATTTAGCTTCATAAGATGAACGTTGCTAATAACATGACGTATACTACTTGTTACTAGTGAGGATTCGCGATTTAATGTGCATTTTGAAGGTGATGGTACAATAAATCGCATAATTGTTATACTAATTATGGTTAGTATCGCAATTATCCAAAAGAGTTCTTGGAGGCCAAGCGCTTGCGTAATAACAGGTCCAAGCACTATAGCGAGAGAGAAGGTAATGCCAAAACTAATTCCGAGAAAAGTGATGACCTTAGTATAGTTTTCTTCACTTAGAAGATCAGACAAAAGCGCCATAATTGTTCCAGATATTGCACCAGCTCCTTGCAAAGCACGTCCGAAAATAACGCCCCATATAGAGTGTGTTATGGCGGCAATTATGCTACCAATGGTAAAGATAGATAGACCGCTGATAATTAATGGTTTTCGCCCAAATCGATCAGAAAGTAAACCGAAAGGAATTTGAAAAAAAGCTTGAGTGATGCCGTATATACCAATCGCTAACCCCGTTAATGTTTCATTGGCTCCATTTAAGGTGTCTCCATAAGTTGTGAGAATAGGTAGAACCATAAAGAGTCCTAACATTCGTAATGAAAAAACAACCCCAAGACCCCAGCTCGCATTTTTTTCAACTAAAGTCATTTGATTATTAGCCATGCTTTTTAATCTCTATAGTGATCACGTGCTCATATAATTAGTTATGTTAGAAAAGGATACAAAATAGAATAATAACATATTGTTGTTCTTTGTTGCATATAAGATAATACTTCTAAGTTTTAACTTAGAAGTATTGGTGTAAGTTTTAGATTTAATTTTATTACATCAACAGACATCATAATACTTAAAGTTATCATGACTACAATTGAAATAAGAAACAGTTTACGAGCCCACATAAAATTATTTTTTGTCCAATAACCTGATATAGCCGTCATCAACCACCAAGCATTTACTGTAGAAACCACCGCTAGATATTTATATCCAGTGTAACCAAAAATTTTTAACATTAGAGTTGCCACAATAAATAATATAATATATAAAATGATATAATTTTTTGTTGCAAAAATACCTTTAACTGCTGGCATAATAGGAATATTAGCTAACTGATAATCCTGAAGTTGATATATAGCTATGGCGTAAGAATGTGGAATCTGCCACAAACTAAAGATAATAAGTAGTATGAGTGCGCCTGGCTGTAGTTGGCCAGAGATTGCACAATAACCAATTATTGGTGGCGTCGCACCAGAAAGGCTTCCAACTAACGTACTATGAATGGAATTACGTTTCATATATAAACTATACACACCAACATAGATTATCATGCCTATAGCAGCGATTAACATCGAAAGAAAATTGACTGCTACATATAATATAGTAAAACCAATGATTCCTAATATAGTCGCATAAATCAGGCTGCATTTTGCAGAGATTAATCCTTGAGCTAATACTCGATTTTTAGTTCGATTGGTTTTTTTATCAATATCACGATCTATAAAGTTATTATATACACAGCTAGATGCAATTACTAGCCCGACGCCTAAAACAGTAAAAAGAAGTAATACGTAATTAATGTTATCTTGAGAGGAAAGTAAAAAACCTCCAATGACAGAAATTAAATTTCCACAAACAATACCTGGCTTAGTTACCTGTATATATCTAGCAGTCAAGTGATCTATGATCTCATAGTATTTCAATTTCAAACTAAGAGTCCATCATATTGCAATTGAGATTCCACATAATCCATAGCGAGCCAATAATTATAATAAGAACGATCAGTGCTGAAAATAGAAGAGCAATTAAGTTCCATCCTTCTTCTGATTTTCTGTTTAAATGCAAAAAATATATCAAATGCACAAAAACTTGAATAATTGCACAGATTATTACGAGAGATAAGATTGCGTTTTTTGACCCTGTTTTAGTTATAACCATCCAAAATGGAATAACAGTTAAAATAACAGAAAAAATAAAACCTCTTAGATAAGTTTTAAGGTTAGCACAGGTATCACTATTTTTTTTTATCGGATATCTCATTAAACCTCCCCTATAAGATATACAATAGTGAATACACAAATCCATACAATATCTAGGAAGTGCCAAAAAAGGCTTAGACATGTAAGACGTATACGATTGACTTTGGTTAAACCTTTGCTGATTATTTGCGATATCAATAGAAGCATCCAGAGCATACCAAAAATTACATGCAAGCCATGCGCACCAACTAGAGTAAAAAATCCAGATAAGAATCCACTAAGATGAGGGGTGATGCCTCTGTTAAAAAGATCTAAAAATTCAGCACTCTCTATGCTAATAAACCCAACAGAAAATAAAAAAGTTAGTACTAGATAGCCTACTACTGAATTTTTTCGTCCTAAATTCATTTGAATAATAGCTAAACCATGCATTACAGAACTCAATAAAAGAAGGATAGTTTCAAGCAATACGCATTGTAGGTTAAAAAAATCCTTACCTGTAGGTCCATTAGCGACATTATTGACGATGACGCCATATGTAGCAAATAGTGTTGCAAAAATTATGCAGTCACTCATTAAATATAGCCAGAACCCAAATATTTTTTGTGTTTCTATATTTTGGTTTTTAATTAGGGCTTTAGTTAACATTTTTAATCCTATCTTGCTTTTTTTCCTCGAAATGATGATTTTCAGTTGCTAAAATCTCTTCGATAGATACCAAGTAATGCGCGTCATCATCAAAACTTTTTGCCCCCCAAAAAAGGAGAATCGCTAATAAAGATATAACAACAAGCCACCAAATATACCAGATCATAGAAAAACCAAAAATTAGACTAAAAAATGCGATTATAACTCCAGCGCTGCTATTTTTTGGCATATGAATTTCTATATAATCCACTTTTGCCACAAAGGTCTTATTTTGACTCTGTCTGTTCATTTTTTCTTTTATAGCCCAAAAAGCATCACGTGTATCTACTTTGGGTAAAACAGCAAAATTATAAAATGGAGCTGGTGATGAAGTAGACCACTCTAAAGTACGTCCATTCCACGGATCACCAGTGAGATCACGGTTCTTGGCGCGATCACGTATCGTAACATAAAATTGAATAATTTGACAAATCACACCACAGCTGATTAAGGCGGCACCACTTGCAGCAACAACTAACATTGAATGAAACTGTGGATCGATATCCTGACTAAGACGACGTGTCATTCCCATAAAACCTAAGACATAAAGTGGCATAAAAGCAAAAAAGAAGCCGACAATCCAGAACCAAAATGCACGAATCCCCCAAGTTTCGTCTAAAATAAATCCAAATGCTTTCGGAAACCAGTAGGTTATGCCTGCAAAGCACCCGAATACTACGCCACCAATAATTACGTTATGAAAATGAGCTACTAAAAATAAACTATTATGTAGAACAAAATCTGCTCCAGGTATGGCCAATAGAACACCTGCCATACCTCCTAAAGAGAAAGTAATTAAAAAACCCATAGTCCATAGCATTGCTGGATGTAGTGTAATTCGACCTTGATACATTGTGAATAACCAGTTAAATATTTTTACACCAGTAGGAATGGCGATAATCATCGTCATAATTCCAAAAAAAGCGTTAACATTTGCTCCTGCGCCCATCGTGAAAAAATGGTGTAACCAGACAATAAAAGATAAAATTGTAATGACGATTGTCGCCCAAACTAGTGATGTGTAACCGAATAATCTTTTATGCGAAAAAGTAGCCACTACTTCAGAAAATATTCCAAAGACTGGTAAAACTAGGATATATACTTCTGGATGACCCCAAATCCAGATCAGATTAACATACATCATCATATTTCCGCCCATTTCATTACTAAAGAAATGGAAGTGTAAGTAGCGATCTAAAGTGAGCAATGCAAGTGTCACAGTTAGCACCGGGAATGCGGCTACAATCAGAACGCTAGTACACAGAGATGTCCAGGTAAATACCGGCATTTTAAACATAGTCATTCCTGTTGTGCGCATCTTTAGAATTGTGACTATAAAGTTTATTCCTGTGAGTGTTGTAGCAAGACCAGAAATTTGCAAGCTCCATATCCAATAATCAACGCCAACTCCTGGATTATATTCAGGTTCAGATAGTGGTGGATAAGCTAACCAACCTGTTTGCGCGAATTCACCAAGACCTAGTGATAAGTTAATCAAAATAACACCTGCGGCTGTTAACCAAAAGCTCAGGTTATTTAGGAATGGAAATGCTACGTCTCTTGCACCAATCTGTAGTGGTACTATGATATTGATCAAACCTACTACAAATGGCATGGCTACAAAAAAAATCATAATCACACCATGTGCGGTAAAAATTTGATCATAGTGGTGAGCTGATAAAAAACCTTCTTGTCCAGAGGAGGCAATAACCTGCTGAGTGCGCATCATGATTGCATCAGCAAAACCTCGTAATAACATTACAAATCCCATAATAATATACATTATGCCAAGCTTTTTATGATCTACAGAGGTAAACCATTCAGACCATAAATATGTCCATTTTCTAAAATACGTAATAACCCCAGATATAGCAATACCAATACAAATAATAGCAGCAACTGTAACCATGATAATTGGTTCATGGAATGGGATTGCATCTAGGGTTAACTTGCCTAACATCGTGTATTTCCTCATTATTTCGCGCGATATAGAGTAGATATTATTTGTGGTATGTTACTAAGTTAATTTAACTTTAAGCTCTAAATAGGGTTTGTATTATATAATTTCATATTAACAGGATTGACATTTATTTTAGGAGGAATTGTTATATCTCCTTTATTCTTTAAATCGAATTGATGAATGATATTTTTAAACAGTTCTGGTTTTACATGTGAAAAAAACTGAACAGAATTATCATTTTTTAATGAACCTAAATACTTAACATCATCTATGTTCATTAAAGTTTTCGAGGATTGCTTAGCTTTCGATATCCACTGGTTAAATTCACTAAAATTATTAGTAGCAATAGCTTGGAATTTCATCTTGGAGAATCCATTGCCGCTATAATTAGAAGAGATTCCACTAAATTTGCCTACTTCATTAGCAATTAAATGTAACTGTGTTTGCATTCCAGGCATTGCATACATTTGACTGCCAAGAGTTGGGATAAAAAAAGAGTTCATTACAGTATCTGAGGTAATTTTGAAATGTATAGGACAATTTACCGGAAAAACTATTTCATTAACAGTGGCAATGCCTTGTTTAGGATAAATAAATAACCATTTCCAATCGAGCGCAACTACTTCAATAGTGATAGGGTTAATATGTGATTTTAGTGAATTTCTCGGCTCAAGTAGATGAGTAGACTTCCATGTAAGAATACCAAGGAATATAATTATTACAATAGGTACAATCCATACTACAGCTTCTATTGTTTTGGAATTTTCCCAGTCTGGGTTATATATTGCAGTTGTATTAGATTCTCGATATCTATAGGCAAATACTATAGATAAGATAATCGCTGGGATAACAACTATCATCATTACACAAAAAGCTGTGATAATTAACGAGCGTTGTTCTATAGCTATCTGCCCTTTAGGGTTTAGTAGTGTAACATCGCAACCACTAGATAATAAAAAAATTAATACCATTGTGGTTAATGACAGAATTTTTATCTTTTTATTGTATACGCTAAGTTTCATTGAATGACCTTGATAATAATAGCTATATTTTATTTTTAAAAGTTATCTTAAGAAAACGTTACTTCTGGAAGGTTGTTATCTAATTTTTAATGTACCCAGCAGAGAGTCGATATACATGATTGTATATAACGTTACCAGTTGGGCATGATAAATCATATAAATTTTTAAATTTTTTCACAATGTATTAACAATATAATAATAAAAAGTATTTTTGGACTTATTTAGAAATATTTTTCATTAATATGAGTTATATTGATAATATTAATTGTGCTGGTTTTTACTACTCGATGTAATAAAATCTATTGCATTCTATGGACTGCCAGATGATGCACTTAATTATAAGTTTTTATTTTGATAACTATTTTAATGATTTTAATATTGAATTGTTTAGAAAAATTGAATTTTTTAGAAAAAATATAGAACATTTATAATGATTTTGTTATTCAGAATAAAACTCTATAAAGTTGTTCTTTGTAACATATATTTAGATAGATTATGTTAGAACTGTTATGTCATTTTTATTTCAATGTCAATATCCATTGAGTATACTGTTGTTCTTGTTAACATTTTCGTGATTGGTGCATATAAAAAGTTTTTCAAGATTAAGTTTTTAGTTGTTCTGAATATTGGAAAAAATTTTATAACTTTTTTGATTAACTCAGGACGAAGATAAGTGCAATCGATAGATTTAGTCTATATGTACTATAAATAATTTCTGCATATAACATAGTGGAATACAATATGTCTATAACATTATATATTTATATCTACCCCATATGTCGTATGTAATATTACTTCTTATTTCTTGAATAATTTATACAATGATTGCTATCTTTTTATCATAATTATAAAATTGAATAATAATATATAATATAATAACATGTAACAAAAGTGACGAGAGGTTTTTATAAAAAATGAACCATTCTTATAAATAAAATTATACAAAATATATATACTTACATACTTTCTGTGTAAATATAATCTAATATTAGATTATAAAATTCTGCTATATATTACTTCAATTGCATATTAGAAAATTTATTTGCAACTATTTAACGTTTAGATAATTCAATTAAATAAAATATGATGATATATCTTACATATGATAACAATCGTTAGCATGATTATGATTTTTGCATGTTAGGAATTTTTCTATATTATATAATAGTGTTGAAAAGAAAGAAGGTATTATATTCTCATATTTTTATCATTTATGTTATGTATCTATATAAAAATATACCTTGTTATTTATTATTAGATTATTGTAGAAATTTGTAAAATTAATACGCTGAAAAGCGATTCTTTTAATTTTTTAATTATATTTTGTATGTAAAGATTTTTAATGTGAACTAGTATTTTGTGATTTTGTGGAATAGATTTGCAGAGAAAATTATTAATTTACATAAAAACAAAATAAATTTTTAAATATAATAGAAAAATAATAGAAAAGAAAATAGCAAGCATTTAATTTGATAATGATTGTTGGTATAATGCGATAATATTATGCTTATATCTTGCGATAATGTCATTTAAGAATGCATGACTAGTTTTTAGTAGAGCAGTAAGCTCGTAGGTTTTTCTTTAAATTAAATAGATCCTCAGGATTAGAATTAAAAGAAATTTTTTCTATTTGATTATTTTCTTTATTATAGATGCATCCCGTTCTTTTTTAGTTTTATTTAAGATAGGTAAATTGCTAGAATAATAATTAATTAAGAATTTTAGCTATCCCTGTAGTCTACATATATTCGAATTATAATATTTTCTACTAAAAATTACTGAATATTATTTTCTGTTCTAGCGTTATAATAAATATTATTCATTGACTCTATGATGTCTGCAATATTATTGCAGACAATTTATGATACAGTGATTAGTGGTAATGCTAGTAAGAATAAAATTCTATTGCATTTTTAAATGGTTTTTTTAAGCAGTTATCTTATTTTCTAAATTCGTTTATTATTAAATTTTTTTTATTAAATATTTTAAAGAAAAAGAAAATTATTTTAATCATACTATAATTTTTATTATCATGCTAGTTCTGATTAACCAAAAAATACAGTTTAGTTCTTGATAAGAATTGCAATGATATTTTTTACATTTTATTAAAAGCGAAAATAGTGTTATTTTAAAAAATATGTGCGTCAGATCCTTGGTGTAGAGAAGTATAGTTGTTTTTGTACTGATTATGATTGTTTATCTAATTTTATGGAAGAGCTTAGCTGATGTGTTTTTTGTTCTTTAAGCGTTTTATTTTCTTAATTATTTTTAATTGGTATCTTTAAGCATTATATAAAAAATTTTTATAATTTTTTTATTAATTATCTTCATTAAGACCTTTATTATTTGAATTAATATCAACTGACCAATTATAAATCAATATTATTTTTGTTTTGGTTGTTTTCTGTAATATAATAAAAGACAAGTAATAGGTTGCTGTCTACCGTATAATTTTAATTATAATTTAGTGTAATACATGCAATCAACACCTCTCTAAGGCACGCTTTTCTCGATTTAATGAGTAAGATTATTATTTTATTTACTATTAATCTAACTTAAAGAGTAAATAAAATAAATAATTAGATAATAAAGGCAGCATGTTAAATAAACGTTATCGCGAGCTCATCAATAATTTTTACCTAATTGTTCATACTTTACATAAATTTAAAGCAGGTAGAATAATAGAGAGATATAAATAATTTTATATGCTACAACTATAAAATCTTACGCGTTGGTCTGGTAAGATTTAAGCAGACAAATTATGAACTATTTACCTAGTATGATTATTTTGTGTTGGAGGCACTTAGGTATGAGCAATTATGTTAAGTTAAGAGAATATTTTTTAGACCTAATGAGCTCATAAAGCGTTAGGTCTTTGAGGATAACGATGTAATATAAGGATCATTCCAAGTAGAAAAGGAATTAGCAAGATTATGGATTGATAACTAATGCTACTTCCGTTAATTATATTGTCTAGTATTACTGCAATTATTGGAAAAATCATAAAAACTAAAGATGCTTTAAAGGGCTGAGTAATTTGTTGTAAAGCAAAATATGCTAGAACTCCTCCAACACCAGCAACAATACCTAGGTAACTTATTGATAAAAGTGATTGTAAAGTAAATGCATGAAAATTAGGTGATTCACTTAATCCAAGCGTTGTTAGTAGTATACCAGCACCTAAAGAAGGTAAGGCATTATAGCTAAGAATAGAAATTCCAACACAACGTTTTTTACATTGGACATACATAACAGCATGCATAAGTACTGCTATTAAGAGTGCTATTATGCCATATCGTTGATTTTGTATGCTGGAATGGCCTTCATACCATAAAATAATACTTAAGGTTACAATGCTGATAGCTAAGCCAAGTATTTGTCGTACAGTCGCGCGCTCTCTTAGTATAATCAAGGATAATGTTAAAACAGCAGCTGGCATTGTAGCAAAAATAATAGATGCTAGACCAGAAGAAGTATAACGTTCGCCATAAAGCATTAAAGTAAAAGGTATGGCAAAATAGAACAATGTAACGCATAACTGAAAACCAAATTGACCAGATGGAAATAATAATGGGGCTTTTTTATAGTAAGCCAGAATCAATAATAATGGAGCAGCGCAAAGGAATCTTAGTCCGGTAGCAAAAACAGGTGGTACTGTAGAGACGATAATTTTCATGGCTATCCATGTTGTACCCCAGGTAAGACAAACAGTTATAAATAAACCTATTATTAAAAGGTTATGATAAATTTTTCTGTTCATCCTTCCTCCTATGTGTGTAGTAAGTTTAGTATATAGATTAGACTAACGAGATATTAGGAGAAAAGGTTGCTAAAATCACACTTCTAAGATAATTAAAAGGAGAATATTTTGCTACCGATAATGCTGGATAAAAAAGATCGTTTATTGTTAAACTTTTTACAACAGGATTGTACTTTGTCTTTACACGTCTTAGCAGAGCGCATCTGTCTTACAACAACCCCTTGTTGGAAACGTTTGAAAAGATTAGAGGATGAAGGTTATATTCGGGCACGAGTAGCGCTTCTAGATAGCAAGAAGTTAGGTCTTGATGTTACTGTTTTTGTTTTAATTAAAACTAATCAGCATAGTCGAGACTGGTTTTATCAGTTTGTTAGTGTAGTAAAAGCGATGCCAGAAGTTATGGGTTTGTATCGTATGGCTGGGGAGTACGATTATTTCTTGAGAGTGCAAGTGGCTAATATAAAAAGTTATGATTTTTTTTACAAAAAACTACTCAATGGAGTTCCTGCTTTGCTTGATGTAACTTCAAGTTTTGCTATGGAAGAAATAAAATACACTACTGCTTTACCGGTTTCTATTTAAGTGGTGGTTTTAATCTTGCTAATTCAGTTGATAATCAGGATTTTTTCTAGTGCAATTGTTTAGCCAATTAAGTTGGTATTTTTTGCGAGAGTGGCGCCGTTATCTTGGTGCTGTTTTGCTTCTACTTATAATTGCTGTGCTTAAACTTTTTCCACCGCATATTGTCGGTAAAATTGTAGATGGTGTTAAGCAAGGGGGTTTTAGCAATTTCCAGCTCATAAAGTGGATTGTTGTAATGTTACTTACAGCGATTATTGTATATTTTCTCCATTATATGTGGCGTGTGTTATTGTTTGGAGCTTCTTATCATCTCGCGGTAGAACTGCGTGATGGTTTTTATCAGAAGCTCAGTCGACAGAACCCTGCTTTTTATTTACGTCATAGAACTGGTGATTTGATTGCACGGGCCACTAATGATGTAGATTGTGTGGTGTTTGCTGCTGGAGAGGGATTTTTAACTTTGGTGGATTCTGTAGTTATGGGGTTCACAGTTTTGGTAGTTATGATTCATCAAATTAGCTTGAGTCTTACTTTATTAGCTTTGATTCCGATGCCTATCATGGCATGTATAATAAAATGTTACGGACAGCAATTACATAAGCGTTTTAAAAAGGTGCAAGCTGCTTTTTCGTCATTAAATGATCAAACTCAAGAAAGTCTAAGTAGTATCCGAATGATTAAAGCATTCGGTCTAGAAGGTCATCAATCAGAGAAATTTGCTATTATTGCGAAAGATACAGGAGATCAAAATTTACGAGCAGCCCGCATTGATGCGCGCTTTGATCCAACAATTTATCTTTTTGTGGCAATATCAAGTCTTTTGGCGGTTGTTGGGGGTAGCTGGATGGTTTGGCATGGATCTATGACTCTTGGTCAGCTAACTAGTTTCATAATGTACCTTGGTTTGATGATCTGGCCAATGTTAGCATTTGCGTGGATGTTTAATATTGTAGAACGTGGTAGTGCAGCTTGGAGTCGGATTTATGCTTTGCTGGAAGAAGCGCCAGTAGTTCCTGATGGTAAAAAAACATTACCAAAGGAGCGCGGTTTTTTAAAAATTTCTATTCAGAGATTTTGTTATCCTAACTGTAATAAAATTGCATTATTTGATTTAAGTATCACTATTCAGCCAGGACAAATGCTTGGTTTATGCGGGCCAACCGGATCAGGAAAAAGCACTTTTTTGAGTTTAATTCAACGTCATTTCGACATTGATTTCGGTGACATTCAGTTTCATAATACTTCCCTATCTGAGTTACGTTTAGATATTTGGCGTAGTAGGTTGGCAGTAGTCAGTCAGACCCCATTTTTATTTTCTGACAGTGTGGCGCAGAATATTGCATTAGGTAGTCCTGCAGCTACACAGTATGATATTGAGTATGTAGCTCGCCTTGCTCATGTTCATGAAGATATATTACATTTACCTCAGGGGTATGATACAGAAGTTGGTGAGCGTGGAATAATGCTTTCTGGCGGACAAAAGCAACGGATTGCTATTGCTCGAGCATTATTATTAAATGCTGAAATTCTTATATTAGATGATGCTCTCTCTGCTGTAGATGGTCGAACTGAGTATAAAATTATGCATAACTTACGACATTGGGGAGAAAAACGTACAGTAATTATTACAGCTCACCGTTTATCTGTTTTATCTGAGGCGAGTGAAATTTTAGTATTAAAGAATGGCACAGTAATACAGCGTGGAGATCATCAACAGTTAACCTCGAGAAAAGGTTGGTATCGAGAGATGTATCGTTATCAGCAGTTAGAAGAAGAACTGGGTCAAGATAATATAACATGTAGAGTACCTCGTGAGTAATTCTATTCGGCTCTGGCCAACTATTAAACGCCTTTTGTCTTATGGCGCCCCATGGAAAAAATCACTTTGCTGGGCGGTAGTTATGTTATGGGTTGCAGCTGGATCTGAAGTATTAGGATCAGTGTTAATTAGCTGTTTTATTGATCAAATTGATGAACGTCATATGCCTTTTAATTTTTTTTCTGGCGTAATTATTATAAGTTATCTCTTGCTGCAGGTATTTGCGGCATTGCTGTATTATTGGCAGGCATTGTGGTTTAACCAAATTGCAGTGGGCGTTGTACAACATTTGCGTACTAATGTTATGGATGCAGCTTTGCGTCAGCCACTAAGTGCGTTTGATACACAACCTGTTGGTCAAATTATCTCTAGGGTTACTAATGATACTGAGGTAGTACGGGATCTGTATGTAACTGTGGTTTCGACTGCACTGCGTAGTGCCGCTCTAGTTGGATCTATGCTCATAGCAATGTTTACTCTTAATTGGCGCATGGCTTTAATGGCAATCACTATTTTTCCAGCAGTTCTAACAGTTATGTTAATATATCAACGTCATAGTACACCGATTGTTCGACGGTTACGGAGTTGTTTGGCGGACATTAATAATGGTTTTAATGAAGTTATTAATGGCATGAGCATTATCCAGCAATTTCGTCAACAAGATCGTTTTGGTAAGCGCATGGGTAAGGCTAGCCACTTACATTACAGGGCACGCATGGATATTATCCGATTAGAAGGGTTTTTATTAAGACCTCTTCTGAGTCTTTTCTCTGCGTTAATATTATGCGGGTTAATGATGTTATATGGCTGTTCCTCAGATAGTACAATAGAAGTTGGAATTCTATATGCTTTTATTAATTATTTGTCTCGTCTTAATGAGCCACTAATTGAGATTACTACGCAGCAGTCTATTTTGCAGCAGGCTGCTGTAGCAGGTGAGAGAATTTTTGAACTAATGGATTCACCTTGTCAGCCTTATGGTAAAGATATTCAGCCATTAAGTGGTGGAAAAATTGATATTTTTAATCTTACATTTAGTTATCGTTCTGGTTATCCTGTGTTAAAAAAAATTAACATATCAATACCAGAGCGTCATTTTGTGGCATTAGTTGGACAAACTGGAAGCGGCAAAAGTACATTAGCCAATTTGTTAATGGGGTATTATCCTCTAAGTGATGGTGAGATATATCTTGATAGCAGATCGATTTCTTCGTTAAGTCATTCTGCATTAAGAAATAGTATAGCAATGGTTCAGCAGGATCCGGTAGTTCTAGCAGATACTTTGTTTTCTAATGTGAGCTTAGGTAGAGATATTACTGAGCAGGCAGTATGGGATGTATTAAGTGCAGTGCAATTAGATGACCTAGCACGTTCTATGCCTCAAGGTATTTTTACAGAGCTAGGAGAGCAAGGTAACTGTTTATCTATTGGGCAAAAGCAACTATTAGCGATAGCAAGGGTGTTAGTTATTATCCCACAGATACTGATTTTAGATGAAGCGACTGCTAATATTGATTCTGGAACAGAACAAGCGATTCAAAAAGCGTTATGTTTAGTTCGACAGCATACTACATTAGTAGTTATTGCTCATCGACTTTCAACGATTATTGAAGCAGATACTATTCTTGTATTACATCGAGGTCAGATAGTCGAGAAAGGTAACCATCAAACATTATTAGCAATGCGAGGTAGATATTGGCAAATGTATCGTTTGCAGTTAGTCAGTGCAGAGTGTGCAATTACGTGAGAGTTATATATGCGTAATAAGATTCTTTTAAAAAGCAAATTGTTCCAAAAACATTAGCCAAGTATATAAATTACGTGATCAAGAATTTCTTTCTTTGTGCATATTGATTTAGTGAGATTGACAAAGTATGCGATAATAAAAGTATAACTTTTTCTTTTTTATAATAGATAAAAATTATTGTACAATCTTTTGTTGTGATATACAAATCAGAACGTGATAATGTAATTATGTGTAATGTAAAGCATAATAATATTTATGGTAGTTTTTCTAGCATATAAGATCTATCTAATCATAGAGCTTATAACGCAAGGATATAAAATTTTAATTTATATAATGATATTATATCATATATTAGGTGTTGCTTGATTGATTTGATTGTACTAAATAAAATGTATAAAAATATACACCTCTATTTATAACATAGTCAGATTTATTTATGTAATATATATTTTATAAGGTCCAAAAAATATTTGTAACTATAGTTTTGATTAAAATAAAGTATACAGAATACAACGTATACTATACGCGTAAAAACTCTGAATGCGTATTAGTATTTCATTTCAAAAAATAAACTATTTTATCAAAATTTTATTTTATTAATCATAGAATGTATATAGTGTTATCAGTTCTTATTAATATTATCTAACTAATATACTATTAAGTAATTTTTATTATTATTATGAATTATTTGTGCTATATAGTAATCAAGAAAAGATTATATAAAATAATAAATATATTATTATAGTGGTTATTTAAGCATATTTTAGTATAGATATATTATTTTAGCACAATCCAATTTTTCTGATGATGTTGCGTGTATATATAAATTATCAATAATTTTTTCTCTTATGAATATCTTGCTTATCTAAAAAAGGTGATACTGTAGTAGAAAATTGGATTCGTCTCTCGCGTTGATTTTCTTCGGCTATACAAACAGCAGCGGTAAATAAAATACCTGCTGATGAATTCAATGCGGTTTCTGCGGAATCTTGTAATATACTAATAATAAAACCAATCCCGATTACTTGCATCGCCACCTCATGGGGAATGCCAAACATATGACAAACTAGTGGTATAAGAAGAAGTGAGCCTCCTGCTATAGCAGATGCTCCACATGCACAGATAGAAGCTACAATACTGAGCAACATCGCACTAGAAATATGTAAGTTCATGTGCAAAGTATGTAGGGCCGCTAATGTCATCACTGTAATTGTGATAGATGCTCCTGCCATACTAATATTCGCTCCAATTGGAATAGATGCTTTGTAGGTATTTTGGCTTAAGCCTAGTTTTTTTGCAAGAGCCATATTTACTGGAATATTGGCAACTGAGCTGCGAGTAAAGAAGGCAGTGATTCCGCTTTCGCGAAGACAGGTAAAAACTAATGGATAAGGATTACGACGAATATGCCACCATACCAGTATAGGGTTGAGAAGTAATGCAATTACAAGCATGCATCCGATCAATAAACTAATCAGATTGGCATATTGCCATACTATATGAAATCCAGTAGAGGCTAGGCTGGATGATATTAGACCAAATATACCAATCGGTGCAAATTTCATAATGATACAAACTAATTTTGTAATTGCTTGTGAGATATCATTCAAAAAAGCGCGCGTATGATCACTGCTATTTCGAAATGCAAATCCTAATCCTATTCCCCAGATAAGAATACTAATATAATTAGCAGTCATTAATGCTTCAATGAGATTTGTGATCATACTAATCACAAATCCATGTAAAATCTCGAAAATACTAGCAGGAGGTGTTGTGACATTAATAGTAGAAGTTTTTAATATTAGGTTTTGTGGAGCTAAATAGCTAGCGATTAAAGCTATTATTGAAGCAGTAAATGTACTCAGTAGGTACAATATTATAATTTGACGAATGTTACTATTCTTTTTTTTATGATAATTAGAGATAGAGGTAAGAATCAGCATTAAAACTAATATAGGAGCAATTGCTTTTAATGCATTTATGAATAATTCTCCTAGTATTCCAGCTGCTATTGCATAATTTTTTGATAACCAAGCAAAAGTAATGCCACATGCTAATCCAATCATAATTTGCGTGATTAAGCTTAATTTTAAACGCCTATTATACTCTTTTTTCATTATTCTAGATCACTTTTAAGGTGCTTTTACTCTCATGTTGATATGCCAATACTATGTATTGATAAAGGCATATGACAAAAAGTATGCAGCAGTAGTTCGGTAGATTACCTAAAAATTATCTACTAAGTACAGATAAAATTAGGGTATGATATTATATCACTCAATGTGTTTTTTAAAATAGATACGAACTCTTTTCTCCAGTTGATAAATTTAACATAATCTTACGAGAATTTTATTGCAGAGGTATATTTTTATAGTTTATAGATGAGGTAATACTCTGTATGTAATAGCACTTTGCATGATTTTGATGTATTACAATTTAGTATAGTATACAGCGAAATACTGTGTTAAACATTAATCAAAACAATAAAACTTCTATTTTACTAATAAAAATTAGACTTGTAATAAGTATATGTTAAAAATATTAGAAAAAATTAAAATAGCAAAGTCCAGTTATTTTAGAGAAGAGGATTAGATTTCCTATATAATTAGTGTTTGTATTATGATATAATAATAGAATCATTAAAATGATAAATATTAATACTGTCTAGACATTGAAATATTTGGAACTTTATAAGATATTGAAGTATATATGTTATTGAATATTTAATTTAATTGTATTATGGTACCTATAAAATTTGATATATACTTTTATTATCCTTACATTGTTGGTTATCATATACAATATAATCATCACGTGATCAGCTGGGGTTGTATAGAATATTTTAATTACACTATTAAATATTAGATAATACATTTTTGGAGTTTTAAATGATTTCCCAAATATCATAAAACTATTTTAGAAATTACGAAATTTTATAATAATTATATATTATATAATTATATATCACATAATACAGATATCTTCAATGTCATTTTTATTTACTTCAGCCAGTCTTTAACTATTAAAAAATCACGATAAAGAATTTCTTCTGGACTTCCTTTTTGAGGTTTATAGTCATACTCCCAACGAGCAAACGGTGGCATAGATATAAAAATTGACTCTATACGGCCTCCAGAATGCAGACCAAATAATGTGCCGCGATCATATACAAGATTAAATTCAATATAGCGACCACGGCGATAAAGCTGAAAATTACGCTCTCGATTACCCCACTTCAATTTTTTTCGTTTTTCAAGAATTGGTATATAGGCATCACAAAAACTATGACCTACAGCTTGCGCGAATTGAAAGCTGTGATTAAAGCCATTTACATGTAGATCATCAAAGAATAATCCTCCAACACCACGCTGCTCGTTTCTATGTTGAAGATAAAAATAGTCATCGCACCATTTTTTATAGCGCACATATAAATCATCACCAAAAGGTTGACAAAGATTATAGGCAGTTTTATGCCAAAAAACAACATCTTCAGAAAAACCATAACATGGTGTTAA
The DNA here is from genome assembly GCF_900698995.1 of Candidatus Erwinia haradaeae. Classification (GTDB taxonomy): domain Bacteria; phylum Pseudomonadota; class Gammaproteobacteria; order Enterobacterales; family Enterobacteriaceae; genus Erwinia_E; species Erwinia_E haradaeae_C. The sequence goes on along the minus strand of NZ_LR217735.1, from coordinate 843,606 downwards.
GTCAAATCCACCACCAAACCACCAAATAGGGCGAGTATTTTTTGATCTTTTTGCCATAAAGAAACGTATATTAGCATGGCTACTTGGTACATAAGGATTATTAGGGTGAATGACCACTGAAATACCTACTGCTTCGAATTGACAACCAGTAAGATCAGGACGGTTTGCTGTGGCAAAGACAGGCATTGAATTTCCATAAACGTGTGAAAAATTAACGCCTATTTGTTCAAATATTGTTCCATTTTTAAGAATGCAACTACACCCTGTGCCTTTTCCTGGTGATTGCCAGGTATCTTTAAAAAAGATACCAGTGCAGTCTGCTTTTTCTAGTTTTTGGCAAATATCTTCTTGAAGAGTAAGCAAGAATTTTTTAACCAGAGTGATATCCGGTATTCCCATAATGGTGTCCTACTAATACATAGTACATACGATATGATCTTGATATGTCAATATAATACAGTACTTACAATATTAGTACTGGAATACATATTTTTAATGAGTTTTTAAGACTACCAGTCTTGCATTCATTTACTTTGAGTCTATGTCATGACATGATATAATAATATTTTTATCCGCTTTATATTTTAAAGCGTCCTGCTTTTCAAAAAATATGATATTTTGATTTTTTAGAAGGTATTTTCTTTATGATATATATAATGTAATTATTTTTTAAGTATAGCTAAGATGAGCAAAATTCTTCTAGTATCTTGTTTCATAATTACAATAGAAAGTCTGAAAAATTTATTAGAAGGCTTAATGCTTTGTATCTATTATTTTTCTATAAAAGACTTGAATCATAATTTAACGTTAAAAATAAAATTTTTAACAATAGAATATATAATGAAAATATTTTTGTGAGTTTTTTTTCAAATCCTTTGCAATGTATATGATCTTTTAAAGAGTATGATGTTATTATTTTTTGAAGTAGTAATAAACTAATCTGCGCATAATATGTTTTATATGCTAAATTCTGTCAATTGTACAAAGTCTAACCATCGAATTTTTTAGATGCATTTAGACTAGTACATTTGATTTAGAGATATTAGAATTACACAAATATCTCTAGTGAGGTTAGTTTTCTCTCTCTAACATATTCTAACATATAAAGTAAAAATTTTTAAAATTAGAAGGTTTTTTCATCACACGCAGATGAATATTATATCAGCATTATAAAAGCTCTATAGAAGCCACCATAGTAATCAATATAGTAAGAGATCGATGTAAGATTAAAATAAGTATCTATGATATTTGCTGGTATTTTTTTACTTATTTAGACGATCTAGAGACATTTAAAAATAATTCTCTAAAAATTAAAAAAGATAGTTTCTAAATATTTTATTTATCGCTCATGTCTGTAAGATACAATAATTGATTATAAAGTGAATATTGTGACTGGATTTTGAATAGTGGGGTGTACCACACATACAGGAAAACGGTAAAATATAACCAACAATTACCTATGAATCGGAAATATGTAATTTGTTAAAAAATCACATATCTTGCATAGGTTTATTAGTAAAAAATAATTATCATTGAAACCATGCTTAGTTAAAAATGCTTAATTCAAAGAGAGTTAATGAAAACAGATAAGTTATTTAATATATAATAACATTAATTATTCAAAATATTATAAAAGCCCCGTCATTTCTGACGGAGCTAGATGTGGTATTAAGGTTATATCAAGATTTCAGTTTAGATTACTCTAACAAAATCAATAACAAACTCTAGTCAATATCAGATCGCGCTAACGTTCACGGCAGCGGGGCCTTTCTGTCCATCTTGAATTTCAAATTCTACGCTTTGACCTTCAGCAAGAGTCTTAAATCCGTTACCCTGAATAGCAGAAAAATGCACAAAAACATCTTTACTTCCATCAGCAGGAGTAATAAAACCAAAACCTTTAGACTCGTTAAACCACTTTACCTGACCTTTAATCTTTGCCATTTTACAAATTCCTTAGAGAGATGATTCGCCCGTGGGCTTTACGTTCAGAAAAACTAGAAACATTACTGCATGAGGCATTAATTAAGGCTCGGCAAGGAAGCGGTATGCAACGTGAACGTCTTTACTCGGATCTTCTTTACTGAAAGATGCTACTCACACACAGAGCTGTATCTCGTTTTGCTAGGATATTTATCACATATCCGTTGATTAATCGCAAGTCATTTTTCATTCAGTTAGGATTATATCCTAAATAATGCATCTGATATGTTTAGGTACTAATAAGTATTCTTGTTCTTAAATAGCAAGCGATATATTCTGTCATGTTCTGATATTGGAGTTTTGAGCGAGATTAAAATATACCAGAAACATTGTAAATTAAGCGCACTACTTTAGTTTTTTTATATATGTAATATTTCTCACTAAAAAAGATTATATTAATATATTACAACAAAGACCATAATAATATATCATAACAAGTTATATTATTTTTCATAAATTATAATATTTTTTTGTATATTTTACTCATAACATGAAATGCTCTGTATTTTTAAAATTTTCTTGATATGCATACTTGATGTGCAGTTATCTTTACTTTAAAGACATGAGAAATAAATAAAATATTTAGGAGCTATCTTTTTTAATTTTTAGAAAATTATTTTTAAATGTCTCTAGATCGTCTAAATAAAATAAAGACATACCAGTAAATACCATAGATATTTACTTTTAGTTTCGTATCAATCTCCAGCATAATAATAACTATTATAGCTTTATAAAGTGCTTTTCCTATAAATTTCAAGAGATATTTATGCTCAACTAAAATTAAATACTACATTCTTATTTTAATTGGGGAAATCTTTTTTGATAGAAAAATTTGATTAGATTAGGTCATATATACTCATGGTTACAGTATGTTTGAGTAAATACTATACTGCTATTTCATAATCCAACTGATTTTTTTATCATTTTAAGAATTATTTTAATTATAACTAATATATTATATTTTAATTGGTTCTCAGAACTTATCATATTAGCGTTAATCTTTAATTATTACTAAGTAAAATTCTAACTTTAATTATAATTTAGTGATCATTTCTATTGTTGCCGTGTCGTCATATATTGCTTGTATTTTACTGAATGTTTGGATTTGAGTAAATGCGTTTTATTAGAGAAGATATTATCTAATTTTCATTAGTCTTTTGCATATGATCTATAAATTTTAAAAGATTTGAATAAACTAGATTTTTTTGCATAAGATGATAAATGCGCAATTAATGCTACTAATATGAGATAACTTTATTTCATAAATTTAACTCTTTTAAAATAATTCAAAATTTTATTAAATACTGTTTTTCGGAATTATTAATACTGTTGCATTAAAAATGCAGCTTGATTAAAGATATAGCAAATGATGATTCAACATGAATTTTATAAAACAGATAGTGATCAAATAGTAATAATGGTAAATCTATTTTTAATTAAGCTCTAGTGTTAGTATTATGATAATAAACACTAAGTTTCTAACATAACTTCATGAGGATCTGTAATACCACGTATAAATAGGTTTTTAATTTAATTTAGCAGTGTACTTATATTCAGTCATAAAATATTGATAAGTCTCAGATCTTTATGATGTATAAAATGCATATTTTATACGATTTTGATTGTGTGATTTTTTGAAAATATTAATTAAAGATATTTTATTTATATAAGATAAGTACAGTAGTTTGATGAGTTTTTTGTGAGATTAGTGATTGAATATTTCAGAATATAGGTAATAATTTAATTATAGTAAAATATATGTTTTTACTTATTCATAAAGAATTGGTGCTAAATGATTATGAAGAAGAATATTAGTTGTATTTAAAATGCTCATAGTATTGAAATAGATTATGATTTAAAAAATCTTTGGATCATGAAATTTGTATATTTTTAGCGCGGATTATTATTAAAGCAGAGAATAATGTAAATTCTGTCTGCTCGTACTTTAGTGTTCTATACAACATGTAGTTATTCTATAATGTAGAATAACTACTATTTCTTAATAATTAATATCTATTATATACGTTATATTAAAGATAAATACTATGTATCAACCTGTCCTTTTATTTATCGCCTTACGTTACATGAATAGTCGTAATTTTAGATCAAATCGTTTTGGGTGTGCGCTATCTTGGCTTTCAATAATTGGATTAATTTTAGGTGTTATGGTACTTGTGACTGTATCATCAGTAATGAATGGATTAGAAGAGCAGTTGGAACATAAAATGCTTGGTTTTATGCCGCATGCGTTAGTTACTAGCCCATCCGGTTCCATTAACCCACAACAAATATCTGCTAGTAAATTACACTTTTCAGGCGTGGATCGAATTTCATCTCTGACTACAGGTGAGGTAATTTTACATGGTTCTCATAATATTGCTACTGGTGTAATCTTAGGCGTTGATCCTGATCACGATGACCCCTTAGCACCTTTTTTCTTAAATGTTAAGCAAAAACAACTGCAGGCTGGAAAATATAATATAATTATTGGCGCGGTATTAGCAGATAATTTAGGTTTAAGGTTGAACTCCAAAGTACGTCTACTTGTGCCAACTAGAAGTTGGTGGACACCATTAGGATATATTCCAAGCCAAAGATTATTTAATGTAATTGGTACTTTTTTGGCTAATAGTGATGTTGATAGTTATGAGGTACTTTTGAATCAGGAAGATGCTTCACATCTCATGCGATATCCAAAAGGGTACATTACTGGTTGGCGATTATGGCTGAAGAAACCGCTACAGATACATGTTATACAACAACAGGCCATCAAGCAAGGAGAGCTACTAAATGGTTTAGTATGGCATGATTGGCGCGAAACAAAAGGAGCTTTGTTTCATGCGGTACAAATAGAAAAAAATATTATGAGATTATTGCTTTGTTTAATTATTTTGATAGCTATGTTTAATATTTTTACATCACTCTGTTTACTTATTGCAGAGAAAAAATGGGAAGTGGCTATTTTACAAACCCAGGGTCTTAATCGTAAACAAATCTTAATCATATTTATTTTACAAGGGGTAATGGTTGGAGCGCTGGGGTCTATAATTGGATCTTTTTTAGGGGTATTTTTAGCTAAACAATTACCTGATATTATCGTATGGACGGGTATATTTGGTCCAGGTTCATCATTGCCTGTATCAGTATCTGCCTCGCAAATTACGGCAATTTCTTCTTTTTCTACTATTATAGCATTTTTATCGGTTTTATATCCATCTTATCGTGCTGCTTCTTTTAAACCAGCTGAGGCTTTACGCTATGACTAAAAAAATTGTATTGCAATGTCAGAATTTATGTAAAAGTTATCAGGAAGGTAATATAAAAACTGATGTTTTACGAAATATCTCATTTCAAGTACAAGAAGGTGATATGATAGCGGTCATTGGTAGTTCTGGTTCAGGAAAAAGTACTTTAATGCATTTATTAGGCGGTTTAGATGTTCCAACTACTGGTGATGTTTTTTTTAAGGGGAAATCTTTAAGTTCAATGTCATCTACAGAAAAATCTATGTTGCGCAATAGAGATCTAGGATTTATCTACCAATTTCATCATCTTTTGCCAGATTTTAATGTCTTAGAAAATGTAAGCATGCCGCTTCTTATTGCAAAGATTGCGATAAAGAAAGCGAAGATTCAATCAGTCGAAATGTTAAAATTACTTGGGTTAGAGCATAAAGCTTTTTTTCGTCCTTCACAACTTTCTGGCGGGGAAAGGCAACGAGTAGCTATTGCGCGTGCATTAGTGAATAATCCATATATAGTATTGGCTGATGAACCTACAGGCAATCTTGATGAACGAAATACTAATAATCTTTTAAGATTATTAACTCAGATCAATCAAAACAAAGGTACTGCTTTTTTAGTAGTTACCCATGATTTGAATTTAGCAGAAAATTTACCGCGAAATCTTGAGATGCGTCATGGTTATTTATTTGAAAAAAATCTTTCAAAAATGGTTAATGATTAATGGCCTTGCCTTTTTTATTGGTTTTCGGTTTAGTTACGGAAAGAGTCAAAGTGGAATCGCCTCCCTTATTGCAATACTATCTACTTTTGGTATTACGCTCAGTATTGCTGTGTTAATAATCAGCCTGAGTGCTATGAATGGTTTTGAGCGTGAGCTTAATCAACGAATTCTCTCAGTGGTTCCGCATGGTGAACTTGAGCCAGTCAATCAAGATTTTACTGAGTGGATAGCTTTATTATCAAAAATAGAAAAAGTATCTGGTGTAGTAGCAGCGGCACCTTATATTCGGTTTACTGGTTTAATTGAACATGGCAGCAAGGTACTAGCACTGCAGATAAAAGGTATTGATCCTAAATTAGAAAGTCGTGTTAGCGCTTTATCATCTTATGTCAAAAGAGAAGCCTGGAAGAATTTTTTACCAAACAAGCATCAGATTTTAGTTGGGCAGGGGATAGTTAATAGCTTAAGTTTAAAACTTGGTGACTGGATCACCATAATGATACCAAGTTGTCATATGGAAGATCAAATATTACACCCAAAGTATATACGCTTGCAGTTGATCGGTATTCTTAATGTAAATGGTATTCTTAATCACAGTCTTGCATATATTCCAATGGAAGATGCTCAAAAATTATTATGTATTGGTAGTAATATTACCGGTATTGCGATTAAAGCAAAAAATCCTTTTGAGGCTGATCTTCTTATTCGTCAAGTGGGAGAGGTAACTAATTTATATGTATATTTACACAGTTGGATTGGAACTTATGGTTATATGTATCACGATATTCAGATGATTCGTACTATAATATATCTATCAATAGTACTAGTAATTGGTATTGCTTGTTTTAACATTGTCTCCACGCTAATTATAGCAGTACAAGACAAACGTCGTCAGATTGCTATCTTACGAACTTTTGGCGCCACTAATTCTTTAATTCGATCTATTTTTATTTGGTATGGATTGCTATTAGGTGGTGTGTTGGGTAGTTTGGCTGGCACCATTATAGGGAGTTTTATAGCTTTTAAATTAACATCTATTGTTAAGATTATCGAAAAATTAACAGGTTGTCATTTTCTCTCTGGAGATGTTTATTTCATTGACTTTCTTCCTTCAGAGGTGAAGATTTTTGATGTGGCAATTATATTCATGACATCTATAGCACTTAGCTTGCTTGCTAGTTGGTACCCAGCCAGAAAAGCTAGTCGTCTTCTCCCTGCAAAAGCACTGAGTCTGCAGTAGGATAAGCAGCTACCTTTATGATTTGTATTGACAGTTTACACAATGAAAAACACACATAAAAATTTATTAGTATATTTAAATACAATGTAAAATCTTATATTGGATGTAAATTATAAGATTTTTACTCTTTATTTATTTAGGTAAAATAATCATATTATATTGCATTCAATGCTATTGAATGGTTATTTCTATTGTTGATTATAGTTTTATTGATTAAATTTAAAAGCACATGTACTTAGGTATTTAATAGTTTTTATTTTATAAACTTAAGCTTATTTTTCATATTAGTCATATTCGTATGAAAAAATAGTAAATGTTTGTAATATTAATAATTGTATATTAAATCAAAATAGATTAGTAATAATACAGTCTATAGTAATAATACATTCTAATATTTATGTTAATTTTCATATTAAAATATAATATCATATTAGATGATTTACTTGAGGCGATTTAAGAGTTAGGTTGTTTTAACATGTATTGAAGATATTTATTAGTTTTTATTTTTTAAACTTGATTATAAAAAATATGAGCTTTCTTATAATCAATAATCCTATTATAGATAATGATGAAGCTATGCAGTCAATATATTAGAGATATCTGAAAGATTATCTATGATACAGGTAAGTATTGAGATTTTATTAATATTTGTAGTTAGTGTAGAGTTATCATTTTAAAGTAGTTAAGGAATGTATTTAGCATAATGTACGACTGTTGTAGATATATGGTAAAATATTTATTAAAACTTGATAGTCAGTATAGGTTATTGGAAGAAAAAATTATCACCCTATCTGGATAATGTATTATGAGGTTGCTTATGCCATCGGAAAAATTAGTTAGCTCACATTCAAGTGTACCTATTTGGAAAGGATTAACGTTAACGCACAGAGCAGCAGAGCAAATTAGTTATCTTTTATTAAAAGAACCGAATATTAAAGGGGTTCAGCTAGATGTAAAAACTTCTGGATGTGCTGGATTGAGTTATACTATGAATTTAGTAAAAGAGGTATCAAAGGATGTCTTAATGTTTAGCCGTAATCGTGCGTGTGTATTTGTTCCATTGAAGGCTATGCCATATATTGATGGCACAGAGGTAGACTATGTAAATATAGGCTTGAATCAGGTGTTTAAATTTAATAACCCTTTAGCTAATCAAGCCTGCGGCTGTGGTGAGAGTTTTAGTGTTGAGTAAAGTCTAATGTTGCATGATAATAATAGATCTAATAATAATCAGAGTTTAGCAGACGCTCATTCAAAATATAAAGAGGGTTTTTTTACTCAGCTAAAAACTGAAAAGTTTGAAGATGGTATCAATGAAGATATTGTGCGCGCAATTTCATCTAAACGACACGAACCTGCGTGGATGTTGGAATTTCGCCTAAAAGCATACGCAGCCTGGCTAACCATGAAAGAACCGCACTGGCTTAACGCTTATTATCAAAAGTTGAATTATCAAGATTATTGCTATTACTCTGTACCGTCTTGTCAGAGCTGTAGTGCACATTACGCTCCATCAGAGGATGATATAGAATCCACAGGTGCACAAGCGACTAACTACCTTACTCAGGAAATCGAAGAAACCTTTAAGCAACTTGGGATACCTGTAAAAGAAGATGGTAAAGTAGCGGTCGATGCAATTTTTGATTCAGTATCTGTAGCTACCACTTATCGTGATAAGTTAAAAAAAGAAGGTATTATTTTCTGTTCTTTTAATGAAGCAGTTCATAATTACCCTAATTTAGTTCAGAAGTATCTTGGTAGTGTAGTTCCTTCTAATGATAATTTTTTTGCGGCTTTAAATGCGGCTGTATCTTCTGATGGGACTTTTATTTATGTTTCCAAAGGTGTCCATTGCCCAATGGAACTCTCAACTTATTTTCGAATCAATGCAGAAAAAACTGGTCAGTTTGAGCGTACGCTTCTTATTGCTGATGTAGATAGTTCTGTTAGTTATCTAGAGGGGTGCTCTGCGCCTATACGTGAGACTCAACAGCTGCATGCAGCTGTAGTGGAAGTTATCTTACATCAAGGCGCTACAGTTAAATATTCGACAGTACAAAATTGGTTTTCTGGTAGAGACACTTCAGGTGGAATTCTAAATTTTGTCACAAAACGTGCTCTTTGTGTTGGAAAAAGAAGTAAAATGTCTTGGACTCAGTTAGAAACTGGTTCAGCTATTACTTGGAAATATCCAAGCGTTATTCTGCGTGGTGATAATTCTATTGGTGAGTTTTTTTCTGTAGCATTGACAAGTGGATCTCAACAGGCTGATACAGGTACTAAGATGGTTCATATTGGAAAAAATACACGTTCAACTATTATTTCTAAGGGTATTTCTGCGGGTAATAGTCAAAATACTTATCGTGGCTTAGTTAAGGTCACGCCAAGCGCTATGTATGCGCGGAATTACACGCAATGTGATTCCATGTTAATTGGCTCCCAATGTGGTGCGCATACTTTTCCCTATGTTGAAGCAAAAAATAACACTACCCATCTTGAGCATGAGGCAACAACATCGCGTATCGGTGAAGACCAATTGTTTTATTGTTTACAGCGCGGAATTAATGAGGATGATGCGATTTCAATGATCATAAATGGTTTTTGTAAAGATGTTTTTTCCAAACTTCCTCTAGAATTTGCAGTTGAGGCACAGAAATTGCTTGCTATTAGTCTTTCACATAGTGTGGGCTAGTATTGTATATTAAAGACATAGCTCATAAGGACACGTATGTTAAAAATTCAAGATTTACATGTTAGTGTCGGTGATCATAAAATCCTTATCGGTTTAAATCTGAAGGTAAAACCAGGTGAGGTGCATGCCATTATGGGTCCTAACGGTTCAGGAAAAAGCACCCTCGCTGCTACCTTAGCTGGACATAAAGATTATGAAATAGACCAAGGAATTTTGACATTAAATGGTAAGAATTTATTAGAGTTAGGTCCAGAAGAGCGTGCGGGAGAAGGGATCTTTGTGGCTTTTCAGTATCCAGTGGAGATTCCTGGGGTCAGTAACAATGTATTTTTACAGACAGCAGTTAATTCTATACGTAAATATCGTAATCAGGATGCCCTTGATAGATTTGATATTCAAGATATGATTAAAGAAAAAATGAGCTTATTAAAAATTTCCGAGGAGCTTATGACTCGCTCTATGAACGTTGGATTTTCTGGGGGAGAAAAAAAACGTAATGATATATTGCAGATGTCTCTTTTAGAGCCGCATTTATGTATTTTAGATGAAACTGATTCTGGACTGGATATTGATGCGTTAAGAATTATTTCCCATGGTGTTAATAGTCTCCGTAATAATAAGCGCGCTTTTATTATTATTACGCATTATCAGCGGATATTAGATTACATAAAACCATCTTTTGTCCACGTGTTATCTCATGGAAAGATTGTAAAATCAGGAGGTTTTTCTCTGGTACAAAAACTGGAGGAACGCGGCTATGCCTGGCTTGTTGACCAAGAATGATGATATCTTACGACAATGGAAACATTTGTTAGAAACAAGAGATAATTTTGATAGTCTAAAAGTACGCCGACATTGGCATGAGGTATTGCGGCTAGGTTTTCCAGAGCAAACGCAAGAAGAGTGGAAATATATACCATTAGATTGGTTACTAGATCAGAAGTTTGTTTTGCCAAACCCTATTACTTTAAGTTTAAAGATCATTATAGATCATGCTTTGCCAATTGACGCGTTACGATTAGTTTTTGTAGATGGACGATTTTCATCTGAATTAAGTGATGTTGATCGTGATCCTTTTACTGTTCATGTAATTCCTAGTAGATTTCAAGAAACGATGTTTAGTAATCCAATTCACCCTGAATTTTTTCTGCATTTCACAGAAAGTTTTGCGGACCAGGTTACGTTTATTCACCTTGCTGATGGCAAGAAAACAACGCGTCCATTATACTTGTTGCATATTACCACTGGTAATGATTCTAGTCATTGTATTACTTCTGATAAATTATATACTTCAGGATACCGCTGTCATCTACAACAAGATTCTTCTACGGATGTCGTGGTTATTGAGCACTTTATTACTATAAATAGCTCATCTTATTTTACTGTAGCACGATTCACTGCAAATATTGGTAATAATGCCAAGTTTAAGCATTATTATTTTTCTTTCGAAGATTCCATTGGTTATCACTTTTCTCATAATGATTTTAGTGTGGGGTCTAATACTCACGCAGAAAGTCATAATTTTTTATTAGGATCCAGGTTAACGCGTCATCAGACTAGTGTTAAACTTCATGGAGATAATTCTAGGTTGATATTAAATAGTTTGATGATACCGATTGGTACAGAAGTATTTGAAAATCGAACTTGGTTGGAGCATGCTAATGCTTCTTGTAACAGTCAGCAGCTACACAAAACTATTGTATACGACTGCGCAAAAGCAGTATTTAATGGTATACTTAAAGTATCTTTACATGCACCAAAAACTTGTGCGCAGATGAATAATAAAAACCTGTTGTTAGGTCCTGCAGCAGAAGTTGATACCCGACCTCAGTTAGAAATTTATCATGATGATGTCAAATGTGGGCATGGAGCAACAATTGCATGTATTAACGAAGAGCAGATTTTTTATTTAAGAACGCGTGGAATTGAAAAATCTATCGCACAGCGTATGATTATAGATGCATTTTCTTCTGAAGTTACAGAGTGCTTATCTAATTCTCTACTTAAAGAAGCTGTGCAAAAACGCATTACTGATCGTGTTGGAGGATAGATGTAGTGAGTTTTGATATTGCTAGTATTCGTTTAGAATTTCCATTATTAGCTAAAGAAGTAAATGGATATCCATTGGCTTATTTAGATAGTGCAGCTACCGCGCAAAAACCACAAGCTGTTCTTAATGCTGAAACTTATTTCTATCAGCATGAATATGCAGCAGTGCATCGTGGTATTCATACCTTAAGTTCTAATGCTACTACTAGGATGGAGAATATTCGCACACAGGTTGCCCGTTTTTTACATGCGACGAGTTCAGAAGAGATAGTATTTGTTAAAGGGGCAACAGAAGCAATTAATTTAGTAGCACAGAGCTGGGGGGATAGTCAATTAAAGCCTGGTGATAATATCATTATTACAGAAATGGAGCATCACTCGAATATTGTGCCTTGGCAAATGCTCGCGAAGCGTATTAATGCTGAATTACGTTATATTCCCTTGACATCTTCCGGGGCGTTAGATGTAAGGTGTTTATCATCATTAGTAGATTCTCGTACGCGCTTATTAGCAATAACTCATGTTTCTAATGTATTAGGTACTATAAATTCGGTAAAAAAAATTATTTCTCAGGCTAAAGCATTGGGGATAGTAACATTAATTGATGGCGCTCAAGCAATCATGCATGATACGGTAGATGTTCAGGATTTAGATTGTGATTTTTATGTTTTTTCTGGGCACAAAATTTATGGGCCTTCCGGTATTGGAATCTTATATGGTCGTAAAGAAATTTTAGAATTAATGCCACCATGGGAAGGTGGAGGATCAATGATTTCTACCGTTAGTCTTAGCGAGGGGACGACATATACTACAGCCCCCTGGGTGTTTGAAGCTGGTTCACCAAACATTGGGTCGATTATTGGCTTGGGAGCTGCGTTACAATGGGTGAGTGATCTAGGGATGGATAGTATTTTTCAGCGTGAAAAGAAATTAATGAGTTATGCGTTAAATAAGTTATCAGACGTTCCAGATATAATTATTTATAGCCCACCTCAAGCTATCGGAGTTCTAGCTTTTAATCTGGGATCTCATCATGCGTTTGACGTGGGGAGTTTTTTAGATCAATATGGTATAGCCATTCGCACTGGTCATCATTGTGCTATGCCTTTAATGAAGCATTATGGTGTTTCGTCGATGTGTCGCGCTTCTTTGGTTCTTTATAATACCGAAGATGAAGTCGATCGCCTAGCATCTAGTTTAATGCGTATTCACCATTTATTAAGTTAAATGATTTTTACATTAATATATTAACAGTAAATGTAAAGATAGTATGTTTTTATTATAGTAATTTAATAATACATCAAATGTAAAATAGAGCATTAGATATATTATAAAGGTATTTTTTAAAAACATATCAGGAAATATATAGTTGTTATAAATAATGTTTAGTATTTTTTGATAGCATTGATTATATATTGTAATCTTGATCAGTGATTTGGATTTTTAAGCAAATCATATAGTATATGCTTACTTATCATATAAATTTCACTAGCATTATTTTATTTTTTTAAAAAATGTAGTTACGATAGGAAGCATTGTATAGATTTATTATTTAATAATGGATGCATACTGCAATTATATGATAGCGGAATATAATAGATCAGTAAGAGGTAAGATTTATGTTTCTATCAAATATAATGTAATAGATCTATAAAATATACTCTAGAACAGAAGGTAGTGACGATTATTTTATTTGAGATATTAGACAGAAGACAAAAGATGTGATTTCAATATATTTCAGTAATTTTTTTGATTGAAAATTTATTTTTAATGATTTTTGATTGTAATCTGTTTCTATGACTTTTTCGAAATTAAGACGGTTACTAGCATCATGTCGGTGATATATATTAGAGATTATTTGTGCAATAATATTATCCACTAGAAAATTACTAATATAACTACTCAAGCGAGGAAGCATGTCTGTTTTTCTGGATAGAGATATACTAGTTTGTAATTTTCATCGCTGCGTTAACCAGGAAGAAAAGTACTTATATATTATTGAGTTAGGCTCAGCTCTGCCGGCAGCTTCTAAAGATTTATATCACCCAAAAAATATTGTTCCTGGTTGCCAAAGTCAAGTTTGGATTACAGTGGATACTGATAAGAAAGGTTTAGCAATTTTAGATGGAGATAGTGATTCAGTACTTGTCAAGGGATTATTGGCCATTGTTTTTTGTTGTTATCAACGTATGACACCAAAAAATATTATATATTTTAACGTACAATCGTGGTTGTTAGATTTGGATCTTATGCAACAACTAACGCCCTCTCGTTCAAATGGTCTTGGGGCTATGATTTGTGCTATCCATAAAAAATCAAAATCCCTTATACATCGTTAAAAATTCAATGCATTATGTATTTTTATATATAGATACTATAAATCTAGTCATATTTTTATTTAATTAAGTATTCTGCTTATCTATAGTATAATAAATCGATTTATAGTATTTAATAAATATTATTTTTCTAATCTGTATAAATATGATGAAAATTTAAATTTTTATTTAAAAGCAGCGTGCATCAAAAAATCACTATGTTTAGAGAATTCTATAAAATAGATATCTTATAGAATCTTATAAAACATTAATCAATATATTAGAATGCTGACATATTTTTATTTTAAAATAAGATATTTAGATAAAAAAGTAATATTATAGCATTCCATATTAAGTAGAATAATACATTTTATTTTGTTCTTCAGGGTGCAGATATATTGTCAAAAACATAAAATTTTATCAAAGCTAATATAATTTTTTGATGCAATTATTTATTCATAAACAGGAAATTTAGAACATAGTTCTATTACTTGCTTTTTTATATTCCAGAGAATTGTTTGATTGTTTATATTGTCAAGAATATTGCTAATCCAGTTTGCTATTAAGCATACATTATCTTCTTGTAAGCCGCGGCGTGTTACGGCTGCAGATCCAATTCGGATTCCAGATGTAATAAATGGATTTTGAGGATCATTAGGAATGCTGTTTTTATTGATAGTAATATTCGCATGACTCAAAGTATTTTCTACGACTTGTCCAGTAAGATTATTATTTATTAAATTTAAAAGAAAGAGGTGATTATGCGTACCACCAGAGACTACATTGTACCCTCGATTTAA
This sequence comes from Candidatus Erwinia haradaeae, assembly GCF_900698995.1. Lineage (GTDB taxonomy): Bacteria > Pseudomonadota > Gammaproteobacteria > Enterobacterales > Enterobacteriaceae > Erwinia_E > Erwinia_E haradaeae_C. Next base: position 828,561 of record NZ_LR217735.1, on the reverse strand, counting down.
AAATACCGAGGCCATTGCTTTAGAGTTTTTTATTATATTTTGTTGATAGGTTTTAAATTCAGGATCCATTGCCTCCTTGAAGGCAACAGCTTTACCCGCAATAACATGCAGCAAGGGTCCTCCTTGTCCGCCAGGGAAGACGGCAGCATTGATCTTTTGATAGAATGCGTGATCGCCACCTGATGCTAATATAATCCCTCCGCGAGGACCAGCTAGCGTTTTATGGGTGGTTGAAGTTACAATATGTGCATGAGGTAATGGATTTGGATAAAGATTAGCAGCAATTAATCCAGCAACATGTGCCATATCAATCAAAAGATATGCGCCAATATGGTCAGCAATTTCACGCATAGTCTTCCAATCACATAATCCAGAATAAGCGGAAAATCCACCAATAATCATTTTTGGTTGATATTTTCTAGCAAGTTCATCTATCTCATTGTAATTAATTTGACCAGTATTATCAGTGCCATATGAAATTATATTATAGAGTTTACCTGAAAGATTTACAGGGGACCCATGGCTAAGGTGTCCTCCATGAGTTAAATGCATACTTAGAATAGTATCACCATAATTGAGTAGCGCAGAGTAAACGGCAAAATTTGCTTGTGAGCCTGAATGGGGTTGCACATTGGCATAATCAGCTCCAAATAATTTTTTAGCGCGATCAATAGCTAATTGCTCAATAATATCTATGTACTGGCATCCACCATAATAGCGTTTTCCAGGATATCCTTCAGCGTATTTATTTGTTAAGTGAGATCCTTGCGCTTCCATTACGCGCGGGCTAGTGTAATTTTCAGAAGCAATTAACTCAATATGTTCTTCTTGACGTTGTTTTTCTTTGTTTATAGCATGCCATAAAATAGGATCATAATTAGCAATATTCATTGTTCGCTCAAACATTTGATCTCCATGATTTTAGGTATTTAAAATAAATAAGACATAATTATAATTTATAAATATTTCTTTTTTGTTTTGATAGCATCAAAACAGAGTAGTATAAAAAGTATAATACTATGTTTGTATGTATTAAATAAATCTAGGATTTAGTTGTTACTCGATAATAGCCTCTATATATCATGTATTATGTGTAATATTATACATAAGCTTATATATCATATAATGATAGGTTATTTGAGTATGTTTTCTAGTTCTGGGTAGAGTTTCATAAACGCAACACGTATTCCTACTATAAATATATTTATTAAAACTTAGTATAGTATATTAATTTGATGACTATCTACTTAGAGATCAGATTATACATAGTGATACGCAAAATATTATACATAGTAATATAAATTGGAGTATGGAAAAGTTTTAACAAATTACATCAATAGTAATTGAAATCATTCAGCCATTAAATTAAATAATGTTTATTTTTTAGATACTTTTATCTATTGTATATATAGAGTTTGCTTGTCGGTTGGTTATTTAAGTTAGTTATTTTTTCTTGTATTACTGCATATTGTTTCTAAGTAATTTTTAGGGTGAAAATAACCCTTCCTGTATATTAATAATGCTTTTAACAATTGCGTAATACTTTACAAGGTGTAATTTCGACATTTCTTGATCTTTTATCGTTCATTATTGTGTGTAAATTGTTTGATAAAGTTTTCTAGAAATAGCTTCTAATTATATTGTTATCCATATTAGCTTGACCTCATGAGAGCAGAATAAACATAGACTTATTGTCTTACTCCATGTCACATAGTTGAACAACATAAGAAAATATATTATTTATAATTTTCCGCAATTTTTTTCTTTAAGAGATTGATTCTATTAGTAATATACTTTACGACTCTATGAGTCAGAATTCATAAGTATTAACAATGGCATCAGATTATTATAGGATGCAGACTAAATCTACATATACTAGTGTAGTAAATCTATTAAAAACATTTTATTAAAGGTGCATAATAATTTTTTTGATAGTTTAAGAACAACTATACAGTAAAATGTTATGAATACAGATATTCACACTTGCATATTGCATTTTTTAAAAAAAATCAGAAAAAACTGAAAATTATTTTTTTCAAAAAGGTGTCTACAAATGTTGAGGATAATATTTTCATGATTTTAACTTATCGTAATGTATCAAGTCTTTAAAATAAAAAGATAGAATGAAGTGATCAAATGTTAAATATTAATCCATGATGTTTTAGATGATCATTGTTCATTGCAAGTAATAAATATTTTTTCTAAGATATTTTTTAAAATCGTTTAACTCTATTATATTATAGCATGTATAGCATGATGTTAATTTAGAGATCAAAAGTTAAAATTATTGCAATACATTGGTAAGTTTAAAATAACAGAGATCACTGAAATTAATATAATATACATGATATTACTAATAATACAGTTTAATATATAGTATGAGCATAATTTGTATAATTTTTTATAAATTAGATCATTTAGATTGTGAATGTTCTTTAGTAAAAATACTTCAGCATTGCATTGATACTTGATGTTTTTCTAAAGATTTCTAGTTATAGCGCCTATTCTATTAAATTAAAAAGTATATTATATATGTATTTTCGAAAAAAAATATATTAACTGAATATAAATACATTATATGAGCATTGGTACGTTTTTGTAAGCATATTCTATATAGAACACTATCTTGCACGTGGCGTAATGGTCGGTGGGATATTTAACATAGTGCTGATCTTTAGGTGAATAAAATATTTTTACTAAGGCTTAATTATTCTATCACTAAAGTAACAATTCTATTGACATAAGACATTTGAGTATATCTGATGAGCGAGTATTTTTATATGAAGCACGGTAACACTATTGTCGCTGAGGCGACGCCACCAGGGCGTGGTAGCGTTGGAATTTTGAGAATTTCTGGTAATCAGTCTGCTTGTGTTGCATGGAAAGTTTTGAAGAAGCTACCTCAAGCACGTTATGCTGAATATCTTTTATTTTATGATCAAGATGATCGTGTTCTGGATAAGGGAATAGCGTTATGGTTTCCTGCGCCATATTCTTTTACTGGTGAAGACGTTTTAGAACTACAGGGTCATGGTGGCCCTATAACGTTAGATCTTCTTCTTAAGAATATTTTGCTAGTACCAGGATTAAGAATGGCTAATCCTGGTGAATTTTCAGAACGTGCATTTTTAAATAATAAGTTAGACTTAACACAAGCAGAGGCAATTTCTGACTTAATTAGCGCTGATTCAGAGCAAGCAGCTCGTTCAGCTGCTTGCTCATTACAAGGGGTATTTTCCAAGCATATTAAGGATCTTGCAGATGCACTTACTTGTCTTCGAATCGAAATAGAAAGAATGATTAATTTTCCAGATGAACAAATTAATCCTATAATAGATTCTAAAATAGAATCTCAGTTAGACCAGTTAATTTCTCAGTTAGATTGTGTTTCTAAAGAAGCTCATCTCGGAAATTTACTGCGTGAAGGAAGAAAAGTAGTTATTGCTGGCCAACCTAATGCTGGAAAATCTAGTTTATTAAACAGATTGTCTGGACGACAATCTGCTATCGTTACTGATACTGAAGGTACAACACGTGATGCATTGCATGAATATATTTATATCGATGGTATGCCGTTTCATATTGTTGATACTGCAGGATTACGCGATACTAGAGATAAAATAGAGCGTATTGGAATTGAGCGCGCATGGCATGAAATGAAGCAAGCTGATCATATATTATTTGTAGTAGATGGAGTCACTACAAATTCTAGAGATCTATTTGAAATTTGGCCAGATCTTAGCATGCAGTTAGATCGAGTACCACCTTTTACTATTATACGTAATAAAGCAGATATCACGGGTGAATCGCAAGAAATCGTACAAATCCATGGCGGCTCATTAATCTGCTTGTCAGCGCGTACTGGAGTAGGCATTAAAGATTTGCTTAATCATTTAAAGGTTAGCATGATCGGGTCTGAAGCTATAGAAGGTAGGTTTTTTGCACGTCGTCGCCATATACAAGCTCTTGAAATAGCATCGATACATCTTCAAAATTGTCAGAGTAATTTACTAGAAAAATTAGCCGGAGAGATTTTGGCAGAAGATTTGCGTTTAGCGCACAAAGCATTAGGTGAGATCACTGGTGAATTTAGCTCTGACGATCTATTAGGATCCATTTTTTCTACTTTTTGTATAGGAAAGTAGGACTGGTAATACATGTTTTATCACTGATTTATTGTATTTGATAAAATAAGTATATATATATATTATAAAGTAGGAGCTTTAGTGAGCCCTGTCTAAATAGACAAGTAGTTTTATGATAGTTTTTGTAAATTCCTGGTCTATTTCAGTAGTATGATGTTAAATAGAATAAAATACTTATTTGTCTTGTTTTTTTTATGTAATACTCTATAGACATCATTATAGTAAGTATGTGAAGTCATGGTGTTATTATAGGTTATTACGATTAAATGTTAAGTAATAAAAGTAACAACATGAACATTAGAAAAATAAAAAGTATGCATTTCTGAGAAAAATGATATGTAGATGTTTATAGAATATTTTTTGATATGCTAGCATAAAAAATTTATAAAATTATCTATTCAGATTTGATCCTGTGTTGCGAGGTATACTAATGAATCAGATTCCAATGACATTAAGGGGTGCGAATAAACTACGAAAAGAGCTAGAAGAGCTTAAAACCATTAAAAGACCTATCATGATTTCTGCTATTGCCTCTGCACGTGAGCATGGGGATTTGAAAGAAAATGCAGAGTACCATGCAGCTCGTGAAGAGCAAAGTTTTTGTGAAGGTCGCATTCAGGAGTTAGAATCAAAATTATCACATGCTAATATAATTGATGTAATTAAAATGTCTGGAAATGCTCACGGTCGAGTTATTTTTGGGTCTACCGTTACTGTTTTTCATAGAGAGATGCATAAAGAATCTACATATTGTATTGTGGGTGATGATGAAGCCGATTTAAAAAATAACTTAATATCTATCAATTCCCCTATGGCGCGTGGTTTAATAGGAAAAACTGCAGGTGATGTGACAGTGATATGTGCTCCTGGTGGTAATGTCGAGTATGACATTATAAAAGTAGAGTACATTTGATAGTTTGTATTGATGTATTTTACTTGATCTTGATAAAATCATAGATAGAATAAATGTATATAATAATATTTATAAATATGCGTTATTATTTTATTCTTTCAGTATATTATTAATACAATCAGTGCTTATTTATTGTTAGAGATATGTATACTAATGTATTTAAATACCTGTTTTGGTATACTGATCACGTATCGTGCTATGTACAAAAATCATCTTCTGAGTAACTAATATTTTTTGATATATTGTTATTAATCAGACTATATTAATTAGAATAATTTTAGGTTAAGTAATAATTTTTAATTATATAAATATACTAGATCAATAGTATAATAGTTAGAGTGCTGAATGAGCTGATATTTTAACGAAAATGGATTTAAGTATTTTATGTTAAGCAATATTTATAAATTGTAAACCAGGATTAGTGTGAGAGAGTGTTTATCTTTAGATCTGATGTGACACAGTATTTTATGATTTTTTATATAAAATTAGAGTTATAAAAATAATAATCTTGTAATAAAAAGTTTTAAATATCAGGGTATTGAGAAAGTAGATGGTAATATTAAGCACTTGTTTTGATAGTAATTTAATTAGTGATTAGTAGCATAGTGATTGTCATATGTTTTTAAGTGTTGATTATTTATATTTTATTAAGACCATAAATTATCGTGACCAGAACTAGAGTGAGTACTCGAAAAGGAAGATAATCTAAAGATTTTAAAATTTCAAAATAACGCAAATTAATATATTTGAGTTATAGACATTATGTGTATTATATCACGAGTCATGAATATATCTGTATTATCTTTTTGTATCCATACTATTGACTGTGAGCTGTTACATTTTTAGTTCTCCCGTTATGCGGTGATCAAAAAAGATATGACTAGTAAAAAACGATCTTCTAGTTCCAAAAAATGGCTGAAGGCACATTTCACTGATCAATATGTTTGTCAGGCGCAAAAACAAGGATTACGTTCTCGATCTTGGTTTAAACTAGATTCTATACAGAAAAGTGATAAATTGTTCAAAGCTGGAATGACTATTATTGATTTAGGGGCGGCACCTGGGGGTTGGTCACAGTATGTTTCTATGAAAATTGGTTCTACTGGTCATATTATTGCGTGTGACATCTTGAGTATGTCTCCTATTATTGGTGTTGATTTTTTTCAAGGAGATTTTAGAGAGCCATCAGTTATAATGAATATACTGCAGTGTGCAGGGAACCGTAAAGTTCAAATGGTAATGTCTGATATGGCTCCAAAGATGACTGGTCATCCGCTAATAGATATTGCAAGATCAATGCATTTGTGTGAACTTGCGTTAGAGATGTGTGGCAAAGTGTTAGATCGGGGTGGGTGTTTTTTAGTAAAGGTTTTCCATGGAGAAGGCTTCGAAAAGTATCTTAAAGAAATTCGCAGTCAATTTAAGCAGGTAAGAATTCGTAAACCGGAATCTTCGCGCGTGCGTTCACGTGAAGTGTACATTGTAGCTACAGGTCGAAAACTATAATCAGAATAGATGAAATGCCTGTGAGTACTTCAGTCATTTCAAGTATAAAGGGTGCGTAGTTGGAAGTTAGAGCCTGACGCTATTTATTAATACCGTTGTAATATGAGGTTAAGCACTTGAGTGATATGGCAAAAAACTTAATTCTCTGGTTAGTTATTGCAGTTGTTCTAATGTCTGTCTTTCAGAGTTTTGGCCCAAGTGAGTCAAATGGCCGTCGGGTTGATTATTCGACCTTTTTGTCGGAAGTTAATCAGGATCAAGTTCGTGAAGCGCGTATTAATGGGCGTGAGATTAATGTTATCAAAAGAAATAATCATCGATATGTTACCTATATTCCCATCAACGATCCAAAGCTACTTGATAATTTATTAAGTAAAAACGTAAAAGTAGTTGGGGAACCACTGGAAGAGCACAGCTTTCTGGGATCAATTTTTATCTCATGGTTTCCCATGCTTTTGCTCGTTGGCATTTGGGTCTTTTTTATGCGTCAAGTACAGGTTGGCGGCGGAAAGGGTGCGATGTCTTTTGGAAAGAGCAAGGCGCGCATGTTAATTGAAGATCAAATAAAAACTACTTTTGCTGATATTGCTGGTTGCGATGAAGCCAAAGAAGAAGTTAGCGAACTGGTAGATTATCTACGTGAGCCAAGTCGGTTTCAAAAACTTGGTGGTAAAATCCCAAAAGGCTTGCTAATGGTCGGCCCGCCTGGTACTGGTAAAACATTATTAGCAAAAGCAATTGCCGGTGAGGCTAAAGTTCCATTTTTTACAATTTCTGGATCTGATTTTGTAGAAATGTTTGTTGGTGTAGGTGCTTCTCGTGTTCGTGATATGTTTGATCAGGCCAAGAAATCTTCACCATGTATTATATTTATCGATGAGATTGATGCAGTAGGTCGTCAAAGAGGTGCTGGATTAGGTGGTGGTCATGATGAGCGTGAGCAGACGCTTAATCAGATGCTCGTAGAAATGGATGGTTTTGAGGGTAATGAGGGTATTATTGTAATTGCAGCAACTAATCGTCCTGATGTATTAGATCCTGCTTTACTTCGCCCTGGTCGTTTTGATCGACAAGTTGTCGTTGGATTACCTGATGTACGGGGTCGTGAGCAGATTCTTAAAGTGCATATGCGTTGTGTTCCTTTATCAAATGATATTAATACGACTGTTATTGCGAGAGGTACACCTGGTTTTTCTGGTGCAGACTTAGCGAATTTAGTAAATGAAGCAGCTCTTTTTGCTGCGCGTAGCGATAAGAATGCAGTTTCTATGGTTGAATTTGAAAAAGCTAAAGATAAAATTATGATGGGTGTAGAACGGCGGTCAATGGTCATGACAGACAATCAAAAAGAGTCTACTGCATATCATGAAGCTGGTCATGCAATCATTGGTCGCTTGGTCCCAGAGCATGATCCAGTACATAAAGTAACGATTATTCCTCGTGGCCGCGCGTTAGGTGTAACCTTTTTCCTGCCAGAGGATGATGTTATTAGCATTAGTCGACAAAAGCTAGAAAGTCAGATATCAACCTTATATGGTGGTCGTTTAGCAGAAGAAATTATCTATGGTATTAAGTATGTTTCTACTGGCGCCTCTAATGATATCAAGATGGCTACATCTATTGCTAGAAATATGGTGACACAGTGGGGCTTTTCAGAAAAACTTGGTCCTCTGTTGTATGTAGAGGAGGAAGGTGAGATTTTTCTGGGTCGTTCTGTGGCAAAAACTAAACATATGTCTGATGAAACGTCACGTATTATTGATCAGGAAGTCAAATCTCTAATTGAAATTAACTATCAGCGAGCGCGCATGCTCCTATATAAAAATATAGATATACTACATGCGATGAAAGATGCATTAATCAAATATGAAACTATTGATGCACTACAAATTGATGATTTAATGTCACGACGCACGGTACGCCCTCCAGCAGGATGGGAGGATTCTGGTGACATGGATCACTCTAAGAGCAACGGAACACAAAAAGCTTCATCTGTGGTTGGATCAGACTAATATATCAGATGTAGATAATACTATATTATAACAATTTAGTAAAAAATAATATATTATATTATTATTTTAAATTTTTAACTTTTTATTTATTTTGAGTACACCATGAATATATTTGTCTTACTTACGAGAAGGTGTGCTCTGTAATGAAGTTATACGCCAGAGATGCCATACTTGATTTGTCGTATCCTCATGTTATGGGTGTATTAAACGTTACCCTCGATTCTTTTTTTGATGGTGGTAAGTATTATAATCCAGATCAGGCCTGCGCTCATGTAGAAGAAATGATTAATTCTGGTGCTACAATTATTGATATTGGAGGTCAATCGACTCATCCTTCTGCTGTATCAGTTAGCGTAGATCAAGAGCTTACGCGTGTCATACCAATTATTCAATCAATTGTAAAATGTTTTGATATCTGGATATCCGTGGATACATCAAAACCAGAAGTAATGAGGGAGGCCGCTCGCGCTGGTGTTCATATGATTAATGATATCTACGCTTTACAATTACCTGGTGCGTTATGCACGGCAGAAGAATTGGGTCTGCCAATCTGTCTTATGCATATGCAAGGTCAACCTTATAATATGCAGAATTTACCTTATTACGATGACGTGCTCTATGACGTAAAAAACTTTTTTACAAAACGAATTTCTCATTGTGAGGAGCAGGGCATCAAAAGATCACGGTTATTATTAGACCCTGGTTTTGGCTTTGGTAAAAATATTATACATAATTATAAATTGCTAGCGTATTTAGCGGATTTTCATCAATTTAATTTACCATTATTAGTAGGTCTATCTCGTAAAAGTATGATTAGTCAGATTTTGCATACAAATGCAACACAATGTTTAATTGGTAGTCTTGCTTGCGCTGTTATTGCAGCTATACAGGGCGCTCATATTCTGCGTGTACATGATGTGAGAGAAACCGTAGAGGCACTACGGATTGTTTCTGAGGTGCGTTCTGCTAGGGATTAATAATATAATGAGAATATGTAAATATTTTGGTACAGATGGTATTCGCGGTAAAGTAGGTGATTTACTTATCACTCCAGATTTTTTTTTAAAGTTAGGTTTTGCTGTGGGCAGGGTATTATCTCAATGCGGGTCCAGAAAAGTTATTATTGGTAAAGATACACGAATATCTGGTGATATGTTAGAATTAGCCTTGGCAACAGGTCTTTTGGCAGCAGGCTTATCTCCATGCTTTACTGGGCCGATGCCAACGCCAGCTATTTCATATCTTACACGCACTTTTCGTGCTGCAGCAGGTATTGTTATTTCTGCTTCTCATAATCCATTTTATGATAATGGAATTAAATTTTTTTCAACTAATGGGGTTAAACTCTCGGATATAGCAGAAGACGCAATTGAAAGTGAAATGGAAAAGTCATTAATTTGTGTAGGTTCAGATTCGTTAGGACGTTCCGGTTATATTTTTGATGCAGCTTTGCAATATATTGAATTTTGTAAAAGAACTTTCCCCAGTCATCTTACTCTGGATACATTAAAGATTGTAGTAGACTGCGCACATGGTTCAACATTTAATATCGCACCTAATGTTTTAGAGGAACTTGGGGCGACCATAATTTCTATTGGTGTGGAACCTAATGGTGTAAACATTAATAAAGACTGTGGTTCAACTGATCTTTGTTTATTGCAAAAACGTGTAGTGGTAGAGCATGCTGATGTTGGGATCGCCTATGATGGAGATGGTGATCGAATTATTATGGTTGATCACATGGGATATGCAGTGGATGGCGATCAAATTTTATATTTAATCGCCCGTGAGCAGTTACGGAAAAATTTACTCACAGGTGGCGTTGTCGGCACTCTTATGAGTAATAATGGGCTAGAGTTAGCTCTTAAAGAGCTATGCATTCCATTTTTGCGTGCACAAGTTGGTGATCGGAATGTATTAGAAATGTTAAATATAAAGGGTTGGCGGATAGGAGGAGAAAATTCTGGTCATATTATTTTATTAGATAAAACTACGACAGGTGATGGAATCATAGCCGGCTTGCAGGTGCTGGCTATTATGCTATATTCTAATAAAAGCTTGCGTGATTTATGTAGAGATATTACATTATTTCCACAAAAATTAGTAAATATTCCGATTATTGGTAGTAAAAATCTATTAGAGAATGCCCATATCAAATTAGTAACGGATAAAGCTAAAGCGGAACTACAAGGAAAAGGACGTGTTATTTTGCGTGTATCTGGTACTGAGCCATTAATGCGTGTTATGGTAGAGGGTGAAGACGAGTGTCAGGTAGGCTTGATCTCTAATTATATTTCTCATGCAGTAGAAGAGATTATGAGAGACAAAAAAAACTTATAGTGATATACGTGAATTTTAGTAATTATTATTAATTAGGAAAAGGTTATCTATTTTTATTGAGTTGATGATATTATATCAAGATATATTTTCATCATTAGAGAGTGTTTATAGAGGGTTAAAGACTATCATCACTTAAAATTTGATATTGTAAGATTGTGCATGTAATGGAAACTTTCATTTATATTACATGATATATAATATATTTCGTTTTTTTAAAAAAGTATATAATACTGGTTATCAGTCTATTTTGTAATTAAAGATATTCTATAGAGCGTTATTATTAATTATGTTAAGAGGTGCGTTTAATATATGTACAGTGATTCTCAATTATATTTTCGTATAAAGATAATTTTTATATTAATATTTCTTAATATTTTTTAAAATAAATAATATTTTTTATGTACTTATTTATAGTATAGCTGATATTGATTAATATAAATAGATTTTTAATATTTAAGAGTACTACGTGATATTTTAAAGTAATTTTGTATAATTATTAATTAAATAGTGTAGATAAAAATTTTATATAATAATATCTATAAAATCTGATGTTGTGTTGTGAAGGTGTTATTTTTTGTGAGCTGAAGAAATAAATCTATAGATTCCGTTATAAATTTATAGATATTTAGGATTTGAGTGTATTAGCAGAAGGATTCTAGTGATAATCAAAGTTGGTTTTTATGGTTTTATATCAACATATTAGATAGTAATATGTTTATATATGATCATAGATCATAATCGTTGTTTTGATTTGATTTAATTTGATTTTATAATAATGTATACTACATGTATTGATAGAATCAGTAGAGTTCTATTTTTATTTCTTAGCATAAAATTCTTATAATTCTTAAATATATTTTTAAGCGTTTCATAAAAGAATAATAAAAATATCTCTTAATTCATATATCAACGATCTGAATATAAAATAAAAAGGCTTATTATGTATGAAGTTCTTTTGATAATTTATGTATTTATCGCTATTAGTTTAGTAAGCTTAATATTAACACAACATAATCATGGCGGTTCTATGCTGTCATCATTTGGAGCTGGCGCATCAAATACTCTATTTGGTTCGCATGGGTCAGGTAACTTTATTACTCGTAGAGTAATCCCTATTCTAGCAATATTATTTTTTTTTCTTAGTTTAATTTTTGGTAACATTAATAGTCGAAAGACTCAAAACGTAGATGAATTGATAGGTTTTTCTCAATCTAAATCATCTTCATTAGCACACTTACCAGTCAAAAAGAGTGTTGTTAATAATTAAAGATTGAGAGAGGTATTTTGTTTTTAAAATATATGGATATGTTTTTATTTTAATAAAAATTTTATTTAAGTAATGCTAATAAATTGCCGTGGTGGTGGAATTGGTAGACACGCTACCTTGAGGTGGTAGTGCTCTTATGAGCTTACGGGTTCAAGTCCCGTCCTCGGTACCAAGTTAAATTTTACTTGCTAATTTTCTTGGAGAATGTTTATAATAAACAGCGGGGTGGAGCAGTTTGGTAGCTCGTCGGGCTCATAACCCGAAGGTCGTCGGTTCAAATCCGACTCCCGCAACCATTTTTTTACATCAGCGCCTCGAAAACAGGATTTGATATATATTGGATTTAGGTATATAAATCTTACTTAGAAGAATAAAGTCGTTGGCGGTGTAGAGGTATGTTAACGGGTTATAAATATTTAGTTGTAATCAACCCCGAAAAATTTCGGGGTTTTTTTATTAAAAAGAAGAATAATTGGGCTAGGTGCCCTTTTTTTATATCTGCAAGTGTATATTACATGAAAAATATAACCTTGCCTTGTGATATATCAATAGAAAATAATATTAATTCTTAATTTTGTCGGCAGAGCTCAAGCATAGTAGTCAAAAATTCCAATATCTTCATGCATAGAATTAGGCTTTTACATAAAGGCAGCCCATATAAGCATTGTATAACTAACAGGGGCACATGTTCTTTGAAAGAAAATATAACTATTATTGTATATAATGTGGTTGTTTTTTTATAGATTGCCTGTTTTTAAGATTTTTAAAAAGGTTATGTATATTTTAAGAGATGAAATTTAGCATGAGTTTTGTTTAGAAGAGGTCTGTAACATCTCGATATTGGAGAGATAGAATGCAGTTGCTAAAGAGTCACATGCTGACTATTACTGTATATCTAGTAAACGAGAATATGCGAGTTGAGTAATATCTAGAAAAAACGTGGCTGTCCACCTTTTAAAGTCCAAATTGAGGCATAATAGGATGAACAAAGAAATCTTAGCTGTTGTAGAAGCTGTCTCTAATGAGAAGTCGCTTCCACGTGAGAAGATTTTCGAAGCGCTAGAGAGTGCGCTCGCAACAGCTACTAAGAAGAAATATGAAAAAGATATTGATGTACGCGTCAGTATTGATAGAAAAAGTGGTTCTTTTCAAACATTCCGTCGCTGGTTAATTGTTGAAAAGGTTATACAGCCTACCTGTGAAATTACACTAGAAGCAGCGCGCTATGATAATTCGCTTCTTTCTATAGGTGAATTTATTGAAGAGCAAATTGCATCTGTTACTTTTGATCGCATTACAACTCAGACCGCAAAGCAGGTTATTGTTCAAAAAGTGCGTGAAGCTGAGCGCGCAATGATTATTGATAAATTTCGAAAAAAAGAAGGTAAAATTATTACGAGCACGGTCAAAAAAGTTACTCGTGATCATATTTCACTAGAGGTTCGTTTAAATCATGGTTCGAATACCGTTGCCGAAGCATTAGTGCTTCGGGAAGACATGTTACCTCGAGAAAATTTTCGCGTTGGTGACCGTATTCGTGGGGTTTTATATGCTATTCGCCCTGAGGTACGTGGTACTCAATTATTTATTAGCAGATCTAGACCTGAGATGCTTATTGAGCTATTTCGTATTGAAGTACCAGAGATCGCTGAAGAAGTACTAGAAATTAAAGCTGCAGTTAGAGATCCTGGTTCGCGCGCCAAGATTGCTGTAAAAACTAATGATAAGCGTATTGATCCTGTGGGAGCTTGTGTAGGTATGCGTGGCGCACGTGTTCAGGCAGTTTCTAGTGAACTAGGTGGTGAGCGTATTGATATTATACTCTGGGATGACAATCCTGCACAGTTTGTGATTAATGCCATGGCGCCTGCGGATGTCTCTTCTATTGTGGTAGATGAAGATAGTCACACTATGGATATTGCTGTAGAATCTGAAAATTTAGCCCAAGCTATTGGTCGGAATGGACAAAATGTACGCCTAGCTTCACAGCTTAGCGGATGGAGTCTAAATGTTATGAAAATGGAAGACTTACAAGCTAAACATCAAGCCGAAGAGCATGCTGCCATTGATGTTTTTACTAGGTATCTTGATATTGATAAAGCCTTTGCTGCTGCTCTAGTGGAGGAAGGATTCTCTTCTTTGGAAGAATTAGCTTATGTACCAATTCATGAGATCTTAGCGATTAATGATCTAGATACAAGTCGCGTAGAAAAATTACAAAACCGAGCTAAAGACGTATTGACCACTCTTGCACTTGCTAAAACAGAAGCTTGTGCGATAGCACAACCCTCTGAGGACTTACTTAATCTCACTGGTTTAGATCGAGAAACAGCCTTTAAACTAGCAGAGAAAGGGGTATGTAGTTTGGAAGATCTTGCCGAACAGGGTGTAGATGATCTCTCAGATATTGATGGACTAACCGATACATTTCGCGCTGGTGAACTAATTATGGCTGCACGCAATATATGTTGGTTCGGCTCCGACGCGTAATCAACTGTAGCAGGAAGGGATAGTATGATAACAGACGTAACTATAAAATTATTAGCCGAAGAGATTCAAATGCCAGTAGAACGCCTAGTGCAGAAATTTTCTGACGCAGGGATAAAAAAGTCTATACATGACTCTGTAAGTCAGCGTGAAAAAGAGATGCTACTCGCTTACCTTAATCACGATTATAATGAAAGATCTGGTAAATTAACCTTACAGCGTAAGACGCGTAGTACTTTAAGCATTCTTGGAACTGGAGGGAAAAGTAAATCTGTCCATGTTGAAGTACGTAAAAAAAGGATATATACAAAGAGTGTTTTGTCTTCTGTTGCTCGAGAAGAATCTATATTGTGTACTAAACAAACAGATACACCAGCAGAAGGCAAACGTATCACAATAGAGTCAGGCAATAACCATCCGAAAATAAAAGTGCATTCTAAATTTTCAAATAGCGCACAATACTTACAGAATAGTCTATTAAAATCTGAAAAAGCTAATATATCTACATATCAAGCAGTAGATGAATCACAAGGTCACAAAAAAGAGATTTCTGATGCATTACGTCTTTCTCAGACTGAGAAAGCCCGTCGCGAAGCGCAGTCTGCTGAATTGAAACGAAAGTCTGAAGAAGAAGTCCACCGTAAGATCGAAAAAGCTGCTAAGAAAGTAGCAGCGGCGGCACGTCAAATGGCAGAAGAAAAAGGTGAAGAATGGACATCAGTAACTAAAGATACTGAAGATGCTAGAGATTATCATCTAACTACTTCAACACACGCGCGGGAAGCAGAGGATGAGAACGATGCTCAAGTTGAAGGTGATCGTCGTAGTCGCGTTATAAGAACAAGCAAGGTTCATGTTCGAAAAAAAGGCAACAAGCACGCAGAAGCCAAAACAGATCGAGAAGAAGCACGCGCCCAGATACGTGGTGGAAAGTTTGGCAAGCGCAAACCAAGCTTATTACATCAAAGTTTTAATAAACCGGTTCAAATTATTAATCGAGATGTGATCATTGGCGAAACTATTACCGTAGCAGAATTAGCTAATAAGATGGCTGTTAAGAGCTCTCAAGTGATTAAAACTATGATGAAATTAGGTGCTATGGCAACAATCAATCAGCTTATTGATCAGGATACTGCACAGTTGGTGGCAGAGGATATGGGTCATAAAGTGACGTTGCGTTGTGAAAATGCGTTAGAAACTGCGCTAATGAGTGATCGCGATACTAATGTTATCCTGGAATCCAGGGCGCCAGTTGTCACTATTATGGGTCATGTAGATCACGGCAAAACTTCATTGCTAGATTATATTCGGGTTACTAAAGTAGCTCGAGGTGAAGCAGGTGGTATTACTCAGCATATCGGTGCGTATCACGTAGAAACTGTCAATGGCATGATAACCTTTTTGGATACACCGGGCCATGCAGCTTTTACTGCTATGAGGGCGCGTGGCGCAGAAATTACAGATATTGTAATTCTAGTAGTAGCTGCAGATGACGGTGTTATGCCTCAGACTGTAGAAGCAATTCAGCATGCAAAGGCAGCAAGCGTACCTGTTTTGGTTGCAGTAAATAAATGTGATAAAAGAGACGCTGATCCAGAGCGCGTTAAAAAGGAATTAACACAACATGGAATTATCCCAGAGGATTGGGGGGGTGATAATATTTTCATCAATGTTTCTGCTAAAAACGGTACTGGTGTTGATGACCTTTTAAAAGCCATTTTACTACAAGCCGAAATTATGGAGCTTACTGCGGCACATCAAGGTATGGCAGGTGGTATAGTAATTGAGTCTTTCTTGGATAAAGGGAGAGGTCCAATAGCGACTATTCTGGTAAGAGAAGGTACACTGAAAAAAGGTGATATTGTATTATGTGGTTTGGAGTATGGGCGTATTCGTGGAATGAGAGATGAAAATGGCCGCGAAGTGTTAACAGCTGGTCCATCGATTCCGGTTACAGTTCTTGGTATGTCTGGTGTACCGGTTTCTGGTGATATAGTTACGGTAGTACGTGACGAAAAAAAAGCACGTGAAGTTGCGCTTTATCGACAGGGTAAATTCCGTGAAGTAAAATTAGCACGACAACAAAAAGTACAGCTGGAAAAAATGTTTGCTAACATTGAAGAAGGTAAGATATCTGAAATGAATATTGTATTAAAGGCTGATGTACAAGGTTCAGTCGAAGCAATTTCAGAATCTTTAGTAAAATTATCCAGCAATGAAGTACAAGTTAAGATTATTGGTTCTGGTGTAGGTGGAATTACTGAAACTGATGCTACATTAGCAGCTGCATCTAGTGCTATTCTAGTGGGTTTTAATGTTCGAGCTGACGCCACAGCACGGAGAATAATTGATGAAGAAAATTTGGATCTTCGTTACTATTCCGTAATCTATAATCTCATCGATGAAGTGAAGCTAGCTATAAGTGGTATGTTAAGCCCTGAGTATAAACAGCAGATTATAGGTTTAGCAGAGGTACGTAATGTATTTAAATCTCCTCGATTTAGCGCTATTGCTGGTTGTATGGTCACTGAAGGAATTATTAAGCGTCATAATCCCATCCGCGTTTTGCGTGATAATATAGTAATTTATGAAGGTGAATTAGAATCTTTACGTCGTTTTAAAGAAGATGTTAACGAAGTGCGTAATGGTATCGAATGTGGTATTGGTGTTAAGAACTATAATGATGTACGTATCGGTGATATGATTGAAGTATTTGAAATTTTTGAAATTCAGAGGACTCTTGGTTAATGACCACTCAGGTGTGGATAGTGTAAAAATATTAGTTTCATTACAGTATAAGATTGGTCTTTGATTAACTTAATGCACGAAGGGAATCGTGTACCACTAAGTGCAATATATGGAGATTGAAAAATGGCAAAAGAATTTGGTCGGTTACAACGTGTTGCTCAAGAAATACAAAAAGAGATCGCAATTATTTTACAATACAAAATAAGAGATCCACGGTTAGATGGCATGATGACTGTATCTAGTGTTGATGTATCCCGTGATTTAGCATATGCAAAGGTATTTGTGACATTTCTACAGGATAAAAATGAAGAAGAGATAGCATTTGATTTACAAAATTTATCTAGGGCTTCTGGTTATATACGTACTTTATTGAGTCAGGCGATAAATATTAGAATGACACCTAAGCTGAGTTTTTACCATGATAATTCCTTATTGATAGGTATGCGTATTTCTAAATTAGTTTCTGATATTGCTCCAGGTTATCAAAAGGGTCAGATTGCAGCAAAACAATTATTAACACTAGATTTATTATAGTTATGAAAAATTCCTATGACTTTCAGCGCAATGTTCATGGAGTTCTGCTTTTAGATAAACCTTGCGGGATCTCTTCCAATCAGGCATTGCAACAAGTAAAGCATATATATCATGCAAGGAAGGCAGGTCACACCGGATCGCTTGATCCCATAGCAACAGGTATGTTGCCTATTTGCTTAGGTGAGTCTACTAAGTTCGCGAAATATTTATTAAATGCAGATAAATATTATCGCGTGATCGCCAGACTTGGACAAAAAACTGACACATCAGATTCCAGTGGTACGCTATTAATCGAGCGCCAAGTGATGTTCAGCACTAAAATATTGAAGGAGGCTCTAGAGAGTTTTCGTGGCGAAACAGAGCAAACTCCCTCAATGTATTCAGCGATTAAATATCAGGGGCGTAAATTATATGAATATGCACGCTCAGGAGTGCACGTACCATGTAAATCACGTAAGATTGTAGTGAGCATGCTACAATGTATACGTTGTGATGGAAATGAAATAGAGCTAGATCTTCGTGTATCAAAAGGAACATATATTCGAACTATTATTGACGATCTTGGTGAAAAGTTAGGCTGTGGCGCACATGTAACTTATTTGCGTCGCTTACAGGTTTCTAATTATCTCATGACCAATATGATTACAATGCAATCTCTTAAGTCGATTATTAATCATACAAAAGACACCAGTCTTTCGTCACAGAACCTTCTTGATTCTTTATTGATGCCTATGGATAGTCCTGTTTCTCATTATCCGTCGATTAATTTATCAAGCATGATGGCTCAACATTTCATAAATGGTTGTAGAGTATCATTACTGAATTCATCAATTAATGGATTGGTGCGTGTTACTGAAGGTGTAGAGTTTAATTTTCTTGGAATAGCGGAAATTATTAATAACAATTTATTAGTACCACGCAGAATTTTATCTAGATCTTTTTTAGATAGTACATCGAAGATTAACAGAAAAGCAGCAGTGTCATATTAAAAATGTATATTTTATAAAATTTATTATTAATATTTGCTCTCTATCTGCGTGGTTTATTGTTATGTCTATCATTAGACTTGTTAGTGTTAGCTTAAGGAAAAACGGTGATTTCACGCTACAAACATTTTAAAAAACCTAAATGTTTGCAGATTGCTATTTTATAATACTATATGCTATCAAATGCTCTATCTATTTAATGTATAGAGTATTGGAGTGAGTAGTTGAAGTGTTTGTATAGATTTTAGAAAAATGGAGTTATTTTATGTCTCTAAACACCAGAATGAAAGCACAAATTATCTCTGATTTTGGTCGTCATTCTCATGATAGTGGCGTGACAGAAGTGCAAGTTGCACTTCTTACCGCACAGATTAATCATTTACAAGGTCATTTTTCTCAGCATAAAAAAGATCATCATAGTCGGCGAGGATTGCTTCGTATGGTATCAAAGCGTCGAAAGTTACTTGATTATCTTAAGCGTCAACAGATTTCTCGCTATACTTGTTTGATTGATCTCTTGGATTTACGACGCTAGTAAAGGGTCTTTTCGATTATGTAATTGATGTTTGTATGCTTATCCCAGAGAGATAATTGACTCTTTGTAATGTGATAAAGATTAGAGGTAGATATCATTTTATATGATTCAGTGCAATTTTTATTGAATATGTGACTTTTAAAAATTAAAGGAAAATTTAATCATCTAATGACTATTAGTCAGTTATTAATGTGTTTATATAAACCAGTGACACGATAATCTATGTAAGTAGATCTAGTTACAGTAGTTACTATACTCAAGACTTAATATTAAGGAACTAATTTTGCTTATTCCGATTGTACAAAAATTTCAATATGGCCAAAATATGATATCCATTGAAACTGGAATGATGGCGCGTCAGGCCACTGCAGCTGTCATGATTAGCATGGACGATACTACGGTATTTGTTACTGTAGTTGGAGAAAAAACAGAAAAATCAGGTCAAAATTTCTTTCCTTTGACTGTGCACTATCAGGAACGCTCTTATTCTGCTGGTCGTATACCAGGTAGTTTTTTTAGACGTGAGGGGCGCCCAAGTGAAAACGAAATGTTAACCTCACGTTTGATAGATCGTCCAATTCGACCGTTATTTCCAGTAGGATTTTTTAATGAAGTTCAGGTGATCGCTACCGTAGTTTCTGTTAATCCTCAAGTGAATCCAGATATTGTGGCTATGATTGGCTCATCTGCTGCTTTAGCGTTATCTGGTTTGCCATTTAACGGGCCTGTTGGTGCTGCACGCGTTGGTTATATCAACAACCAGTACATTTTAAACCCAACTAGTGATGAATTAAAAAAAAGTACGCTAGATTTAGTGGTTTCTGGGACTCAAAGAGCAGTTTTAATGGTTGAATCTGAAGCTTCGTTATTAAACGAAGATCAAATTTTAGATGCTATAGTATTTGGGCATGATCAACAGCAGATTGTAATTGAGAATATTAATTCTCTAGTAGCTTTAGCAGGCAAACCAAAATGGGATTGGAATCCAGAAATTCTCAATGATAAACTGCGTGTTCGGATAGATAAGTTAGCTCAATCTCGTTTAAGCGAGGCTTACCATATTACTCAAAAACAGGAACGGTATGCACAGGTTAACCGCATTAAGTCTGAAGTCAGTGAAGAAATATTATCAGAAAATCCAGAGTTAGATGTGCATGGAATTACTGATTATCTGCATTCCTTAGAAAAAAATATTGTGCGTAATCGTATTTTGCGTGGTGAACCACGAATCGATGGTCGTGAAAAAGACATGATTCGTGCTTTAGATATACGCACGGGTATCTTGCCGCGTACTCATGGATCAGCGTTATTTACTCGTGGTGAAACCCAGGCATTGGTTACAGCTACACTTGGGACTGCTCGTGATGCGCAAAATCTTGATGAATTAATGGGAGATCGTACTGATAATTTCCTGTTCCACTATAATTTTCCTCCATATTCTGTTGGTGAAATTGGCGCTGTCGGTTCACCTAAGCGGCGTGAAGTTGGTCATGGTCGTTTAGCTAAGAGAGGTATTCTTTCTGTGATGCCAAAAGGAGATTCTTTTCCATATACAGTACGTGTAGTCTCTGAAATCACTGAATCTAACGGTTCTTCTTCTATGGCATCTGTTTGTGGTGCATCGTTAGCTTTAATGGATGCTGGCGTCCCTATTCAGTCTGCAGTAGCTGGTATTGCCATGGGTTTAGTAAAAGATGATGTTAATTTTGTTGTTCTGTCTGATATTTTAGGTGATGAAGATTATTTAGGTGATATGGATTTCAAAGTAGCAGGTAGCAGAGAAGGTATCACTGCGCTGCAAATGGATATAAAAATTGAAGGGATCACGCGTGAAATTATGAAGGTTGCGCTTGCTCAGGCCAAAGGTGCGCGTTTACATATTCTTAGCGTCATGGATCAAGCGCTTAGCAAGCCTCGTGATAACTTATCGGAGTTTGCTCCTCGCATGCATACTATTCAGATTAGTGTTGACAAAATAAAAGACTTAATCGGTAAAGGAGGCTCAGTGATTCGGGCGCTAACCGAAGAAACAGGTACTAGTATTGAAATAAAAGATGATGGTGTGATAAAAATTGCAGCCAATAATGATGATAAAGCGAAATATGCTATTCGTCGTATTGAAGAGATTACTGCAGAAATTATAGTAGGTCGTATTTATAACGGAAAGGTTACACGCGTTGTAGATTTTGGTGCTTTTGTTGCGATTAGTGGTAGCAAAGAGGGCTTAGTACATATTTCTCAGATTGCCGACAAGCGCATTGAAAAAGTGAATGATTATGTGAAAGTCGGTCAGGAGATTCCAGTAAAAGTATTAGAGGTTGACAGACAAGGTCGTGTTCGTTTAAGCATAAAAGACGCTGTACAATAATAATTGTTATAGATTTCCCTGCAGAATCACAAGTTATATTATAAATAAAAAATTTATTAATTATGACAGTCTCATGCTAATTTTTTTATTTTTTTTGTCGATAAAATATAATTAAATGTCTTTATTTTTTTTGGATAGATCATGAACATTTGTAAGATATTTTTCCATGACATTAGATGATAATATTGATATATACGGTGAGGGGGGCATGGGGGCTAGGCCTCAAACGGAATTAGGGGCTTAATTATACTTATAGTGATTCTATAAAAATAGAGAGACAGAGAAAGTAAAAATTCTACTGATATTGTATGGCGCATTAAGCTCAGGTATGATATAGAGGAATATATTATTGAATGATGGCATAATAATATTTTTAGAAAAGATGCTAAAGGTTTTTTACGAAATTTCTACACAGCATTAATATATTCATTTATTTTTAGCAAGTAGAAAGCTTTAATTTTTTCTATAAAATTTGAAAGATAAAGCCGAAAAAATTATTATTTTATCTCAACGGAAATCGATTTGAAAATCTTTTATTTTTATAAAGTTTACACTGCTAATGATAGAATAGAAATTAATTTAAATAAAAACAAAAAAATTATATCTAGTATTCTAAATATCTTAATTATACCGTACTGTATTCAAATAAAATACGTCACCCTAATTAAAAATATAAGGATTATCAGGAAACGGTATTTATCTTAAAAACCTAACTATTAGATTAATGTTTGCTTTATTACAGATATAAACTGATCTAGTAGATCTTGAATTAGAGAGAAATAGGATATTTATATCAGATAATGATATAAAAGTAATCTTCTATTATATTATTCATGTCTTTAAAATTCTGAATAATAAGTATTTTATAAATGATTTTTTTAGTTTACTTAAACCATTAACTTAAGCCGGTTCACACTTTTTACTGAAAATAACTAATAATTTTCACGACGAGTTATGTAGACTGGCCGATGAAATCTAAGAGGCATATCTACTACATGACGAATATCTATACCACTTTTTCTTCCTTGGGTCTAAAAGATGACCTCTTAAAGTCTTTGAACAGTATGGGTTATATTAAACCATCTCCTATTCAAGCTGAATGTATTCCTCATCTCTTAGCCGGGAGAGATGTATTAGGTATGGCGCAGACTGGTAGTGGAAAAACTGCAGCGTTTGCATTACCACTGATACATAATATTAATGAAACCATAAAAATGCCTCAAATCTTAGTATTGGCACCTACTCGTGAATTAGCCATGCAAGTCTCTGAAGCTATAGCAGAATTCTCTAAACATATGAGAGGTATTCATACCGTAGCGCTTTATGGGGGGCAGCGTTATGATATTCAGTTACGTGCTCTTCGACAGGGTCCGCAAGTTGTAGTGGGAACACCAGGTCGTTTGCTTGACCATCTAAAACGTGGCACATTAAGTTTATCGCATTTACGTGGCTTAGTGTTAGATGAGGCTGATGAAATGCTTCGTATGGGTTTTATTGAAGATGTAGAAACGATTATGTCCAAGATTCCAGATGCTCATCAGACTGCATTGTTTTCTGCTACGATGCCAGAGGCCATTCGTCGCATTACTAAGCGTTTTATGAAAAACCCACAAGAAATACGTATTCAATCGAGTATCACTACGAGGCCAGATATTAATCAGAGCTATTGGGCTGTCTATGGTCGTAAAACAGATGCGCTTACCCGTTTTTTAGAAGTAGAAGATTTTGATGCTGTCATTATTTTTGTGCGCACTAAAAGTGCGACACTAGAGGTTTCTGAAGCGCTTGAACGCAGCGGTTATAACAGTGCCGCATTAAATGGTGATATGAATCAAGCGTTACGAGAGCAAACACTAGAACGCTTAAAAGATGGTCGATTAGATATTCTAATTGCGACTGATGTTGCTGCACGTGGTTTAGATGTTGAACGTATTAGTTTTGTGATTAACTATGATATCCCGATGGATGTAGAGTCTTATGTACATCGAATTGGACGTACTGGTCGTGCAGGTCGTAGAGGTCGCGCTCTTCTCTTTGTAGAATATAGAGAACGTCGTTTATTACGCAATATTGAGCGTAATATGAAGTTACATATCCCTGAAGTTGAGCTTCCGAATGCTCAAATTTTGTCTCAGCGTCGTTTAGCTAACTTCTCTAAAAAAGTAAAAAAACAGCTAGATGGTGGTGATCTGGAAGAATATCGTGCTTTATTATATAAAATACAACCTGCAGATACAATAGATATTGAAACTTTGGCTACAGCGTTGTTAAAAATGGCACAAGGCGAGCGCCCACTTATCGTTGCTATAGATCCACCACAACAGCGTATACGTCGGGAGTATCGAGACGTTAATAATGATCGACGTAGTGATCGTTTAGATCGTGGCATGCGTTCTTTAGGGCATACAAGTCGTTTTCGCAGAGAAAACAGTAACACACAATTATATCGTATTGACTTAGGTCGTGAAAATGGTATAGAAGTGCGTCATATTGTTGGCGCTATGGTAAATGAAGGAAATATTAGCAGTCGTGATATTGGTCATATTAAACTGTTTAGTACATATGCAACTATTGAACTACCAAAAGATATCTCGCATACGATTTTACAGAATGTTGCCAAAACACATATTCTTAATAAACCAATTAATATAAAATTAATCGGTGATGTACAACCTCGTTATATAAATCGCAGTAAAGATCGATTTAGTGAACGCAGTGTCAGTACTGCTTCTTCAGGTACTGGGTTAAGCGCACTCTCTGATAAAGGAGGAAATCGTTATACTACTGAGAAAAAATATGAACGTCGTTTTGGTAATGTTCATGATGGAAAGCATATATTTCGTCGTCGTGATGCATAAATGATTTACTAGAGCTAAAACTCAGGCGATAATAATTTAATCGCCTGAAAGGTATATCTAGTAAGTGTGTTAAATTGCTAGCGAGAGTTAATATAATCAATGGCAGCTTGAACAGTAGTAATTTTTTCAGCTGCTTCATCTGGGATTTCAGTATCAAACTCTTCTTCTAGAGCCATGACTAACTCTACAGTATCTAGAGAATCTGCACCTAAATCTTCTACGAAAGAAGCAATATTAATAACTTCTTCCTGTTTGACTCCGAGCTGCTCGCTAATAATTTTTTTAACTCGTTCTTCTATAGTGCTCATATAGTGTTATTTCCTATCACAACTCGCTTTCGCGATGATTGTTGTAGTGTATAAAATGCTCAAAAAGATGCAACTAAATTTCGATAAGTTACTTAATGATTGTATCTTATTGTATATAATTATGATACATGATCATGATCATAAGGTTAGATCATTAACATTCCACCATTAACGTGCAATGTTTCTCCAGTAATATACGCAGCTTCTTCAGAAGCTAAAAATGCAACAGCATGAGCAATTTCCTCTGCAAGTCCAAAACGACCAATAGGCACTTTTGATATCATATCTGCTTGTCTTTTTGCACTTAAAGAGCGTGTCATTTCAGTATCAATAAAACCTGGAGACACAACATTAACCGTAATACCACGAGAGGCTATTTCTCTAGCTAAAGATTTGCTAAATCCAATTATCCCTGCTTTTGCCGCTGCATAATTTGCTTGACCTATATTGCCCATAGTTCCAACTATAGAACCAATAGTAATAATTCGTCCTGTGCGTTTCTTAATCATGGCTCTGATGACTGCTCTTGATAAGCGGAATATAGGGGTGAGATTGGTGTTTAAGACATCATGCCATTCATCATCTTTCATTCGCATAATTAGATTATCACGTATAATTCCTGCGTTATTAACTAATATATCAATTTCACCAAAATCACTGCGAATTTTTTCTAAAACATGTTCAATGGAAGATACAATTTTTACATTTAATAGAACGCCCTTACCATGATCACCTAAGTAGTTGCTAATAGAATCCGCACCATACTGACTAGTTGCTGTGCCAAGAACTTTAGCGCCATGCGCAGCTAGTGTTTCTGTAATAGCACGCCCGATGCCTCGACTGGCACCAGTAACCATTGCAATCTTGCCTTCGAAATTCATATTATTTTCCTCGTGACTTTTGCAACGCTACGATAAGGCTCTCTGGGTCATTGATTGGTATCGATTTCAAAGTTGGCATAATACGTTTTGTTAGGCCGCTAAGAGTTTTACCTGGACCAATCTCTAACAATAACGTTAGACCTTGTTTTGCAATAAATTCTATATTTTCCATCCAACGTACTGGATTATATAATTGACGGATTAAAGCTGTTTTTATTTTGTTTGGAGAGGTTTGAATCATTACATCAACATTATTTATTACTCGATAAATTGGTGTATGGAAATGTATCTGCTCAAGTATTACCGCAAGTTTTTCTGCCGCTGGTTTCATAAGAGAGCAGTGAGATGGTACGCTAACCGGAAGAGTAAGTATAATTTTTGCCCCAGAAATCTTACAAGCGACACCTGCACGTTCTACTGCAGCTTTATGACCAGCGATAACTACTTGATTAGGTGAATTGTAATTCACTAAGGATACAATCTGATTATGCGCGGACTCTCGACAAACTCTAGTTATTATTTCAGGGTCTAGACCAATAATCACCTGCATCGCGCCTGCATTTTCAGGGTACAGCTTCTTGCATGAATTTTCCACGTAGATCTACTAGTTTAATGGCTTCAGTAAATGATAGAGCTTCTGAGCAAACTAAAGCGCTATATTCACCTAAGCTATGTCCTGCAAGTATTGTTGGCATATTTTTACTTTCGTCTTGCCAAATACGAAAAATGGAAACAGATGCCGTTAATATAGCTGCCTGAGTTCTCCGGGTTTGATTTAATTTTTCGGTTGGCCCTTTTTGTACTAACTTCCAAAGATCGTACCCAAGTACATCTGAGGCTTCTGTAAAAGTTTGCTCCACTTTATTATAGGTTGCAGCTAAATCGTTTAACATGCCTTTTTTTTGCACTCCCTGTCCTGGGAAAATCATTGCAAATTTCATAACTTTTCCTATCATTAATATTTTGATAATTAAAAACGCACTAAAGCCGACCCCCAAGTAAACCCACTTCCAAAGGCTTCAAGAAGTAATAATTGACCGCGCTGAATACGATTATCACGAACTGCTGTATCAAGCGCTGAAGGCACAGAAGCTGCAGAAGTATTACCATGACGGTAAAGAGTAATGATAATTTTAGTCATATCTAAACCTAATTTTCGCGCAGTAGCATTAATAATACGTAGGTTTGCTTGATGTGGAATTAGCCAGTCTATATCAGAACAGATAAGATTGTTGACTTTTAGGGTTTCCTCAACAATATGTGCTAATTTAGTTACAGCTATTTTAAAAACTTCATGTCCAACCATATTAATATAAGAAGGATGCTGTAGTTTCTTATGATCCTGATGGAGTAACGTTAACAAAGGGGCATATTGTCCATCTGCGTGAAGATGTGTTGAAATAATTCCTTCCTCTTTGCTTGCGCCTAGAACCACCGCTCCAGCACCATCTCCAAATAAAATTAGTGTTCCACGATCATGAGGGTCTAACATACGGGATAAAACGTCAGATCCAATTACTAATGCATATTTTATGGAATGGCTCCTGATATATTGATCCGCTACACTTAGTGCATAGGTAAAACCAGAGCAAGCTGCAGATAGATCAAAAGATACTGCATCATTAATTTTTAGCATTTTTTGAATCATACAGGCAGAACTTGGAAAGGCATGGCTGGAAGATGTAGTAGCTACTATAATTAGATTAATATCAGTTTTTTTAATACCAGACATTTCTAAAGCATTAAGTGCTGCCTGAAAACCCATGGTTGCTACATTTTCTTTTGGGTGTGCAATGCGCCTCTCACAAATACCGGTGCGAGACCTAATCCATTCGTCTGACGTGTCTACCATTTTTTCCAGATCGGCATTTGTTCGTATCTGCTTTGGTAAATAGCTACCTGTACCAATAATCTTTGTATACATGTACTTTAGTCGCTCTTTGGTAATGAGATAGCTTGTAGATGTGTATAAAATATTTTTAAAAAGCTTTTTTCTGCAAAGTTTGCTATATATTCTATATATCTGAGATTAATGTATTTTAATTTTTGGAACCATTGGCTTGTTATTATTGCATTCTAAA
Source organism: Candidatus Erwinia haradaeae (assembly GCF_900698995.1). Lineage (GTDB taxonomy): Bacteria > Pseudomonadota > Gammaproteobacteria > Enterobacterales > Enterobacteriaceae > Erwinia_E > Erwinia_E haradaeae_C. The sequence goes on along the minus strand of NZ_LR217735.1, from coordinate 800,592 downwards.
AACCTAAAAAATAGACACTATTAAAATAATCAGGATTTGCATGTCCGAATTATATTACTCAATGTTTTATTATATAACCTTTTTAGCAAGAACTAGTATAATATTGTTGCGATATATCTAGTATTTTTAATTTGAATAGAGACATCCTTTGGGTGGTGTTTTTTATAGTTTATATGACAAATGATTATGCAAAATCATCATATATAAGCATATTTATTTTATCAGCAAGGAAATAAGTATCCTAGATATATCTAAATAGAATAAATTTTTGTAGATTTTTGAGTAGTAAAAATACAACACCTTTAATAGATTGTCATTTTTCATTTTTTTATGTCAATATTTATTAGGCTTATACAGGGACTGTTCATAGTTAGAGTCTCTGTATATTACTAATAAATTTATAATGATATATTATACTAGAAAATAGTATCTTAATTAACAAAATTCCTACAGTTAGCAGTACGACTTTTTCTTTGTTGTCTAACATAATAGTCATTAATATTGATCTATAAAGCATGTTAAGTTATGTTAATAACACACTTGACTAATGTAGCTCTGTTCTAAGTATTGCTAATGCTTACATATGCAGATGATTTTCCTTTTTGATCCGTTTTGACGTTAGTTGTACAGAATGATTTTCATATATTTTGAGTAATTTTACATAGGGCAAGTGTTTTGCAGATTATCTAATTGATTAGAAATAATTTTTTCGGTTTTTTATAAAAAAGTATCTATTTAACAAATAATAATGAAATTAAATTGTAATCACCAACCAAAAGAATATCTAAATTTAAATTGAATACCAGAGCGTTTATTAATAATGGCGATGAAATAATATAAGAACCATAATTTCCACCCATGGTATTTTATGTTTAAGGTTAAATTTTTCAATATACCTTAAAAAAAGTGGAATTATTTAAAGATAACTTTTTTTCCGCGGTAATAACCATCGGAAGTAATATGGTGGCGCCGATGTATTTCTCTGGATGTTTGATCTACGGAAAGTTGAGGTTCAGTTAAGACATCATGAGAACGACGCATACCTCTTTTAGAACGCGTAGGTTTGTTTTTTTGTACAGCCATCAATTTTCCCCTTGTGATATAAATATATATCTATTATACAGGACAAGTCTGTTATTCAGTCTATTGTTTTAGATTTTGAAAAATATAGTATTTTTATTTATATATGTTTTGTTAATATTTTTAAAATTAAACACAAAAATTGAATGAGTAAAGTGTTTATTACATAATCACTGATATTTTACTTTTAATCGACAAAAGAATATAAAAATTTATAAGGCTGAGAATTTTATGTATTACTGCTTATTAATGATGAAGTAGAATGAAAAATACATACAATATTTTAGTTGCCTTTAGTAATGTAATCTTAAAATTTTAAAGAATGTTTCGCATAGTTGACAGCCGGCTAATTTACACACCAAGTTTTGTTTAAAATTTAATATATAAGATTATAACTTACTTTGACTATCTTAATAGGTAATCGCTATTTTTTATTTTTTTCAAAAATCTATTGAGATTTTTATTATTTTTTTTAGTTATTCTCATGAGATCATTCTCTAATGAACTAATGATTTTTTTGTGTATCGAGAAGGTATTACTATTCATGTTGTAATGCTTAAGGTTAAAGAATTCAATTTATTATAGATTAATCGTCAATATATTAATAGAGCATGTTGTGTATTTTTATGATGACTAGAGAGACTCTATAAATTTTTTAAGTAGTCTAAAATATTTAATTTATTAAAATTTTATACAACATTATAATGGATAATGATCATTATTATGCGTTGTTAAAATATAATGTTCTTTTAATATGCAAAGATTGTTCATAATATCTTATTAGGATATTATCCTTTAATTATTGCTACTGTTATTTGCTTTATCTGACATAAAATTTGATGCATTAAACTTTATATAAAATTTCCTTAGATGTACCATTATTACACTTCGACTATGTTTATACGCATGCACGAATATGATTTTGATTATATGTTTATGTATTATAATTAAGGCAGGTTAGTTTAATAACTAAAATTTTATTATAACATATGCAAAGAGAATTTAATATGTTTAAATGAATAAGATCACTATATATTGACCTTTTTTCGCTAACTATTCTAGGGTATAACTATTATTGAGTTTATATAGCGAAGGTGTATTATTTTCGTCTGTTGGTTTTATGTTTGTTAAGACATACTGCTTATTAAGATGCTTAAAGATACTATCTTTATAGTACATTGTTTAAATCAATTACATTTTTTCAACACTGAGTGAACTACTATTAATTAGCGTGTTAAATGAATTTTATTTTTATATCATGCTCATATCTTTTTGATAAGTTATTATAGCTTGTAAAGATCTTCTGTCTGAATAGATTTCTCACCAAGAAAAAACCTAAAAACGATTGAATCATAAATGATTCATTATAGTTAAAATAAGCTAGAATTTTACATCAGCATACATAAAATAATTTAGATGAAATAAAGATATATCGTATCAAAAAATTATAGAAAATTTTAATTTATCTATTTTAAGAGCTATTAATAGATGACTTGTATGTTATATAAAACTATTAAAAGTATTCTATAAATATCAATATTATTTAATAAATATGAGAAATATTATTTAGTATAAACTTAGTGTTTATTAGTTAGATGTTATAATGTGATAATTCTATTATATATACATAAAAATATAATTTTTCTGAACTATTATAATGATTTTTAAAATACTAAACCCATCCTGATCATTAATATATTGTTATGTATAAAACAGATAAGCCAATTATCTGAACAGTATTTATAAATTCTCTATATAATGCTCTAAATGTTATAATATGTAAATATTTTTAAGTTTAGATTAAAACATCGCATAATATTAGGTAATATACCTGTTAGGTTATTTGAAAAAATTTAACTAATAATTTTATAAAATTTTTATTTTCCATGATATTGATCATAGCAGAAGTTTATTTTAAATTAGATTAATCATAAATTTTATTTTTCTTTTCTGGTGTATTAGTTAATAGTGCTCGCAGTGTGCCAGCGGCATGATATTGAGATACTGTTTTTTGAATTCCATTAGACAAATCTTTAATTGTGCATTGATGATCGGCAACTTCATTTTCACCTAAAGCTAAAACAAGGCGTGCAGCTAATTTATTTGCTCTGGCAAATTGTGCACTAAAGTTTCCACCACCAAAATGATTCATTATTTTAAATTCCGGTAGTTGGTTTCGGAGATACTCGGCAAAAGTTAACATAGAGTTTTTTGCACATTGACCTGAAGATATAAGATAGATATCAACAACTTTTTGGGTTTTTAATAAGGGAAAAACTGAACGAACAAGCAATATTAATCTCTCTAGTCCAATAGCACAACCAACTGCTGGAATATCAGGCCCGCCCAGTAGTTTAACTAGATAATCATATCGTCCACCAGCACATATTGCACCTTGAGACCCAAGACTATTGGTAATCCATTCAAACACCGTGTTATTATAGTAGTCTAGGCCACGTACAAGACGCTGATTAATATGATAAGAAACACCGGCAAGATCTAATAAGCGGCATAGCTCAGTGAAATGTTCACGTGAGGCGTTATCTAGATAATCTATAAGTGATGGCATATCGTCAAGTAATGCTTGCATGGAAGGGTTTTTGCTATCAAGTATTCGTATGGGATTAGAATATATGCGACGTTTTGAGTCGTTATCTAGTTTTTTAATATTCTTTTCAAGCATATTGACTAGTATATGGTGATAATTTTTTCGTGTTTCTATTGATCCTATAGAGTTGATCTCTAATTGAACATGATTATCTATACCTAATATTTTCCAGCATCGAGCGGTCATGATAATGAGTTCTGCGTCAATATCTGGACCTTTGAGTCCAAATACTTCAGAGCCAATTTGATAAAATTGTCTGTATCGACCTTTTTGGGGACGTTCATAACGAAACATAGGACCCATATACCACAGACGTTGTTCTTGATTATAAAAAAGACTATGTTCAATTCCCGCGCGAACACAGCCAGCTGTTCCTTCTGGTCGTAAAGTAATTCCCTCGCCGTGACGATCATTAAAGTTGTACATCTCTCTATTAATAATGTCAGTATCTTCGCCAATGGCGCGTTTAAATAAATGCGTACATTCGATAAGTGGAGTTCGAATTTCATTAAATCCGTAATTAAAAAGTATCTGAGCAAGAACTGTTTCTACATGTTGATAGAGAGAGATGTCAGTGGGTAGCACATCATTCATACCGCGAATTGCTTTTATTGTTTTTGTCACTGTATATATTCTCTTAGAGTAGAAACTTTAAATTATATCAGTTTATCTAATTGAGATCCGCCATTGTGTCTATACCTTTATGTGATTATTTACTTTTTTTTAGTTATTCTTCTCTTTTCTTTATCTATCTTATTTGATTTTTATGTTCACTAAAAAATAAAAACTATTTTATTTATGGATTAGTGATTGTCTTTATATCAATATTACAAGTAGTGTTAAGTTCATGCGATTTACGTCGAATGTGTTTCTCAAGTTGGTCGACAATCATCTGATTATCTAGACGCTCATGTAACTGAATACCATCCTCGTAGAGACTGCTACTTTTTTTTCTACCAGATACCGCTATAGTTGCGAGCTTAGCTTCACCAGGGCCATTTACCATGCATCCTATAATAGCGACATCCATGGGAGTTATAATATCTGACAAACGTTCTTCTAAGATATTTACTATGCTAATTACATCAAATTCTTGTCGTGAACAGGTTGGACACGCAATAAAATTAATACCACGTGAACGAATACGTAAAGATCTGAGTATATCAAAGCCAACTTTAACTTCTTCTAGTGGATTAGCCGCTAGAGAGATACGTAGTGTATCTCCAATACCGTCTAGTAAAAGAGATCCTATAGCAATGGCTGACTTTACTGCGCCGGCCCGTGCGCCACCAGATTCTGTAATACCTAGATGAAGGGGTTGTTGAATCTGTGTAGCTAAAAGACGATATGATTCCATAGCGATCAAAACATCAGATGATTTGACACTAACTTTAAATGAATTAAAGTTTAATTTATCTAGATATTCAATCTGACGCAAAGCGGATTCTAGTAATGCTTGCGGACTTGGTTTTTTATATTTTTGTTGTAGATTTTGTTCTAGTGATCCACTGTTTATCCCAATTCTAATGGGAATATTGTGATATCGAGCGCATTCAACAACAGAACGAATACGTGATTTGTTTCCAATATTACCTGGATTAATACGTAAGCAATCTACACCATATTCAGCAACTTTTAAAGCAATTCGATAGTCAAAATGAATATCTGCAATTATTGGCACATTAACTTGTTTTTTTATTAAACGAATCGCTTCTGCAGATTCTATTGTAGGCGCTGAAACTCTCACGATATCAACACCAATACGTTCTAGAGCTTTAATTTGGTTAATAGTTTCTGGAATATTAGTCGTACAGGTGTTTGTCATAGATTGAATTGTAATTGGCGCATTGTCACCTACAGGGACTTTACCAACATAAATGCGTGTTGACTTACGACGTGTGATGTGTTTGACATGAGACATGGTTTTTCCACAGTTACTTATCACATGAGAAAGATATATGTAAAATTAATAAAAATTAGACAAGTATGTTATTTCATATAGTAATATATATACTATAGTTAATAACTTTTATGCTAATTTTTGCTGAAATTTTAATATATAATTATTAACCGGCGATAAAATCAATATAAATACAGAATATATTTTAACTGAATTCTAAATTTTTCTTTTAATAGTTATATATATTGTCAGATAGAAATCCTTTCATCTATAATATGATGCTGATAATAAAGATTGATTGGGTGTAGTTTAATTTGGTCTATCACTAATACGAATTGAATCGTATCTTTAAAAAGCATTAGAGCTTATCATCAGAATTATCATCTTTATTTAATCGTATTATATGAACAAACACTTATGATATCTTATATCAATAATTAATTATTATTTTCTGTAATTTATATAGTGTTTCACGATGATGCAAGGAAAATCCTGCATTTTTAAGAATAGAGAAGAAAGATTTTAGAACTTATTTTATATCTAAATATAATATCATTTGAGGTCGTATTAATCTACTAAAGGTTCATTTATTTTTTAAAATTAATCATTATTGACTGCAATTCCTACATGTTGGTCATGTATTAAAAAGTATATTTTTTAAAAAATTTGTGTGATTTTCTCAAATAATTATGATAATTGTTGCCACAACACAACATATTGTTAATCATATACAAATTATTAATATTTTTTCTTTTTTTATCCTGCTCTAGAGAGAAGCTTTTCATTACTAAAATATGTGAACTTTTATTGCAGATCTCTAATCTATTATAGAAATTAATTCTTCTTCAGGGGGCGAGAACTAGGCAAGCATATAGTCTAATATACACTCAAAAGAAAGATTAATGCTAGTGAGACAGTTATGTGATTATCTTTAATTTCTTAAATAATAGCCATGTTCAATTAAAGATGTCCAGTAATATGTTATTGGGTAAATCCTAGGTGTTTACGGGCACTATATAGAGTCGCTTTAGTTAAAGTGATTGTGTATATATTTCGAGTGTTGTCAGTATTCATAAGCAAAAATATTCTACTATTATATTAATAATAACAAATTACGTTAGTTGGCGTATTAAAAATAATATGTGATATTTGATTTTTTTATTAACATAGCAGATTAACATTGTTATAGATTTCACGCATAAATCATAAAGGATCCTTGATTATTTTTTTTAAACTTGACTTGATACTTTTGGTTAGTTAGCGTAAATCAATATTATTTGGATAAGACTGCATATTTTCATATGCAGTGAGTGTATACTTAAGTGAGAGCAATATACATTTTATAAAAGTAATAATATAATATACATTATAGTAAATTTTTTATATTAATTTTTTGCAATATAAAATTATTAAGAATGAATTTTACATTGGACCTGGATGCGCATAACATAGATTATGCAAGAATACTTTTTTATATGTGCTTTTTCCTTTAATTTTAGGCAAGTTGTAACTAAATGCTTTTGCAAAGTCTTGAAGTGATGCGCTATTTACGAAATAGTTGTTTTTTAAGAGAGTAGTATTGATATATAAATATATAGTTTTCATTTTAAGTTTTTTTATTAGAAAAGCTTAGAGACAATATTTATATATTCTAGACTTACTTGCAAGCGGATATTTTATTTAAGAGAGCTATATTAGTATTCATCGTATTATTTTATCTATTCTTTATATTATGATCTCATATGCGTTTGATGCGTTTGGTACGGTTTAAAACATTTCCAGTTAATTGCCCACAAGCTGCATTAATATCTTTTCCACGAGTTTTTCGAACAATAGTGGTAAAACCATGTGCCATTAAAATCTTAGAAAAACGATCAATACAACTATTTGAACTACGATTGTATGATGCTCCAGGAAAAGGATTCCATGGAATTAAATTAATTTTACATGGAGTATCCTTAAGAAGGACAGCTAGTTTATATGCATGATTTATTTTGTCATTGATTTTATCTAGCATGACATATTCAATGATTACTTTTCCTTGATTAGCTTTAGATGTACTAATGTAACGCCGCACTGATCTTAATAAATCTTCAATATTATATTTAATATTAATAGGCATAATTTTATTACGTAGTTTATTCTCTGCTGCATGCAGAGAAATTGCTAATGCAACATCTAATTTTTTACATAGTTTGTCTATCGCTGGCGTTATCCCTGAGGTTGAGATAGTCACGCGTCTTTTAGATAGACAAAAACCAAAATCATCTAACATGAGCTCGATTGCTGATATAACATTAGTGAGATTTAAAAGCGGTTCCCCCATACCCATCATCACCACATTTGTAAAAGGACGTTGGCGAGTATTAGCATCCATTCTCAATCTTTGTGCAGCTCTCCATACTTGACCAATAATTTCAGATACTAATAAGTTTCGGTTAAAGCCTTGTTGTGCTGTTGAGCAGAATGTGCATCCTAGCGCGCATCCAACTTGTGAAGATATACATAGTGTACTTCGATCTTTTTCTGGAATGTATACTGTTTCAATATTTTGATTACCGACCTGCATAGCCCACTTAATTGTGCCATCTGATGACTTTTGCTCTTTTGTTATTTCGGGTGCTCGAATCTCAGCGATAGTTTGGAGTTTAGCTCGAAATATTTTTTTGATATCTGTCATTTGAGAAAAATCAGAACAATAGTATCGATAAATCCATCGCATCATTTGCTCAGTATAGAATGGTGGTGCATCTATACTAATAAAAAATTGACGTATTTGTTGACGATTTAAGTCTAATAGATTTATTTTTGTCTTTTTTTGTATCAGTTTGATAGGTAATGTAGATAATGGGTTAACCATTAACGTGTTCATAAATAGTGTTTAACCTTCTATTAATTAGTTAGAGCGGTGTGCCACATAATATGATAGAACACAGAATTGATAAGTTATTTCACTGATTGTAGAGGTTCTTTCCAATGATTTATGTGAGATTCTGTGAGATTGTTTAGGAACCTATTGAATAAACGCATAAATAATTACATTGCTAACAGTTATCTAGAGCCATTTTAGTAACTTAGTCTTTGCAGTTTTCTATAAGATAAGCTGATTAGTTATTAAATCATGTTAAGATTCTTTTAAAGAAATTTTAGTTAATAGACATAATTTTTCGAAAGATCACTAAAACTAACTAATATAACTATATTATCATATGCCGTCATATATTATGAAAAAGAATTTATATTGAACATTGTAAAAGAAATTTAGGGTAGATGATATTATATATTTTTTGCTAAATACTTATTAGTTTTTTATTATTTTATAATTGATATTTTTTTGAAAATAGCTCATAACAACTAAAGAAAAAATTGATTTCACGTGTTGAAGATATAGATGAATCAGAACCATGAATTGCATTTTCGGTCAAGCTATCTGCATAATCTGCTCGTATAGTTCCAGAAATGGCATGTATCGGGTTCGTTGCACCCATTAACTGACGATAAGATTGAATAGCATTCTCTCCTTCAAGGACAGAAATCAGAGATGGTCCTGAAATCATGCACTGAATAAGATTTTGAAAAAAAATTTTGTCTTGGTGTTCTGCATAAAATTCTCTTGCTTGACATAGAGTTAATTGTAACATTTTGCAACCAATAATGGTTAGTTCAGCGCATTCTAAACGGTCGAAAATTTTACCAATAATCTTTTTTTCTACTGCGTGTGGTTTTATAATCGATAAAGTACGTTCAATAGTCATGTCATGCTCTAGTTTATAAAAAATAGCCTAAGAGAAATGTTTGTATTTTAGCGAGGAATGAATAATCTATAAAAAGACATTTAACATTACTTTTTATCGATGATGAATCTGTATGGCATTAAAAATTAATTCTTATAACAATCACATTTAATTGTTTTTATAAAAATATCATATTACAATAATAATATTAGCATATTGAGATTCTATCGTAAGCTGTCTGAATTTAAAATAGAAAAATTTTAAATATCTAACAATTAATCCTTTGTAAAATTTTTGATTGTTACATTAAACAGTAAACATACTTTAAATATTTCTATTATATATATAATCAATAAGATATATATAATATATTTTTTGTATATTTTTAAATCTTAATCAATTTTAAATTATATTTTGGATTAGGTGTATCGAGATTTCTAGCATTTGACTAAATTCTTTAATTAATATTAAATAATTTTAATAATAATAACTCTTTTATTTGTTTAGTCAACTATATCTGAGTAAGGTTTTTAATATTTATCATGGGATTGATTTTTTCTTTATAATTTACGTTTTTAGAACCAAACCCAAATAGGCGTATAAATTCCTTCTTATACCCAACTAAGTCAGTCATGCTGTGCAAGTTGTCATTGTTCACTGCAAACCAGAGTTGAATAATTTTTTCTTGAATATCAGGATGAATTTCTGTATAATCTGCTCTTAAGCGCCCCATAGCATCTAATATAGGAAAATTATTATATAAGCCGTTTTTATATAACCCATATATTTGTTCGATGCAACCTTCATGTGTACCTTGTTCTTTTGCTAATTTTAAGAGTAGAGATAAATAAAGAGGCATAACTGGAATCGCAGAGCTTGCTTGAGTTACTACTGCTCTGAGTACTGCAATGCGAGCATCACCGTTACCATGTGTTACTAACATCTGACGAATTTTCGTGCTATGTTGCTCTAGATCTTTTTTGGCCGCACCGATTGATCCATTCCAGTAGATATCTTGCGTGATTTTTTCACCTAAATAAGTAAATGCGATAGTTTTTGCACCTTTTGCGAGTACATCGGCTTCTATCAGTGCCTGAATCCACATTTGCCAATTTTCTCCACCCATAACAGCTATGGTGCTATTAATTTCTTTTTGTGAAGCAGGATCTAAAGAGATATCTACAACAGTTTCTGTATCAGTGTTTAATCCTCTTGTTTTTAATGTTTTACCGATTGGTTTTAATGTAGCGTAATGAATTTTACCAGTTTTTGAATGTAGACAGCGAGAACTAGCTAGGCTATATACTACTAAATCGACTTGTCCTAAATCTTTTCTAATAAGCTCAATAGTTTTCCTTTTCATAAGATCTGAATAGGCATCACCATTAATACTTTTTGAGTATAACCCCTCCGAATTTGCTAATTCTTCAAAAGCAGCAGTATTATACCAACCAGCGCTCCCTGGTTTATTTTGTTTACCTGGGCGTTCTAAAAAAATCCCTAATGTGCTTGCTGAGCAGGCAAAAGCAGAAACAATCCGAGCGGCTAATCCATACCCTGTTGAAGAGCCGATGATCAATGCTTTTTTAGGTCCAGGTTTTATAGATCCTTCAGAAAGGACATATTTTACTTGTTGCTTTACATTGTACTTGCAACCTTCAGGGTGAGATGTTACACATATAAATCCACGAATTCGTGGTTGAATAATCATTCTTACCTCAGTTATAAATATATTAAATAATTTTATGGTGTGTTTATAGTCTTAATGTATAGCATTGATCTAGAGTACGATATATTATTTTGGTATCAAAATAAATTACTTAAGTTGAGGTTATATTATTATACTTTTTTTTCTTTTTTATTATACTGAGAAGGTTGTGTATTGCATGGAATAATTTAAGAGAATTTTTTAAATTCGAGAGCTATGTTTATGATTTATACCTTGTTCCTCTATAATTTTTAGATGCAGTGCATGAAGTAAGGTATTGTTTTATGGAGATTATTTCTAAAGTATATAATTTATCACATAAAAAATAATATATCAGTGTTCATTATATAAGTAAATAGTTAAAATTTCTACTAATCTTGTAAAATGACATGTAATTATTATTTAATAATTATCCAATATCTATCGTCAAATTTATTATACAATAACTAAGATTCATCTATTTGGAAAGATATTTTTAAAACATATTTAATTTTAGAACATATTTCAAAATTAATAATGCTTATTTAATTTTATTTTAGAAATAATAATTTTATATTTTTATATAATGATTGGAATATTTTTCAGTATTATTGATTTATTAATTTACAAAAATATATATTTTAATACACATAATTAAAAATTAAGATAATATTATACACATAACAATAAATATGATTAAAATCTTAATTTATTTATTTACTGTGATAATATAAATTTGTATTAATGCATATTAATGTTTTAGTAGAAATTTTATAATTATATAATAGTTTTATAAAATTTCTGTTATTTTTAAATTTATTTTAAAAATTTATTTTCATTTACTAAAGAAGCTGACCGATAAGCCGGGTTCTGTCGTGAACAGTCATTCATCTAGGCCAGTAATTACTTATTGGCTCAAGCAGCCTACCCGAGCTCTGCGCGGGTCGCGCTTAACGAGCTCCTATTTGGCCTTTCTCCGGGTAGAGTTTACCATACCACTCACTGTTACCAGCTGTGTGGTGCGCTCTTACCGCACCATTTCACCCTTACCTAACCGGTTTTTTAATCGGTTATCGGCGGTATTTTTTCTGTTGCACTAGTCGTTGGCTTTCACCACCCAGGTGTTACCTGGTACCGCACCCTATGGAGCCCGGACTTTCCTCTCCCTGAATTTTCGATGCTGATTAACAATAGATAAGTCAGGCAGCGACTGTTTAGTCAGCTTCAAAGAGAAGTATGACAAGTTTATAGATATTTGTCACTGATTATTCTAAATTTTTAGCTTAACATGGTTAGTGATGATTAGTAATTAATTATATTTTATTTTTTCTGTTAAGAAAATATCGCAAAAAAAAATCATCAATATCTATCACGACATAATCACACATTAATTTTGAAATTATTCTTGATGTAATAAAAACGTAAAATTAATAGAAGCACTAATTGGTTATGTAATTTTATCAGAATTAAATATATTATTACTTGAAATCTCGATGATGCTCTGGTTTAGTATTAGCTTTAATATATGATTAGGATGATTAAATTTAGATACATCTACTAATATTAATCTACTAATATTAATCTACTAATATTAGATGACTTAATCATATAGAAGACATTCATTATAAATTTACATAGCATGTTACATGCATAATAAACTATATTTTTTATTAAATATATATATTGCGATGAGTTATTTCTTCAGTGAAGACTATATTAGTGAAGATATTGATTTACTGAAAAGAGTCTTATTTCAATTAAAGAGATAAACATCAGAATTAGTAATATTTAGTAAATAGTATTACATCATTTGGTAAATAGTATTAAATCAATATAATTATTATAGTCTCATTATTATCTTATAGATATCAGATCATTAGATAAATTAGATCTTTTAATAATAGAAATATCCTAATTTACATTTAATTTTAGAAAAATATTTACATTTAGAAAAATCTAATCTATGTCTTGTTTCCTTTTCTGGGATAAGCTTATATTTTTTGATTACTCTAAGTAAGATTAGCAAAACCATAATAAATCTTGACTGATAATTTTGATCTTCGTTAAATGTACTTGTGGTGATTGCCAGGATCAATTTTTAATGTTAAAAATATATTAAGGCATTGAATATAAAGTTTAGTATTAATATATATAGTATATATAGCTAAATTTTCATAATGCAGTATGTTATCAATAATTATTATAAATTATAAAAAAAGTAATATTTTTATTATAAAGTAAAAAAACTAACTTATATATCTAGAATTAGTTTAGAGTATAGATTGTTAAAAAAATTACTCTATAATTAATGCTAAATGTTTATACAAAAGAGATTTTTAGTATTAAAGACTATAAAAATGAAGTGCTCTTAAAAATTTTACATAAAGTAATAGCATAAAGCATTTTTTATTTAGCAATTACCACTTATATATATTATGGTTATTTTCTAGCTCCTGTTCTGATCTTATGTGCTAATGCAGTCCAGAATATAAATAATATTTTAAGTGAATATATTATTTATGGTACGATTAAAAATAAAAGTTTTTCAGATGATTGAATATATCAATATATAAAATAATTGCAATAAAATTACTATGATATAGATAGTATAGATGGTATAGATTTATTGCTTATACACCTTATGAAGAATATGGTAGCATTGGATTTATTATTTATAATTAAAAAAGAAAATCTTATATATTAAATTGATTATGTGTGATTTGTATATTGTAAAAGTATACTCTTCTCACTCCGAAATACTATAAAAACACAGAAGATAAATAGAAAAGATACTAGAAAAAGATAGGATTATTAATTAATAATTAGGTGTAATCAGTGTCTTTTAATTACGAATTATTTTTAATGTATGCAAAATTTATTATATATATTATATATATAATAAATTATATAGAAAATTAGTGAGGTTATTTGTTCTCGTGCTCGTAATCGATTACAAGGGATAAGTTATAATTATATTTTATTTCTATATCATAACATGAAATTAAAATTAATATATAAATTAAGATACCCTCAGTTTTTAAAGGTAAATTATATATATATGATATATGATATATGATAATTGATATGTATCAACAAACTTATGTTTTTTAGTATAACTAAAAAATAGATCTAGGTATGGTATGTGATTAAATAATCCATGAAATCGCATAAAAGTTAATTTTCTCAATATAAGTTTAAAGAGCACATAAATGAAATTATATGAATAAATAATTTTATTAGTAGTTGCATTAGAAGAAAATATGTCATCATATGTGTATTCATTATTAGGTATTATGTTTTATACTTGAATATATTTTATATAACATACGTATTTTATATTACATATAGAGTAATATACTCATTGGATTTTTTCAGTGTACAGAGGTAAGAGAAAGTGCCACTTAAACTCTAACAGAATACAGTGACGAAAGAGGTATAGAATGAAGCGGGCTGTGATTACTGGTCTTGGAGTTGTTTCTAGTATTGGCAACAATCAAGAAGAAGTTTTAGTATCTTTACGTGCAGGGCGCTCCGGAATCACTTTCTCAGAGGAATTAAAAAATTCCGGTATGCGTAGTCATGTGTGGGGAAACATAAAATTATCTAAAAAAGATATCGCGTCACGTATTGAACGAAAGACGCTACGATTCATGAGTGATGCATCTGTATATGCTTTTATTTCCATGCAGGAAGCAATTCAGGATTCTGGTTTAACGAAAGAACAGTATCAGAATAATGCACGTGTTGGGTTAGTAGCTGGATCAGGCGGAGGCTCTCCGTTTTATCAAGTTGCTAGTGTGGATGGCATGCGAGCTAAAGGTCTCAGAGGTGTTGGTCCATATATGGTAACAAAAGCAATGGCTTCAGGTGTTTCAGCATGCTTAGCAACTCCATTTAAAATTTATGGTGTAAATTATTCTATCAGCTCTGCTTGTGCTACATCTGCACATTGTATTGGTCATGCCTTTGAGCAGATTCAACTAGGTAAACAAGATATCGTATTTGCAGGTGGCGGAGAAGAGTTATGTTGGGAAATGTCTTGTGAATTTGATGCGATGGGAGCGCTATCGACTAAATATAATCATATACCAGAACAAGCATCACGCACTTATGATGTGGGACGTGATGGTTTTGTTATTGCTGGTGGCGGAGGTATGGTCGTGGTCGAAGAATTGAATCATGCTATAATTCGCAATGCACATATCTATGCTGAGATCGTAGGATATGGAGCGACGTCTGATGGTTTAGACATGGTGGCTCCATCCGGGGAGGGTGCCATGCGTTGTATGCGAATGGCTATGAAAGGTGTTCATAGACCTATTGATTACTTAAATACGCACGGAACCTCAACATTAATTGGTGATTTAAAAGAATTAAGTGCTATTCGTGCTGTCTTCTCTGATTATCAGCCAGCAATCTCAGCAACAAAGGCAATGACCGGTCATTCACTTGGTGCAGCAGGCGTACAAGAAGCAATTTATGCATTATTAATGATGGAACATAGTTTTATAGCTCCAAGCATTAATATTGATAAATTAGATCCAGAAGCCAAGGATTTTAATATCATAACTTCGTATTCAGAGCAAGTCCTACAAACGGTGATGTCTAATAGTTTTGGCTTTGGGGGGACCAACGCTACGCTAGTAATGAGTAAGCTAGATCTCTGTATTTAAGTAAATTGCATGGAAACAACTAAAACTCAGTAAATTGTATTTATAAAGGACCACAAGAATTATAGATGGTATGTAATATTTTATATGTTGAACAATTATTTTTAAGAATTTTTTTAGATTTGTTTTGAGTTATATTATGTGATACATAATAGATTATATCTAAAATACACATAATACATTAAAAGATATCCGGTGGACTGATAATAATTTTTTAGATTTTACTCTGTTTTATATATAATAATACTTGATTATAGATATGTTCAGATAGCCTTCAATAATTTATAATTTGAAAACTATTTATTACCGAGTTAATTTTTTTATTTGCTGTAATAAAGCAGGAAGAATATGTGTGCTAATTCTATTAAAACTACCCTCAGTTATAAAACTATCAGTCTTTAATTGTATTTTTAAACTCACTTAGATCTCTGGTTAAGATTGTATCTGAAAATAGAATACTGACTTTGCATTCTTATGGAATTATGGAGATAATATGCTTTATTAATATTGTAGTTTTATTGTATTATATGCGAATATTGGCATGACATTTCGTTTATATAAAAATAAATATATTTTGCTATTTTTAATAGTGATTGAAGAAATAATTTGAATATAGTGCACATTGCAATAATTAGATAAGCGAGATATGGTGATATAAACTGACGGTGATAAAATTTAAAAAGTTCACGATTTTAATGTAACAAGTATTAATACTTTATTAGTTATATATTTGTTTTAGAATGAATATTTGTATTAATTTTATATTAAAAGTCAAGTTATTATGTTGTAACAACTAATAATAATCAAGAGCTTTATTATCATGATTAAATATGTCTAAATACAAAAAATAGTAGATCTTATTGGCAAAATTTAAAAAATATTTTTTATACTATAAAATATAATAATATATTTTATTTATAATTTAAACGTTTTTATTAATAATAATTTTTATACATTGGTCATGTGATTATTTATTTTTATAAAAGTACAGATTTTAATTTAAAATAAAAAAATATAGGTTTCAACATCTCGTTAATATTATTTGTTTTTGGCAGGAAGATCCTGGTAACAATTATTTCTATTTTTCAAGCATAACCCCAGAAAATCTTTCATATCGAAATAATAGGGTTATTACCTTAAAGGATAAGATCCAATGCTTGCTGTACTGCGTACTTTTATAGTGATAGTATATTCGATATTTGTTTGTGTTTTTGGTTGTATCTATTGCTCAATTAGTCCAAGAAATCCGCGGCACGTAGCTATTTTTAGTCGTCTATTTGGACGACTTGCTCCAGTATTTGGCCTTAAGGTGCAATTGCGAAAACCGAAAGGGGCTGAACATTATCCGAATGCAATTTATATATGTAATCATCAAAATAATTTTGATATGATCACTGCAGCTAATATGCTACAGCCAACTACTGTGACAGTGGGTAAAACCAGTCTTTTATGGATACCATTCTTTGGTCTTCTCTATTGGTTGAGTGGCAATCTTTTAATCGATAGAAAAAATAGTATTAAGGCATATAATACTATAATAGACTTAGTATCTCAGTGTAAAAAAAGGAAAATTTCTTTTTGGATTTTTCCAGAAGGTACACGTAGTTATGGTCGCGGTTTATTGCCTTTTAAAATCGGTGCATTTTATGCTGCTATAGAAGCTGGTGTACCTATTATTCCAGTAGTAGTGTCCAATACTCATCAGAAAATTAAGCTCAATCGACTTAGTAATGGTTTTTCGATTGTTGAAATGCTTACCCCAATTGATACGCGTCAGTATACTAATCAATCTGTACGAAAACTGGCTAATTATTGCCGTGATTTAATGCTTTGTAAGTTAGATGAATTAAATACTGAAGTTGATATAAAAGAAGATAGTTTTAGAAAAATACGTCATATTGACTAATTTTATTTATTTATATGAACAAATACTTCATTAAGCTTTGTATAAAAATTTTTATATATCGCGCTACTTAGAAATTTTCTATAAACATAAAATATATATCTGCGGCATTTATTCATAAGTATTGGTGATCACTAAGGTATCTTATAAAGAGATTATATTTTGTTTTATTTTTGTATCTAAAAAAGTTCTAATACATAATTTTTTGGTTTTTCTATAGCTGATTAGCCATTAAGAGATCATAGTCTTAAATATTTATCAACTTTAAAAAAGTATATTTAAGGTTTTATGATCAATTAAAATTATTTTTCTTAATTTTAATAGAGTTTTTAGATCAATTTTTAATTGATCTTAAGTGATAATTATCATATTAGTGTTATTAACATTGGTATTATCTCAGATAAATAATTCATCTTAATATAAAAATATTAAAATAATTAAAATAATTCAGATGATGTCTGAATTATTTTAGAAGACTTTCTTGTGATAATTATGTTTATTTTTTGATGATTGATTGTGTTTGATGCGATTTTAAATATAAAATTTAAATAGATTTTTATATTTTATAATACATGCTTTATATGTAGAAGCACTATGAATATTATTTGGTTATGATTGGAATCTAGATGAATTGATTATTTATTTTTTAGTCAAGATGAAAGTCTCTCTGTTATATTTACCCATCAAAAATTCACCTTATTAAATAAATTTTAAAATTAAATGCAATAGCATAAGAGTGTGCTTTGTTTGCTTAAATAGCTTTATTTTTTTGGTTAACAGATTACTAATAAAAAAATCTATTATAATGACAATAGATTTTTTTATATCGACCTACAGGAGATAGGATAGATTAATAATCTAATTAAAATTAGATATAGTACAATTAATAAATCAATAACAGAAGATCTATTTAATACAAAAGCGTGGTAGATAGTTTGTTGTTAAATAAAGGTATATTGTTAATAGCATTATATGAAAATCTTAATACTTACTGATACGAATTTTAGAATTATAATTTTTATACTTGATACGGTATTCGAGTTATCTTGTGCTTATTTATAATAATAGAAATTAATATTTTTTTTAATTTTTTTAAATATTAACAATAGCAAGATAAATCTTACTATTATGATAACATCTAACTTATATATAATATAAGGACCTGAAATGATATGATAGAATATTTTCCCATACGTCGAGCATTACTTAGCGTGTCAGATAAAGTAGGCATTCTTGAATTTGCCCAAGCGTTATGTCACAGAAAGATTGAGATACTTTCTACTGGAGGCACTGCTCGTTTTTTATCTGATGCCGGTTTATCTGTTACTGAAGTATCCGATTATACTGGAGTGCCAGAAATGATGGGTGGACGTTTAAAAACGCTGCATCCTAAAGTTCACGGTGGAATTTTAGGTCGTCGTGATCAAGATAATAGTTTGATGAATTTATATGGAATTTTACCTATTGATATGGTAGTGGTTAATCTATATCCCTTTCAGAAGGTAACATCTAATGGTAGCACATTAGATACTGCTATTGAGAATATTGATATCGGTGGTGTAGCTATGGTTCGTTCTGCTGCTAAAAACTATAGAAATGTAACCATTGTGATAGAAAGCAGTGAATATAAAAATATTCTAAGAGAATTAGATGCAAACAATAATGCACTTACGGAGAATACCAGGTTTCGTTTAGCAATAAAAGCATTTGAATACTCTGCAGAGTATGATAATCAAATTGCTAATTATTTTAAAAAATTAACCCTTGGATCGAATAGTAATACAAGTGAGCCGCCTAATCGTTTTCCAAATATTTTGCATCTAAATTTCACTAAAAAACAGGATATTTGCTATGGTGAAAATAAGCATCAATTAGCAGCTTTTTATGTAGCAAACACAAGTATAGAACCGTCAATATCTACTGCAAAGCAAGTTCAAGGAAAAGCGCTTTCATACAACAACATTAACGATTCCAATACTGCATTAGAGTGCATAAAAGGGTTTGAACAACCTGCTTGTGTTATTATTAAACATGCTAATCCTTGTGGTGCTGCATTAAGTCATAATATTACTAATGCATATATACGCGCCTATCAAACTGATCCAGATTCTGCTTTTGGCGGAGTAATTGCTTTTAATCGCGCTTTAGATGTCACTACCGCGAAAGAAATTATTAATCGACAATTTGTAGAAGTTATAATTGCTCCATTTGTTAACGATGATGCTTTAAGAATCACTGCTACTAAAAAAAACCTTCGTATTTTAACTTTTGGAAAATGGAATGCCCAACAAAAAAGTCTAGATTTAAAAAGTGTATATGGTGGTTTATTAGTTCAAGATTATGATATTGATCTAATAGATAAACAAAAATTACGTATTGTAAGCCAGCGTACAGCTACTCTAAAGGAGTTAAGCGATGCACTATTTTGCTGGAAGGTAGTAAAATTTGTTAAGTCTAATGCTATTGTCTATGCATGTAATCACAGGACTATCGGTATAGGATCCGGTCAAACAAGCCGCGTTTATTCAGTAAAAATTGCTGCAATGAAGGCTGCGGAGGCAGGTTTGAACATAGAAGGATCAGTTATGGCATCTGATGGGTTTTTCCCGTTCCGTGATAGTATTGATATTGCTTTTGATCAAGGTGTAACCTGTATAATTCAACCAGGCGGCTCTATACATGATGATCAAATTATCGCTGCAGCTGATGAACATAAGATGGTCATGATGTTTACTGATATTCGTCATTTTTGTCATTAATAGTCGCTATTGTTAGTAAGAGTATTAATAATTGATTATATTAACTACATCATATATTGATTATTTGATTATTTGATTATTTGATTATTGTAAAATTACATCATCATTTATATATAAAAATATTATTTTTTTTAAAAATTATAAAATAATATATTATATAATAATCATTGTACGAATAAAAATGTTTTTAAGGATATGGCGCTAAAACAATAATCAATGTATAAAAGATATACTCAGCATCGATAATTTAGTGTTTTTTAAAATTCTTTTATATATTATTATCTTTTAATAATTTGATAAAATTAGATGCATGTATTTATATATTTTTATTTTGGATAAGATGTTAATAACTTTTTAATTATAGAGTTTTTATGAGTAAAATTGTTCATTAAAATATTTTTAATCAGATGTTTTTGATAATATTTAGAGATGTAACTGTTCAGAATTATAAAAATCTTTTTTTTAAAATTAAAGTTATTATTTTTTGCAAGAGATTAAGATAGCGTTTTAAACACAATCAACTAATAAATTTATCTTATATTTTATATCTTATATATGAGATTAAATATTATTTTCATGCTATCTAATCTCAATTTTAAAAGAAAAGTGCAATTTTATATTAAATAGTGAGATTGTAACAGTGGATTTTTAAACAGACAACAATCACATCTGTTATCCTGTAAATTTTTCTGAAAATAATTGTTTTAAGCAAATGAGTTGAAGATGAAAATTCTAGTAATCGGCAATGGTGCTCGTGAGCACGCACTGGCATGGAAAATATCGCAGTCAAAATTAGCAACTCAAATATTTGTTGCACCAGGTAATGCTGGAACCTCATTGGATCCTATGCTAAAGAATATATCTATTCAATCTACCAATCTTCGAAAATTATTGTCTTTTGCAGTTTCTGAAGAGATTGACTTAGTAATTGTTGGTCCTGAAGCACCTTTGTTGCTTGGTATAGTAGATGTATTTCGTAAGGCTGGTATTAAAATCTTTGGCCCTACTCAGGCAGCAGCTGTATTAGAAGGATCAAAGGTATTTTCTAAGAGTTTTCTAGTACGTCACGGCATTCCAACAGCTTCATATAATGACTTTACTGAAGTTGCACCGGCGGTTCAGTATGTGCGTGAAAAAGGTACTCCTATTGTAATTAAAGCTAACGGATTGGCTTCTGGAAAAGGAGTAATAATTGCTGATACACTGAAAGATGCAGAATTAGCGATAAGAAGTATTTTATGTGAGCATATATTTGGTTCGGCGGGTAATCATATTATAGTAGAAGAATTTCTAGAAGGAGAAGAAATTAGTTTTATAGTTATGGTAGATGGTCAAAATATTTTACCAATGGCAACTAGTCAAGATTATAAACGAGTAGGTGATAAAAATACGGGGTTAAATACTGGAGGCATGGGGGCTTATTCTCCGGTAAGATCTGTGACGGATGAAATGCATCAGCGTATTATGACCGAAATCATTTGTCCTACTGTGCGCGGGATGATGTTAGAAGGAGCTCCTTATACAGGCTTTTTATATGCAGGTTTGATGATTGATTGTTATAAGCAGATTAAAGTTATTGAATTTAATTGTCGTTTAGGCGATCCAGAAAGCCAGCCAATTATGTTGCGTTTAAAATCTGATTTAGTGGATTTGTGTCTTTCGGCAATAAATAGAGAATTGGACCAGAAATCTATTATTTGGGACCCTCGTCCAGCAGTCGGGCTAGTTCTTGCCTCTGGGGGTTATCCTGAAAAATATATTAAAGGTTACAAAATAAATGGTCTTTCTCTCTCAGAGAAATTAGGTTGTAAAGTTTTTCATGCTGGCACCGCATTGCGAGATGGTGCAATAATTACTGATGGTGGTCGTGTGTTATGTGTAGCCGCGTTAGGAGAAAATATGTCTGAAGCCAAGAATCATGTTTATCAAGTAGCTAGTCTAATTTCCTGGAAGGATAAAATTTTTCGTACAGATATTGCTGATCGAGTTTAAGAGAAAATATCATCAATACAAACATATAGATAGTTTGTTATAATATTTTGTATTTTTTTTTATTAGCTCTTGTTCTAAAAGATGGTTCTATTGCATTTTAATCACAATACAATATCTTTCGATAAAGATTATAAGTTTTGTTATGGTGAATTATCGAACATAGTAGATAATTTCGATAATTAATGGGTTTTAATGATCTATGATTATTTGGAATTTTTTTTTATTATTTGGTGAAATATACTTGATTAGAGTAATTAATTAAAAATTAAACAAAGTTATTATTTTATACAACGTTGTTTAAAATAAAGAAGTATTTTTATATATATCTTAAAAATTAGTACTTTTATGATTTTTTATATTATGGATTATTAGGAAATTATACGAGAGATGTTCAGTAATTCTAACCATTATAGAATCATTTTAATAATTTTGAGTGAGAAAAATGATATTTTTATGTATCAATGAGAGAGTTTATTAAAAATATTAGATATCATTGATTTTATATCACTTTGATGTTATTTTAAAATTAGTATAGTAAAATATAATCTGAATGAATAAATGATTTATGATATTTTTATTTTTAACAAAATCGATAGTTTTAGTTTTAATATCATTAAATGTGTTTAGTTATAACTAATATATTGAATTACGTTTTTTATATAGAAGATTATTATCAGTCATTTAATTTACTTAAAATTATAGTGTAATTATTTTTTAAATCTAGATATTAATTATATTAATAAAAAATAATTCTGTATTTTTCAATCATTGACATAAATTAAGAATATATATCTCTATCTATTATTTAATAAATTTTTTTTAAAATTGATTTTCACTTAAATAAAAATTTTGATATACATAACGTATGTAATTAAATCTTGATTTAAAAAATTCTTTACAGCACTTAAAAAGTTGTTTTTTTTGAATGTCTGTGTGATTGATATAAAAGAAGTACTCAAGCAGTTCTGTTAAAATGGTGGTTATAGTTACATAAGTTTTTTAGATAAGCAATGATAAAATTAATATAACTAATTAAGATATTTTAAACGCTAAAGATAGATTATAGTCAAATATCTGTTTTTATTTTTATTCTTATTTTAAGAATTTTTTAAAAAATTATAGAATAGTAATCAATTAATTATATTAAAAAAGTATTAATTATATAGTATATCAAACAATATAAATAAAGAAAATATCGTAAGTATTTCATATTTTATAATTATGAGAATAATATTATATTTTGTTGCACAAAGGTATGGTCATTGTATTGTTTTTAGTTGATATTGAACACTATCAAATACTCTGGGTATTATGTGTGAATTATAAAAGGTATATCTTGTAAAATTTAAAATAAATATAGAATAGCGCTAATGAGTGGATTAAAATAACTATATATATGATACTTATCAAATAACATTTCATTGATAAATATTTTAATGAAATTAATTCTGATTTTTTTTAAATTTTTTCTATAATATAATTATTTATGCATTTAATAATCTGGATAAAAATAATTATCAAAAAAAATCTTTTTAAAATTTTAAAACTAAATTAATCTATAGAAACAATGACAAGTTAAAAATTATAATAGTTTACTATATGGTAATAGTATGTGTATGATGAATTAATCATTAAGATGAAATCTTAATGATTTTTATCATTAATTATGTTACATACTAATTTTATAGGTTGTGAATTAGTGATTAAACTTATTGATTATTGCTATTGATTTTATCAATGAATTTTGTTATGGATATAATTAGAAAAAGATCATATTATAATGATAAGTTTATAAATATAAAACGTATATTTATTATACATATTTTATTAATAAAAAATTAAGATACTTTAACCAATAGATGGAATATTCTGACCATAATAAATCTCTCTCATTTCTTTCCAGAGAAGATTAGTGATTCGTTTATGTTCTTGTGCGCCTAAGTCTTCTAGTCTGGAATTAAAAAGATAATGTCTAAGATCAAATTTTTTTAGAAGCATCTTCGTGTGGAATATATTTTCCTGGTAAACATTTACATCTAACATATCATGCATTGCTTTTATGTCTTCTGACATAAAATTTTGTATTGAATTGATTTCATGATCGATAAAATGCTTAATCCCATTTATATCACGAGTAAAACCACGCACCCGATAATCTATAGTAACAATATCAGATTCAAGTTGGTGAATTAAATAGTTTAAGGCTTTCAATGGTGAGATTACGCCACAGGTAGATACTTCAATATCAGCACGAAAAGTACACAAATCTCCTGCCGGATGACTTTCTGGGTAAGTGTGAACACATATATGACTTGTATCAAGATGTGCAATGACTGAACTTGGTAAAAGACTAGGATAGTCAGAGATGTTAATATCACGTGGGTCAATAAGCTCTTCGCTGACTAACATGGTCACACTAGCACCCTGTGGTTCATAATCTTGACGTGCAATATTTAATATGCTAGCACCAATAATTGAGCAGGTTTTACTAAGAATTTCGGTTAATCGATTGGCATTGTATTGTTCATCAATATATGCAATATACCCGTCACGTTCCGCGTTAGTATTAGCATAACAAATATCATAAATACAAAAACTTAGGCTTTTTGTTAGGTTATTAAAACCATGTAGTTTTAGCTTTTGCAAGTGATTTTCCTTAAAATACTAACCATTATTAGAGCATATTTAATAAATATTGTGGAAGAGCAAAGCTATGAGCATGGATTTTTGGATTATAATATCGGCATTGGATACCTGATTTTTTATGGCGATTTATTAACGTATGCATATCTATCTTACGAAGCAAAGAATTATTACTTGCCCAAGAAAAGATCATGATACCACCATAATAAGTTGGTATAGTGGCCTGATAGAAACTAACATCACTAAAATAATTCTTGAGTGCTGTATAGCTCTCAATTGCTGTTTCATATTGTAAAAAACAAACACCATTCTGTGCTACAAAAATACCATTATCATTTAAGTGGTTTCGGCATCCTTGGTAAAAATCTGTAGTATATAAGCTTTTCCCTGGTCCGATAGGATCGGTAGAGTCAGAAATAATTATATCAAATTTTTCATGGGTTGTTTGAATAAAATGAGCTCCATCATCAATGATTAGTTTTAACCGAGAATCCTTATAGGCACCAGCATTATGTTTTGGTAAGTACTGTTTACATAGTTCTACTACCCTGTTATCTATTTCGACCATTGTAATTTGTTGGATGTTTTTATAACGGCTCACTTCACGCAGTATAGCACCATCTCCTCCGCCAATAATTAATACATGACGCGGTGCGTCATGAGCAAGCAAAGGAACATGTGACATCATTTCATGATATATGAATTCATCATATTCAGTAGTCTGCACTATTCCATTGAGCACCATAATACGACCTAGGGTCATATTTTCAAAAATCATCAAATCTTGATAATGAGTCTTTTGATGATAGAGAATTTTGTCAATAGAAAAATGCTGTCCTATTCCAGAGTAAAGTGTTTCGCACCATGTATTATTAATATCCATAAGAGTTCTCCTCTATTTACTAACAGAGTATGTATTAAATAGTTATGTATAACTATAAGTAAAAATTAATAGATATGCGCTATGCAGAATAGTGAGTCTCTAGAAAATTTTTGAATTATATAATATAAAACAGCCATTGAGGTTAATTCCTAGATCTGCATAAAGATATAAATCTTACTATACTATAGTGTAATTATTCTAATGTAGAATATTTTTCTAGTATTATAGTTTTTATAGAAATTTTCTGTATAATAATACTAAGAAATAAAAATTAGTCTTCTTGATAACTTTATTTTATTTTTTTACTATATATATGTATAGTAAAGCTTAATCTATGATGCTTATATTATAGATAGTCAGAAGATTTTTATTGTTAGAGTAGTATAAGGGTATTATCAACTACCGTTCTATTGTTGTAGAAGTATTGATTAGTAATATACGTTTTATATACCTCTGTCTTCTAAAAAATTCAGTAAAAAAAACTACAACAGCAATAGTGTAGAGATTTTAAAAATAGAAAGTAATCGATTCAATCAAGAAAATTTAGAGTACCTAATGATCCGAGATGCTATATATTTTATAATAGTTATATTATGTCTTAAGGTACGGAGTTTTGTGTATGATTAAACGATATAAACAATAGCTATTAAGTGATGCAAAGCGCGTTGGAAATGTTATATATTTAGTAAATTATAATGTCTGTTTTTTAAAAAAACCCTTGAAATATATTTGTTTGTACGAAAGAATGAAGAGCAAATATTTTTAAAATACTTGTATTATTTTTTTGTGCTTAAGTATGCAAGAAGGAGATCGATTGCTCAATGGTAGCAAAATAGTCTACAATAGAAAAATTAATTATAAAATTTAGGATAGTATGCAAAAATACCTTATTCTTACCTAAGAATGTATTAAGAAAAAAATTGAATGTGTCTTGATGAATAGTTTTTATATATAACATTTTGACACGGATAAACTATAAGTAATAATTAATAATTATTAATAATTTTTCGCTAGACGAGCAATAATATTGCGTGTTTTTATCCTCACCGCTATAATTACTATCTCTATAATATCGGTTATACGGTAAAGTATAATGTTATTATTTTTTATATGGCCATGAACGTGACTAAATACGAGATCATTATGCTCCTCTTCAATCAAATAAGCAGGAATAAATGCTGTCGCACCATTATCTTGTAATCGGACGCGCATACCACCTTTTGATATATCAATCACTTCGGCGCTAAATTTTTTAGCGCTATCAATTGATTTTTGTAAAAAACGTGAGTACAGTAAATCGCTTATATCTCTTTCGGCCATACGGTTTTGTCGGCGACGCTCAGACATTTTTCTTGTTAGAGAATTACTTGGGCGTACACCATTTTCACCTTTAATAATAGCTTTTATTAAGCGATGATTTAACATATCTCCATATTTTCGAATAGGAGAGGTCCAGGTTGCATACATTTCTAGGCCTAGACCAAAGTGCGGACCTGGAGTAGTTTTAATTTCAGATAATAATTGAAAGCGTTGAATGCGAGTACTAAGAAAATGATTTGGTTGAGCGTCTAGTTGTCGGCGTAGCATGCGAAACCCTTCTAATGTTGCCATCTCTATTGGATTAACATTAATACCATGATTGACTAGCATGGTGGCTGCTTGCTCTCTATGAATTGGATCAAATCCACGATGAACATTATATATACCAAAACCAAAGTGATCGCTCAGTAAGTTAGCGGCGCAAATATTTACAAGAATCATAGATTCTTCAACGATACGGTTTGCAACGCGTCGATGTTCAGCAATAATATCTAGAACCTCTCCTTTTTTACTTAATAAAAAACGAAAATCTGGACGATCTTTAAATAAAAGTGCATGTTCTTGTCGCCATTGGTTTCGTGATAATCGCAGCTTATTTAGCAGGTTTACTTGTCGAGAAATTATTGCATCTTTTGGTTTCCAGTTACTTTTTTGAGGATCTTCCAGCCAATCGGAAACATTGTTATAGATAAGTTGATCTTTAGAGGTAATCCAAGCAGCAAAGAACTGGATATCGCGATCAGGTGTTCCATTAGGAGAAATTATAACTTGACACGCAAGAACCGGCCTCCGTTTGTTTGGGAGTAAAGAACAGACATCATGTGATAAATAGCGCGGTAGCATTGCAATATTTAAACCAGGTAAGTAATTAGTAAATAATCTTTTTGCAGCTATAGTATCAATTGGGCTACCAGAAGATATATAGGCGGTCGGATCAGCAATAGCGACAATAAGTTTGAGATTGCCATTGCCAATGTCTTCTATATATAATGCATCATCGATATCCTCAGTGCCAGCGCTATCGATAGTGATAAAAGGCATTTGAGTGAGATCTTTACGGTCTAGAGATTCGTCTAACATCTCTGTCTTGGAGTCTATATTTGGTGATTTACGCTCAAGATTATAACGTGCTAGGGTGATCCACCATGGCGCCAAGTCATTTTTTTCATTGGTTATAAGCTCAATAATTTCAGCGAAAAAGTTTTCGCCTCCTGTGAGTGGATGATGGAGCATTTCTGCTATCGTCCAGTCACCTTCCTGTAAAGGATATCTCATACAATGCATGTTTGGTTTACACTGGATAGACTGCTTTAGCAAGGGACGCTCTGGCATGATAAATAGACGGTTATTTTTTTTTTCTATTCGTCCAACAAAACGTTTTAGAAAAGGTTGTATAAGTTTTTCCGGATATGCAACAAGACGATCTTTTTCATGTTTAATACTTGCTATTATACGGTCACCATTCATTACTTTTGTCATAAATAGTGGCGGAATAAAATAACTTTTTTGTTGATTAATTTCTAGAAAGCCAAAATCTTTTTCTGTGCTTTTTACTACACCCTCTACATATCTAATTTTTGATTGGAGAGTTTTTTTTAGCTGCACTAATAATGGGTTATTTTGTAGCATAATTTAAATAGATCTTATGGGTTTTTATAAGAAAATAAGCTATCATAAAGTGAGATCCTTTTAAAATTAAGATATAAACTCAATAAATGAACGTACATACTTAATATATATATGATAAAAGGTGATTTATTTAAAAATGAGATTAAACTATTTTATAATTTTTCATATTTGCAGAGATATTAATATTATATAACCAATAATAACTCCAAAATCCTCTCTTGTTTTAGAAAAGTAATTTTTTGTGATTCGTTATTGTGTTTATAGGTTCATATATTGTTTGTCTATTATATGTTAATCTTTTTAAGATATATTTTTAATTAAATGATAGCTTTTAGTTATCACAAATCTTTTATATATTTTTATTATTATATATTTTTATTATTATTTCGATCGAAGGGGGTAGATTTTTCCTTAAGATAAACAGCTTAATTAAGATAAATAACTAAATTATTATATGAATTTTTGTATATATTTATTAAATCTTATTTAATCATCTTCTCAAAATTAATTTTATCTTTACATTATAAAGTCAAATATTGCAAAAATAATCAATAGAATATATATATTAAATATAGTATATTAGTAAGTATACTATATAAATCTTACGTTTACTATGTACATTTTGTAAACATTATATCGTTTCACCTTACATAAACCATAAAATTAGATGTTTCATATGTTTACATGTTACAGAATGTTTTTATAAAAAAGATTATAGATTATATAGGAAAGTAGATTTATTGATGCTCGATGTTACTGTTCTGAATAATATTAATATACTATACTATGATATTACTGTGATATGTTGCAATAATAGCACTTGACGATCTGACTGATGATAATATAGATAAAAATTAAAGAAACATATGTAGAGGATGGATAAAAACTTAAGTTCCTCACAATTAATTAAAAGTAATTAAAAAGAAAAAAGTAAAATAAACAGATAGCATTAGCATTTTAAATGCTAGCATCTATTTGCTTTATCATAATAAAATAGGGGTTAGATTTTTTCTAAATTATCTATGAGTTAGTCTCTAGATTTATATCTCATACATAATAAATTTTACATTGCTTCCTGTTTTTAGAAAATAATTATTAATGAATCAAATATAATTTTGTGTACCAAAAATATAGACTAAAGGTTTAAGATTATTATTTATAATATATGATATGATTATATCAAGAAGAGTATTGAGAATATCTTTTTACAAATATACGTTAAATAAAAGTAATTTAAAATAATTTGCTGTTATAAATCAGAGCTTTCTGTTAATTATTCTTGTGCCTCATCAATATGAGATATAATTTTATTATATCATATATGTTTATTCTTGTGATATTTATCTATTAAAAAAGATATATATATAGAATAATGCGACAAATATTATATATTATATATAGTAATGTTACTAACACTCTTGCTTCTTTCTTTAATGTAGGTTAAGTGTGACCTATCAAAGTTAAAAATCTATTTAAGGAGCTAATTTATGCGTCATTATGAAATTGTTTTTATGGTGCATCCTGATCAAAGCGAACAAGTTCCTGGAATGATTGAGCGATACTCTGCTATCATCAGTGCTGTTAAAGGCACTGTGCACCGATTAGAAGACTGGGGGCGTCGTCAGTTGGCGTACCCAATTTATAAATTACAAAAGGCTCATTATGTGTTAATGAACATAGAAGCCACACAGGAAGTTGTTGATCAGTTAGAGAATCAATTTAGATTTAATGATTGTATCATTCGCGCCATGGTTATACGTATGAAAAAAGCAGTCACCGAAGCATCTCATATGGTTAGAGTGAAAGATGACCGCCGGGAGCACCGAGGAGAGGATGTGTCACATGAAATATCTCATGATCTGGAGATTAGGAATACTGAAGGATAATTATGCCAGGTAGAGATAATTTGGTAATTTTTTCTGGAACTGTGTATAAGGAGCCCAGGAGATCAGTAAGCCCATCAGGGATACCGCATTGTCAATTTATTCTTGAGCACCATTCTAGGCATATAGAAGCTGGTTTTAATCGACGAGTTTGGTGCTGGATACCAATAGTTATTAATGGTAAGATTGAGCAAAATATAGCTCAATGTATAGTAATTGGGGTATCATTGAATATTCAGGGTTTTCTTTGTTCTTATAAAGGGCGTCATGGATTATATAAAATTGTATTACATGCTAAGAAGATTGCACTCATAGAGTCTGGAGACTAGCTATATGGCACGTTATTTCCGTCGTCGTAAGTTTTGCCGTTTCACTGCTGAAGGGATTCAAGAGATTGATTATAAGGATATTGCTATATTGAAAAATTATATTACAGAAAGTGGCAAGATTGTACCAAGCCGTATTACTGGTACACGAGCAAAATATCAACGCCAGCTAGCTCGTGCAGTAAAGCGAGCTCGTTATTTATCCTTGCTGCCATACACTGACCACCATCAGTAAATCACGGAACTATTTATTCAGTACTTGAAGAGGCTATGGGTTATGCAAGTAATTTTACTTGATAAAATAGTGAATTTAGGCAGTTTAGGAGAGCATATTAATGTGAAATCAGGGTATGCTCGTAACTTTTTAATTCCACATGGGAAGGCTGTTCCTGCTACGAAAAAAAATATTGAATTTTTTGAAATTCAGCGTGCAGAATTAGAAGCTAAAGTTACCAGAATTCTTTTTATAGCTCATCAGCGTGCTAAAAAAATTAATGAATTAAAAATGGTCACGCTTCTTTCTAAAGCAGGTAATGAGGGAAAATTGTTTGGCTCTATTGGTATTCGAGATATTGCTGAAGCCGTGACTAAGGCTGGTGTAGAAGTGATTAAAAGTGAAGTTCGTCTACCACATGGTGTATTAAGAACAATTGGTGAGCACGTAGTGAAATTTCAGGTGCATACTGAAGTATTTGCTCAAATTATTGTTAATATAATACCTAAGATTTAAAGATTTAAAGATTTAAAGATTTAAAGATTTAAAGATTTAAAGATTTAAAGATTTAAAGATTGCAAAACTATTTTCATTTTATTAAAAAATTTAATGAATTTATTTTTTTTTATTTAATCAAAGCTACAGATAATTTCACAAAGAAATATTTTTTGATAAGATACTCCCTTTAATTTAAATAAAAGATTTGTTAATATAAAAATAAGATTTAATGAGTAATGTATTGCTAATATCACGGATTATATAGATTATGTAAGATAATAGATATCTTCGAGACGTGTTTTTAGTAAGAGCTTTTTATTTATAGAGTATTGATTTTTATATTATATTAGCATTTTTATATATATGGAACATTAGATTTAACTATCTTTAATATAAAGAAACTTAGAATCTAATGTTCTATTTATAATTATGTATATAAAAATGATATTTTAAGATAAATATTTCTTACAGATAAACGATTATTGATATATGTATATCATTATATATGGCGGAACGGACGGGACTCGAACCCGCGACCCCCTGCGTGACAGGCAGGTATTCTAACCAACTGAACTACCGCTCCATTCTATTTAATGTATTTATTAAATATTTTATGTATCATAAATGGGATTAGAATATTCGTCAATAATTTTATATAGAAAAGTAGTAGCATATTATTATTCATTTGGAGTGGAATCCAAATCCCACAGACAGATTCCACTTTTTTCTTTTATAAAATTTAAACGCTCTACATGAGCTATCAGTTCATCTTCAGTTGCGCGAATTACGCAAAGCTTTGCAGAAGTATGAGGTATTTGATGACTGTTTTGACTATTTCCAGCTGAATTAGATGTTATTTTCGTGAATAAAGGTAGAGCAATTTGTCCTCCAGTCATCATTAAAAACACTTCTGCTAAAATCTCTGCGTCTAGTAACGCACCGTGCAGCGTGCGTTTACTATTGTCTATCTTGTAACGTGTACAGAGTGCATTTAGGTTATTTCGTTTACCAGGGAATAACTGATGAGCTATGGATAAACTGTCTGTTATTTTGCAGAAAGTTTCAATTTTCGCTATTTCTCGATACAATTTAGAAAATTCATAGTCAATAAAACCAATATCGAATGAGGCGTTATGGATAATTAGCTCTCCACCTTTAATATAAGCCAAAAAATCATCAGCAATCTGTGAAAAAGTTGGTTTATCTTTTAGAAAATCATCAGAAATTCCATGTATACGGAATGCCTCTGGCTCTACTAAACGATTTGGGTTTATATAAAAATGAAAATTGTTTCCGGTTAAACGTCGATTAATTACCTCTACGGCTCCGATCTCAATGATACGATGTCCTTCATGTGGCAGACCAATAGTATTCATTCCAGTAGTTTCAGTATCAAGCATAATTTGACGCATGGAATCTATTCTCTCTTATTAGGCTCATTTATGTTAGGTTTGGTATTATACTATAATGGAGTCTTTGATCAATGCTTAAAAAGGTAGAAGTTTTTACTGATGGTTCATGCTTAGGTAATCCAGGTCAGGGAGGTTATTGTGCGATCGTACGTTACGGAAGACATGAGAAAACTTTTAGTTCTGGGTTCTATCTGACAACCAATAATCGTATGGAAATTATGGCAGCAATAGCAGGGTTAGAGGCATTAACTAAACCTTGTATAGTGGTTCTTAGCACGGATAGTCAATATGTAAGACAGGGTATCACTCTTTGGATATATAATTGGAAAAAACGGGGATGGAAAACTGTTGATAATCAAAAAGTAAAAAATATTGATCTTTGGCAACGCTTAGAGAAGGCCATAATTCAACATCATATGACTTGGAAATGGGTTAAAGGGCACATTGGTCATATAGATAATGAGCGTTGTGACGAAATAGCTAAAAATGCAGCAGAAAATCCAACTTTATATGATTTTGGCTATCAATTGGAATCGGAATCTTCTGCATTAGGTGTTGGAATAGATAACGATGTTGTATAAGTTTTTATTAGGTTTTGATTTAAAAACAGTGATATTGACAGATGATGCGCACATAGTACAAATAATATATCATAACATGACATGTAATGTGTCATGAGATTTTATATAAAATTTTAGTATTAAAGTACTTAATTATAAAAAAGATTCATGGATTAACAACGGATAACTGTATGGTAAATGTTATATAATTTAGAGCTACAATATAGAGTTTATAGTATAAATCAGGAAGAATTTAGATTATACCTTGTGCATTAATAGAGTTATTTTATAGATTGACGCTATTATATAATTATGAAAGTCTATCGTAGAATGATCTGAAAATTATAATACTGACAGCTTAGATTTAATATTGCATAAAAGTTAAAAACTTTTTTATAAATTATTTTTTTAAAATAGTTAATCGATACTATACATAATAGAGTATATTACTTACGTGTTATATATTCTTATAGAATATATAACACTAAATTTTTATTCTCTTGAAGTATGTGATGTTTATATAGTAAACATAAGTTTTGCAACCATGATTACTTTTAAGCAATTTATTATGCAGAAAGAGTTATTGCTTCTATAAAAAAACTACGGAAACTGATTTTTTTAGATAGGTTGCACTAAGAATATTGCATAAAATTACAATATAAAAAATTAATAGATAAACCTAAATTATTTTTTTAAAGATATTTTTAATTTTTAAAAATTGGTTTATGTACTGTATTTTAGATGTTGTAATAACAACACATTATAATTTGTGATGGTACAAGTATGGATTCACAAAAAATAATCTTAACAAGCATTACTGCCCTTCGGGATAATTATATTTGGGTTTTAAATAACGATCATGGTCAATTTTTAATTGTTGACCCAAGTGATTCCGCCCCTGTTTTAGATTTGATCATAACAAAACGTTGGAAGCTTGAAGCAATTCTATTAACACATCATCACTATGATCATATAGGTGGTGTGTTCAGATTGTTAACTATTTATCCTAATCTTGTTGTGTTTGGGCCTATGGAAACTAGGCGTCATGGGGCCAACATGATTATTCAACATGGAGATAATATCAATATCTTAGATATGAATTTTAGAGTAATTGGCACACCAGGACATACTTTGGGGCATGTTTCTTATTTTTCCTATCCTTACTTATTTTGTGGAGATACGTTATTTTCTGCAGGTTGTGGAAAAATCTTCGAAGGGACATCACAGCAAATGTTTGAGTCTTTGAATAATTTAAATAAGTTACCAGAGGATACATTAATATGTGGCTCACATGAGTATACTTTATCAAATTTGACTTTTTCTCACGCACTTTATCCAGAAGATTCTGACATAAGAAGGTATTATTATCACGTAAAGGAGTTACGTGCCAAAAATATTAGAACCTTGCCAACAACATTAGCACATGAGAGAAAAATCAATATTTTTCTTAGAACTAAAGATATAGAATTGCAAAAAAAAGTTACCAGGAATGGATCATATTTACATGAGAGTCAGGTTTTTAAACGGTTGCGTTACAAGAAAGATCAATTTTAAGAAAATATATTGTATTAAGTTCATATTATATTAAATTATGCATGCGTAATCATTTGTTATGATTTTAATAAATCAATAAAAATTTTTTATTTATTATATTAAAGAGCATAAGTAATACTTTATTAAGTTTATGAACAGAGGCTTGATTTTTTATTAAATGTATAAATATTGTATAAGCTAGCATAATGCCTAAATAATTTTTTTTCTGACAAAAATAGCCTAAAATTAAATAAATTAAGATTAATTTATGTGAAATTAATTCTATGCTTATAATAATTTAAGATTAGTGTATAATTTTGACATTAATATATACTAACTTAGTGTAGGTATTTTAGTTTTTCGATCTGAACTGAGCGAAATCTATATTTTAACTTAAAATATAGATAGGTAACCATTTTTTTATAAAGAAATAAATATGGTTGAATTGTTACACGGATTTGTAATTATATTGTTTTATATAACATTAGAGTAAGGACTTAAGGTTATTATGTTAAGATAAAAGGTAGCTATCCTAACTTTTTAAATTTTAGCTAATATATGCGCTGAAGTTTGTATTCTATACTATGATGTTTTTTAAAAGGACTAAAATTAGCATAATGGCTGTTATTTTATATACTTAAAAATTGTATACTTAACACTCAAATGGCTTATTAATCCCACATATGTGATATTAAAGATATATGTACTAATATGTACATATATCGAAATACTCAACTCGTAAATAAGGTTGATCAATTTAAAGCTATTAGAAAAAGAGAGATTCTGATTTAGAATGATTAACCAGCATAAACTCGATAATTTATTATCAAAACCATCGCAGATTTAGATCAATAGACATGAATGATCACGTTTCTGAGGTATTTTCTAGTATTATTAAACGTTCTGTGTCAAGTTATCTCGATCTCCTATTAATAATCAGACGCCTAGCTAAGTATTAGTTAAAGAGTAGAACTCAGGTACAGTTATTATTGAAATTGAGAAAAATATTCATGGCAGAGGTTGTAAAATTATTTCTGTAGATAATTCGGAAGCAATGATTAAGTTTTGTCCTATTTATATACATATTTTCTGTAGCGCTGAAACAAAAATTGAAATAATTGAGGATGATCTATAGAATATTGAAATTTATAACGCTTTATTAATCATGTAAAATTTTATTTTATAGTTTGATAAAAAAGAACTACGTTAAAATTTACTAAATTCCATATGGAGTGAGCTGAATCCATATGGTATATGAGTTTGATCCGAAAAGTTTAGTGTTTCTGATATAAAGGTTGAGCATATTTTGCTAGATATGCACTATGATTTAAAGCATATGAATAGTTAAAGTGGTTTAGAAATTTATCAAAAAAGTTGCGTATTGGATAAGGTTATTCTAAATAAGAACCTCTCAGCTTATAATCAGGGATCAAAGAATTCTGGTTTTCAACATAATACGCTCTGGTTTGAGTGCTTTAAATTTGTTTCTATATGTGTATGAAAATCAGGTCTACCTGATGATAAATTTTTACGCTTTTTATCGTATCACCTCTAAAGCTTCTTGGAAACATTAGTTAAGCACCTTACCTGTATTTATCTCTTTCTGTCAGCGTGAATTACGGTATCATCATTTAAAGTGCTGGGAGCGCTCGATACAAGTTTTATTCAGTTTAATGCTAGAAGTTTTAAATTTATCGCATGATGTTGTAGTGGACAAGGATCAAATAACAGAGCACCAGCGTAAAGGAATTAATAAGTTATTATGAAATTTTATATTATAGCGTACAGGTCTTTTTTATACTATATTAAGGTGCATATTCAAAGTGAATGGTGATTAGATTTTAAGTAGGATAGACTCTCTCTTCACATTTTTCCTCTGTTTGGTCGTTTTGTGCTAGATGCAGGTTATGGGAGTGGTTATTATATGTGGCGCGTATCTAGTTGTGTGCCTTGATCTAGTGCCTCTTTTGTGTATCAGTTCGAAGCAACGCGAAAATTATTAGGTAATGAGAAGAAACTTGCAAGTAATACCTCTAGGTATGAAAAACTACCTTCTATTAAAGCATTTGACACGGTATTCTCTATAGGGGCACTTCATCATCGTCGTTCTCCGTTTGATCATTTGTTTTAATTGAAATCACAACTCTCGTACACGGAAGGGGGATTGGTTTTAGAAACATTGGTCATAGAAGGTGATAATTGTAGTGTTTTATTACCTCCAAAACTTTATTCTAGAATGAATAATGTATTTTTTTTATTCCATCCAGTAAAGCATTGAAGAAGTAGATAGAAAACTGTGATTTTTTTAAAATGTATTTAATATTTCTAATATTGTCAGAGGTACAAAAAGCACAGGAGCATTATCTGGATGTCTAGCGCATCTTTGTCTGATTTTTTTAATTCGACAGATCAAACAAAAATAGTAGAAGAATATCCTGCTCCGTGAGCGCTATATTGATTACAACAGTAAATTCCTCAGGGCAACACCTGAAATTTTTCATTAACTAAAGGAATTTTATCTTTTTAGTTATCACTAACAGATAATTGCTATAGCTTGATTTTTATTACATCAATGGATATTGCTAATAATATTCTGATTAATATCTATTATCTATTATCTATTATCTTAATAAGTATAAAATTAACATAATTATAATTATAATATTAGCATAGTATATAGAATTAAGGTAAAAATTTTCGTTTTACTTTAAGTTTGGTTTCGATTAATAGGTATATATAGTTTTTAATAAAAAAATTTCTCTTGATATTTATATATTAAATTTGATGTTGTCAATGTTTTACAAGAAGTTATGAATTTAAATAAAATTTCTTAATTAATTTAAAAACATATTTAAATATGCATTGTATCTATATATAGCGTCGTCAGATTCCTCTTTTTATCTAAAATTATATGTTAATTATATTATATAGAGAAGATACATATCAATGATTAATTAGTTTATAACCGCCTCTCATGAAACGTGTAACGCTTTAGAATATGAAAATATTTTAAATCACATTATAGATATGTAATCTTTAATAAGATGGTAGATATATTTTGGATATATAGAGTCTTGTGAGTGTAATTAAAAATTGTTGTATATGATCTTTGTTTTCTATGAATTGCCAGATTTTAGACGAATAAATTCTATATTAGCTTGTGAGATTAGCTAATGTATGACTGATTGTATACTAGGTGGTATTTTAGCTAAGGATCTTTATTTAAATAGAATAATAGAATTTTTATGCAACAAGAGTTTTAGTGTTTTTAATATATATAACTATTAATAATATTTATTAATACTTGGATATATTCTTGTGCGATATACTTTATAAGACGCAGATCAAATTACATGTTATTAATAGAATTATATTACAAGATAAAATTCAGATTCAGTAATGATACTTAAACATTTAAAATGTATACCTTTTAAATTTTATATGATATCTGATTAATTTTAAATTGACTTTTTTCATCGTTATAAGCACGTAATAAAGTAGTATTTTTTAGGTTTTTATTTAAAATAGCTTGTATCCAAATTATGTTGTTTTCGAGTTGGCAGACAGCAAGAATGATTCCAGAGCGTCTCCAGTAATTACCGATTTTTATTTCTAATGTATCATTAGGGGTCAAAATTTTACTAGAGACTCCGGATAGCCAATATAATGCACGTTGATTAGAATTACGAAATGTAGCACGCGCTACTACCTCCTGTCCTATATAGCATCCTTTTTTAAAGCTGATGGCGTTTAATGCTTGTAAATTAAGAGCTTGAGGAATAAATTTTCCAGTTGTATGGTTTTCAATAATGGGTATGCCCGCCTCAATATCTAGAGCTAGCCATTGTAGACTATTATTGAAGTGTGCTTTGTCTTTAATATATTTCATGAATATATCTGCTTTTTCTATTGTTGTTACTAGGATAAATCGTTCTTTTGGTCTTTCAAACCATAGTAGCGTACTATGTTCTTGCTGAATTACTGGTGATAAAATGTTTGGAAGGGTATAAAAAAAATCATCTAATGCGTTTTTGGCTTGGATGCCAGCTATACCCAAAAGTATAGCTTGATCATCTACAACTAGCATAATTTTAGAGAACATTGCATATTTTTTTAATTCATTTAATTGTTGCTTATATAAGCTACGGCGCACTATGTACGTTATTTTATTGCCTCGATGGAATAAGCATAAATTACTCCATGTTTTTCCATAAGGATTACAATGAGCAGCATAGCGATGCTGGTTTAGACGTAGGCAATTAACATCTAGTGTTAACTGACTTTGCAAATATCTGATACGTTCATCACCAATAACATTTATTACGACCCATTGTTCTAAAGATATCACAGTAAGCGGAAGTTTTTCTGAAGCTAATAGTGGTTGAGGCAAAAAAGTAATGCTTGGCATTATTTAGATCCTTATTAATTCATGTTGCCTTATATTCTTTATATTACTTATGTGTAATATTTATATGTTATAATTGGTTTAAATGAGTGCTGTTACAAAGTTTTTATTTGTAATACACTATGTTATTAAAATAATAGGGCATGAGATAATATTGATTTTCTCTAAAAATTAAGAATGAATAATATTCATGAGTTATTCATATAATTTTTAAGAAAATTTATAAGTGGTATCAATGATTAAATCTGATGATATTGTATTTTTTATATATTTTCTAAGTAGAGATATCAAAAATATTAACTATATAATATATAATAAATAATAAGTCTAATGTGTATATACAATCTCAACACACTTGGTTATTTTATGTTTGTAATACAATTACACATGAACCTTAAAAATAATATTGTCTCTTAGATTTTGTATAAAACAAAGGTTTTTTTTAAAATACTCCAGAAAAATGAGAAGTGTAGTATTAATCATTGTAGTATTTTTTTAAGAAATCAAGTGATTGGATAACAGAATCTAGTAGAGGGTATGTAATTTTTAATACATTCTTTTAATCATTGATATGCATATATTATTAACACAAAAAATAAGATCTAGTATTTCATGCCGGATGCATGTAATGCTGTATAATCTTCTAATTATTAATCTTATGATATAATAATTTTCACTAAAATAGATTATGTTTGGATTTTTATTTTTATTTTGTAAAAATTTTGCTAGTTTATTTATGTAATAAAGAATCGATGACTAAATAATAAAAATTATTTTCGAATAATTATTTTTATCATATTGAAGAAATTGAAATATTTTAAGGGTATTTTCTATAACATCTCTTTTTCACATTGTATTGCGATATAGATCAGATTAATCAAATTTAATCAAATTAAAGATATTGCAAAACGTTATGTGTACGCAGTTATGTGTTGATAATTTTAAGACAATATTTTTTATAAAATAAAAAAATAAAAACAAGAAAAAGAATATTATATTCTATAACTATATATTTAAATCTTATAGGGTTCTATTCTAGAAGAGCGCGACATTTTTGATGCATTAAATCATCCAATAATATATCTAATTTTTAGCATGCGGCGATTACAAGATCATCATATGTTAAATATTATCTGGGTGCATGGTGGTAATTTTAGTATTATTCTGTTTTATATCAACACAAGAGATTAGATAAACATATTGTTATCCCAAACATTAATTTAGCTAGCCTAAAATGGAATATTGATCATATTGATCTAATACAAATAGATAGTATAAATATTTTTATTTATACATATTATACGCATTATGCGTTGTAAATTTCATAAAACAATTTCCAAAGAAAGGCAAGTAGGCTATATCATTTAATGATGTACATGTTTATAGCATTAAACATTCTATGATTTTTGTAGAGGTTATATTTTTATTTTTTTTGATATTTACGATAAAATAAATTTTTTGATTTTTCTGCGTATGGATTTTTTGCTTCTTTAAATTGCAAACGAATAGGTGTACCTGTTATATTTAAGAAACGTCTAAAATAGTTTACCAAGTACCGTTCATAAGAAGCTGGTAGCTTTGTAACTTGATTTCCGTGTATAACGACAACAGGAGGATTGTGCCCACCAATATGAGCGTATTTTAACTTAGCTCGCCGAGTAGTCACTAGTGGTGGTTGGTGATCTTTAGTTGCTTGCTGCATAATGCGAGTAAGCGTAGAGGTATGAATTTGTCGTGTTGCACAAGCATAAGCTTCGGTAATAGAGTTAAATAGAGGTAATAGGCCAGTGCCAGTTATTGCGGAAATAAAGTGAATTTTTACATAGTTAACAAAGCTCATGCGAGCATCTATTATATTTTTTATTTCATTACGAAAAGAGTTTGATAGAAAATCCCATTTATTAACTATAATAATTAAAGATCGTCCGCTATTAAGAATAAACCTTAGAATTGACAGATCTTGATCTAAAACACCTTCTTTTGCATCAAGTACAAGAAGTACTACGTTAGCGTTTTCAATTGCTTGTAGCGTTTTAATGACAGAAAATTTTTCTATAGCTTCTGTTAATTTTCCGCGTTGCCGCACTCCAGCCGTATCAATTAAGATATACTGCTGATTTTTGTGCACCATTGGAATATATACACTATCACGGGTAGTGCCAGGAAGGTTCCCAATAATCATTCGTTTTTCACCTAAAAGAGCATTAGTTAATGTTGATTTACCTACATTAGGTCTACCGACGATTGCTATTTTAATAGGTGGATTGATGGAATTGGAATCAGTATTTATTGATTGTGTGCCTGAAGGATATTTATAATTATTATTTTTAAATTTTTTTACATTAGCTGCTTTAACTAAGTTTTTTTTTATCGTTCTATTATATGGTTCGTCTTTTGATGTTTGTTCCGTTATATTGATATAAGGCAAAAGAGCTAGCTTGATAAGATTTGCAACGCCTTCTCCATGAGAGGCGTCAATAGGATATACCTTTCCCAGTCCAAGTGACCAGAATTCTGCTATCGCTGAGGGTACATCAAGACCAGCTGTCTTGTTAGCAACAACAAAAGTTGATTTTTGACTTAAACGTAAATGCTGAGCAACGATTATATCTTCTGGCATCAACCCAGCGCGGGCATCGACTAAAAAAAGTATTATATGTGCTTCTGTAACTGCTGTTTTTGATTGTTGAAGCATCTGACTTGATATATCTTTATTTCCATCATTAATATTATTAGTATCAATACCACTTGTATCAATACAAATAAATATGCATCCTGATATATAACAATAACCATATTGACGATCTCGAGTAACCCCAGGAAAATTTGCTACCAGAGCATCTCTTTTCTGTGTTAAGCGGTTAAAAAGGGTAGACTTTCCTACATTAGGTCTCCCAATTAATGCGACTACAGGTACTATGTTGACCATATTATTACTCACCATGATGCATTCCTAGCTATTCCGCCAACACAATATTAAAAAGTCACAAATTATTTTGATTGTTGTTTAGTTATATTAACATATCAGTTATTATATCAGTATATTTTTGCAAAAGAATACTAAGACATTAAAAGTATTAGAATTTATTACAGATGCAATGAGGGTGCACATAAAATCTAGTTGATCATCATAATGATAATTATTACATTTTATGATATTTTATAATAATATTTGTCAATAAAATTTAATTTAGTGTAATTTTTTATTATAAGGTCTACTGAATTTAGTGCTGTACACAAAAGAAAATTAGATAAAAAAGAATCAATCCTTATAAAAAACCACTGGATTAATAAATGATATTACTTTAAATAAATTTTTGATAAAAGATTAAATCAGTTATATTTTAGGATCGTGTATAGTACATATTTTTTATTTATTTTAAAATAACGTAATATAAAGCTTCATATTACTGTATTCGATAAATATTTATAATTTAAACATGTTTAATCTATAGAAATTATTAAGACGTAGTCTTTTTAATCGATAGTCTATTTAGAAATACAAAAGAACTATTTATTTTTTTAGATAAAAGTGATATTTTCCAGAAAATAAATAATTTACTCGTATTTTAACAATATTTTTCTTTAAAAGCAGCAGTTGATTAGTCATTAATTAAATTAAGGATAGGATTGCGCACTCTAAAATATACTTTTATTAAAAAAATAAAGCATGAAATAAAATAGAAGAGTGTTAGATCATGCATATCTAATTATAGAAGCTCATGCATCAGTGGTCAAAAATACAAAAGAAAGCTACAAGGGTTAACAGGTTCTAAAAAATGTTCAAGGATTGTAAATATAATAATTTGTTTGATATTTGATCAGTTGATTTATCTTATAGGTTATATATGTAATTAGTATGGTTAAATTAGTAGCTTCTTGATGCTGCCTTAATGTTAGTCAAAAATATGATTTATTTAGATATTTTTAGTGCTCCAAAAATTTCTTCTTAATATAAAAGAAAAATTGTTTATACTAGAAATAAATATATATTATAGAATTGTAAGTAGGGAGAGTTTATTATGCAATGCATAATGAGTCTCAGATTTTTAAAGAATTTTTGCAAGGAGTATACATGTTAATCACGGCAAGTACTCTATACCGTGACACGGGAAATTTTTTACGCCATCAGTTAACTAATATTGTATTAATAGTATTTTTTACATCATGCGTGATGGCGGTGATTAGTAAAATTTTCATGCCATCTTTTGAGGAGGTTCAACTTCTTGGTGAAGATGTTTTATCAGGTGCTACAAGAAGTTTGATAGAGATGGTACAGAATATGCCGCCAGAGCAACAGAAGGTGCTGTTAAGGCTATCAGTAGCTGGGACGCTTTCTTCTTTAGTGGGTCATGCATTATTGCTAGGTGGAATGCTAAGCTTAATTTCTATTGCTTCCTCTGGTAGACCAGTTACTGCATTACATGCAGTTGGTGCGTCATGTTCTAACCTATTACGTTTATTATCTCTTACTTTTGTGATGATGCTTAGTATACAAATTGGATTTATGTCTTTAGTTGTGCCAGGAGTTCTTCTAGCTATTACTTTAGCTTTATCGCCAATGGTTATAACTACGGAAAAGGTTGGGCTTGTAAATGCGATATATACCAGCGGTCAACTTGGTTGGATCAACATTAAGTTGATAGCGCCGGTTGTTAGTTTTTGGATTCTCGGAAAACTCTTGGTTCTTTTAATAGCTTCAAAACTTGTTATGCTTCCTCCAGATGTAGCTATAGTTTTTTTAGATATATTGAGTAATTTTTTTTCTTCTATACTTATTATTTATTTGTCTCGTTTGTACATGCTATTAAAGTCATAAAATAAATCTGTAGTAATAATTATTGATTTTGACTATTGTCTGGATGACTATCATGAAGCAATTTCTTGATTTTTTACCACTTTTTGTTTTTTTTATAATTTATAAA
The DNA here is from genome assembly GCF_900698995.1 of Candidatus Erwinia haradaeae. Taxonomy (GTDB): domain Bacteria; phylum Pseudomonadota; class Gammaproteobacteria; order Enterobacterales; family Enterobacteriaceae; genus Erwinia_E; species Erwinia_E haradaeae_C. The sequence continues at coordinate 756,028 of NZ_LR217735.1, read as the reverse complement.
ATATATAATATTTTTATTGCATCCAGTGCATTAATTGCTATTTCAGCGGTTGTGTTATTATTAAAATGGTTTTTATATCGGACATTAGATAAAATATCATTACTAACTTTTTTTTTAGTTGCTATGCTAGGTGGCCTTACTATTATTTTTCATAATCCTGATTTTATAAAATGGAAGGTTACTATTATTGACGGTGTTTTTTCTATTGCATTACTATTTAGTCACTTTTTTACGTCAAAACCTCTGATGCAGAAAATGCTAAATACACAAATTTACTTACCAGAAATGATTTGGCGTCGTTTAGATCTTGCATGGGGTTTTTTCTTTTTGTTCTGCGGTATAGTTAATATCTATGGGATATTTTATTTCTCCCAAGATACTTGGGTAAATTTTAAAGTCTTTGGGTTGGGCGGCTTAACATTGCTATTTACACTAATAAATGGAATTTATGTATTCCGTTTTATTTCTAGAGAAAACCATTAATAATATGCTAAATATATTTAATTTAAAATTTTTTCTAAATTTAGATGTATGCTAGTCATTGCACTAAAAAATTAATTAAGAGTATATTATGCAAAAAGATTTACGACAACCATTAGGTCAAATTGTTTTAAAAACTCTTGCTATGCCAGCAGATACTAATGCTAATGGGGATATTTTTGGCGGGTGGCTTATGTCACAAATGGACATGGGTGGTGCAATTTTAGCCAAAGAAATCGCAAGAGGACGTGTAGTTACCGTCCGTGTTGATGGCATGATTTTTTTAATGCCAGTTATGGTAGGTGATGTTGTCACTTGTTATTCAAATTGTATTAAAACTGGTAAAAGTTCTATCACCGTTCAAGTAGAGTTATGGATCAAAAAAGTATCATCAGAACCAATTGGACAGAATTATTGTGCGACTGAAGCAGTATTTATATATGTTTCAGTGGATCATAATGGTCATTCACGATCTCTATTAAAAGATAAGCAGAATTTTGTACTTTAAGTTAACTGGAAGAAATAAATTATTTCAAGCTTACAGGGTATTCTTTAGATATTAGAAAAATCTCAATATTATACCTTAATATGTAATCAATCTAATTAAGTATACTTTAATAGTGTTTGTTATTTTAAATAATATTACAAACGGTCAATAAGCAAAGGCTAGAATATATAAAATTTTTCTAGATGTTAGAATTGTGTAGTTCAAATTTTTTTTAATCGCTTTTGTGCTTAATTTTAATATTACTGAGAATCATGCATGGATGCTGTAAATTATATTATTAGCTAAAACTAAGGGATTTTGACAAATAGCGTTTTTACTTTTATTAATTGCTCTTGTTATTATATTTAGTTAAATAAAATATATCCTGATTATAATAATGATCATCTATTTTATTCAAAAAGAGGTTAAATACAATTTTACTGCGAAAAAATAAAGTGCTTTTGAGCATTGAATTTGATGCTTTTTTAATTATTATGATTTGCTTCTTTAGTTTTAATTTAGAATCATGTTGACCAATTTTTAGACAGAAATACATTCTTCCAAAACATTTTATAGATTATAACAATTTTATTATACTAGTAGGAGTTTTTACGATTTAAATAGATAATCAATTTTATTTTGTTCCAAAAACTTTTTTAATAAAATAAATGGTTTTAATATTTATTTTAGATTTATTAATTTAACATTCTCTAAGGATCAACGCATGAATTAATTTATATTTAAAATGATAATTAACCTTTTTAATGATTCCGTCGATATTGATTTCTATTTTTTTTATATTTCTTTATTTTATATTAAGCATAAATAAATAAAGTGTAAAATTATTTAAAAAGTCTTATTATAATAGAATTATGAGATGGTTATACTCTATAAACAATATGCATAATATACATTAATTATAAATTAAGACATTTATATAAAATAGAGCTAGATAGAAAGTTTTTTATTTATACATAAAAAATTTATATTTTACTTATTCATGATGAAATTTATTATAAGATTCTAAAAATAAAAATTTATGTTTTTCTATTTTTATTAGATGTGATCAGTGTCAGGTTTTGATATGATTAGTAATCACTTCTTGACCACAAAGATTTTTTTAGCAAGTTACATGCATTAAGATTCTTAATCATAAAGTTTGCATTAAAGATGTTTATGATAATATAGAAAAAATTGAAAGATAGATTATATAGATTATTTATAATATAAAAAAGAAGATGCACTATTGCGTGAATTAGTGATAATATATTATATTAATTTCATATGTGAATATTTTAAATATATTTGAAGAGATAAGATTAGATTAGGTGTATTTTTTATTAAACACAGAACCCATGTTATTTGTTAATTAACACGCACTAATAATCTTGTATATAACAGAGATAAATTATTGAAATTTATGATTTTCATTTTTTAGACCTGATTTTAAGTTAAATAGCGTATTATAATAGCAATATTTAGATAAAATTTTGATAGCAAAAACATCATGATAAAATCATGCTCTGAAAATTGTGAAAGCACAGAAAAGATGTACGTAGTGATGGTTTTTATATATAAGCATTTATAGTATACAAACTTGTATTTTTTCTTTGGAAAATTTAAAATATTCTGTAGGATTCGAGAGTTTTTAGAAGATGGTTTATAGATACAAATGATTGAGATAAACAAATATCTGCACATTGTCATTAGATTCTATCTAAATACGAAATACCTTGTTATAGATAAAATAAATTTTATCTATAACAAGGTGGTATATTTTATTCTTTAAGTAAGGTAATAGCCCTAAGTATTACTTTTATTATTATATGGCAGAATCAATGAAAGAATTATTCCATATGACAGAACAAGACGATATTACTGAACAGCGACATTCTTTAGAAGAGATAGTAAGACAATCGCTTCAGTTCATTATACCTAATTGTGATGGTATGGAGATTACAGTCCTTAAAATGAGTGGTATTAGCATTAGGACTAATTATGGAGCTATAGAAAATATTCAATTCAATAATGATTCTGAGTTTTATGTTACTATTTATTATAACTCTTGTGCAGGTATGGTTTCCTCTACTGACTTTAATTTAGACGCCATTAAACAGGCGGTTAGATCTGCCTTTAATATAGCGCGTTATACCTCACAAGATCTACATCGCGGTATGGCAGATCGTGAATTATTAGCCTTTAATAGTCTTGATTTAGACTTATACCACCCGACAGCGTTCAATATAGATCATTTTATTAATTTAGCATCTCGGGCGGAAATGGCGGCGCTACAATATGATCAACGTATCATTAGTACTGAAGGTGGCCATTTTGATGGTCGCATTGGTATTAAAGTTTTTGGCAATACACATGGGATGGTGCAGAGTTACTGTAATAGCTGGTATTCATTGGCTAGTCATGTTATAGCAGAAGAGCATGGTAGCATGGAACAAGATTATTCTTATACTGTCAGTCGAGCAATAAAAGATCTGCAATTACCAGAAGATATTGGCAAGAAATGTGCTCTTCGAACGTTATCGCGTCTATCTCCTCGGAGATTATCTACCATGCAATCACCCGTCATTTTTTCTGCAGAAGTTGCCGCAGGTCTTTTTGCATTATTAGCTGTAGCCATTAATGGTAGGCAGATCTATCGTAAATCTACATTTTTGTTAAATAGTATGGGCCGACAAATTTTGCCTGAATGGCTTAGTATTGAAGAACATCCTCATTTACTTAAAGGATTAGGCTCATCTCCATTCGATAGCGAAGGTGTTAGAACTCAGAAACGTGATATTGTTAAGGATGGCATATTAAAAAGTTGGCTTCTTAGTAGTTATTCAGCACGCAGACTAGGTCTGCAAAGCACTGGGCATGCAGATGGAATCTATAATTGGATCGTTCTTGGCCATAAAATTAATTTTAACGATATGTTACAACAAATGGGAAAAGGTCTTTTGGTTAATCAATTAATCGGTCAAAGTGTGAATAACATGACAGGAGATTATTCACGTGGTGCCTCAGGCTTTTGGGTAGAAAATGGGATAGTAAAATATCCAGTGAACAAAATTACTATCGCTGGAAACTTAAAGCATATGTGGCGAAACATAATATCTATGGGCAATGATATCGAAAAACGTAGAAATATTCAGTGCGGATCTGTATTGTTATCTAACATGCAGATATCTGGAGAGTAATGTATTCGATATAGCTCAAAAAGTAAAGCAGTTGTAATTCTTTATGTGAGATAAATGTAATCTTACTTTTTTTATATAATTTAAAAAAATTTAATTCCTCAATTTGTCTTATATATGAAGGATGTATATGAAAATATTGTTGAAAAAATAGGTTAATTATTTGATCTAGCTTTATAGATATATCAACTATATTTTTAATATTTTTTTAAAATTTCTAGAATAAGATGAGTTTTTATTACTAAACCTTAGCTTTTAATAAAAAAAATGAGAAATTTTTTATTTTAATAGATTGTTAAACTAAATTAAATGCTATTAAATAGTATTTAAATATTATTTATATCGATTTTTTGTATAATTAAAATAATATTGAAATTATTAATTAATAGCATGTTTTAAATTTTAAAATCTATTTTTTCTATTTTAATATATTTAATAAAATATAATTTATTAAAATTTTAGACTATATGTGTAGAAAATATTTTTTTAGAATGATACTTCTATTTTCTAAGAATAGAGGATTTTTTAAATAAAAAATAATGCATCACGATATGGTCGCTTATTTGATAATCATTACTAATGATATTCAGCTATATCTATAGTAATTATAGAGGAATATTGGCTTTATCAAAAAAGACAGTAGAGTATAGATTGATGCTTTTTTTTGATTATTTATTTAATCCGCAGTTTAAAAACATATATTCAATAATTTTTATTATATTACATTTTTAAGTAAAAAAATATACATTGCTCTAATCATCGCGCATGGAACCTGCGCGGCTCTTAAATTATAGTTCATTAAAACATGTATAAGTCTCGTATTTATTATATTTTTATATTTTATAAAAAAATAAACACATGGTCTTATTTTTCAAAGCATTAGAGTACTCTTCATTGCGATATAATATATAATATGAAGCGTATTGTAGGTTTTTCTGCTATTTATATTAATAAACTATATTGTAAAAGGCTTTATCTTTTACTAATTGGTAGATATCATTATATAGTATATAACGATGTTAGTTATATTAACAACTATCAAGATAATAATTTTTTATTATATATAATAACTGAATATATCGATCAAGTATTATTTTGATAAATAATATCTTTATACACAAATTATAGAGTAACACGGTGATTTCTAAAATGACCTAGCGTAGTATTTTTCTGGGTGAAAAAAATCTATTTTAAGCATATTATAAATATAATATCTTGCGAAAGAACATTTCGGTAAGATTATCTGCCCCCCCTTTAATTATGTTATATTTAATACTTTTTATTTGCCGGAACTATCAGAGTTTAAAATAGTTATTCTTGGTCAAGATTCTTATTCTAGACCTAATTAGGCGCATGGGTTAGATTTTTCTATGTTACTTGATATTGTAACCCTCTGTCTCTGAAGAATATATATAAAGAATTTCTTAGTAATATGCCCGGATTTTAAGTGCTACCTTACGGATTTCTAAGGAGCTTGGCAGATCAAGGGGTGTTATTATTGAATGGTATTTTAATCGTAAAATCTGAAAAACCCCGTTCTTATGCCCATTTCGGTTTGGATATTTTTATCAATAAAATGATTTAAATCATCAATGAATATTGTAAAAAGATAGTTTTTTTGTGGGGCTCTCATGCTCAAGAAAAACTTAGTTTAATTGATTGTAATCGCCATTGTATATTACTTTTACCACATCCTTTTCTATTTTTTGCATATTGCGGATTTTTTTGGTTATTCTTACTTTTCCAAAGTAAATCCATAGCTGAATGATATAAGAAAAACAACCATCAATTAGATTCTATGATGAGTATTGATAATATTATTCTATATTTTAATATTAATTATGCATGATTAATATAGATAACTACAAGATTATAAATTATCATGTGTGGTTAAATATTTATTTAAGAGAATAAAAAGCATAAATCTTATAAAAACAGCAGCTATATAATGCAGCTACTGTTTTTATAAGTTGTGTATTTTACATACATCCTATTATCTGAAATTAATCAGTATGAATGGTTTTGCTTTTAGAAACAGCTACCATAGCAGGACGAAGGAGACGATTATTGAGCGTATAACCTTTTTGCATTACCATAATTACATGGTTTGGTTCTATATCTGCAGAATCCATTATCGTCATGGCTTGGTGAATCTCTGGGTTAAATGGTATGTTAATTTCACCAATAGCTTCTACTCCAAATTTTTTGACTGCATTTAGAAATGACTTCATTGTTAGTTCAATACCTTCAATCATTACCATTAGTTCAGGATTAGTTTTATCTGCTAGTTCCAATGCTCGTTCAAGATTGTCAATGACAGGTAATAGTTCGTTAATAAATCTTTCTAAAGTGAACTTATGTATCTTTTCTATCTCTGATTTCGTTCGACGTCGAATATTTTCAATTTCAGCTTGAGCGCGAAGTTGTATATCGCGTGCACTATTTTTAGATTCAGATAACTGTACCTCTAATTCAGCAAGACGTTTATCACGCTCTTCTATTACTCCTGCATCCTTCTCTTTGATCTTTTTTTCTATTTCTTGACTCTCAATGGTCTCTGAGACTGGTATATTAGGAATATTATGTTCTTGACTGCTCATAAATTTCTCCGCGTTTGTGCATATTCATTGCGCTGCTTTGTTTATTATGGGGGGTTTATATCACAGTTTCAAGAGAAGCGTCATTATTAGAGAAATTTACTTTTCAAGGAATATTAATAAAATGAATCAGCCCTTTAGTTGTATTGGGATCATTGGGTATCCGCGTTATCCTGCTATGCTTGCTACTTGTAAGATGCTATATCATTGGTTAATTGATACAGGTTATCAGGTTATCATTGAGAACAAGATTGCGAATGAATTAAATATATTAGAAAGAATAGCGACAGGTACTGTGTCGGAGATTGGTTGTGCTGCTGATCTTGCAATAGTAGTAGGTGGTGATGGCAGTATGTTAGGAGCCGCGCGTGATCTAGCGCAATATGATATTAAAGTAATAGGTATTAATCGTGGAAAATTAGGATTTTTAGCCGATCTTGATCCAGATCATTCACAAAAACAACTCTCAGACGTTTTAGAGGGACATTATGATATTGAAAGACGTTTTTTATTAGAAGCTCACGTATTGAGTCATTTAGGATCACCTTATATTGGCACTGCTATGAATGAAGTAGTACTCCATCCAGGTACAGTGGCACACATGATTGAATTTGAAGTATATATAGATGCAATGTTTGCTTTTTCCGAGCGCTCTGATGGTCTTATTGTCTCTACACCTACAGGTTCTACGGCCTACGCACTTTCTGCCGGGGGACCTATTTTGACGCCATCATTAGATGTTATAGCTCTTGTTCCGATGTTTCCGCATACATTATCAGCACGACCACTAGTAATTAGTAACAATAGTAGTATTTGTTTACGCTTCTCATGTATTTGTACTGACTTAAAGATTAGTTTTGATGGTCAAATATCCATACCTGTTCAAAATAATGGAGATATCTTAGTTTGTCGCACGAATTATTCCCTTAATTTAATTCATCCTAAAAATTATAACTATTTTAGTATACTGAATTCTAAACTTGGATGGTCAAAAAAATTTTTTTAAAAATTAATGTATATCGCGTTCTATATAGTCTCGTGTAGAAGAAGAGCATGAATTTATCTTGATGAATGAGAAGCTATTTTCTGATATGTACGATATAGGTAGATTATGCGTGAGTAGGGTTCGCTTTAGTGTTTAATAGGTGGATGCATAAATTTCTCAAAGGTTGTGCGTTTTTCAATGATTTGTGCTTTTCTGAGGATGGCTTCTACTGCTTGTTCTTCTAAATCAGTATTGTATATATTTTTCATTAGGTTAGTATTCGCTTGATATTGAGCTACGACCTCTTTTGGGTCGTCATAAGCAGAAGCTATATCTTCTATTAATATTCTAACACGCTCTTTATTAGCTGTAATATTATAGTTATAGATAACTTGAGTAAAAAGCAAATTTACTAGCATGTTATGCTTGGTTTCCTCAAACGAAAGCATGTGAGACGAATTCTCTTTTTTTTTGGCTTTGTTATTATAATTACTATCTGTTTGGTTTTTCCAAAGAGCCATCTTATTATTCACTAACTGATCTGGAATTTCTATGTAATTTGTTTGTACTAATGCGTTAATAACTTGTGACTTTATAAAATGACGGACAGCATTGTTGAGTTCACGTTGCATGTTTTGACGTACTTCTGCACGCAGTATTTCTAGAGAGCCTTCTTTAACGCCGAATTTTTTAATAAAATCTGGGTTAATTTCTGGAAGGGTGTGTGTTTCTACTTTTTTTACTAAAATGTTAAATTTTATCGTTTGTCCCTGTAACTCTAAGTTGTTGTAATTTTGTGAAAAATATACTTCATTTGTAAAGTATTCACCTGTTTTGTGCCCAATAATGCCTTCTTCAAAAATAGAGCTCATCTGTCCATTCCCGATGATCAATACAAGATTTGATTCTTTTAGATTCGGTAATGCATTATTATTTCTGGAGTCACTGAATTTTATTGTAACACGGTCTTTTGTCCTAATAGGAGCATTAGTCTCCTTCCAGATAGCTTGCTGTTGACGAAGTATTTGTATCATTGAATCAACATCAGAGTCAGTCACTGTTATAATTGGTTTTTCAATTTTTATGTTTTCAATTCCTTTTATCTTGATAGCTGGATGCATATCACATTGAACAGAAAAAGTGAAATCTGTATCATTTTCGCTTTCCAGTACAATGTATACTGGATTGCTAAATAGGTGAAATTGATTGTGTATCATCATATCCATAAAGTAACGCTGCATTAATTCGTTAATCACCTCTTGTCGAACGCAGTGACCATAACGTTGTTCTACAATATAAAGAGGAGCTTTTCCTGGACGAAAACCATCGATTTGTGATTTTTTTGCTATTTGTGCTAGTTTTTTTTTCACTGTATCTTCAATCACCATTTTTTTTATAGTGAGTGTTATAGACTTATTAAAATTCTGTATATTTTTTTTTAAAACTTTCATTTTTACCCCTAAATAACTTACTGATTTTATTTTCGAAAAATATTTTATATTGTTAAGAGTATAACTATATTATCAGGATACTGAGTTAACCTTTTATTTATAAAGTCTCTTCATTAGAGAGAATCAATTATATTATAATGAACTACAGTCCTATTGTGTTATCTGAAGCAGTGTGCAATCGATTTAATCGATAATTAAGATTATATGATTTTAGTTGTTTGCATGAGTTAAGCTTCATGATAGGATCATTATAAATTATGAGGATAAAAAGATTTTATAGATTATTATGATTATATAGAAGAGATTAAAATTTTTTTTATAATGCTTCTATTACATAATATTTTTATACATAAATAGTATATTACTAGTTGTCTCGATAGCAATCATAAATCATCATATTTTTATATTATTATCTACTATTTTATCTTAGTGCTTAAATAAGTACGCTTATTATACAACATAAACAGATAATACTTTAAATCTATCAAATATTGTTTAATGCAAAGTAGCTCAGATACTGTATAGTACATAACTCTATTTTTTTTATAGTTTTTTGATTTATAATTATTACATGTGCACCTTAATTATGAATAAGACAAAAAAATATATAATATTATATTATAATATATTAGCAATTGAAGAGTAACATGTGAAAAATAATATCTCATAAATGCTTATTTGAGCTGACCTGTTTTGTTGTAGAAACATTGAAAATATTATTTATTATAAAATAATAAGCATGTGTAATTATTTGCTTTTACATTTATGTTAGGTCAGGTGTTATATTAAAATAATCTTTAACATGTTTATGTTGTATTTTTTAAGATATGAATCTTATTAAGAGTTTTTTATTATTATTTATGATGCTATACCAAAAATTAATGTATTTTCTATTTTTAGAATAAACAATTTTCCGTTAAGTAATACAATGTTATGTAATAATTAACTAGATATACTATATATACCCCTATAATTAGAGGTATATATAGACATAATGCTTTATTAAATTACTGATTTTCGATATCTTGAATATCTTTAACTTCAATTTCTACACGTCGATCTGGTGCTAAACAGACAATCAATTCTTGTTGATTATGCACTGCATCGCATGTATGTGTGGAAGCTGGATTAGCACTGCCTTCACTATGTGAAGAAATCTGATCATTAGGTACGCCCTTATTTACTAAATAGTCTACAACTGCTTGAGTTCGTTTTTCAGATAGTTTCTGATTATACTGCTCCGAACCAATACGGTCACTATAACCTACTACTACTATAGAAACATCTTTGGTTTCTAGACTATTAACTTTAGTGTATAATTGATCTAAGATCTTTTGACCATCTGCATTTAGATTAGCTTGATTAAATGCAAATAGTACATCAGATTTTAAAGTGAAATGATTATTGTCTGGAGTGGAAGGTGATAAAGGAACAATACTTTCTTCTTCATTTTTACCAAAATGATAAGCAAGACCGATATTAAGTAAGCTATTGTCAGGACGTGCACCAATAGTTCTAGCATTTCCAATATTATTTACCCATTGGTAATCTAGTCGTGTTGACCAATTTTTATTGATAGTATATTCCATTCCAAGTGCTATAAGTGGTGACACACCGTTATCTTTAGAGCGCAATTTAGCATGGGTTGGGTTAGTTTGTGCTGTATTTGCATGCCACATCATGCTACCCAAGCGGGTATATGCATTAAGATTATTAGAAATTGGATAGTTAATTTTTGCTGCTAGCTGGACTCCTTGTGCTTTAAAGGCACCATGAGTGGTTTTGCCTTTGTTTGGCATTCGACCCAACCAGTCATATCCTAAATCAAAACTTAAATGCGGATTCGCTTGATAACCAAAAAATATACCGGAACCTATCTGGTTTGGATGATTAGGGCCCTCATTTTTTTGATATGGGATATTAGAGTAATCGATATCATTATAATGAGACCAGCCCAATTTAATACCACTATACCAACTGTTATCTTTAGGAGTAGCTCGAGCTACTGTAGCAACACTAGCCAATGCTACTGCAATTGCGATAGCTGTTTTTTTCATGTTTTTAGGCCTCGTTATCATTTTAAATAAGCAATGAGCATAAGTTAGCTCTTTCGGTTTATTTCTTGCCAAGTGATTCAGTTTATTTATTTTTCTGCCATAATTATATAAACACTTGGTACCTTAACGCACTAAAGTCTACAACGTGCTGAAAAACTTACAAGCATGTTATTACATACCTTAATATAATAATCAGCAGAAACATAAACTATAACAAAGCTTCTGTGTTTGAGGAATGGGTATGAAATAATAATATACTATTTTAGTATATTAATTTAGGCTCATAGGTTGTAATGCTTAATACTATGATTACAATGAGAACGATAAATCGTTCTATGTAGTATTAAAAATCTTTTAAGATCATTTTCTGTGATATGTGACAGACATCTCACAAAATATTTTTAGTGCATGTATCCCATATTATATATGGGGTTAGTAATCATATGCTCTGTATTATGCGCTTATCTCCAGGTTAGTGAACAAGAAATCGATAATGATTATTATATAATCTCATCTAAATTGAGTAAAATTTTTAAGAGTATAACAAATAAGTTTTTCTAGATCTGTATAGATAGCTATAATGTTTCTATAAAATTAAAACATACGAATACTATGTATAGCATACATGGTTCTATGAAGACCAGGCTTTCTAGTGTTATATATGTTTTATACATCTTCTGAAACGATTTCATAGTTAAAATATCTAATAATACAGTAAAATACTGTATTTTATATTGTAAAAAAACCATGATGTTTCTAGAGTTAGTAATAAATAAAAAAATCAATGTAAATATTATAGTGCTAATATAAATAGACTGCATACGCAAAAAAATGAAATATTCTAATAATAAAAACAATACAGATCAGGATACACTGAAGAAGCACAGTCGATCTAGTATTTTTATAAAAAATATTAAATTCTTGCTTTAGTATTTTGTAGAATGAAGGAAGATTAAACAGATATTTTTAGTGATTTTAGTACAGGAAAAACGTCCATGTGGGTTGGTTAGCAATAATAGATATTATCTATGATGTATAGTTTTGATACAGACGGTTAGATTAGGATAAAAATAATAATTTAAACTTTGTATATTTCGTGCAGATGTTGTTAGCAGACAACATGCTTAATTAGTTTTTTATACTACCGTAGATCTTTAGTGAAAAAAATATCATAAAATATATAAAATGCATATATAGGGTAATATATTATGTATTTGAAATATTAATTATAATTAAAGAATACGCATAACGCATGACTATAAGTAAAAATAGTTTAATTAAGAATGTTAAGCTTTTGTGTAAATTAGCATAAGTTAAATGTCTTAAAGAGAGACTCGTTGTTATTAAAATTACTAGCAGGCTAGAACAGTACAATGATTCTAGTTAAAATTCATAGGATTAAATAAAATTTATTCTGTATTATACTCTGACCATCTTAATAGTAGATACTTAAAATAAACTTTGAATAGCATAAGGTGATGTGTGATAAATTCCATGATGAGTCTTGCTTTATTAAATCAAGCTGTATTCAGATCTTTACCTAATTTACCATCTTAACTTGAGAAAATAGCTATGTTGAACGCATTTAAACTAGAGAGCAGTCATCTGCGTCGACTTGTGTTGGGGGATCCCAATAGTAGCGATAATCTTAGTGAATCAATTTGGGTAGATCTCGTTGGGCCAGAAGAAACACAACGTGCTCGTGTACACAGCGTACTAGGTCAAGTGTTAGCTACAAGTCCAGAATTAGAAGATATAGAGGCTTCAGCTCGCTTTTTCGAAGATGAAGATGGTTTGCATATTCATTCTTTTTTTCTATATGAGGACATAGATGATCATGCTGGAAATTCAACAGTAGCATTTACTATCCGTGGAGGTCGTTTGTATACCTTACGCGAAAGAGAGCTGCCAGCCTTTCGCTTATATCGTATGCGAGCGAGAAATCAAGTATTAATTGATGGTAATGCTTATGAGATCTTACTTGATTTGTTTGAAACAAAAATTGAGCAATTAGCTGATGAAATAGAAAACATCTCCAGTAATCTAGAAAAATTTAGCAGAGTAATCATGGAAGGTCAGCAGGGGGATGAATTTGATAATGCTCTTTTAGCTTTGGCAGGTCAAGAGGATATAGGGTGGAAAATACGCCTTTGCTTAATGGATACACAAAGAGCATTAAATTTCTTAGTACGAAAAACTCGGTTACCTTGTAATCAGTTAGCGCAAGCGCGTGAAATTTTACGTGATGTTGAATCGTTATTACCGCATACTGAATCACTTTTCCAGAAGGTAAATTTTTTAATGCAAGCAGCAATGGGTTTTATTAATATTGAACAAAGTCGTATTATTAAAATTTTTTCGGTAGTATCAGTAGTGTTTTTGCCTCCAACATTAGTAGCATCTAGCTATGGAATGAATTTTTCTTTTATGCCAGAACTGAGATGGAGTTTAGGATATCCATCAGCAATATTGCTAATGATATTAGCAGGTCTGGCCCCTTATGCTTATTTCAAGCGGAAAAAATGGCTATAAAGTTATTTTTTATGTTTTATAGGTCTTATGTAAATAATAAGAATTGATTTAAACTTTTCTTAATTAAGCGTATATATAATAGATAATTATATTATAATGCCTTTTAGGTGCTTTAAATATTAAAAATAATTTATATTTATATCTTTATTCTATGTGATGGGGACCCTGAATAGGATAATTAATAAGAATTTTCAGTTTTTATTCGTAATTCTTTTGGCATTTTAAATGTTATATTTTCTGCATGACCAAGAAGTTCTAAGCTGTGTGTGGCGCCAAGTTCCATGATTTTTTGAATAACCTGTCTTACAAGAATATCTGGCGCTGATGCTCCAGCAGTAATACCAACACAGTTTATACTGTGTAACCATTCTTCCTGAATATCTAGATCAGAGTCAATCAAATACGCTTGACATCCTAATTGTCTAGAAAGCTCTGCTAATCGGTTAGAATTAGAGGAATTTTTTGAACCAACGACTAATATTAGATCGGCATAATGCGCAAGATCTTTAATTGCTTGCTGTCGATTGGTTGTAGCGTAACAGATATCATTTTTACGTGATCCGATAATTTTAGGAAAACGAGAACGCAAAGCATTAATAATTTTTTGACTTTCGTCAATTGATAAAGTGGTTTGCATCATAAATCGTAGATTCTCTTTATCTTTTACCTGCAGCTTAAATACATCACTTAATGTACTAACTAAATATATTCCACCATATTCGTTTGTGTACTGACCCATGGTACCCGTTACCTCTGGATGACCTTCATGGCCAATAAAAATAGCCTCTACACCTTGCTGACTAGCGCGCCATACTTCTAGATGAACCTTTTTTACCAATGGACAGGTAGCATCATATACTATTAAATCCCGTGCTATTGTTTTATCATAAACTAATTTAGAGACACCGTGAGCAGAAAAGATAACAATAGATCTATCTGGTATCTGATCTATTTCTTCAATAAAAACAACTCCTCGATTTCTCAAGTTATTTACGACATAACGATTATGTACTATTTCATGACGCACGTAGATTGGTGCGCCATATATACCCAAAACACGCTCAACAATATTAATCGCTCGATCAACGCCAGCACAAAAACCGCGTGGATTAGCTAGTAAAATTTTCATAACTGATCTCCAATTACGATCAGATTGCAGTAATTAACATTAACTTATGATACATTTTTAATGTTGAGAACACAGAATAGGAAAATGATAGATTTTTTATCAAGAGATTTAACCGAATTAAAAAACTTTTATGAAATTATAATCTATTATATTAGACATAATTAGATCCTAGGAGTTCTTATATATTGACGTATGAGAATAGGCTTTTAATTTTTTATTGAAGATTAAGATATCTGATAGAAAAATATATAACATTATTTAATATATTTATATTAACCTAAAAATTGACTCTATGTCAGAAAAGAAGAGTGAATAGACATATTTTTAATTGATTTTATTCAGTTTATAGATAGATATATGTTACCTTTTTCATTTTTTTAGGGAAACTGTATAAAAACTATCATTGAGTTGTGAGTGTTATAAGCTACCAATGGGAATTAGTTCTTGTGTAATTTTACAATTATAATTTTATTCACTTATATATAATATATATTAAAAATTTTTATTAAGTATTTCGAGTATATATAACAAAATAGGTCAAAAAATTATTAACTTATAGAATCACCCTGTAAATTACTTATTAAGGATTCGCTTATCGTGAAGTTTTCCTTTTTTGATAATTTTTGCATGATAGTGAATAATTTTAAAATTAAGATAGAACTCACATTAATTAGTGATTAATGAGAGATAATATGAAAACGACTATAATTTTATTTTTCGAGATCACGCTTGAGATTGCTTGTTACAAGAATTTAGTAATCTAATTATAAAAGATATTTGAAAATATCTTATTATAATATAAATTATAATTTATATTATTTTTTGTTTTTTATTATTTTTCTTAATATAAGAAGAATAGATCCTATACAGATTGCACTATCTGCAATATTAAATGTTGCAAAATGCCATTCACCAACATAAAAGTCAATAAAATCAATAACAAAACCATGATAAATACGATCATAAAGATTACCTAATGCCCCACCTATTATTAAAGTATAGAAAATATTATTATATTTATCGTCAGTACAGTTTAAATATACTTTAACTAATAAGACCATAACTAGAATACCAGTAATACTAGATAATAACCAACGATGCCATCCGTCCTGACTAGACAAAAAACTAAATGCTGCACCAAAATTACGAGTATAATAAAAATTTAAAAGTGGCATGATTGATATGGATTCATGCAGCATGAGGTGCTTCATAATCCATTCTTTACTACTCACGTCAATAACTATTAAAATAAACGCCAGCCATACTAAGCGCAATCTGTGGTAGTGTAAATTTAAATTGATCATGCAAATTTTCGCTCTTCACCATCACCAATTATATTAGTAATACAACGATTACAAATGTCTGGATATATTGTATTTTGGCCAATATCATTTGTGTGATGCCAGCATCTTAAGCATTTTTTATCGTCAGATTTATGAAGTATAATCTTAAGGTTTTTTAAGAGTGGGCTCTGATAGGCGTACGTAGGTGCTTGGTTTATATCTAAAACTACTGCTTTAGATGTAAGTAAAACAAAACGCAATTCTTCATTTAGACAAAGCAACTTATCTGATAACTCCGAATCCGCGTAGAGCATTATGTTAACTTCTAGTGAATTTCTAATGAGTTGATCAATACGAGCCTGCTCTATAATTTTGTTAACTGCTCCACGTACTTTTAGAATTTGATCCCAATACATGTTATTCATTATTTCGTGATCAGATAAAGTGAATAAATTGTCATACCATTCTTCAGTGAAAACGTATTTCGCCCTATTGCCAGGTAAGTATTGCCATATTTCATCCGCGGTAAAGGAAAGAATAGGTGCCATCCAGCGCACTAAAGCTTCAGAAATATGCCATAATGCTGTTTGACAACTTCGGCGAGCTACGCTATTAGTTTTAGTAGTATACTGACGATCTTTAATAACATCTAAATAAAAAGCTCCCATCTCAATAGAGCAGAAATGTACTATACGTTGCACTACCTCATGAAACTGATAAGTTTCGTACGAGGCAATAATAGCATTTTGCGCTGCTAAGGCACGACCTACTGCCCACTGATCTAATATTAACATCTTTTCTTTGTTTATTTGGTCTGTGACTGGAGAAAATCCTGTTAGATTAGCTATTAGAAAACGCGCAGTATTTCGGATTCGACGATAGCTCTCTGAAGATCCTTTTAGAATTTGATTAGAAAAAGCAATTTCTCCTGCATAATTAGTTGAGGCTGTCCAAAGACGAAGAATATCTGCGCCAAGTGTATTAATAATATCTAGTGGTCTGATAGAATTTCCCTGAGATTTTGACATTTTTCGACCTTGGCCATCTACAGTAAATCCATGGGTTATTACTTGTCGATATGGCGCTACTCCTCTTGTGGCTGTGGATATTAATAAAGAAGACATAAACCATCCACGGTGTTGATCTGAACCTTCTAGATACATATCTGGTGTATTACCGTAATATTCAGGATGATCTTTAATCACTGAATGAATGGTTGATCCCGAATCAAACCAAACGTCTAATGTATCAGATATTTTATTATAATGTTCTGTATCAACATCGATCATCTCATAGCTATTTAAATCCCACCAAGCTTGAATACCAATTTTCTCTACTCGTTTCGCAACTTTTTCCATTATCTCTAACGATTTAGGGTGTATTTGATTGTTCTTTTTATGTACAAAAAGAGGTATGGGAACACCCCAGGTTCTCTGACGGGAGATACACCAATCTGGGCGATGAGACAACATGCTATGAATTCTCGTTTCACCCCATCTTGGTATCCAAGATACTGATTTTATGCTCTCTAAACATTGTGTACGCAATCCTTTTTGATCCATGCTAATAAACCATTGCGGAGTAGCACGAAAGATAATAGGAGTTTTATGACGCCAGCAGTGTGGATAGCTATGATCAATAGTTTCTATATGCAGTAAGGCGCCTTTTTTATCTAATACGTCAAGAATAATGTCGTTAGCTTGAAAAACATTGATACCATCTATTTTTGGCCAAATTCCAGATAGATAACAACCATCTGGTCCTATTGGATTAATAGTTTGAATAGAATATTTTTGACTGACGGTATAATCATCTAAGCCATGGTCAGGGGCGGTATGTACTGCACCAGTACCCGCGTCTAGTGTAATATGTTCACCAAGAATCACTGGAATGGTGTGAGATAAAAATGGATGTTGAAATCCCATCATTTCTAAGGATTTTCCTTGTAAAGATCCTAATACAGTCCACTGACTTACCCCAATACGAGGCATGACTATATTAACCATATCTTCTGCAAGAATAATAGCTCTATCCATGATTTGGATCAGCTGATAGCTAAATTTTGGGTGTACTGAAATAGCGCGATTTGCAGGTAGAGTCCACGGAGTTGTTGTCCATATTATTATAGAAATTGGACCGTGAACGCAAGTAGTAGTAAATTTTCTCTGTACTACTTGCTTATCTACAGCATTAAATAGAACCGTTATAGACGGAGATTTTTTATTTAGATATTCAATTTCCGCATCTGCCATAGCAGATTGACAATCTAAGCACCATTGCACTGGCTTGATGCCCTGATATACATGACCGTTTTTAATGATTTTTCTCAATGTTCGGATAATATTAGCTTCCGTTTGAAAATGCATAGTCTGATAAGGATTATCCCAATCTCCTAATACGCCAAGACGTATAAAATCAGATTTTTGTTCATCAACTTGTTTATTAGCATATTTTCTACAGGCTCTGCGAAATTCTGCTGGGCTAATTTTTTCACCAGGTTTGCCGAGGAGCTTCTCAACCTGATGTTCAATTGGTAGACCATGACAGTCCCAGCCAGGAATATAAGGTGCGTTATAACCTGACAGGCTTTTTGATTTAATAATAATATCTTTCAGAATTTTATTAACTGCATGACCAATATGAATGTTACCATTGGCATAAGGCGGGCCATCGTGTAGCAAAAATATTTTTTTTCCTATTTTTGCTGTTCGGATTATATTGTATAGCTTGTCATTGTGCCAACGTTGCAAGATATTTGGTTCTTTTTTTGCTAAATGACCTCTCATTGGAAAATTTGTCATTGGTAAATTCAAGGTAGCTTTATAGTCAATCATTAAGATTCTCGATTTTATCTCTGTTGGTTGTATTAATAAATAAATAGTAACTAATGTCAATCACACCTTGTAGTGCAATAGTTAATGTAAGTTATTTATAATATGTCTAATATGCTATTTTTTATTTATTTCGGTTTTTTTTTAATTCTTTTAAATCGCTCATATAAAATTAAAAATAATGGATGATTGATATAGTCCGATTACTTTTATATAGTAATGAGAATATATAGTAGTTAAAATTATAATATTAATTATTTATTTAATCTTAATAAAATTAAATTAATCAAAAATAAAATATAAATAATTTTATTAAACTTTTTATTCTGTATTACTTATAATAACTTTGTATACTTTTATAAATATAAACATAATACTTTGATAAATATAAACATAAATATAAATATAATTAAATATTAGTTATATTAAAGAGAACATTATGCTAGTGATAGGATATATGTCTTGTATTTTTTTATAAAAAACACGATATTTTATGATTGATTATCATAACAGTATCGACATAAAAAGAAAAATACTACTCTCTAAAAACTACTATCTCAAATAGCTAGGCATCAAAAAAAATACTAAGGTTGTTAACATGTTCATGCGGGTTATGGCAATATAAGTGAAATTATTACAGTCCTTGAACTATCTATAAGTTCACTTATGGGTTATTTGTATTCTAGATATATTATCATACCTGTTTGCATGATATTTATTTGATTTTTGTCTTACAAAACTTATTGACAATTATTGGAGTACAGACAATACTTGACAAAAGTTTAGATAGAAATGTTAAAAAATACTATTTAGTTTAGGAGTAAAATTTTGGCTAATATTCAATCAGCTAAGAAGCGGATCATAACATCTGAAAGACGTCGTAAACATAATGCAAGTCGTAGATCTATGATACGTACTTTTATTAAAAAAGTATATGTAGCTATTGCAACTGGTGATAAAATCATCGCACACCATGCATTTAGTGTTATGCAACCATTAATAGATCGGCAAGCTTCTAAAGGTTTAATTCA
This sequence comes from Candidatus Erwinia haradaeae, assembly GCF_900698995.1. Classification (GTDB taxonomy): domain Bacteria; phylum Pseudomonadota; class Gammaproteobacteria; order Enterobacterales; family Enterobacteriaceae; genus Erwinia_E; species Erwinia_E haradaeae_C. The sequence goes on along the minus strand of NZ_LR217735.1, from coordinate 735,971 downwards.
CAAAAACAAGGCCGCACGCTATAAATCTAATCTCATGGCAAAGATTAAAATGATGCCTAAATCTAAAGCTAATAATAATTTGTCTAGTATAGAATCTAATCTAGAATAAATCTATTCTTATAATATGAATTAAAAACAATATGAATTAAAAAAGATAATAATATGGAGAAGAGGTTATGTTTACTAAGAACCTAAGATTTTTTTTTCTGAAAGATTGTATCTATACATAAATAGATAATATTGCTCATATTTTATTATTTTGATGTAAAGATATAACATCGCTAATGCATATAAAGTTAACAGTTTTGTTAATTATTATGAACAATACTAAAAACAACAGTAATAATTATTATGATATTATTTTCTATAATATATTTATTTCATAAAATTTATGTAATTAAAAATTTTTAAAATGTAGCTAAGATTTAAATCTAGAACGATCTAAAGCAGATAATTTAATATAGTTTTATATGTTTTTTATTTAAGTTTAGGGAGAATGAACCAAGCTTTAAGATGATGATTTGGGAAAATATTTTGATAAAAATTTTTATAAAATTAACATTAATTTTTATTAAAATATATATAATAAAGATCACGTCTGATTTATATTTGTATTCAACACAAATAAATATTTTCTAAATAATATATTTAAAATTTTATAAGTCGTACATTGTCATTTTATATGTAATTAGTTTAGTAATAAGTTTTAGTGCAAAATTTTAAAAAAATCAGGTATGTAAGATAATTTATATCAAAATGTTGTCAGACAATAAACATCACTCATTAAAAGAGATATCAAAAAAATAAACATAAATATAAATGTAAAGAATCTTTCTTTTAATTTTTATTAAACTTCAGCGATTGATTAATTTTTTCTTCAATTAACCATTCTCCTAGGTCAATTAACTGGCAACGTTTACTGCAAAATGGACGCCATTTATTGAACTGATCCCATATTATTTGCTTACTACAAATAGGACACTTCACTGTAGTTATGCAGCTCATAATGCTTCTCTTTTTTGATATATTACAGAATAACTTTGAAGAAATAGTGAATAAATTGATCATGATCAGATTAAATTTTATTAAAAAATAAAATTATTTTTATAAAGGTTAATTCATTTAGTTAATGTAATTATTTGATAATTTTTTATGATTATTTATATGTTGCGAAAAGTAATAAAAACTTTTTACTATCTAAGATAGTATGTAAAATTTATTGTTTATTGATTTATTATTTATTTAATGTATTTTACAATTTGTAAAATATTTTTATCTAATTTTTTATCCATCGACTTGGTATAGATAATAGATGTTAATGTTAATTAAGCAGTATACTTATATTATCACGTGCTATTTTATTTGTTACAAACTGATTAAGTGGCATACTACTTAAGAAGTTAGATGATCTTTTGTTGTACGCATGTGTATCTAAATATTAGATAATATCATTATTTATATCATTGAAAATTTTTGAATAATTAATCTAATTTTACTTTCTAATTGTTTAATAAATATTAAAAGACATTTAATGACTTATATTATAAATATAGAAAATTGTCATATTTTTTTGAGATAGCTCTTAAAAGTTTCTTGTGTTACTTAATATAATAATATCTATTTGATAGGTGTTTTAATGTTTTATGCAGATCTTTCTATCTTACTATAATGTATATTTAATTTTCGTTTTATATTATAAAATATATTATCAGTATTTTTACTTAACTGAGTAAAATAACTATATAAAACGACTATCTTATACTATATTGTTTTTTTTTAAAAGATTAATAAAAATATTAAAGATATACTATATTAAAGGTATGCTATATTAAAGGTATGCTATTGATGTAATCAAGTGAATGGGATATATATTCTATAATGTTATCTTTGTATATCTTATAGTTGATTATATATGTACCTTGGATTTTTGTAAATTAGACTATAAATCTTTAACATCTAAAATCTAGTAGTTGAGTATATATTTTATTTGGAGCGGGAAACGAGACTTGAACTCGCGACCCCGACCTTGGCAAGGTCGTGCTCTACCAACTGAGCTATTCCCGCTAATATATAACATATAATTAATTATTATATAATAATAACTTTAATTATGCAATAGATTATGTTCTAGATAATCTTCTTGACAGTCTTTTCTATGCGATTCAATAATAATACTCAGTAATTAATAAAATAATCTCGTGCAATATATAGGATATATATATGATTACTGTTTACCATTCTAATCAATTAGAAATGCTTAAAATACTAGTTTGCCGGGAGATTAAAAAACAACCCTTGTGTCACCCATTATCCCCTGAAGTTATGTTAGTCAACAGCCCTAATATGATTCAATGGTTAAAACTTTCTTTTTCTATAGAGTTTGGTATTGCTGCTAATATTAACTTTTTGTCATCTTCTGACTTTATTTGGGATTTTCTATCTCTAGGTTTTCAAGGCTCTTTTAAAAAAAGAATATTTAATAGATTAAGTATGTGCTGGAAACTTAGAGTTGTTCTTCCAAATTTGCTGCTAGATGATACTTTTAGTACGCTACGTCACTATCTGCATAATGATAGTAATAATCACAAGCTATTCCAATTAACAGAACATATTGCACATGTTTTTGAGCAGTATATTCTGCACCGTCCACACTGGATTCATGCTTGGGAGGAGGGTCGCATAGTAGAAGAGTGCGGAGATTGTCAGTTATGGCAAGGGCCGCTATGGTTAGCATTAGTAGAATATACCAAATCTTTAGGAGAACCGGTATGGAGTCTTTCTGCTCTTTTTCAGCGTTTTCTTTTTACTTTACAACATATCGATAAGAATTTATCTATTGTTCCAGAGCGTCTATTTATTTTTGGTCTTTCAGTGCTACCCAACTATTACATTCAGGTTTTAGAAAAACACATGGATCTACATATTTTTTTTACTAATCCATGTCGATATTATTGGGGAGATATTCCGAGCGATTCTTTTTTGAGAGAATTATTAATTCATCGCTGTTATCATTATAAAGAAGAAAGATGGCTTCCACAATGTCGTGATCGTAAAGATTATTCCTCGTTATTTAGTATACCTTGTGAAAAACAACAGCTTACTAATCCACTCTTAGATTCGTGGGGGCGTTCAGAGAGAGAGAATTTATTGCTTTTAGCGCAGAATGAACCAAAAGAAATATGTGCATTTGTGGATATTGCACCTATCAACCTTTTATGCACATTACAGAAAGACATATTAGAATTAGAAGATCACTCAGTGATAGGTCTCAGTGGAAGTGAATGGAATAATAGTTTAGGAAAGCGAATTGTAGAAGTCAGTGATCGATCCGTAGAGATTCATTTATGCTATAGTATACAGAGCGAAATTGAGATTTTGCAAGATCAGTTACTCAATATGATGGCAGACGATCCAGAGTTGTCTGCTCATGAGATTCTTGTAACAGCGGTAGATATTGATATTTACACACCATTTATTCAAGCTATTTTTAGCAATGTACCATCTAATCGATATATACCATTTTTTATTTCTGATAGTCGTATTTCTAAGAAAAATCTCTCTATTAAAACTTTTTCCGCATTATTAAATTTGCTAGATGGTCGATTTAGCGCAGAAGAAGTTTGGTCTATTTTGGAAGTTCCTGTAGTTGCTAACCGTTTTTCTATTAATGAGAAAGGATTAATTGTATTACGTCGTTGGGTAATAGAATCTGGTATAAGATGGGGTTTAGATGATGATAATATACGAGACCTTGATTTTCCCATGACTGGCCAGAATACTTGGCGTTTTGGTTTAAATCGTATGTTATTAGGTTACGCTATGGATAGCGCAGAAGGTGAGTGGAAAGGAGTATTGCCTTTTGATGAATCCAATGGGTTAATTGCAGAATTAACAGGCTATCTATCTGAATTCATACTAACTCTCAATCGATGGAGAAAATGCATACGCAAGCCGCATGACTTAAAAAGCTGGATGCCAATGTGTCGTCTGATTCTTGATGATTTTTTTATCAGAACCTCAGACAATGAAGAAGAATTGGCGATGATTGAGGAGCGTTGGCATAATATATTACACCATGGTATTCAAGCCTCTTATAATCAGACTGTTCCATTCTTTTCTCTTAGAGAAAATTTATTATTGTATCTAAAAGAAACATGCTCGAGAAGTTACTGCTTGCCTGGATCTATAAATTTTTGTACATTGATGCCAATGATATTCATTCCAGTAAAAGTAGTGTGTTTATTAGGAATGAATGAAGGAGTTTTTCCACGTATTCAAATGCCGTTAAGTTTTAACTTAATTTATCAAAAAATTAAAAAGGATAATGATTACTATAATGATCATTACCTTTTTTTAGAAGCTTTAAATGCGGCTCAAAAAAAATTTTATATTAGCTATCTTGCTAAGTCAATTCAAGATAATACTGTACGTTATCCTTCTATTTTAGTAAGCGAGTTAACACAATATATTAGCCAAAGTTTCTGCCTGGCTAAAGATAGCAATAAAGACGTAGACACTAGCTCTCGATCGATCCTACAACATCTTCAGCATGTACATACCTGCACGCCCCATTTTTTACAGAAGTCTTTTATATCAAAAACTAAGTCTATTAACAGTACAATAGAATGGTCACCTTCTATTTATCATCAGGGTTTTATTTGGTCACCTATTCCTCAAGAATTACCTCATGAAAATGAAAAAAATTTCACTTTATATCAATTTCTGCAATTTTGGCGACATCCAGTGCGCTATTTTTTAAAATATAGACTTGGTATTATTTTTCAGAAAGAACAAGCACTGTTATTTGATGCAGAACCATTTGTTTTAAATAGTCTTACTCGCTATAAGATTGATCAAAAGTTATTAAAAGAGCTGATAAATAAACGTGATACCGAACTACTGTATAAAAACTATAGATCTTCAGGGCAGTTAGCTCATGGTGTATGGGGAGAATTGTTTTGGCAGGAAAGAGAAAAAGAAATACATGGCCTTGCTGAACAGATTTTACGATTTCGCGCGCCTACAGAAAACAAAGAAATACTATTAAATATTAAAGATATGACATTAAGTGGCTCGCTTGATCAAGTTCAAACTGATGGGTTATTACGCTGGCGCGCTGGTATGCTTAATGTTCGAGATGGATTAATATTATGGTTAGAACATTTGATATATTGTGCGATAGGTGGTCGATATATTAGTCTTATGTTAGGGTTTCAGGATAGTATTTGGCGTTTTTTACCAATATCAGCAGAAAAAGCAAAACAGTATTTAGAGTATTATATGAATGGGTATTTATTAGGCATGTCTAATCCTTTACTATTGACACATTCTGGAGGTGCTTGGTTACAAGCATGTTTTGATAAAAAATTAGGCATAATCTGTTATAATGATATAATGCAAAAAAAAGCATATAAAAAATTTTTTGAGTGCTGGAATGGATCTGATTATATGCATGGAGAGAAGTATGATTATTTTTTGCAGCGATTATTACCTGATTTAGACACCGCAGAGATGCAGACTATGATATTAGCAGCAGAGAGCTGGTTTCTGCCAGCAATGCGCTCTCATCAGATAGGATAAATAAGCACCTAATTTTATTAGATGTGTTTAATTATTTTTTATGAGACCATGAATAGTCATTCAATACCTAAAACAATTAAGAATATAGTGCTTTTTGATAAAAATTAAAAATTTTTAAAAGCATCTTAAAAAGATTATATAATTTATGTGTACTAAATTATAGAACAATCTAACTTTACTAGACTTAAAGCTAAAGCTAAAGCTAAAGCTAGAGCATATCTTTCAATATGCTCTAGCCACGATATAGTAATATTTTAATTTAATGATACAACAGGATAAAAGAATATTACACATATAACTCTAGACACTATAATAAAGTTCAAACTCAACAGGATGGGGAATTTGTCGGAGACATTTTATTTCTTCTCTATGTAATGTAATATATGCGTCGATGGCATGGTCAGTAAATACATTACCTTGAGTTAAGAAATCACGGTCCTGATCTAAGGCAGACAAAGCTTCCTCTAAGGAGCTTGCAACTTTTGGTGTAGAGGTCTTTTCTAACTTGGATAACTTGTACAAGTTTTTATCTCTTGCTTCACCTGGGTTGATTTTATTAATAATACCATCTAAACCAGCCATGAGCATTGCAGAAAAACATAGATAAGGATTAGCCGACGGGTCAGGAAATCGGACTTCAATTCGGCATTTTTTTTGATTGGAAACCATTGGAATTCTAATAGCAGCTGAACGGTTCCGAGAGGAGTAAGCAAGCATAACTGGTGCCTCATAACCTGGAACCAAGCGTTTATATGAGTTGGTAGTAGGATTCGTTAATGCATTAAGTGCTTTTGCATGCTGAATTATTCCTCCTATGTAAAATAATGCAAGTTCAGATAATCCACTGTATTGATTGCCTGAGAATAAATTAGTATTCATCTTAGATAAGGATATGTGGCAATGCATACCGGATCCATTATCACCGTAGATTGGTTTAGGCATAAAAGTAGCGGTTTTACCATAAGCATGAGCAACATTATGCACTACATATTTATACATTTGAATTTCATCAGCTTTTTTGATTATAGTATTATAGCGAGTAGCAATTTCATTTTGACCTGCAGAAGCGACCTCATGATGATGCGCTTCAATAGTAATGCCCATCTTTTCCATCATCAAACACATTTTAGCTCGAATATCATGTGAGGAATCAACCGGAGGTACTGGTAAGTACCCCCCTTTAAGTTTTGGTCGGTGACCTTTGTTACCGCCTTGATATTCTTTGCTAGTATTCCAATGAGCTTCAATATCATCAATGAAAACATGTGACCCGGAAGTACTGTGTCCAAAACGAATATCGTCAAACATAAAGAATTCCGGCTCTGGTCCAAAAAATGCATTATCTGCAATACCAGATGTGTGTAAAAAATCTTCTGCTCGTTTAGCTATAGAACGCGGATCCCGATCATATCCTGTCATAGTATCTGGTTCTAAAACGTCACAGCGTAAAAGAAGTGTTGTATCTACAAAGAAAGGGTCAAGGACGGCAGTAATAGTATCTGGCATGAGAAGCATATCGGATTTATGGATATCTTTCCAACCATTAATGGAAGAGCCATCAAACATTTTACCTTCTTTTAAAAAACTGTGATTTACTTGGTGAGCAGGGATGCTCATATGTTGTTCTTTACCTTTCGTATCGGTAAAACGTAAATCAACAAATTTCACTTGATTATCATGAATCATTGACAGAACATATTCAGCTGACATGTTTAACATCTCCTGGACTTAGTCATTACTATTGCATTGAAAATTGTGATTTTTTTCATGTGTTTGTGTTATTATAATGAGCATTCAATAGATACTTTCGTAACAAAAACAGTTCTATAAATATTTTTAACAATTAATTTTAATATTTTTTTGTTTGATTTTTTGAGTATCCTTGCGATTTTTCTGTAAGCCTATAAAAGTAAATAGTAGTAATTTACCTTTAGAGGATATTTATAATTCAGATTAATTAGTATATATTAAAGAAGAATTCATCATGAAGATTATCTTATGAGAATTCAATATAATATGTACTATATATTACGAAAGAATGCCTTGTAGTTTAATTTTTAAGTAAATATACTTATAATGTAAGTAATAACAATGATTATTATATTGTTTTCTCTATACTTATGGATTTACCTGCGATAAACATTCTCTATATATTATTTAGTAGCAGTATGCACTAGAATTGTAAAATTTTTATTTTATTAGAGAAGAAATGACTACATGCTTTTGTGTTTTTATATAGTGTCATTATATAATATGTATGTCTAAACTGATCTTGGTTTTCTTGATGTCTTTACGAGCGAAGCATGAAATGTTATTTCTTTAAGTGAAATATAGTATCACTAGAGTTTTTTAGATTATCAGTTTCGAGTAGCATTTGAATGCTTCTGGACTAATCTATTTTTCATAGCGTCTTATAGCACTTACGCCTAAGCAATACTTAATAGCTATTATTGATGATTGGTCAGTATCATTATGTGGCGCATGATAATTCGTTGATTTTACTCTAACTTCTTTATCTATAAAGCCTAAAAGAATATTAAATAGTAAAAAATATAACTTTATACCCTCTATAATTTAGATTATGGCATAATATAACTTTAATCGCATGATTAAAAGTTGTTATGTTTTTATTTGAGGGATATCCTCAAAAGAGTTATAATTATTCTAGAAAGTGATTGATATACTATATAATTTAACAAATTTGTTATATAATCAGATAATGAAGTAATGGATTATTACATTATTTTTCTGATAAAAATCAAAAGTTACATTGCTGTTCATGTATCCTTATATAGAAGGTGAATATCTGTTAATCAGTAAAATTGAACAACTAATATTACATGATGCAATCTATTTTTACTACTGCACGAATCTAAGTATTATGATAGTGTTATACTTATGATACTTGAGGATAATTTGTGATCGAGAATTTGCGTAATATTGCCATTATTGCTCATGTTGACCATGGAAAAACTACTTTGGTTGACAAGTTACTTTTGCAGTCGGGTACTTTAGATGCGCGAACTGAGTTTTCTGAACGCATCATGGATTCTAATTTTTTAGAAAAAGAACGCGGGATTACCATTCTTTCCAAAAATACTGCTATTCAATGGAATGGATATCGCATTAATATTGTTGACACTCCTGGGCATTCTGATTTTGGGGGCGAAGTAGAGCGTGTCTTGTCAATGGTTGATTCTGTTCTGCTGGTGGTTGATGCAATAGATGGTCCGATGCCGCAAACACGTTTTGTAACTAAGAAAGCTTTTGAAAATGGCCTAAGACCTATTGTAATCATTAACAAAATTGATCGTCCTGGTGCTCGTCCTGACTGGGTTGTCGATCAAGTATTTGATTTATTTGTTAACTTGAACGCACATGATGAGCAACTTGATTTTCCAGTTATTTATGCTTCTGCTTTAAATGGTACTTCAGCGCTAGATTATCAAAATATGGCAGATGACATGACTCCTTTGTATGAAGCAATTATTAAACATGTTCCTCCACCACAAGTTCAGGTGGACGAACCATTTCAAATGCAAATTTCTCAACTGGATTATAATCATTATGTTGGTGTTATTGGCATTGGTCGTATTTCTCGTGGGGCAATCCAGCCAAACCAGAATATTTCTATTATTAATAGATACGGAAAAATACGTAACGGTAAAGTTAGCAAAGTATTAACTCATCTAGGTTTGGAGCGTATAGAAACTAGTAAATCCGAGGCAGGTGAGATTATTGCAGTTACTGGATTAGGTGAGCTTAATATTTCTGATACTCTTTGTGATCCACAAAATATAGTAGCATTACCAGCACTTAATGTTGATAAACCCACTGTAACTATGTATTTTAACGTTAATACATCTCCTTTCTGCGGAAAAGAAGGTAAGTTTCTAACTTCACGACAAATTTTAAATCGTTTAAATAAAGAGTTAGTACATAATGTTGCATTACAGGTTGAAGAAACTGAAGATGCTGATACATTTCGAGTATCAGGGCGAGGCGAGTTACACTTATCCGTACTTATTGAAACGATGCGTCGAGAAGGATTTGAGTTGTCAGTATCGCGCCCTAAAGTGATCTATCGAAAAATAAATGGGCATATTCAAGAGCCTTTTGAGAGCGTGGCTGTAGATATTGAAGTGCAGCATCAGGGTGGTGTAATGAAAGCTCTCGGTGAACGAAAGGGGGATATAAAAGATATGGTTCCTGACGGTATGGGTCGTGTACGTCTTGATTATCTTCTTCCCTCTCGTGGTTTAATTGGTTTTCGTACTGAGTTTATGACGTTAACTTCTGGAACAGGGTTATTATATTCAACTTTTAGTCATTATGATAACATTCGTTCAGGTGCAATTGGACAGCGTCAAAATGGAGTTCTGATTTCTAATGGCCAAGGTAAAGCAGTTGCGTTTGCTCTTTTTTCTCTTCAAGAAAGGGGAAAGTTATTTCTTGGACATGGATCCGAAGTATATGAAGGACAGATTATAGGTTTACACTCACGGGTCAATGATCTAACAGTAAACTGTTTAACAGGAAAAAAACTAACTAATATGCGAGCTTCCGGTACTGATGAGGCACCTACTTTAGTGCCAGCTATAAAAATGTCTTTAGAACAAGCCTTATCGTTTATTGATGATGATGAGTTAGTTGAAGTAACGCCTCAGTCAGTTCGCATTCGTAAACGTCTTTTAAAAGAGAATGACCGCAAACAAGCGCACAGAAAACTATTAAAATTTTAAAATTAGATAATATAAATTAAGAATAGCTATTTAATTAACTCTTACATAATATTAGTATAGTGATAGTTAGCTCATTATTTAGTTTATTATCACATAATTATAAAAGGTAATTTTTAATTATATAAAAATTATACTAAATTGTACTATTTTTTCTAAAAGTGAGTTTTTAGCGTCATTAAATAAAACTATGAGTGTTTTGAAGTTGGATTTCATATATTATGTGCTTTGCTGTTAGTTATATTATATTCTCTCTTTACGAATATCATTGAGAACATCTATAATAAGATTTATATGTAAATATACCTATTATATAAATATAATATTGATGTAAGTCTTGCAGTTGAGAATAAGTAATGAAAAATATTAGTTTTTAGATATGAAGTTTAATATTTTAAGAAGTAATCTTTTGCTAAGTCGAAAGTGTCTTAAAGATATAGAATAAGATTAATATTTTTATTTGAATAAGAAAATTAAATAAATTTAATCAAAAAATTAAGTAATTTCATATATATACGTAATCTATCATACATGTAAAGATACCTAAAGAGCATTGCTCTGTTATTTTATTTTATTAATTATTTTATCAACACATGTTTTCAGAAAATAATGTTTTTTAAACATATTCAGTGATTTTTGCAATAATTTTAAAAACTGTACTTTGAGTACATTAGTTTACAGTGATTTAGCAATAAATACTTTAACTTAATCAATAAACTAAGTTAGTGAATCAATCATAGAATTCACCATTATATTTAAGCATAAAAGTAAAGCATATATGATTTTTGTAGTTAGCTCAAATGAATTGAGTATAGTGCTAATTAGTACTTTTATGTTGCAGATTTTTAAAATATAGGTTGTATTTATAGTACTTAAGATATCTTTGACTTTGCATGATGACTAAATAATACATCTAGTCATTAGATGCAAATAGGAGATGTAGTAATATATGTTTTGCATATCGTATTTATTTTTATCAAACTTTTATTTGATGTTATTAAAAACACTAAGAAACAATAGATAAAAAGATTTAGAGTTTATGCGTAATATCCAGATTAATTATTAAAATTATTATTTATTGGAGGTAATGGTATGGCTAGCAGAGGTGTTAATAAAGTCATTTTAGTTGGCAATTTGGGACGGGATCCGGAAATACGATATATACCTAATGGTAGTGCTGTTACTAATATAGCTATAGCTACTTCTGAAAGCTGGCGTGATAAACAGACTGGAGAAACAAAAGAAAAAACCGAATGGCACCGCGTAGTTCTTTTTGGAAAACTTGCTGAAGTAGCCTGTGAATATCTTCGTAAAGGCTCCCAAATATATATTGAAGGATCTCTTCAGACACGAAAATGGACTGATCAAGCTGGAATTGAAAAATACACTACCGAAGTGGTAGTGAATGTGGGTGGAACTATGCAGATGCTTGGTGGGCGTATACAGGGAAATCATACATTAAATAATGAAGTCCAGCTCTCTCGTTCTGCGCAAAAACCTTCCCAACTAGATAATACCTCATCTCATGCTGAATCGATAGTTGATTTCGAAGATGATATTCCTTTTTAAGTAAAAATGCTTTATTTATTGCTTCTTATATTTTCGTTCTTCGCTAAAATTAGATCTTTTTATTTATATACTATATATGTAAGTTAAAATGTTTTATGTATAAGAAATTGATATGGATCAATAAAATGTTAGAAAAAAATTGATAAGATTAGAATCATAGAAATGATTTATGTATATTTCTAATATACAGTATAGACTTAGATGGTTCTTAGTGAGTTATGACATAATAGGTATGCATATTATTGAGTATTTTATTAAATGCACTATTTAATTATTATATATAATTATAATAAAAAATATATTCATAACTCGTAATATAGAAATATTCTATATTCAATATTTTATACAATATCAACGATAATAATCATAATTTATATAAGTTAATAAATAATATAATATGTATTAAAATTTAAGAATTTATACAAAAGCACCTTAGATTCTATTTTACATTAGAATTAGGTGATATACAGTCAGTTTGTGTTCAGTTGATAAAGTTCAATCATAAATTTGTAATAATATTACTTAGTGACTTATTAAACATTAATATGATTATTAGATAATGGCTTTAATATAGTGACTATTTGATAATAAATATTATATTCGTGATTCAGTTAATCGTATCTTTGATATTTTATTTTTCTAAAATTCTGTGATATATTTTGAATATTATATTATTTTTAGGTTTTTATTAGTTTACTTGAGCTCTGTAGTAAAATTTTCTGAATTGTAAAAAAAAATACTGTTAACATCGAATATTAGTCATAATATTTTTAAAATTTTAGTAGAAAAGTACATATAAAGCTATCAGTAAGTAGCGGCTTATCTAGAATATATTACTTTCTAAATATTAGTAATATCATCAGAACATGATTATTATCCCTAATAATTATACGATTTTACACTACTATAATTATTGATTTATAGTAGTGGACTAAAGAAGTAGAATAACCGCTCTAAAATACGTTGCCAGTAAGAACGCTGAACCCAACAGTTTATATCTATTAAGCGAGATTGAGAGATATAATTTTCTTGGACATGCGCCAGGTCTTTCCCAAATTGATGATTATCAATGACCAAGGTGATCTCAAAGTTCAGCCATAAACTTCTCATATCAAGATTTACTGTACCAATCAGACTGAGTTGTTCATCAACAAGAATGCTTTTGCTATGCAAAAGCCCGCCTTCGAATTGATAGATTTTTACTCCAGACTCAAGTAATTCACTAAAAAATGCTCTACTAGCCCAACGTACTAGTAACGAATCATTATGAAGCGGAATAATAATACTGACATCAACACCACGGTAGGAAGCGATACAGATAGCATGTAATAGATCATCACTTGGAATTAGATAGGGAGTGGTAATTATTAATTTTCTACGTGCTGAAAAAATCGCGGTTAATATTGCTTGATGAATCATATTCTCTGGAAAACCTGGACCTGATGCAATTACTAAAATAGTATGATCATTTTTTTTCTCAAAAAACATAACATTATTATCTGGTTTTATTGGTAAAATTCGTTTTCCAGTTTCAATTTCCCAATCGCCAGAATAAATAATCCCCATAGTAGTGGCGATTGGGCCTTCCATACGCGCCATTAAATCTATCCATTGACCAATTCTTGTGTGTTTTTTAAAAAATCTCGGGTCTACTAAATTCATACTACCAGTATAAGCAATATAATTATCAATTAGGACCATTTTACGATGTTGCCGTAAATCCATACGTCTAAAAAAAATTCGAAGTAAACTTACTGGTAACGCCTCTACTACATCTATTCCAGCATTGCGCATTCGATTTGGCCAAACCGTTCGAAAAAATTCTACACTACCAGCAGAATCAAGTAAAAGGCGGCAGTATACACCGCGTTGCGCAGAGGAGATGAGCGCTTCTGCAACTTCATCAGCCTGTCCACCAGGCTGCCAAATATAAAATACCATTTCAATATTATGAGATGCCTTGCGCACATCGTGAATCAATGCGCGTAATGTATCATAACTACTAGTTATGAGCTGAAGTTGGTTTCCTTGGATTCCAGAAATTCCTTGTCGATTCTCACAAAGTTCAAATAGTGGTTGAGCGATCTCACTGTTCTTTGTAGGATAAAGGCTTGGAGAAGACTGTAAGGTCTTAAACCAGACTGTCATAAAAGGCCACATTCTACGCGCTCGTTGAGCTCGGCATTGACCTAAATGTAACTCTCCTAGAGACAGGTAGGTAATAATTCCTAGAAGAGGTAAAATATAAATAATTAGCAACCAAGTCATCGCAGATGGCACTGATCGGCGTTTAATTAAAATGCGACAAGTGATGACGGCTATTAATAACCAGTAGCCAAATATTAGTAACCAGCTTATTGTGGTATAAAAAGTTTTAATCACATTAATCATCCTGTGTACAGATGCATATTTAACTTGTTATAGAAATCTGGACCAGATAAAAAGGGGAGGCTCGTATCAGGGATAATTATAGTGTCTGATAAATACTGGTTAAAGTTTTTTAAAATTATGTCATGTGATGGTTTATATATATTAAAGAGTTTTTGCTGCAAGCTTTTAAGCTATCAAGTTTTGATATACGTGATAATAGAGATTATAAGAACTCTGTTAGAGTTACTATATGAATAATTACATACTTTATGACGATATATAAAAGCGGTAAGAGTTTTATATTTTGTGCACATGTAGAGCTCTATTAGTTCTTACCATGACTGATGATTGTATAGTAATTTCCTGACTTGGTAGTAGTAGTTATGCGTATTTATATATCGTTAAAAGATCTGTTTTAGAAAAAATAGTGATCTATACTTCTTTATTTGCAGGTATCAGAATAATAGCTAATAGAGATTAGAAGAATATCTCCTAACTAGAGTAAACCAATATATAAAATATTTATATATTCAATCACTAAAATATCAAGAGTTATATATTAGAAGGATTTTTTCTTAGTTTAAACAGCATTAGGTGCAGACTTGTATAAAAAAATATCTATTATCGGACAGAATCTGATTATTTTGGTAGAGTTAAAATTGCGTATATTAGAGAATCTGTATTTTATACTCCAGCGGAGGCTTTCTATTTTATCATTTATCATTAGGGCTCAGTAATTCCTGTAAATTGTAATTCTATATAAGCGTTACGTGCATTGAACTACATGTAACAATATTAATGGTAGTATTAATTTTATGCATTTAATCGTTCTAATATGTTGTGTATAAAATAATCATAGTGAATGATTTTATAACATAATATAATAAAATTTATGCTTTAGGTTATAAGAGCGTGTATTATAACGCTAAAATATTATTCGTTTATTCTATAAACAGTAGCACATTGACTGTTAGTTTCAGATAAAAGATCATTATATGTAATTATTATGTTAATTTTTTTACAATGTACCTGATTATTTTAAATAATAGGATAGTTTTCTTATGATATTATTATTCTTAAGGTTATTTTTACAATCTTTGGCTTTATCTATGATGAGAGGATCTTATGCTAATTCAGTAATAATTTTTACTTATTTTATAGGGTGTGGTATTTTTTAATATTGTCAATTTAAGCAGTCTTAGTGTTGTTTGTGAAAGCCTTTAGTTAGTGGAATTATTTTATCGTGTATTAATTGTGTGTTTTATAGTTTGTTAGCTAAAGCTTAATATAATGTAAAATGCTTACAGGGTTTGTTATTTAAAAAATCATAATGGAATTAGTTTACAAAATATCATATAAATAATTACGAGTAATATTAGATGCCTTTATTTAATGATAATAAATGATTGCTAGTCGCCTTAAAGAATAAAAGGATAGAAGGATAAGGCGTAAAGAATAATCTAAAAATGCACTGAATGACTAATATATTGATAGAAATAAATCTGTTGATATTTTAAAGATCATCAATAACGATTGTAGTTATGGTTTAAATAACTAAGATAATTTTTTTATAGAATATTAGATGACACAATGTACATGCACTAATTTTTGATGTATACAGCCTTAATAGCTTGTGTTGAGATTTTTTATAACTTAAAAGCTAAGTAATTATTAGATTGATGAAGGTTAGTATAATTAATTAGTATCTTTTATTAACTCACTGCAGGGGGGGTTGATTAATTAAATACAAAATAAAAAATTCGGTAAGATATACTAATATGATAAAAAATAAATTTATTTTCGATATTGTCTATTCAAAATAATAATTAAATATTTTATTTTAAATTAAAACTTTCAAAAGCAGATAGTAAAGATTGTAATTGATAAATATATATTTTATATTATATAAGTTGTATAATTATCATGATACTTCATAATAATAATTATTTCTTATATTTATAGATAGAAGTTTAAATATTAATATAAAATATAGAAATTATAATATGCAATGTAAAAAGATTAAGAGTTTATATATCAAATATTAGATCTTTTAAATTATGGTTAGCATCATTTATGGCAAAATGTCATTTTGTCTTGAATAAAGGTTCTTTAATATTGTTTATTTATCATGGTTTAAACTATGATATAGAAAATATATGTTTATATAAAAATATATATAATTTATATTAATCTAATAGATAAAAGATTTTTACGTATACACAATCAGTTTAGTAAGTTGAGTTTTTTGAAAGAAAATTATCCCAGAATGACCATTTTGTGCAATGTTTATTTATTGTAAAATTTATTTTTGAGTATAATGGATAAAGTATTTTCACTGTATTTGAAATAGTATTTTACTGATAATATGCAGGGTGAGTTATATTTATTTTGTATAGAGTAAATAGATTCTATATATAATATGTTATTTTAATTTAAAAATAGAATGGCATACAGAAGATATTATAAGAATCTAAAATATAATGACCGTTAGATTTATATATGTATTTACTGTGCTTATATAGTATAAAATTTATAAAAAGTATGATCTCTTTATTATTAGCATACTAAGAGTAATCTCTATACGTTTTTATTACTAATAATTTTAACTTTATATAAAAAAATAAATTTCATTTATTATGGAATATAATTCCAATACCTTTTATTCAGATAGATTTAAAATTATTAATTAAAAAATATTCATAGGTGAGAGTCATTATCATTATATAAAAATTTTATTCATTAATAACGTGGCGCTTCATAGAGTGTTGTGACTGTCTTCTAATTAACATCATAGTAGTATTTTTTCGTTTTATCAAAAAAATCTCTAGGAAAATCAAGAATCTTAATGTTTCTTCTACTTTAGAAGCACTGATTGATTGCATGATATTATTTTGATCTGTAAGATTTATGTCGGAGTTAAGTACAGGATGCTAAATATTAAGTTTCAGTCTAAACATGTATAACGAATCTAACAGAATTGAATTTTACTTAATGTATTAAATAGAAATAATTAAACTATTAATTATTTTTATATCTTTTTTCTATTGAGTCAATCGTAATTATTATATTGAGATGTTTTTTAATAAAGTAATGTTTCTTGTGTTCTCTTTGTGATCATTGCAAAAAATTTATAAAATATATCTTGTAATAATAAATATACTTGTGATTTTAGTTAAAAATTCTCTTTTATCATACATTATATATGACAATGAAAATATTCAATATATTGTCTACTAACTATTAGAAGAAAGGTAAATCATCATATGTTATTATAAATAATACTCTATATTCTAATATAATGCTTGTATTATACATAAGAATAATAGATAATGTTTTTATTATACAATAAGTATGTTACTAAGGGGACTTTGTTAGTCATCTGCAATGCTAGTTTGCCAACTCGGTCAGGTTCGGAAGGAAGCAGCCGTAACAGATAATGCATGTGCTGAATACAGCTAGCATGGTTCCCACCAACATAGCTGATTATTTATATCTAAAATTATTATTGGTGATATTATCAATATATGTTTATATAACTTATTAATAAATTATATATTTAAAGATAATTCATAAAAATTGTTTTTAATTGATATATATTTTTTATTTTATATAAAAGTATGTCATAATATTTTTATTATTTTCTTAGACTAATTGTAATAATATAATTATAGATTTCTTTTGAATAATATTGAGAGAAAATTGATTTGATACATTATAAAATCTATCAAAAGATACTTTGTTAAGAATTTTAAAAAAACTATTATATGAATCTCTATAAGATATAATTTTGTTATGTATTTTTATATAATACCTCATTTTTTATCTTTAATATTTTTAATATTTTATATTAAAAATATGTTTTAAATATTTTTATTATTTTATGTCAAGTTATCTGATAACTATCACAATAAGTAATATTTTCTGAGTTTCAGAAATAGTGTCATGAATGTATGAGAAGACGGTAGATAAAACCTAAATTTCAATTTATTTACATAAAGAACATATAAAATAATTTGTTTGTTAGAATGAGCAATATCAGGATTGATTTTTTTTAACATTAATATGTTATATTTATAGTGATTTTTTATCTACTCTGTTAATTAATCTAAAAGAAGTCATAAGTATTAAAGAAAAAAAGCTACTTTTTTTATTAAGCTATATTGTTCATGTATAATAATACATAGATTAAATATGATTAATCTCATTATTATAGATATGAATTATATTTATATAATTAGATTTATATATGGATATTAGAAAAAATAATATTTGAATTTAAACATAATATTAATTATATATAGTATATATGGTATCTAATTTTTGAATTTTTGTATCAGTAGCTTCAAGTTTTTCTTGGTTAATTTTAGATTTTTTTGCTTCATTAATAAAGCTATGAGTTTTTAGCACTTCTAGAGACTCACGATTGAACTTTTCTTTATATTGCAAAGCTAAAGAAAGGCCGGTATTTTTAATACCATTAGATTTTAATATTGGTAATAAACGACCGGAATAGGTTAAATTAGGATTGTCAAAAAATTTTTGTAGATTTTGACAAACTTTTTGATAGTTAGGATATTTATTGAAATTGTCTAGTATTTTTCCTATTCGATTTAAATCATACAAAAGATTTTTTCCTATTTCAGAGACTAAATGCTGAGTTTTTTGACAATCAATGTTGATAGTTTGCCCACATTTACGGCCTTCAGTAATAATTAAATCCCAATTTTTACGTGTATTCAGTAACCCAAAACTATCTATATTGGGAGCCTCAGCAATTGCGCACCAGATTAAAAACATATCTAAAAAACGTATTTGTTCAGATGTGATACCAATAGGTGAAAATGGGTTAATATCTAATGCGCGAACTTCTACATATTCAATCCCCCTGAGTTTTAACGCATCAGATTGAGCTTCTCCGCATCGTGTGACTCGCTTAGGCCGTATGGGTATATAAAGTTCATCTTCAATCTGTAGAATGTTCGTATTTAACTGTATTCGATTTTCTTCTTTATCCTTTACTCCCATCATAACAAATCTCTTTGATGGAGTTTGCGTCGCTTTTTTTAAGCTAGAAACATAATCTTCAAGATTGTTGAAGGTAATATCTACAGCGTTCTGAGATCTATTCAGATAACCTATTTCACTTAGGCGTAATGAGGTTGCATAAGGTAAAAAAAGCATTCCATTTTCACTATACTCAAACGGCAGCGTACTGGTTTGACCTTGCATAAACGAAGAGCAAATAGCTGGCGATGCACCAAAAAGATAGGGAATTACCCACCCAAGGCGATAATAGTTGCGGATCATTTGTAAGTAACCTGCGGAAATTATTTCTTTTTCACATCTTTCGTCATATAAATCTGCCCATGATTTCCAAAAAGATAACGGTAGTGAAAAATTATAATGCACCCCTGCAATAATTTGCATTAACGCGCCATAGCGATTTTTTAATCCTTGTCGATACTGCGTTTTCATTTGACCGAGAGATGAAGATCCATATTGCGCAAGTTGTATTTTTTGGTTTGGATGTATTTTACATGGCATGCTCATTGGCCACATAAGCTCTTTTCCTAGGTTTCTAGATGTATGACGATGAAGATCGCTAAGAAATGCTAATAAATGATCAATATCATCATCAGCTGGTGTGATTAATTCCAGAAGCGATTCTGCAAAATCTGTAGTAATCCATTTATGAGTTAGCGGTGATCCAAAACATCTAGGGTGTGGAGTGGTAGCAAGTAATCCATTAGGGTTTACACGTAGAGTTTCTCTCTCAATACCTCTTCTTATCCCTTTGATAGAATCAGGATGAGATTCCAACCAAGAAAGAGCTTGCGATACATCCGGGATCACAATTTACCTCCTATTAAGAGCAATTTTTATAATAAAGCATGATGTATTTCATGCGCCGAGGTGATGTTATTGAATATTTCCAAAAAAGACAACTGATCTTGATAGTTAGGACAACTAGTTTTACTATAAATAATATGTAACTGTTGAGTATGTATGATGTGATCATGCAATATATTTCGGAATTATCTTATGTTACAGTATAAATTTATCATATTGTCTTATGACTGAGTTTATTGGGTCGTTAGTTAATGATCATAATTAAGTGGTTATAGTTTTTCAAAAAATATTTTATAAATTAGTTAATACTTTAAGCATATGTTTTTAGGTTATAACAATATAAATCTTAGTTCAGATAATTTTAACAAAAGATAAAAAATACTATCCCTCTTTAGTTTTATTTAGGTAATCTCGTAATATTTGTTTAGATATTTATTTATCAATACTTTTCTGAACTTTTACTGCACTTAAACATATAAAGTCTGCTATTGGTTAAATTATCTGTAACGGAAATTTTTCAAATTTTTCTATTATTAAACAATGCGAGAGTATTTATGTAAATATATACACCATTTTATTTATGATATCTCCTGCGGGAGATAAGATCCAGATCTTTAAGCATACATGACAGATTTAATAGTTATGCAATACATATTAGTAAAATATATCTACTATAAAAATAGATGCAACGTATGACATAAACCCTCTGTATGTGCTAGAGTATTCTTAGATTAGAGTACGATATATGTACTTGATTTAAGCATAACAGTATGTGTAGTGTTAATGATTTTTTAAAACTTGATCAATAGAAGATATCATAAAATTTTATTAATTCCAGTGTATAATATCAGTGTACTTTTATAGATTAACAACATTGTAGAAAAAATATGCTTTATATTTTAGTCATATAGTCATTTTATAGCAAATTAATATAAAATATATAATAAGTATATAATAGAAAAGAAAATTTTTTTAGTGAGTGTGTACAAAAATAGATCTAGAATGTGTATGTTTATACTGATTAAAATTTTGATATATTATCGTTTCATGAGATAGATGATGTTATGTAGGTTAAATCATTTATGATTAAATATTATTAATGTTCTTGAAAATACTTCAGATATATATTCATGCAATAGAAATAAACTATAATTTAGATTAGTTTTATAGCTCGATGCTTTTAATGGACTGCGCTGTATATGAAAAAAAATTTTTATAACTAGGCGTCGCAGTTTGCCAATTTCTCATTAATTATTTCAATAAGACAGAAGCTCGCTGTAATGTTGTTCAAATCTCAACGTAATAGGCATCAACAATACCTTATACAATTACCTAAAATTTCACAATCAGTGGTTGGTTTTAGTACGTTATTTTCACCACTGGACTTTCGATCTGTTTTATTAGAAAAAATTTCTTCGGCTACGCAGAGAATCTATATTCTTGCCCTCTATTTAGAGAATGATGAAGGAGGTCAAGAAATTTTTTCTGCGCTCTATACTGCTAAAAAACAAAAACCTCATTTAGATATTTGTGTATTAGTAGATTGGCATCGCGCAAAACGTTGTCGTATTGGCGCTCATATTGGAATGACTAACGCTGATTGGTATTACTTAATGGCTAATAAAAACCCAAATGATTCCGTTCCTGTTTATGGAATTCCTGTAAATAACAGGGAAGCATGGGGTGTGCTTCATCTCAAGGGGTCTATTATCGATGACACTGTGCTATATAGTGGTGCAAACTTTAACAATGCCTATCTACATCAAAAAGATACTTATCGCTATGATCGTTACCAATGTCTGAATAACCGGATATTAGCGGATACAATGCTGCAATGGATTCAAAGCAATCTATTACAAGACAAAGCTGTTTATAGACTAGATCAAGGGGATCGTGCTACCCGATCAGATATAAAAAATTGTACTCGAAAGTTGCGCCGGGCCTTACGTGAATGTCATTACAAATTTCAATCGAATGGACAATATGAAGCTCTTTCTATAACCCCTCTTCTAGGCTTAGGAAAACATAGTGTTCTCAACAAGACAATTTATCATTTTATGTTGTCTACTCAGCATGTTTTAATGATTTGTACTCCTTATTTTAATTTACCAGCAGTTCTGGCAAGAAATATTCTGTTTTTATTACGACAAGGAAAAATGATAGAGATCATTGTTGGTGATAAAACTGCTAATGATTTTTATATTCCAGAAGATCAGCCTTTTACTCTGACTGGCGTATTACCTTACTTATATGAGATTAATTTACGTTCTTTTCTTAGCCAATTACAAAATTATATCAATATAGGACAGTTAATAGTTCGTGTGTGGATACACGGTAAAAATAGTTATCACCTTAAGGGATTGTGGGTTGATAACGAATGGATGATGCTAACAGGAAGTAATTTAAATCCACGTTCTTGGCGTCTAGATTTAGAAAATGCTATCTTAGTACATGATCCATTACAGCAATTAACGCAACAACGTTTTCATGAATTAAATGTTATTCGTCAACATACTTTTTTCATAAAAAACTATCAAGATTTAGAAAGTATCTCTGATTATCCAAAACCGGTGCGTAAATGCATCCGTCGCTTACGGCGTATACATATAGACCAACTAATTCTACGTCTTTTATAAATAGTTATTAGGTGCATATTTTTGATATTTTTTTCTTTTGGAATCTATATAATCTAAATATAGTTATAAATATTTAATTGGGGGTCGCTTATTTTATATAGACTAAATTAGTGAATTATAAACGATTTATAGATGTAATATGCAAGGCTATAAAGATAGGGTGCATTCTTTTATGATTTTAAAAAAATAATGATATGTGCTTTTGCAGATTACATAAATGATTTTTTAGCCTGATTATGTACTACTCAAAATGTGTTACATATACTATATTAAGATAAAATATATTAAAATCACAATAATTGCTATAAAGATTAATATTAATTATTAATTATAATTTTGCAGAAATTTAAGAGTGTGTTATATTTTTTCTTAATGTAAATAATAGTATTTTTTAATTTATTTCTGTTTGAGTCAGTTCATTAAATGTATTGAATATTTATTCAATACATTAATCTTATCTATTAAAGCATATTAGTAGCATAGTGGTGGAAATTTTTAGTACATGCATTAATGATCAATCCTTCCTGTGTTCAATAATTATTATTGTGTCTCTGTGATTTTATAATTATATTTTTGATCTCTTGATTAGGTCTTTTATATATAAAAACATGATGTTAATTGATTATACCTTCAGTAAATATATTTTTTGTAAACTATATATTTTATATAACTAATCGTATAATTGGTCACGTGTCATATTAACGCTAGTTTAATAGAAGTACCATTTATTGTTTTTATATAATCTTAATGTGGATTATTAAAGTTTTTTATTTTTAATTAATATAAAATTTCTTATTGAGTTATTAAATTATTAAACATGTTCACTAATTATAACATTCAATAGTTTAATATAGTATATAATCAGAATAATTTTTCTTAGTAGTCTATTTAGATAACTTTAAAAAAATTTTATTAAATATTACAATTTTTAGTAAAAATATTTTTTATATTTAAAGATATTAATACATCATAATGATGTAAGAAAGAATACTTTGTATATATTTGTCTACTAGAATAGTAGATGTATATAAAATATAATCATTTAATATAAGATTATTTTAATTTCAGTACATATTATCAAGGTCCTTCTTTATTTTTATATAAATAGAATCATAATGAATGAATAGTACATTAGTGTATGAAAGAATATGAGAGTATATTTAAATCATACAGAATATTATTGGTATAGATCAGTATATGTAATTCTTATGATCTGTATTTTTATATTAATAAAATGTCTTCTTATTGAGAAAATTATTAATAAATCATATAAAAAAGTGATCAGGTCATAGATGATTTTAAAGAAATATTTTATTACATATGCATATTGTTATAGAGAATATAGTTATGTCTAAATGCTATGCCTTATCTATAAGTTTCGAGAAAGCTTTTTATTAAAGATATTAACTTATGAATAGGTTGATAAATCTATATCTATTAAGTATATTTGATAGAATGAAAGCATACTTTTTAGTATGCTAAAATGATATTTGATCATATGATTAAAATTTTTAAAAATTAATTAATATATATAGTATGATTATTATTTTAACTTGGTATGCAGTAATACTATGAATTTTTAGGTTCGGTGAATATTACTATAAAGATCTAAGAATCGTAGAGAAAGAGTCAGAGATAGTAGATATGTAAAAATCTACTATCTCTGACTCTTTCATAAAACATGTTTAGTGCAAGTTATAATATATTAAAGGAGCCTAAGTGCAGATACTATCTAGATGTATGCTTATTGTTATAGTACTAATATTACAAGGTTGCATGGCTGGCATTATTGTTAGCGCAGCAGTAGCAACTAAAGCGATCAGTGATCCAAGGACTTTAGGAACTCAGATCGATGACGCAACTTTAGAATTTCGTATAATGCATGACTTGCATCAAAACAAACAAATTCAACGATTTTCGCACATAGTTGCTACTGTTTATCAAGGCAGAGTCTTACTAACTGGTCAAACGCCAGATATTACTTTATCACAGTGTGCTCAAAAGATTGCTATGGCTCTCAATGGTACGCGTGAAGTATATAACGAGATTCGTCTTACAAAGCAGGTAGACTCAAATACTACCTCTTCTGATATTTGGATCACTACTAAGGTTCTTTCTCAATTATTCTACAATAATCAGGTAAAATCTTCACATATTAAAGTTCATACTGAAAATAGTGAAGTATTTCTTTTAGGTGCCGTAACAAATATGGAAGCTATCACTGCAGTAGAAATTGCGCGCAAAGTTCATGGTGTCAGCCATGTTACAACTGCCTTTAATATTTTGTGATAATCAGATATATATGTTGATGTATCTATTTTATATTTTTTATATTATTTTAACTTTTCCTGTAATTTTCAAAAAGATAAGAATCTTTTACTTATGATTGTTATTTATAATATATAATATTGTGCTTATATTTTTAGTTCATCACAAAGTATCTTCTATTGTACTGTATTCTGAAGAAAATTAATGTTTTTTGCAATTAGCATACAGTACAATTATCCGTAACAGAAAGGTTAGAAACAGAAAGATTATCGATCGGTGGTTTTACTCGCATAAAAATATAAAAATAAATATTTGTTCTTGATAACATTAATGATTTTTCCTGATGAATGAGAAATATTAATATATTTATATTTTAATTAAACATTATGTAAAAGACATGATACTTATCATCTACAGTGTTGCCTCTTCTGTTATCGAACATTACATAGACCGAATGACTTGTATATTATACTTAGTGGTGAAATTATCGCTGTAGATACTAAAAATATAACAATTGAATTTATATACATTTACTTTAATAATCTTAGAATCATCTTTAATGTTAAGAATAAAACTCAATGAATAGCATATGAGGCTTTTTTAGAAGTGATATCTAATAAATGTTATTAGGTGGTTATTTTGCGACATAACTAATTACATCTATATTATATTATTAATACCTATTTTCTTCTTTTATTTTAAATTTAACTAAAAATAATAGGATTGATAATATTAATTGTTTTATATCACCGTTAAGATAACCTGCAGACTATTTTATATGATTCATTATTATAGAATATTATATAAATAGTAACTGATATATAGTAAATATTGCTATATATTTGTTGATCTTATGACTAATGGGTTAAGTATGATTTACTGATTGTAAAAACTCCTGTCTGGTGTTATCACTAGATTTGAATAATCCGCCAAGAGAAGTGGTTATTGTAGTGCTGGTAATATCACGAACACCTCGGCCCTTAACGCAATAGTGAGTTGCCTCAATTGAGACGGCTACATGAGAAGTATTGAGCAGTATTTGTAATGCTATAAAAATTTGCTGAATGAGTCTTTCTTGTACCTGAGGTCGACGTGAAAAAAATTGAACAATACGATTTATTTTAGATAAACCAATAACTTTATCTTGTGGAATATATGAAACTGTGGCTTTACCATCAATCATCACAAAATGATGTTCACAGATACTAGTTAAGTTAATGTTACGCACAATTATGATTTCATCAGTTTTTACTATATTGTCAATTAAAGTAATTTTCGGAAAATTAGCGTAATTTAAACCAGAAAATATCTCATCAACATACATTTTAGCAATACGTTGTGGTGTTTGTGAAAGACTAGGATCTTGTAAGTCTAGATCTAATGATTGCATGATTGAAGCTATATGCTGAGCAATGATTTTTTTTCGTTTAGTGTTATCTGTTTCTTTTTGAGATGATTGAAAGGGGGTTTCAAGACCACAAGCTATTAACGCTTTATGAATGCGTTGAGCTTCTAGACTCCATGTTTGCATTTCCATATCTTATCTCCCTGAGAATAGTGATGTATTTTTGAAAATAAAAATTCTGTGTTTTAAATCAGGCAATTATTTATTTAGAGCACGATGTAGTAAAAATAAATAATTTAAATGATTTAACTATTATATACAGGGTTATGCCTTTTTATATCGTAAAGTTTAATGTGATACATAAAGCGAATGCAGTCTTCTTTATTTATATAATTATATGTAACCTCTATACTAGAAATATTTTAAATATAATTAGGATAATAATGCTTGAAAAAATAGACAAGAAAGCATTATTTTCTGCGTTTAGCAACTCAAGGTTGATATGGTTTTGATCCATTCTGCAAAAAACTTCAGAGAAAACAAAAAATAAATCTAGGTTATGTTAAACAAAAAATATGTGTCATACCTCAGTAATAATCAAATAAGTTACTAACCATTAATAAGTATAAAAATAAAAATGAAGATCAATAGTACAAATAAAGCGCGTATTCATTGGGCATGCTATCGAGGCATGCGGGAGCTTGATTTGTTAATTATTCCATTCTTTAATGATAATTTTCACTTACTCAATAAAAGAGATAAAAGACTCTTTTCGGAACTATTAGAGAATAATGATCCTGACTTATTTAGTTGGCTGATGAATTATAAACAACCAGATGATGCTCGTTTTAAGAGAATAATTAGCATTATCCGAGACAGTAATAAAAAAAGAGATTTTTCAAGATTATAAATATATAAGACTATTATTTAATTATATAAAGTTTTTCTTATGTCTGTGCTCTATAATAGAGTTTAGACTAAATTATCATTACAAAGTGATCTAAATAAAGATTGCCAATAAATATGATAAGGTTATAAATTTTTGGTAATTTTTATAGCGCAGCAAAAAAAGGATTCTCGTTAAAATATCCCTAGTGTAATAGATATATTACAATAATTTAATAAAATTACTTGCATTATTATGTTCAGTATCCATTAAAATTACTATTTATTATTTAGATTTTTTATTAGAATTAACTACTGAAAAAAGAGTTTTCTAAATTTTTTGTATAAATTTTTTAAAATAGTGCGCATTATTTGATGTTGAGATTGTTAGATAAAATCATAAAAAACTTTTAGTTTGTTATGATTTTATCAGTTGTTCGTTTATAGCATGAAATTTAGGTTTTCTCTTGCTATAAGTTTTATTTATTTTTGATAGGGCAAGTATTTAGAGGAATTTTGGATGAATTTCAATTTTAGTATAGCACAATTAATATATTATTAATTGTGCTATGAATTATTTTAGATAGCTATAATAATTTCTAATAATTTTTACCGTTATTAATTATTCTAAAATTGTTTAGATCTTTATAGGACAGTTTTACATATAAAGTAATATAAATTATAATTTACCCTCTATTGCTATTATTAATCTTATATTTTATATATCACATAGTGATTATTTTTCATAAAGATTATTCATAGATGTATTTGCATTAGAAAACATTTTTAAAAGTAATTAACTACAATTATCTATGTTTTATAAAAATAATGCATTTCTATAAGTTTTATATATATTGCAGTATTGTGTTAAAAATTGTAATAATATACGAAATTAATACAGGTTATATAATTACAACTCATTAATTGCATTAAATCTTATAATATCATTTACACGATGATCAATAAATAATTTTTGAATTTATAATATGTGATAAATCAGAATTGTTATAGGAAAATATCATTCTTATATGATTATTATTAATATAATGATTTGAAAATTATTATACAACAAAAACAGTAAAACCTAAGGATATAATTTCAAAGAAGATAGAAAATATTATAGAATGTATATTCTGTTCTTATGGATAATAATAAAAATCAGTTGAGATATGATAAAACTTTTTTGGGGTCCTCAGAAAAGATGTTGAAGCACTCGTTCGCTTAACCATAAGGCTGCTAAATATTTGCAATATCACTTATAATTAGAAAATTATTAATCAATGCGCAAAAAACAGAAATCATATTACCCAAAAGCTTACCTACTGTGCATATCATTCATAGTTTTTTAAAAAATAGTATAATAATATTATTATAGATCTTTGAAATTTATCAAGGAAAATAAAATAAATGCATAATTAAGATATTATGTATGTTAGTACAATACAAGTCAGTATTATGTGATTATGATAAAATAAGTTTATTAGAGAATTATATTCAAAATTAAATCAATAATTCTATTTATCAATCCTTTTACAGGAGAGTAATAATGTATATTATGTAATATCAATGGGTGCAAAAATAATTATGACTGAAATGCTTATAAGTGCCACCTAGCAGTATAGGTAGTAAAATTATATTTTCATATATAATATATATTATTCTCAGAATAGTACTTAAAGATAATTGACTTAATAGAGCCAATTAGGGTATCTATGTTACTGAATATTCCAACCCTAATAACTTTATTGCGTATAGTATTGATACCATTTTTTGTATTAGTTTTTTACTTGCCATTTAAATGGGGTCATTTAGTTTGTGCGTTAATCTTTATCTGTGCGGCAGTTACGGATTGGTTTGATGGTTTTCTTGCGCGCCGATGGAAACAGACAACACAATTAGGTGCTTTTCTTGATCCAGTAGCAGATAAAATCATGGTTGTAATGGCATTAATATTGATAACTGAATGCTTTCATTCTTGGTGGATTACTCTGCCAGTATCTATTATCATTTCTCGTGAAATTATTATTTCTGCTTTGCGTGAATGGATGGCGGAAATAGGAAAACGTAACAGTGTAGCAGTATCATGGACTGGCAAGGCTAAAACAACTACACAAATGCTGGCGTTATTTGTGTTGCTTTGGCATCCAAATAGTATTATAAAAGTAGTCGGTATTATAGCATTATACATTGCAGCAGTTCTAACATTGTGGTCTATGTTACAATATTTCTATATTTCACGACATTACTGGTTTAGAGAGGAATAAGCAAAAATTTTTACAAAATATTAATAAATAATTAAAAAAAATTTAATTAACTCGTGTTTATATACTAATAAAATGTTATTTATTGATTTTATATCTTTAATGCTTTATTATTTTTTATAAACAGTATTTGTTTATCTAGATTTTGTTAAAGTATCATACATAATGAATAAAAATAAAAATATTTCTTTCTATATGTAGAGATGAAGGATATTGAATTTTAACTACTATTAGTAGTATTTAGAATTGACATAAAATTAAAAAAATCTGTCTTTTATCAAACACAAAAACAAAATGTTCAGAAAGTTATATTATAATAATCGATATTCAGGCGCATTGGCAGAGTGGTTATGCTACGGACTGCAAATCCGTCCACCTCGGTTCGACTCCGAGATGCGCCTCCATTTTTATATTTAGTATATCTAGCCCGGGTGGTGAAATTGGTATACACAAGGGACTTAAAATCCCTCGGCTTATAGCTATGCGGGTTCAAGTCCCGCTCCGGGCACCATTTTTACTAAAAATAAAAATTATATCAGATATATAGAATATTTTTGTAAGAGATTTTATGAGATAAATGATGAGTCTATTTTTGGCGAAAATAAAATTAAAAATACATACTAGCATGTAATTATTATATTTTTAATTTTGATATTTACCATTAATAAGTGTGGTATATTATATACTATTAGATATATATCAAAAATATAAATATAAAAATTTTTATAAAAAATAATAAGTGCTTAATACAGTTAATATAGATTGGAGGATTGTGGGTATTATATGTGAGATTGATAACATTGAAGATCTTTGATGACACTTAATGATTTGATCAAAGTATGTAAATATTATATATTAATAATATGTTAATAACATTATAAAGACATTTTATCAAAAAAATTTCCTATTTTTACTGGTATTATTATAAAATTCAAAGATGTTGCTAACAAATATCAAATATTTACTTAGTATTATAGTTACCGATTTTTGTGCTATTAGAATAATGTAGATAGATTGTATAAATATAAAATATATATAAAATCATAACATAAGTTACATATTAGATTATAATTATTGTAATATAATTTTTAATTTTTATCATGATCTGTAGATAAAAAATTAAGTAGTTTGCATTTTTTCGATAGATAATAAAAACATCATTAATTAATTGTGTTAGATTATATATATTTATGTGTGTATGCTTCTATGATAACCTTTATGAGATGTGAAATCATAGTAATGATTACATGATTAACTAGTATTAATATAATGATATTAGAATTGGATTTATGTGGGCATGCTACATAATAAAAGAATTGACACTTACAAGCGTTTACGATGTAATAAATTATATAGCCCGGATAGCTCAGTCGGTAGAGCAGGGGACTGAAAATCCCCGTGTCCTTGGTTCGATTCCAAGTTCGGGCATCATTAAAAGATTGTTTCTTGGTAAAAAATGACTTTTAGAATAGATCATTTCTTTAGAATAGATAATTAAATATGCTAGGTTTTTAGATTTTTAGTGATCTTCAGATTCAAACCTTGTTAATATATGTGATATTGTTTTTAATATATATTAAAATAAATAAAATTATTTCATGAAATTATATTTTTAAGTAAAGATCTTTGAAGTAATTATATTATATATATACAATAGTGATAAAAATATTTTTATATATTATATCGCATGTACACTATCAGTTAATTTTGATAAGAAATAAAAGCTATTTATCATTTATAATAAAAGAGACATAAAATAAATAAAGTGACATATAAAGACTATTATTATAGTAGAAATATATTAATGTATATTACATGAACTTTTTGAAATAATTATAAAATAGATATTTAAAATATGTGTATCTATAACTAAATTAATACAAAGTGATTAATCTCTATAAGACTATAAAATCTGCATACAAACAATCTACATTCTAAGCTGCTAATACAACAATTATATCACTTAAAGAGAATTTATATGTTTATTATTCATGCTGAAAACCGTAAGACATATGGCAAAGGCTCAAGTCGTCGTTTACGTAAAGCGGATAAATTACCTGCAATTATCTACGGTGGACATACAACTCCTAATTCTATAATACTTAATCAAGAATTAATTATGAATATGCAGTTAAAGACTCATTTTTATAAAGATATTTTAACTATCATGATAGAAGGTGTAGGCATTCAAGTTAAAGTACACGCTATACAACGTCATCCATTTAAAGAAAAAATTCAACATATTGATTTTATTCGTATAGAATAATTGATTATTCCGTTAAATAGGTTTTTATTGATACAAAATATCAATAAATAAAATTAAGTCTTTTAATAAAAAATTATTTTTAAAACAATTTTAATGCTATTAATAATTTATTAAAATATTAATTTTGGTAAATCAATACAACTTATTATATATATTATATATAATACATATAATCATTCGATTATAACTCTTTGAATTTTTATGTTTTTATTAATTATATATTAAAATGTAGATATTTAGCAGTTATTACGATAACTAAAATAATAGTATTAAGAAAATGATTTGATAAAAAATAGTCGAATCACTAGACTGCAGTTTATTTTTATATTAAATCATATACTTATGTCATAAAATACTGTTACTTAAATTTACTCATCAACTGATATATTTTTAGGTGTCTTAAATCTTATTATCAGCCACAATGCTTGATGTCATTAATAAAATGAATGGTTACCATGCTGATGCTCAGTAAGGTCTTTTACACCTTTTAGTTCTGAAAATTTAGATAATAGCTCTTTTTCAATACTGTCCTTGATGGTTATATTAACCATTGCACAACCATTACAACCTCCGCTAAATTTTAAGATAACATATCCTTCATTATTAATATCAACCACAGTCACTCTCCCACCATGTCTTGCTAACTGGGGATTGATTTGTGTTTGTAAAACCCACTCTACACGATCAAAAAGTGAGGCGTCATCACTAATTTTTCCTACTCTAGCATAAGGCGCTTTTAATGTTAACTGAGCATCTATTTGATTCACGATATAGTCAATTTCAGCATCTTTGAGATAAGCGATGCTGTTATTATCAATAAATGCTGATAATTTATCAAATTTTAACTCGATATCATGTGCACTAATCTCATCTATTGCGCAGTAAGAAACGCCACACTCAGCAGCAGGGGTTCCTGGATTGAGAACGAATACACGAATTTGAGTACCATCAGGTTGTTTGGATAGCAGTTTAGAAAAATGTTTTTGGGCAGATTCTGTAATTATAATCATGACTAGTGCTCAATAATTGGCTGGTTTATATTATAACGAAAAAATGCGCTTAGATCTACAAAATAAGCACCTTTATTAGTCTGTAAAAGACTACAGATTAATTAGTATTTATCATAACTAAAATTTAGCACTTTTTAGTAGATTCTGAATATGATAAGCGTATTTATTGTGTATTGGACAATTAATAATGATATGGCGTCATATCAGAAAATAGTATATAAATAGAACACTAGATTTTTAATATATGTAATTTTATATAGTTTATACTATAATAAAAAGAGTATCAAAGTATTAGGTAGATTATTGAAACAATTAAATAATTTTATGATTAATTGATTATTAATGAATCCTCAGAAAAGTATTGAAATATTTTTTGATATAATTCTTTTTATCTAGATTGGTAAAAAAGTATATTTTTGACAGAGTATTTTTTAAATCAATTAAGATATAATTTGTATAATCTTTATATTAATCAAGTATTTTATTTTTTTATACCGCTAAAATTCCAATACGGTGAATGATTTTAGTCAGATAAAAAAATATAGAATTATTACAGATACATTATAATTTGATAGAATATACAGTCTATTTTTATATGAAAATTTTTATTTTTAAAGGTTTTATATAATTTTTTATAGGTAAAAATAATCTGAAGGTAATACAAATATCTATTGATAATATTGTTATAGGTTTTAAAAGTCTACATGTATCAATATGTTATTTAAAATTAACAAATTTAAAAAATTTAAATTTATTTAGTGCAGACAGTGCAATTAAGGTTAATATAAAATATATTTTTTTTAAAATTTTAAAATTTTAAAAAATTAGCGTTTATTCAATCATCAAGGTATTAAATAAACAAAATTTTTTAATGTTTAGATTTTATAGATTATCGCGAATTTTTATTTGGATATTTTATCTTTTGAAGATATTTTTATGCAATGTATTGTTTATGAATTGAGGTTATAAATTTATAATGACATTAAACCTAGATATAATATAGTGCACATTTAGTGTAATCTAAAATAGATAGCTCATATTATATATCACAGCATGCAGCTATTACCTATTTATTATTAAATAATAAATAGGTAATTTTAATAAAATTATATATTCTAAATTATATTTCTGTATTTGACTAATATAAAAACTTGCAGAAAATAATTTATAAAACAATAGATAATTGAGCTATCTTCATTACAAACTGTAATTACCGTTATTGATGTCGTTTACAGACAAAAATGTTTGAGTGTGTTTTATTTTCATGATCCGCTGTTTTGATCTTCGCGAGCTTTTTAGATTAACTAATCTAGTTAATATTTGGCAGAGTGCAGAATAAGTCTGTATATATTCTGTTGTATTTTTTCTTGCATTTTATTTGTAATATTCTTATTTGTAAGAATAGAGATCCTAAATATAAGTTAATAAAATATATAGTTAGATTGTTTTTACATAGATATTTACTCATTTGTTTTATATAGAATAATTGCTTGAGAGTATTTTTAGCTTATTTGTAAAATTTATATCATCTAACAAACATATGTTAGAATCATAAAATAATGTTAATAGTATATATATTTTATAGCGAGAAAGTATTTTGTTGTTAGCTTGTACATTATTTTAGATGTAGTAGTATGCTATACTTTTTTAATTTTTCTAATATTTGATTAGAACGAATTGTTATTCTGTTATTTTATAAAAAATAAAATACTGAGTTAAATATTTTCAATATTAGTATCTAAAGAAACGATAATACATACTAAATAGATTGTATTTAATATAGAAAAAGTATATCTAGCAAAAAATATAACATTATATGTATTATCGTTTCTTAGTATATATTAATCATCAGATAGTATTTTGATTAACTATATAGATATATAATTTTATGTATAATAAAAGTTATTACAATATTTTGAAGGTTGTAGTTATAATATTTTATTGATGTAGATATATTAAACAAATAATTAAACTATTCTGATCTTTTATAGTTAAGCTATGATTAGGCTATCTATAATTTAACAAACAATACTAAAGATGTTAAGAAAATATTACAAGTATATAAAATTCTATTATTATTCTTTAATTTTCTTAAAAATCTAAAAAAATATCACCTACCTACATAGGTATGCAGATTTATGAAAAAGTCAAACAATCAGGAGGACCAATTTGTATTTTTAATGAGATAATACTTTAAGATACTATCTTATCACACTATTTATAGAGATTTACTAATTAGTTTTATGTACAATTTTTCTATAGACTGAGATCTGACTAATTTATATCTAAATTATTATTTTGTGAGATGTGTAGCGTGTATTACAATTTCTATGACATGGTTATATGCTGCACGGTATATAACCATTTTTTTGTATTTTTGTTTTCATCTCAAATTATATGCATAACTTATAATATAAATATTTGATAATATTTATATTATAGTAAATATATATATTTATCTAAATTTTACCTAAAAAGAATCGAGATATATAGTCAAAGATTTTTGTTATTCTACTTTAGATAAAAATAGTATATGCTGCATTATTAAATTTAGTGGTTTTGTTTTTTTTATATTTAATGCATGATGTTATAGTATGGATATAGCAAAAGATAAAAATATCTATAGTTTACTTAATATCTAATATCTACTTGATCCAAAATATCAGATTCAGATAGTGCGAAATATTTTAAGGAAAAAAATATATATTCTATATTAACATGATTATTAGATTAATCATGTTAATTGAGGTTTAGAATTATTTTTATTTGTAATAAGAAGTCCACAAATATCTTTTTTATTTTTATTATTTTGGAGTGGTTATTAGTTAATAGCGTGATAATAGTTGTACTTCTGTATCAAAATATTAGATACAGTATATATATAAAATTTTATAGATATTCAATTAAGACAATAGTTACAAAAGGCATCATCTGACTTTATTGCTCGACATATGATAAAAATAATTCAGAGCATAAATATTTCTAAGCATCACGCATAGGATGGACATGCGCTAATAATTTGACATGCTTAATATAATTAGGTAATTTTATATTTTAAAAATAGTTTATATACATAAATATTAATCATAGTGAATTGTCATGTTATATGATGATAGATCATAAGGTGATATTTTTTAAAAATTATTAACAAAATACTTATTTTATATTGCTTGTAGATAATTTAAGTAGCATTCTTCGATCAGAAATTATTATATACCTGTTATAGATAAATATAAGTATTATCTATAACAGGTATAATAAGAATTTCTTTTGCGAATATAATTATATTCGTTTTTATATATTCTAATTCCAAAAACATTCTACTAGTTTTTAAAAAATTCTAAGTTAACCAACTAATATGTATATGAGTATATATGCATCAGGCATCAAATTTTCATAGAGATTTTATACGTCCTCGTTATTGGCTAACTTGGTGTGGTATTAGTATTTTGTTTATTTTAGTTCGGCTTCCATATCCTTTATTATATCGGATAGGCACTTGGATGGGTCGCTTTTCTATGCGTTTTATGCATCGCCGTATGTATATTGTACGTCGTAATCTAGAACTTTGCTTTCCGGATATGGATAGAGATGAATTAGAAAGTCTAATCAGCAGTAATTTTGAATCTCTAGGAATGGGGTTATTAGAAACAGGTATGGCTTGGTTCTGGTCTGATCGACGCATCAAGCATTGGTTTAACGTTGAAGGTCTTAATCATTTGCGCGCTGCACAAGAAACTGGTCGAGGAATTCTTATGATTGGTGTGCATTTTTTGTCGCTTGAAATGGGTGGTCGAACCATGGGTCTGTGTCATCCGATGACAGCTATTTATCGTCCACATAATAATAAAGTAATAGAATGGGTCCAGACTAGAGGTAGAATGCGTTCTAATAAGGCAATGATAGACCGACGTAACTTACGTGGTATAGTACATGCACTGAAAGATGGTGATACTGTTTGGTTTGCGCCAGATCAAGATTATGGTCCAAATGGTAGTGTTTTTGTTCAGTGGTTTGCTGTTCCTGATGTGGCTACAACTAGTGGGACTTGGGTGCTTGCACGCTTAGCAAAACCTATACTCATGCCTGTTGTATTAGTTCGGAAAAATGATTGCAGTGGTTATGAGTTAATTATACACGAAGAGCTTAAAGATTATCCAATAGAAAATAAACTGCAGGCAGCTAGATATATCAATCAAATTATTGAACGTGAAATTATGCGAGCTCCAAATCAATATATGTGGTTACATCGTCGATTTAAAACGCGGCCAGATGGTTTAAGATCAATATACTAATATTAATTAAATCTTATATATTATAAGATCATAAATAGTAATTTAAAGTAAATACATAATATTAATATAGCAATAAATAATTACTTAATTCCGAATTAACAAAAGATGCATCAATCCATTTGGATTGATTGAGGTTATTGATCGTATTATGCGCTATTAGTATTAAGCCATTAGTGATTTTTATCTGTATAATAATACATATTATAAAAAAATTTTTACTATATTTAAATAGTATATAACGCTATGATATATAAATTATCAATGCATAAAAATATTGTATATAGAAAAATGTCAGATTCTCATCTTCATCAGACTATTTTGCGCGTGATTCATGATCGTGGTAAATCTAGAAATCTATTCAATGAAAATCTATAATTGTTTTTTGAGAGGCATCTACTGAGATAAGCTTCAAGATTAAAGGATAGATGAAAATTGATATATAAAATGCTATGTCTACCGTATACAGAATCTAGGAATGTATATAAGTAAGTAGCGGCTTTTTAAAATGTAGAATGTCTTTTTACAATGAGAATAATCGTGATCAGTCTGAACAACACTTTAGGTTAAGTCAAGATTGACCCTAATTAAATTAAATAAATAATCAGTAAATATCTTATTTTCTGTTAATGATTTATAATTTTTAGATAATAATGGAGCATTAATATTTTTGTGCTTATTATTCATATTATAAGGTAACTGAAAGTAACATAAGCGATCTAATAGGCCTTATTGATCATTGTAATGCACGAAATTTATTTAGTAATTCGTATACATAAACATTATTTAAATTTTTAATTATAATTAAAATAGGAACTGTTTTATAATAAAATTAATATTATATTCAACTAAACGCATAATGTTGTGTTAGAGATGGTTACTTTTTAGTGATGGTGTCTAAAAAATCAGTGTTATCATTTTGTTTTGGTTAATATTTTTTTGATCATAGAAGATTATTAGAAAAATGTAACTATTTTTACATAGAGATTTTATTTCCATCTAGTTGCACTAATAATAATATCTAAAATAAATATTATTATTAGTGCAACTAGATGGTGGATAGATCAGTCAGAATTGGCATATTTTTTCTGCAGTTTCAAAAAAATAACAGAAAAAAGATAACTTTATGTGTATCGGATATATAGGGTCAAATAAAATATGAAGAAACTACTTGGTGTTACTTCATAATGTCTATTCGTGGTATAGGAATTGACATCGTGGAGATTATCAGGATAGATGCGGTAATCGAGAAGGTAGGTGACCGATTTGCAGAGCGTATATTAAGTGATATTGAATTTGGGCAGTATAAGACAAATATCAAACCATCACTTTTTCTTGCTAAACGTTTTGCAGTAAAAGAGGCAACTGTTAAGGCATTTGGCATTGGCATGAGAGATGGTTTAGCGTTCAATCAAATAGAAACGTTCCATGACAATTTAGGTAGACCTTACTTATGTTTTTTAAAAAATGCAAAAATGATAGCACAAACTTTATGTGTAACACGTATTCATGTTACGTTATCTGATGAAAAAAAATACGCTTGCGCTATGGTGATTCTTGAGGATTAATTTTCCTAATCACTTATAAAACACTTGCATTGGTCACTCTTACTACAGAATTTTTGTTTTTAGAATATTTTTTGGTATCCAGTTATTAGTGCTATTAATATGATATTAAAGAAAAAAAATAGAGCAAATTAGAAAGACAGAAGATAAAATATTTATTTTATTTAAGATTGTCAAAATTGAGTTCTAATTTTTTATACAGTAAACAAAATTTTTCCTCATGTCTATTGGATTATATTTGTAATTTATTTTGCAATCATTTTATATTTTATATTTTATATTTTATAGCTTAGTAAGCTTTATCTTAGTTGAGCTAATATTAATCAAGTAATTAGCTTTTATTATTAATATATAAAGATCTTAATATCATTTTATAATTTAGATAGTATGTAGTTTAACTTGAATCTGATATAAAAACTATTATAGCGCCAATATATAAAATTTGTATTAAAAAATGGTACTCTGTGCTTTATTAAACTCTGCATATAGAGAATGAATAGCTTGTAAAAAATAATTTAGAATTGTATTAAGTTTTTAATATTACAACAAGATAGTAAAGTTGTAATACGTTAATCATTATTCAACCTCACTATACAGAGTTAAATATTTTAAGATTTAATTGGAATTATTTTGCTAAAGTGAGTTTTCATTTCAAAAAGATAACAATCTTGTACCTAAATAACTAGTCATTC
Source organism: Candidatus Erwinia haradaeae (assembly GCF_900698995.1). GTDB lineage: Bacteria > Pseudomonadota > Gammaproteobacteria > Enterobacterales > Enterobacteriaceae > Erwinia_E > Erwinia_E haradaeae_C. The sequence goes on along the minus strand of NZ_LR217735.1, from coordinate 696,643 downwards.
CTTGCGAGACAAAAAACAGTGAAAGAGTTGTCTATATAACATTTATAGAGCTTTTGAGAAGCGTAAAATAATTTTCACGAAACAGATTTTATCTATAAAATAGCAATATTATTCCGTATAAATGTAATAAAATAATAAGCATTATTTCTTATAGATTGTTTATATTTTACCTATTCATCATTTTAGTGTTTATTAAAAATATCAGTAATAGAATAATTTCAGCATAAAATAGATTGTTAAAATTGACATAATTATATAGTTCTTTTTAAAAGAGATTTTAGACTAATACTTCTATCACAAGTCATAGAAATTAAATCAAAAATTCTTGTATCTATTTTTAAAAAATATCAAAAATATAATAGTCTAATTATCACTTTAATTTTTATGTGCTTAAGCACGAGCGTATTTTAAATAAACTAATGAGATTTCTAGTTTATCTTGTGCCTTAATACAAGCCATGAGAGCACATGCCTCATAATGATAGTCGGATATAGAAATAATAAAAACATATTACATTTGCAGCCGGATCTTTTTTATATGTTGAAGATTAATTGTCTACAGATATAAGTAAGTAAGTATATTTCCCATTTTAGAGTTGTCTGGATTTTGTAGAACTGCTTTGTATTGTAGAATATGTTTAAAGTTACTATGATATTCTCGGCGCAGAAAGAAAAATAGGATTTATTTATTTATCAACTAACTACAATTAAAAGCATTACTTTTATGTTAACTTTGTGAACGAATATTATTTTCTTGAAATACAGATAAGAGATTATTACTATAACTATAAAAATTAAAATTATTATTTTTCTTACATTATCTTCCTAGATATAGATATAGATATAGATATAGATTATTCTATTAACAAAATAATTATTTATCTCTTTAATAGAACCTATCCTCTATCTATCTTACATATAATCATAAAATTTATTAAAAATGTATTATGTGAAGTATGCAATACAATCTTTTATAGATATAAGTATTTTTTATACATAAAAAAATAGAAACTACTAACTTATTTTTTTGCTATAATATTTCTTTGCTATTAACGTAGAGATCAATTAAAATATTAATCAATTTTTATAAAATTATAATATAATATACTATTATTATATTAGTATAAATTTTGTATACAATATACTATATAGTATATATCTGCTTAGATAATTAGATTATATACAATTTGTAATTATAATTAAAGCTTTGCATATATTAAAAGTTTTAAATAGGTGTTAAATTTTATAGTTTTTATGATCATGTACATATCTAGATTTTCTAATCAATGTATGTCTAATAGATATTAAATCTTAATTTTAAAAATGCACCACTTAACTATTTAGATTTTATATATTATATAAAATACCTATTGTATAGAATATAGATTCTAAATATTTTATTAAGCAGGGGTTAAGATTAGTATATAGATAATTTAATGAAATTTATTTTTATAGTATTCTAGATGTAGAATATTTAAGAAGTATTCTCTGAATAAGGATGTTAATTATCTAAAAATTATCAGAGGTTTTTGTTTATAATAACTCAGATTTAAAGATTAAATCGCTTTAAAACAATGTAGGCGATTAATTGCTTTTATTCGATTTTCTGTTAACCAGAGCTCCGTACAAAAAATTGCTTCATTAATTGCACTGTCAATGAGTTTTTTTTCTGTTATTTCTGGTTTACCTAAGACAAATTCTATGAATTTATCACGATCTTCTGGATATCCAACACCAATACGTAGGCGATGAAACTGTGTATTATTACCTAAATTTTTGATAATGTCTTTTAGACCATTATGCCCTCCGTGAGTACCATTTTGTTTAAATTTTGCAACACCCGGTGGAAGATATAATTCATCGTGTACTATGAGAATATTACTAATAGGAATTTTATAATATAGTGAAATAGCGATCACCGATTTTCCGCTATGATTCATAAACGTTGTTGGGATTAATAGCCATATTTCTTTATTATCTATCGTTAAATGTGCTGTATAACCAAAAAATTTTTTTTTTCTTGTAAGATTTGATTATGACGTTTAGCTAACTTATTAATATACCATGCTCCGGCATTATGCCGAGTCTTGGCGTATTCCTCTCCGGGATTAGCAAGTCCAACTATTAATTTAATATAACTCATATTGTGTAATACCCTATGTGTTGCAATGAAATAATATCTATTATTCAATAGCAGTAATAACTTATGTTATAATTTAAAATGTATTATATTTTTTATGAATCTCTCATTCATAAAAAAATTTAAAAATATTAGTTGATCATATGTTAGCAATCAATCTGCATTATGACATACTTTTATATGCTAAATTTTATTTAGCATATGCTTCTAAAATTGTCTTATACGGTATTTAATGCAATTAAATAATTAGTTTACTTAGGAAGATGTACATTTTCTGTTAATTATTTTGTTTATCTTACTTATTTTTAACTGCAAAATCTCTATTATTTTTATGTATCAATAAATCTATTGCTTAGATAATTTTAGGCTATTGTCATTAGTATTGAATGAGATTATATCTTGATCATCATTTACATACGCGCTTTATAATCTAGAAATTTATTCTAAAAAATGACTATTGAGTATTTGATTTCTTGTTTGTTGAAAAGATACATGGTTTTATATGATTCATATCATGATGTGCCTAAATATTTTGATATATTTAAAAGATTTAGCTATCTTAAATTATCTAATATAAGATGGCTTATGGACTTAATTAATCTCTCGCAACCACCGATTAATAATGTTTTCTATATCAGTTTTAACCTTTGCCTTTGAGCGATTTGCATCGATAGTGTAAATTCTTGTATCGGATTGAGCTATAGCCAAATATTGGTTGCGAATTCTAGTAAAAAAATGTAATGATTCTTTCTCAATTCGGTCTAATTGTCCGCGCTCTTTTACTCGCTGTAAACTAGTTTCAGGAGGAATATCTAAATATAACGTTAGGTCTGGTGTAAAATTACCAAGAGTCTCTTCTTTTAAACAACGAATAAAATCATGACTAATCTTACGACCCCCTCCTTGATATGCCTGTGAGGATAGCTCATGACGATCTCCTATCACCCATGTTCCTCGAGCTAATGCTGGTTTTATTACATTCTCTACTAATTGAACGCGTGCCGCAGATACGACAAATAACTCAGCGTAATGTGTTAGGCTCTCTTTGTTATGCATATCGTTTTTGAGTAATTGACGCAACTTCTCTGATAGTGGTGTACCACCTGGTTCGCGCGTATGGATAATATCATCAATACCATATTTATATAGTATCTTCGCCACTATACGGCATGATGTTGTTTTCCCTGCCCCCTCTAATCCCTCGATTGTAATAAATTTACTATTCATTTGGTCTCTATTGATAAGGCTTCTGCAAGTTAGATTATAGTTAATAGGTATATCTAAAAGTTTATTAGAATATAAGGATTTATGCTTATGCAAGATACTGTAAACTACTATTTTTATCTGTATATAATTCTTGATAATTTGATATGCAATAATCTTTAGGTTAATCTGTAATATTAAATATATTTGTTTCTCTAGAAAAATACAATTATGATTTTTTAGTAAAAGATATGTGATTTTTTTATTCATCCTCTCGGAGCGATATATTTTTAAGAAAAGCGTTCTAAGTTAGAATTTTAAAGTAAGTTCTTGTTTTTTACTTTAATTTTTATTTTAATTATAGTTGCCATAATTATTCCAAACCTCTCTATAATCATGCAATTAAAGAATTGTTATAGATTGCAATACTATTTTTATATTTAAGCTATCAGTTTTTATATAGTGTCTGTTTAATAGAGGTTTGATTATATTCTTTGTTAGATAAAGATTATTCTGATATAATTAGTTTAATATGCAAACTCAATGTTACATTCTGCTGTATCGATCAAGCAAAATAAAATTTTGAATGGGTTTTATAAATTTATTTTTATTTCAATCTTTATCACTGGAGTGTATATAGAAATACTTTTTTAAAAAAAGTTTTTAATATTAAATTATTATTTATAAGAGTATAATAAGGAATATTTTAGAAAGTTTTTCTTAAAAATCTACTCTATCACTACTAATAGATCGATAGTTACATAAAACCTATCATGTTTATATAAAACTGATTTTATTAGGTATAGCGTTATAATAATTAAAAATGCTTTAATGACAGGATTATATTGCAGATGCAACAGACTGTGGAGGTGGTGATAATTGGGGGCGGGTTAACAGGGGCAGCATTAGCCAATGGTTTAACAAGATATGGTTTTGATGTTGCGGTCATTGAACAGGAAGATGCGCCTAATTTTAATCCATTATCTAATCCAGGTCTTCGAGTTTCAGCTATCAGCAGAGCTTCAGTTAATTTATTAAAGCAGTTAGAAGTTTGGCCACAGGTTCTTCGTATGCGTTGTGCTCCATATCGTGTGCAAGAGATCTGGGAATGTCCTATGGCGCGAGTAACATTAGATGCTAGGTCTTTAGGTTTAACCGAGCTTGGTTATATAGTTGAAAATCATGTATTAAAATATGCATTATCGAAACGATTATATTATCAAAATGTATTGGTATTATATAAAACACGCTTAAAAAATTTACAAAAAATAAATGGAATTTGGCAGATTTCTTTAGATAATGGTAAAATCTTACAGGCATATCTTGTCGTTGGTGCAGATGGAGAGAATTCACAGGTAAAAAAATTAGCTAATATTAGAACCTATAGTGGGCAATATGCACAATCCTGTATGCTGATCAGCGTCCGTTGTTTTGATCATCCCGGGAACATTACTTGGCAACAATTAACTCCTGAAGGTCCTCGTGCTTTTTTGCCATTATTTGGATATTGGGCATCGTTAGTATGGTATGGAAAGCATGATTATATTAAAAAACTACAATTAATGAATATGTTACAGCTAACACGTGAGATCCGTCTAAATTTTCCGGATCGTGTTGGAAACATCATGCCGATAATAGCTGGTTCATTCGTACTAAATCGTAGTCACGCTATGAATTATATATTACCAGGATTAGTATTAGTTGGCGATGCAGCGCATACCGTTCATCCACTCACAGGACAAGGTGTTAACTTAGGTTATCGTGATGTATCTGCCTTAATTACAATTCTTAAAGAGGCTCGCTATCAGTCGGATCATTGGTGGTCAATAAATGTCTTGCAACGCTATCAGTATCAGCGTCAAAAAGATAATCTTCTGATGCAAAATTGGATTGATTTATTATACCGAACCTTTAGTAATCAGTGTCTATCAATAAAGATTATGCGTAATTTAGGATTAATAGCAGCTAATCATGCAGGAAAAACTAAAAACGATGTATTAACTTATATGTTAGGATTATGAGATATATGCTACATATGCACTAATAATAGCATTATATTTTATAGTACACTAGATTAAAGTAATTGTAAATTACAGAATGCTCTTTGATAGAGCACTATTTATGTGATTATTTGTGCATATATGCATTTTTTTAAATAAATATGTAAATTTTTGTTGCATATCTGCCTCACTCTTTTTAAACTAATAATTAATTAATGCCGGTTTAGCTCAGTTGGTAGAGCGACTGACTTGTAATCAGTAGGTCACCAGTTCGATTCCGGTAGCCGGCACCATTTTAAAAGTCAAGGTATTGGTGGGATTCCCGAGTGGCCAAAGGGAGCAGACTGTAAATCTGTCGTCATCGACTTCGAAGGTTCGAATCCTTCTCCCACCACCATTATTTTAGAAGATAATATTAATAAATATTCTTCTGATTATTTATGAAATAAATTATAAAGTATGACAAGATGTAAAGTAATAGAATATAAATTACAAATATCTCCTGGATATAACAAGCCTTTTAAGTAGCGGATATCGTATAATGGGATTACCTCAGCCTTCCAAGCTGATGATACGGGTTCGATTCCCGTTTTCCGCTCCAAATATGCTGATATAGCTCAGTAGGCAGAGCACACCCTTGGTAAGGGTGAGGTCCCCAGTCCGAATCTGGGTATCAGCACCATTAAAGATACACGCTATTTTAAATATTTAAAATAAACTGTGAAATTTGATACATAAAGTTATTAGTTTTTTTGATATATCTATAATTTTATAACCTCTCCAAAGAACTAAAAATTTTTACTATATTTTACTATTATAAAAATAAATAATAAAAATAAAAAAAGTATAAAAAGTATTTCCAATCCATATTGTTTAACATAAACTATCTAAATAAAGATTACTACTGGATAAAATAAAACATAAAAAGTCATCGTTTATCAATTATAAGCTTTATTTTTTATTATAGACCGAATGATTTTTAGAAAATTTTTTAGAAAAATTATTCCTAATATAGGATCATGCGAAATCTTGAAATTATCTAGATGATATCTAATATTAAAATAAATATATTTTATATTTTACAATACAAATATGTATTAAACTTGGAAAGCAATCAAAAAGGTTTTTATTTAATAATTTCATAAAAAATAAGCATATAATATATTCAATAAATACGTAACCTAAATGGAGTTTTTTGCAAATGTAAAGTATCTTATGTAAAATTTAAAAATTAAAGATCAGAAAATAAATTGGTAGATAAATAACGTTCTGCAGATGAAGGTAGAATAACTACGATATTTTTTTCTAAGAACGATTTTTCCTTTTGTAATGCTATGGCGGCAGCTAGAGCTGCTCCAGAAGAAATCCCTGCTAAAATACCTTCTTGTAGCATTAAAAGACGTGCGGTGGAGATCGCTTCTTCATTTGTAATAACCATTACGCGATCTATAAGATCCATATCGAGATTATTTGGAATAAAACCAGCGCCAATACCTTGGATTTTATGTGGACCCGGATTAATTTTCTTACCATTAAGAACTTGAGAGATAACAGCAGAATCACTTGGTTCTACTGCAATTGAAATAAGGTTCTTTAGTCCTTTAGTTTTTTTGAGATACCGGCTGACCCCCGTAAAAGTCCCGCCAGTACCAACACCAGCGATAAATACATCCACATTTCCATCACAATCTTTCCAAATTTCTGGTCCAGTTGTGCTTTCATGAATCGCTGGATTTGCGGGATTATTAAACTGCTGTAGCAAAAGGTATTTATTTGGATTGGTGGCAACAATTTCTTCTGATTTTTTAATGGCTCCTTTCATACCCTGCAAACCTTCAGTGAGAACTACATGAGCTCCTAATGCTTTTAATAATTTTTGACGCTCTATGCTCATTGTTTCAGGCATAGTCAGTGTTAAATGATATCCTCGTGCTGCTGCTACATATGCTAAGGCGATTCCAGTATTTCCACTAGTTGGCTCAACTAATTCAATATTTTTTTTGAGAATACCACGTTTTTCTGCGTCCCAAATCATACTAGAACCAATACGACATTTAACACTAAAACTTGGATTTCGTGACTCAACTTTTACAAGAATTCGTTTATTACCAATACGATTCAGTCGAATTAATGGAGTATGACCGATGGTAAAAGAGTTGTCGGAATATATTTTGCTCATAGTTTATCCATAACTATATCGATATATAGATTTTAAATAGTTAGCGTATCTAAATACACTATCATCAAAAATAAATTGTATATTTTATGTTTAAATTATTTTATCCATCGTAGATACGATGTGATTATTAGTATAATGACTTTAGTGTAGTATCAAGAGTACATATATTAAAATGATCATATATCAAAGAGAATAATTAATAAGTCACACTTTTTATGATAAATATCAACACCTTCATTAATAAGCAATAATTTAAGACGATTAATATATCTAAGAAGATAAGAATTCTTATCAAGGAATACTTTCGGAATCATAAGCGAATATTTAAATATTAATGACTTATCATGCATTATCGTTTAATTGTAAACCAGTATACGTAAAATACTTACGACAATCAGTAGTAAATACTAAAACATAAAATTATATTTTACTAATTTATAATTAAAGATTGATATCTAAATATCATCTTAAATATTTAGTATTAGTAATTATGCTGTATCATACAAAAGTATATAATACTATTATATTTAGTTACTTATCTATGCTTCTGGATATAAAAGGAGTATTTTATAAGAACATATCCACTTGTATCATTTTAGGATTCGAGGATTCATTATCTATTTTTTAATTTTTATTGTTAATATAAAACTACTATTGATCCTTTGATCTATAAATGACATGAAATATCATTGATGTTAAGTTTTTCTAGTATACTATTTAATATATACTATTAAAATATACTATTAAATATATTTTATATATTCATAAGGTGACAAAGGTTGTATTTTTTTATAAAACTTGTAAGTATATGTATATAGATAGCATGATTCAAGAGATAAATGACTAGCAAAATTAAGTATTGGTCTATTTCTTTTTTATGTAAGTATTCGCGCACTTAATATGATATAATTAAAAAGATTTTCATCTATATTTATTAGTATACAGTTAAGTTAATTCAAAATTTAAACTGGTTAAAAGTGATATTTTTAACTTAATAATGCACCGGAAGATCAGATTTTAACTTTTTTTTTGTAATTAGTCTGTTTACCTTTATATGACCTATTAATATGTGATTTATTAAAGCAACTATCAAGATAAATATCTTCTTATAAATGTATGTAAAATGACATTAGTTATAAACTTTATCAATATTATTGATAAAGTTTATTTTTTGATGCATATTTATAAGAAACAGTTAAAGAGTCTCCTATTCTAATATGCAAAATAATATGAGAAATAGATTGAAATGCTTGTAAGCAATAATGCAAGGTATTATTAGGTCATCAAACTATTTTCAATGGCTTACAAAGAACAATATAAAATAGTAGCAGGCTACTTGAGACGTTAAATATAAGAATATGTTCTGTTTTTATTTTTACGTATAGGCTCTAGTATATGTGTTAGATATTTCTCTCTTGTTTTAAGACCCCTGCATTAGCTATGTCACCGATTATAGAAAAATTTAAAACTTTTAAGCTATAGATAGATCATTAAAGAGTTCATAGGCTATCGTTAACATATTCATCGTACATTATATCGTTATAGATTTCTAGTGTTTCATGTGTCTGTTTGGTAGTATCTAGTTTATGAAATTTATAGTCTTTTGAGCTCATGAGGTGTATATGTTAGATTGTATAAAACTCGCCCTATATAAAGCGTTGCCTAAAATCGCTATAACTGAATTGTTTGGATGGGGAGCAAATAAACATATTAAATGGATCACGAAAGCTGCCATTGATGCTTTTGTTTGGTATTATAAAGTAGACATGCAGGAATCTGATATTACTGATACAGCAAGCTATTATACTTTTAATGATTTTTTTATACGTTCTCTTCGTAATGATCTTTATCCTAAAATAAATAAACCAGAATTATTGATCTCTCCTGTTAACGGAAAAATTAGTCAAATAGGAACTATTCAAGGTGATCAGATCTTTCAAGCCAAAGGGTTTTCTTATTCTCTTTTGTCGTTATTAGCTGGAAATTATGCTATGACTAATTTATACCAAAATGGTTGTTTTATTACAACCTACCTATCCCCAAAAGATTATCATCGTGTTCATATGCCATGTAATGGTGTTTTACGTGAAATGATGTATATACCTGGCCAGCTTTATGCGGTAACTCCATTTATAGCACGACATATTCCTAATATATTTGCGCGAAATGAGCGGGTGATTTGTCGTTTTGATACTGATTTTGGATCTATGGTACAAATTTTAGTTGGTGCTACTATTGTTGGAAGCATTGAAACTACTTGGTTAGGCACAATCACTCCACCACGTAAAGGAATTATCAGGTGTTGGAATTGGTCTGCTAATAATACAACAGAGAAAAATACTATTTCTTTAATGCAAGGGGAGGAGATGGGTCGATTCAAGCTTGGTTCAACAGTCATTAATTTATTTTCTCCTAATGCAGTTACCTTAAATCAAAATCTTGCAGAAGACAAACATATTCGTCTTGGTGATCCGATTGCTATCGTACGGTAGCTAGGCTAAACTACAGGTGGTTATCATCAACCGATTACGAGATAGCCATGTTATATTTACTTATTATTACTATAGATTTGATTTGTTTCCAGCCAGTTTATGGTTCTCATGTACAGAGTGCATCGCAAATTATTAAAAAATATGAGGAGTTAGAGACTTCAAAAAATACAACTTATCAAGAAACGAGTAATCACTCTATACTCTCTACATCTCTATATTGGCTAAAAGAATATCAGAAATCTGTCAATCGCTCTCAAGATTATCAGAAAAGTATTGATAATTTTCCTAAACAGTCTCGTGAATTTCGTCAAAAAATCAATGAACAAATACTTCATTCTCAATCAGTGTTAACTAACATGAGTGTTGCTGAGCTTGAAAAAGAGATTCAAAAAATCAGCAAACGAATCGTAAGAGAATACCATCAAGCTAAAATAGAGAATGATCGCGCTCAAGAGATTAACGATTCTCTACCCCGTTTACCAGATAGGCAGGCTGTATTGCGTAATTCTTTACATAATTTATCGCGTCAATTGCATGCTTTACCCTCCCAAACTACTACTATAGAACAGTTAAAACACATACAATATCAGGCAGAGCTCTTTGCACACAAGGCTAGATTAAAGGAACTTATTTTAGAGCAATTATCAGCAAATAATAGACAAGAGCTTGCACATATGCAGGCTGAGATACATCAACGTACAGCTACGGTACTAACCAAGAGATTGCAAGAATTGCGGAATCAATTACAAAGAGAGAAGCAACATTCTATAAATCATGCTCTAGAAATTAATGAGAAATTAATAAAAGTTCATGGCGAGATCCCAAATAGCATTACTGAACAATTTCGCATTAATCGTGAACTATCATTGGAACTAAAGAAGCAAGCTTTACGTATGGATTTAGTGGCTGCTCAACAAAGAACAGCTATTATCCAGACAATGCAAATTCGTCAAGCATTAAGCACTATTTGTGAGCAATCTCAATGGCTTGGAGCTTCAAATGCCCTAGGCGAGGCGCTTCGCGCATTAGTTGCTCGTCTGCCTAAGATTCCAAAACCACAGCAATTAGGTAGTGAAATGGCTGAGTTACGTGCAAAACGCTTGTATTATGCAGATTTATTAGAGCAAAAAGCGCTAGAAATACATGCTAACCATCATTTTATCAGCAAGGCACATGAGCATATACTTACCTCACAGTTTAAAGCTCAGTACGAACTCTTAACTTCATTATTATCTGGTTGTGATGCTTTAACTCTTGAGCTTACCAAATTAAATGTTAGCAATAGTCAATTAGTAGATGCATTAAATGAAGTAAAAGATGCCACTCATCGTTATCTATTTTGGACAGCTGATGTTAGCGCGCTAAATATTACCTACCCAATTGAACTATTAAAGGATCTACAGCAATTTTTATCATTAGATACACTAGATCAATTAAGCAGAGCAATAGTAATGATGGTGACTGGTCGTGATACGCTCCTACCAATTTTCTTAGCTACTATGTTTGTTGCTTTTACTGTTAGCTCTCGTCATCATTTCCGCTCTTTTCTTGATAGATCCGCTAGTAAAGTTGGAAAAGTTACACAAGATCAATTTAATCTAACTATACGAACTGTTTTTTGGTCTATTCTTGTTGCAATGCCATTACCAGTACTATGGGCAGCTTTAGGATATGGCCTGCAGCACGCCTGGCCTTACTCGATTGCAGTATCGATTGGTGATGGTGTCAGTGCCAGCGTACCCCTATTATGGGGTTTTATGATTTGCAATGTCTTTGCTTGCCAACAAGGCCTATTTATTGTGCATTTTCGCTGGCCAAAACATCGAGTAGCTCTTGCTATGCGTTTTTATACATTATGCATCGGAGTAGTGGTACCATTAATTATGATGTCAATAGCTTTTGCTACTCTCTCAGATCGTAAATTTTACCCTACTCTTGGTCGTTTATGTTTTATCTTTATTTGTGGTGTATTAAGTCTAGTAACAGCAAGCTTAAAACGTGCTGGTATTTCATTATATATTGATAATAAGGAAAATTATTCAAATGTCATCAATAAAATTTTATGGAATATAATGATTATTATTCCTGTAATAGCAGCTTTAGCTGCTTGCATTGGTTATTTAGAAACATCTCAAGCTTTATTAGCTAGGCTTGAAACCTCATTAGCAATCGGTTTTCTTTGTCTGGTAATTTATCATATCATTCGTCGATGGATGTTAATTCAAAGACGTCGAATTGCTTTTGATCGGGCGCGTACTCGACGTGCAGAAATCCTCTCTCAACGTGTTCGGACTGGAGAAAAACTAACATCTTATCAGCACATTACTGATAATATAGACACAGAAGAAGCAACTATTAATTTAGATGCTATTAGTGCGCAGTCCTTACAGTTAGTTCGATCACTTCTTACATGGATCGCCCTAATCTCTATGATTGCCTTGTGGTCAGAAATTCATGCTGCTTTTAGTTTTTTAGCCAATATACGTCTTTGGGATGTTAGTGCTACGATTAAAGGAGTTGATACTATACAAGCAATGACACTTGGATCAGTAATAAATGCTATACTAGTATTAATTGTCACTACTCAATTAGTGAGGAATATGCCGGCTTTATTGGAGCTGGCTCTATTGCAGCACCTTAGTCTCACGCCTGGCACAGGTTATGCTATTATCACTTCTACTAAATATTTAATCATAGTACTTGGTAGTTTAACAGCTTTTTCCTTAATTGGTATAGATTGGTCTAAATTACAGTGGTTAGTCGCTGGATTGAGCTTAGGGCTAGGTTTTGGTTTACAGGAAATCTTTGCTAATTTTATTTCTGGATTGATTATTTTATTTGAAAAACCAATTCGCATAGGTGATACTGTGACGATTCGTGACCTTACTGGCACTATTACGCGTATTAACACCCGCGCTACAACAATAACTGATTGGGATCGAAAAGAGATCATTGTACCTAATAGGTCCTTTATTACTGAGCAGTTGATTAACTGGTCGCTATCGGACTCTGTCACGCGTGTGGTGCTAAATATTCCTGTTTCTTTAACCGCTAATAGTGAGCAGGTAACAAAAGTTTTGCTTGATGCTGCACAACATTGTCGTTTTGTCTTAAAAAATCCACCTCCAGAAGCTTTTATAGTCAATATTAAACAAGGTATGCAGTTATTCGAATTACGTGTACATGCTGCTGAAATGGAAGATCGAATGCCATTACGTCATGACCTGCACCAATTAGTATTACTTGGCTTTAAAACAAGCGGTCTAGAAATGCCATGTCCAGCGCTTGAGATACGCATGGATTTATTTGCATCTCAATCCAGTCAGCGTAAAAGATAAATGGTATTAAAAATTAGCAGGGTGTATATATATTTAATATTATAGGTTCATTTATGTAATCTGTAATACTTATTTTATAGAGAATTGTCACAGAATTAAGAAGACTTTTAATAGTTGAGATAAGCGATTCTTAGCATGCTCATACTGTTACTATTTGTAATTAACAACGATCTACTGAAAAAGCAATAACGTCGCTTAAATTCTCTGCTTTTAGAGCCAACATAACTAGACGATCAACACCTAATGCAACGCCAGAGCTCTCTGGCATACCATGAGCTAAGGCACTTAAAAAGTAGGTATCAATAGGTTTTTGTGATAGACCAGAAGAATATCGTTTATGATTATCTCTTTCAAAACGTTGACGTTGTTCATTGGCATCTGTTAGCTCACAAAACCCATTTGCAAGCTCAACTCCTTTAAAATACACCTCAAAACGCTCAGCCACACGGTCATCTTCTTTACTGAGAACAGCAAGAGCAGCCTGAGTTGCAGGGAAGTTGTAGATAAATACAAGTTTTTCTGTACTAATTTCCTTCTCTACGCCATTAATAAAGAGCAGTTGCAAAATTGTATCTCGATTTTTTTCGTTTTGAGTAAGATTTTTAAGGCCTAGTTTTTCTGCGGCTATACGTAGCTGAGAATTATCTGCAGCTAGTGGGTCAAGATCTAAGTAGCGCAAAAAGATTTCCTGATATGAATAAGTTTCTACTATTGGATCGTATAATATAGTTTTCAATAAATCATTGACTTCATTCATTAAGCGGTACATGTCGTAGTTTGGCTGATACCATTCTAATATTGTAAATTCTGGATTGTGATAACGTCCGCATTCTTGGTTTCGAAAACTACGGCATAACTGATAAATAGGACCGCTACCTGCGGCTAGTAAACGTTTCATGTGATATTCAGGACTGGTTGTTAACCAGAGCTTCAGGCTATCTGTATGGTAAAGATTCTCAGGCTTAAAAAAGCAAGTTTCGAATGAGGAGATATTTATATCAGTTACTGTGAACTGACTCATGGCTGGCGTTTCCACTTCTAGTATCTCTCGGTCGTAAAAAAAACGTCTTATTTTAGCGATAATTTTTGCACGGTGAAATAAATTAACAAGTGACGCACTCGGGCGCCATTGATTTATAGTGTTCATTTTTGCACCTAATTATTCTATATAGTTTTGATTATATTCTAGGTGTTGATTGATTATATAATCATATCATATTGCATTTTTATAGATAACTGGTTTTCTATAAACTTTACTTTCTTTTTTTGTTTTAAGAACAATTGTGCGCCTATTTTAATCTATATTTTGTAGATCAATGTTTTAGTAAGAGAGTTATCTACTGTTATGATAAAAAACAAAATGTATATTAGTTCTACTAAAAATAATATACCCATAAGTCATTTGATATATAGAATAATGCATTATTTATAAAAACTAATTACATCAGTTAGTTTTAAAGTGTTTTCATATTTAACATGTAACATTTAGCTCTTAATAATGCATACAATTTTCTGTTTTATTATTGACTTACGTGGTATTCACATTATTATCATTTATATATTGTATAATTATTGTGAGCTTTGTGTTTTTTGTGATAGTTATCTGTAGACTGTAGAATTTATAACAATGCTTATTCCATCACTAGAATAATATTCTTATTGCCAAGATAGAAGATATATGTATTTCTTTTTGTGGAGAATTAGTCATACTGTAGTTTACAGAGAAAGCTATAACTATATTGAATAGATGCTCTATAGTTAAATATTTAGAGTTTTTCAAACAATTTCCAGAAATACTGTATAGTTATAAATCATTAAGAGATGCCCTCTCTCTCTTTGATCTATGCATATTTATAATAATTAACATTAGTTTTCATTTAGTTAAATTATCTGTATATAGTTATATATATGCAACAGTCTAATTTATGTTAATATTCTTACCTATTATTTTAGGGAAAATAAAACAATTTATCGGTACAGTATGACTAAAAAGAGTAGTATTAATTATTTTCTTAATTATCTGTAATTTGATTATATATTCTATTAACTATTCATGATATATGAAACAGATCTAATGTTATTAGATCTTAGTTATTTTCTTGCGTAAGGTGTTCATGTATTAGATTCTTTAATTGACACACTTTAAAGTCTTTATGTTCAGTACAGTATAAATATTCGATTGTTTAGGATATTGGTTCTATTATTAATGCATCGTTTGACTTATTGAGCATGTCTAAAATTTTGTTTTTAAAAAGAGTATAAAATTATAGATTACAATAAAAAACTATCAATCATATTGATATTATAGTTAAATTTATTTAATTGCTTAATTTTGTGATATATTTTTATCTAAATGATATAGAGCATCTGAACTAAAATCAGAAAACACATGTTTTGATTACTTTTGACTAAACAGAGCAATGCAAACTAAGCTATTACATACCTTTTCTAATGTGCTGTGGATACATCTAATGTAAAATTATATTTGAAATTGAATAGTTTTATAATATGTTATAATTAGGTATGTTTGGCTATTTTTAATGGTTTAAGTATTTTATAGTGGATAATGCGTCAAAAATTCTAGCATGATACAAAATATGAAACACTGGTTATTCCTGATGCCATTATTCTTTTTTTTTTCTGTTCACGCATCTACTTTGTTAGAGATTAATATTACTAACAGGCAAAACTCAGAAAATATTACGCTGAGTTTTTTTAATAAGCCGGCATATGTTTTCTTTGTTTTACATAATCCTGATCGTATAGTTTTAAATGTTCGTGACAGTATTATTCTAAACGGATTACCCCGAAAATTTAGTTCTGATGGTATCGTACAATTTATCCGAGTAAGGGTAGGTAATGCTCACAATTTACATTTAGTTTTTCAATTAGCAAATTGTGGAAAAATCAAAGTTGTCATGAATCATACTGGTTGTCGTTATAATCTTATATTTACTATTATTCGTAATAAGCAGATTGATTTAAACCACCTCGCTCATCTTCACAAGTTTAAGAAAAAGCTAATAGTTTCATCTGCTATCAGTACCTTAAAACACACATACACTGCTGATCAAACTAGAAAAAACACTAAGAGACACGCGACTTTTAGTGTTAATGATATTCAAAATAAGATTATAGTTGCGATTGATGCCGGGCATGGTGGGCAAGATCCAGGTGCTGTTAGCAAACATGGCTTAAAAGAAAAAAACATAACTCTTATTATCGCGCGTCAGCTTCAAGTATGGTTAAATTCTGATCCCATGTTTCATGGGGTAATGATTCGTAATGGCGACCATTTTATTTCTGTTGCAGAACGCTCACTAATAGCTTATAAGAAAAAAGCTAATATACTGATATCTATTCATGTAGATTCTGCACATAATTGCAGAGCATATGGAGCTTCAGCGTGGGTTTTGTCTAATCGCCGAGCCAGTCGTGAACTGGTAAATAGATTAAGAAAAAAAGATGGTCAATTGAACGCTTTTCGTACAAAGAAAAATAGCTTGCCTGAAGGTAGTGACACTGATCGATATGTAAGACAAGCTCTATTAGATCTTCAGTTTATCTATGCCCAGCGAGTTGGTTATGAGATAGCTACTAAAGTATTGTGTCAGTTGAGGCATGTGAGCGCTTTGCATAAATCTAAACCGGCATATGCTAGTTTTGGCGTGTTGCGCTCACCTTATATTCCTTCTTTATTAATTGAAATCGGTTTTATTAGTAACACAAGAGATGAAAGACTTCTTGCTACTTATTTTTATCAAAAAAAAATTAGCAAGTCATTGTATCAAGGTCTCCATAACTATTTCTTGTTGCATTCACCGTAATAGATATCTACGCAGAAAATTTAATAAACATTATGCATGCTAGTAGTTAAACATAATAATAGAAAAAATTTATCACAAGGCATGATTTTATTTTGCATTTTAGCATAATAAAAATACCATCTACCATTAAAAAGATAGTATATCTTCTGTATTATTACTATATGCACCCTTTTAAATTATTAGGTATGGTATGGTAAAATTCAAAAATAACATTAGTTTTATCAATTAATCTTATAAGGGTCCATTGCGTTAAAATTAAAAGAAGTACGTATATGTGACAGTAAAATAAGATAAAAATTTGATTGTACAATCAATGGATTACATCAATAATATTATTGCAGAAGATAAGAAATGCAGCTATATTTGTTTTATTTTTGCATGAAATAAAACAAAATAAAATATATATAATGATCATGATTTAGTGGTTATAGACATGAATACTTCGTATCGATAAATAATAACTAGTTTTTAGTTTAAATTAGTAGAGTTGAATAAGTTTTGATGCAGTTATAACTGCAAAAAAATGAAGGTTTTAATTTATTAAATTTTCGTAAGAGTTCTGCTATTAAAAGTGAATTCTCATCTTAAATAGTTATAATATAGCGATATGAGATTAGAAAAGTTTTTATACTTTTAAAGGTAAAGTCCTATAAAATTAAACGCAGAATTCTATTTAAGTCGAGTAAAATATTATGCAATGTAGTAAGGTATACGAAAGAAGTTAATCATTAACGATTTATTCTAATAGCTTAAATATTAATTTAATTTATACTATAACTTTTATTAGTAAATATCTAGTATAATTTGATTATTATCAATCTATTTTATAGATACTATTTAATCTTTAGCAGCTAGTAGCAACAATAAAAATTTAACTTTTTAGAGAGTTTGATTTGATTAATTTAAGAATATGATATAATTAATTATTGTTTTATTCATATGATCATTTATAGATATAAGATATAAATCGAATTTTTATTTTTAATTTTTTATTCTAGTAACACCCTAAAGTAAACCTACTGCTTTAATTATATTTTTTTTTTACGATATACTAACAGCATTATCGTTCATGTTTTTGTATAATAAAATTATATAGATTTTATTCAGTTATTATTTCATCTAAGGTTTTTTCGCCTGATAGGAGATCATGTATTTTGATTAAAATAATTTGAATGATATATTGATATTTTGCATTATAGGTGTGATTATCTTTACCATAATAAAAATTAATAAAAAATACGAACAATAAACGTGGTTTTTTTTATTAAAAAGTTACTATTAAGATGTATTTCAAGTATAAGAAAAAGTCAGATAATAGAGATTAATTTTACTACTAATTTAGAATATACTTAACAATTATTTTTTGTGCAATTATAAGTTTGCCAGTTAAGGATAAAAGTTTTTAAAAGTAAAATTCTTTTATTAAGTTATATCGTTACATATAAAATAAATTAAATTTTCTATAAAATAATTTATTATAAAATAGGAATAATATTAATTTTTTTACAAGCATATAAAATTATTAATAGATTAATGGATTGTGATATAATGAAATATTATGAGATGCTATTTTTAGTTATAACTACAACTGTTATTTTAGATGATTATTATCAAAGTAATGAATATTAAAAATTAATGATATTCTCTATGAGAATAGAACAGTATTATATATTAATTATTAGAAAATACTTACTTATGATGATAAGAACTTATAGATTATCTGATCAATAGCACAGGTTTTAATTTTTTTTAATGTTATAAATATGCATTGCATAACAAATAGTTTTATATAAATAGATAAATATTAAAATAAATAGTATGAAAATGATTTCTATTTTTTATAGAGTATTTCTTTTCAATAAAATTCAGTGCAAAGGGTATTCCTGCTAAATAAAAATCTAGATCTCGTGAATTATGAGGAGAACTCAGTTAAGTTATTCACGATCAAACAGTAAATTATAGCAATTAAATTATTGATTATCACTAGACCTGAATAGTATAATTAATAATATTTATATAGAATTTTGACTCTACAGATGAATATTTATAGTAAAAAATTTAAAGTACTAATCACTGACGCATTACGTGTTTGAAAGATATTAATAATGAAAGGTTCTAGACTAAAAAATTTATTTTTGCAAGAAAATTACAAATTAACCTGGTATAAAAAATGAGCATTATACTAATTTTTTAAAAAGATATAGACTCAACAGAGATTAAAGTATTGCAGGATGAGTAAACAATTAAATATTAACTATCCGCGGGCAATTTTTTTAATGGGACCCACAGCATCAGGTAAAACTAATTTAGCTCTTGCTCTACAGAAAGCATTGTTAGTAGACCTGATTAGCGTAGATTCAGCATTAATTTACAGGGGTATGGATATTGGTACCGCTAAACCTTCTTTAGAAGAGCTTCTGTTTGCACCGCATCGTTTATTAAACATTCGAGATCCATCCGAGACTTACTCTGCGGCTGAGTTTTGTCATGATGCATTAATTGAAATGGATAGCATCACTAAAAGTGGACGTATTCCGCTATTAGTTGGAGGGACTATGTTTTATTATAAGGCTCTCAAAAATGGATTATCGCCCCTTCCTCCATCCAGTCCAGAAGTACGTCAATATATAAAAGATATAGCATATACAAAAAGTTGGCATGCTGTTCATCGGCAGCTATATTCTGTTGACCCTGTTGCAGCAAAATATATTCATATTAATGATACTCAAAGATTGTCGCGTGCATTAGAGGTATTTTTAATTTCTGGTCAAACTATTACTGACTTAACTAAAAAATCTGGACGATCTTTACCATATAACATTTCTGCATTTGCAATTGCGCCTCTAAGTCGGGATTTAATTAACCAGAAGATTGAAAAACGTGTGCATGAGATGATGAAATTAGGGTTTGAATATGAGGTAAAAGAGTTTTTTGAGCGTGGTGACTTACATGCCGGTATGTCGTCTATGCGATGTGTAGGATATCGACAAATGTGGTCTTATTTATCTGGACAAATAAATTATCAGAATATGGTATCTCAAACTATCTATGCAACTCGACGGTTAGCAAAAAACCAAATGACCTGGCTTCGTAGCTGGTCGGATGATATATATTGGCTTGATAGTGACAAATTTGATTGCGCTTATAAAAAAATATTGCAGATCATTTTGATGCAGGATTAAGAATAATAAAGCTTTTATGTAGCATGTTACATTAGGTTACATTAGGATGATTTCAGAAAGTCCAAGTAAAAATATAACTTAAGAAAATATATGTAAATGATCAAATGATAAAAGTGTACTGATTATAGGATCTATTGTAAAAAGCAATTTTTATTAATTAATAATATATAAGTATTTTTATTTTTACTCATTTCATTTATCAAAAATGTACCTGATATGATCAGATTTAATTATTGAATTCGGTTTTAATTATAATCAATATTATAACTAAAATATCTCTATAAGTGCGCTATATCTATCGTGATATCATTTGAGCTAGCATTAGAATCTACAAAATAGTGTTAGAATATTTTTGGAGGCTCAAAAAATACCGAGTTTAAAAAATTCACTTATTGAAAAATCTTAGGTTTTTGAATAACAGGAAATAATTAAGATTTTGGATATAGAGATCTTTAATCTACTAAGATAGAATTTAGGGAGTTAGTATAAAAACCATTAAAAACCATTACTGATGTATTAACAAATAGTATGATTGTATAGCGGTAAAATTTATATTGTCAAAACTTTCTTACATGACATGATTTAGAAAGAGTTTTACTAATCTGTTATTAGTTTTTCTAAACATAATAAATTATCTTATAATATATAAGATATCAAATTTATAACTATTAAAACTATTAAAAGATATATTATATAGTAATATAGCGTGATATATCGTTACTATAATTCATATAGGGGCTTATAAAATTATCTGATATATTCGATCTTAATTAATTTTCAGATAAATTGTATGTATCCTGAATTTTACATATAAAAATATAATCACACAGTATCTGTAAAACCTTTTGTGTATCGTATTTTAAAAGAAATGAGATATATTAATAGTAATAATTATTAACTGGTATATGGTACAAATAATCATCAAGAGAAACGGTCTATGACATTTTATGACATTATTGTTTCTATAAACTTCCTAATATGTCATACCTGTCCGGATGACAATATAAAATTATTAATGGAGTACAAATATGGCATGGAATCACCCTGGAGATCATGGACAGGATAATAACCCGTGGGGCGATAGCCATAATACGGGTGGCAATTCTACAGGTAATACTAACAAAGGAGCATGCAACAACACAGAAACTAAGTGGGACAATATTTTTCTTCAAATTATTCGTCAATTTTTTGGATTAGGTGGTGCTAAAAAAAATAGTCATGGCGAGCCTCCTCGTTTTACTAGCACCAATGAACGATTGATGTATATTATTATTTTTTCTATAGTTTTTGTTTGGGGTATTAGCGGACTATATACAATCAAGGAAGCTGAAAGAGGTGTAATTACCAGATTGGGAAAATTTAGTCATATAGTATACCCAGGTTTAAACTGGAAGCCAACTTTTATTGATCAAGTACAAGCAGTAAATGTTGAAGCAGTTCGTGAATTATCAGCTTCCGGGACCATGCTGACTTCTGATGAAAACGTTGTGCGGGTAGAAATGAATGTACAATATCGTGTTACTAATCCAGAGCGTTACTTGTTCTCTGTCAATAGTGCCGATGATAGCCTAAGACAGGCAACTGATAGTGCCTTGCGTGGTGTTATTGGGCATTTAACAATGGATCGTATTCTCACTGAAGGGCGTACAGTAGTTAGAAGCAAGACACAGAGTGAGCTGGAAGAAACAATTGGCTTATATGATATGGGTATTACATTGTTAGATGTGAATCTTCAAGCAGCGCGCCCACCAGAAGATGTCAAAGCAGCTTTTGATGATGCAATAGCTGCCCGTGAGAATCGAGAACAAGTAGTGCGTGAAGCCGAAGCTTATGCTAATGATCGGTTACCACGCGCTCGTGGTGATGCACAGGGTATTTTAGAGCAAGCACGTGCATATAAAACGCGCGTTATTTTAGAAGCACAAGGTGAGGTAGATAGTTTTTCGCGTATTTTGCCTGAGTATAAAGCTGCACCAAAAATTACTCGTGAGCGTTTATATATCGAAACTATGGAACGTGTTCTAGGTCATACAAGAAAAGTTTTGGTTAATGAAAAAACTAATCATTTAATAGTTTTACCTATAGAGCAACTCATTTCTCATCAGTCTACTAAAATTGATAAAGCGCCTCAATGTAATGTCAAAAAAATACAAAATCTTACTCCTTTATCAGATGTTAATAGTAAAGAAAAAACCCATCAAAGTATTACTGCATTTAACTCAAATGATATTATAGAAGCAAGACGAATAAATTCTAAACGCACTAACACCATGAACCAAGGGAGAGAGTAACAATGCGTAAGCCATTTATTTTCGTGTTAGTTGTTCTAGGAATAATATGTATGTCAATTTATATCGTTCAGGAAGGTGAACGTGGGATTGTCATGAGATTTGGTAAAGTGTTGCGTAATTCTGAAAATCAACCATTAGTATATATGCCTGGTATTCACCTTAAAATTCCTGGTTTAGAATCAGTTAAGTTACTTGATGCTCGCATTCAAACTATGGATAATCAAGCAGATCGATTTGTTACTAAAGAGCAAAAAGATTTAATTGTGGATTCATATATAAAATGGCGTGTAAGTGATTTTAGTCGTTATTATCTTGCTACTGGTGGTGGTGATATTTCGCAGGCTGAAGTGTTGTTAAAGCGTAAATTTAGTGATCGCTTGCGTTCTGAAATCGGTCGGTTAGATGTTCAGGATATTGTAACTGATTCTCATGGTAGACTTACAACTGATGTGCGTGATGCATTAAATACTGGTAGTTCAAGCCAGGATAATGCTTTAGGTTTATTCAACCATCATAATGAGAGCTCTATAACGTTACCTGTTAATCAAAACAGTATGGAAGCGCTAGGTATTAAGGTTATCGATGTACGTATTAAACAAATTAATCTCCCAACTGAGGTTTCTGATGCTATCTATGCACGCATGCGTGCTGAAAGGGAATCAGTTGCTCGTAGTCAACGTGCACAGGGCGCGGAGGAAGCAGCAATAGTTAGAGCTCAGGCAGATTATGCGGTTGAACGTACTCTTGCAGAAGCACGTCGTCAAGCTCTAATTACTAAAGGAGAAGGGGATGCGGAATCTGCAAAACTCTTTTCTGATGCATTTAGCAAAGATCCAGATTTTTATGCTTTTTTGCGTAGTTTACGTGCTTATGAAAGTAGTTTTAGTGATCATCAGGATATTGTAGTCTTGAGTCCGGAAACTGACTTTTTTCGTTTTATGAAGCGCCCTGATTTTTTACAACACTAAGATAAAAATTACTATTTTTCAGATATACAAGATATATAAATATATCACTATATTATATATCTTGTCACTATATTATATGTCTTGTAATTCTAGAACATCGATCATTTTAAAAAGACCTATTTTTTTCGTGCGTAACCATAAAGCTGCTGTAATTGCTCCTTTTGCAAAGACAGAGCGATCTAAAGTTTTATGGCTAATCTCAATATGTTCATCAATATCTGCGAATAGAACCTTATGTTCCCCGATGACATTTCCACATCGTATACTAGTAAAACTAATAGTTTTTTCTAAGCGCGGCCCAATAACTCTATCTCTAGGATATACCGCATGTTGATTAAAGTCCCATTTCATTACTTTAGCGATAGCTTTTCCCATAGCTAATGCAGTGCCAGATGGTGAATCAACTTTTTTTCGATGATGCGTTTCAATTATTTCAATATCTGCGTGTTCGCCCATAATTTTCGCTATTTTTTCTACTACCTTAAGCGTTAAAGTAGCGCCGATACTAAAGTTAGAAGAACAAACAATAGGTATTTCCTGAGAAGCATTTTTTATCAGAATTGCCTCTAAATCATTAAATCCAGTCGTACCAATTACCATACTTTTATAATGTTTTCTGCAAAATGATAGATAGGTTAAGGTTCCTTTCGGACTAGTAAAGTCAATAAGGATATCAAAGTTATTAATTACTTTATCAAGAGTATCAGTAATAGTAATACCTAATACTGAATGATTAACTAACTCACCTGCATCACGCCCTATCAACGATGAGCAACTGTTTACTACTGCAGCCCCTAAAAGAACCCCAGGAGTCTGAATAATAGACTGTATTAATTGTCTGCCCATGCGGCCATCTGATCCAACAACACCAATGCGAACTTTATTATGCATGATAGTTACACTTATTTATTATATAAATAGTTATGAGTAATAATAAAATCATGAATCTGATGTAAATTTATCAAAACTAGAATTTAGTAACTCTGTTAAGCTAGCAGCAGCTGAATCAGCAGTTATGTTATGTAAAGTAGATTTTTCATCTGATTTATTTTGTCGAATGCGATCTTTATGGTATGAGTAACCAGTACCAGCTGGAATTAATCGACCAACAATAACATTCTCCTTTAAGCCGCGTAGCTTGTCATACTTGCCTGAAACTGCAGCTTCAGTGAGAACACGGGTTGTTTCTTGAAAAGAAGCAGCAGAAATAAACGATTCCGTTGCTAGAGAGGCTTTTGTGATACCCAGAAGATTACGCACAAAAGTTGCCTCAATCTTACCACGCTCTTCTAAGTTACGATTAGCTATCCTTAAGCGAGAAAATTCAGCTTGTTCCCCAGTAAGGAAGTCAGAATCGCCTGCGTTTTGAATTGTAACTTTTCGTAGCATTTGACGAATGATAACCTCAATATGTTTATCATTAATCTTTACGCCTTGTAAGCGATACACTTCTTGAACTTCATTAGTAATATAACGAGTAACAGCATGTACGCCGCGTAGTCGCAGGATATCATGTGGTGACTCAGGACCATCAGAAACAACATCTCCCCGTTCTACATGTTCACCTTCAAATACGTTTAATTGTCTCCACTTTGGAATCATTTCTTCATACGGATCATTACCATTAATTGGTGTAATAAGAAGTCTACGTTTACCTTTTGTTTCTTTACCGAAGGAAATAATACCACTAATTTCAGCTAAAATAGCCGGTTCTTTTGGACGACGAGCTTCAAAGAGATCAGCAACGCGCGGAAGACCACCGGTAATATCTTTAGTGCCGACAGATTCCTGTGGAACGCGGGCTAGTGTATCACCAGCACTAATTTTTGCGCCATCTTCTAGTTGCACAATGGCTTTCCCTGGAAGAAAATACTGAACAGGCATCTCAGATCCTGGATTCATGACGTCTTGATTGTTGGCATCTAGTATTTTAAGGGCTGGACGAAGATCCTTTCCAACAGCAGTTCGTTCAGCGCTATCAAGAACCACAAGAGAAGAAAGACCAGTTAACTCATCAGTTTGGCGAGTGATAGTTAAACCGTCAATAATATCTGTAAATCGAATGAAGCCGCTAACTTCAGTAATTACTGGCATAGTATGTGGATCCCAGTAAGCAACCGTTTCCCCAGCTGAGACATTTTCTTGCGTGCTTTTTAGCATTGTAGTTCCATAAGGAATTTTATAGCTTTCCTTAGTACGTCCAAATTCATCTATTATTTTTAGTTCAGTGTGACGTGAAGTAATTACCAGCTTTCCTTCAGAATTAGTAACTGATTTAGCGTTGATTAATTTTACTGTCCCTTTGTTTTGAACCTGAATGCTAGATTCAGCTGCTGCGCGTGATGCTGCCCCACCAATATGAAAGGTACGCATGGTTAATTGAGTACCTGGCTCCCCTATAGATTGAGCAGCGATAACTCCAATTGCCTCACCTTTATTGATAATATGACCCCGTGCAAGATCTCGACCATAACAGTGCGCACAAACACCGAAGTCAGTTTCACAACTCACTACTGATCTCACTTTTAAGCTGTCTACCGAATGTTCTTCTAATATGTCACACTCCTGCTCATGTAAGAGTGTGTTACGTAATAATAATATTGAAAGCGTTCCTGGATTGAGGACATCTTCTGAAGTTACACGACCTAATACACGTTCTCGTAGTGGCTCTTTAACATCTCCACCTTCGATTAAGGGCGTCATTAAAATTCCTTCGTGTGTACCACAGTCATCTTCAGTAACTATTAGATCCTGTGCTACATCCACTAATCTACGGGTTAGATAACCTGAGTTGGCGGTTTTTAATGCAGTATCTGCGAGTCCCTTGCGTGCACCATGTGTTGAAATAAAATATTGAAGAACGTTTAATCCTTCACGGAAATTTGCGGTAATGGGTGTTTCAATAATAGATCCATCTGGTTTTGCCATCAATCCTCTCATACCTGCTAGTTGACGAATCTGCGCAGCAGAGCCTCTAGCGCCAGAGTCAGCCATCATAAAAATATTGTTGAAAGAAATTTGACGTTCCGAGATACCCCTACAATTCACTACAACTTCTGTAGATAGATTTTCCATCATAGCTTGAGCAACGCGTTCATTTGCTGCGGCCCATATGTCAATGACTTTATTATATCGTTCTCCAGCTGTTACTAGGCCAGATTGAAATTGTTTTTGTATTTCCGTGACTTCTGACTCTGCCTCTCGAATAATATCTATTTTTTTCTGGGGAATAACCATATCATCAATACCTACAGACGTACCAGAACGCGCTGCATATGTAAAGCCAGTATACATAGTTTGATCAGCAAAAATCACAGTTTCTTTTAATCCTAAAATACGATAACAAGTATTTAACATTTGAGAAATAGCTTGTTTACCTAATGTTTGATTCACTATCGAAAAAGGCAAACCTTTTGGTACGATCATCCATAACACAGATCGACCAATAGTAGTATTAATGATATGAGTATTAGAGCTCCATTGATCCTTTTCATTTTTTTCGTATTCTGTAATGCGTACTTTAACGCGAGCATGAAGTGAAGCAAGACCAGAGCGATACATTCGTTCAGCTTCTTTTGCACTGCCTAATATCATGCCTTCACCTTTGGCATTAACACAGTCTCGAGTCATGTAATATAAACCTAGCACTACGTCTTGAGATGGAACAATAATTGGCTCGCCATTTGCAGGTGATAAGATATTATTAGTTGACATCATGAGAACACGTGCCTCTAGCTGAGCTTCCATAGTTAGAGGAACATGAACTGCCATCTGATCACCATCAAAGTCAGCATTATATGCTGCACAGACTAGTGGGTGCAATTGTATTGCTTTCCCCTCAATTAGAACTGGTTCAAAGGCTTGGATACCTAAACGATGTAGAGTGGGGGCGCGATTGAGTAGTACTGGATGTTCATGGATAACCTCCTCTAATATGTCCCAGACCACCGATTCTTCTCTTTCAACCATTTTTTTTGCTGCTTTAATCGTTGTCGCTAAACCACGAAGTTCTAGTGTTCCGTAAATAAATGGTTTGAATAGTTCTAATGCCATTTTTTTAGGCAGACCACACTGATGTAAATGTAGGCATGGTCCTACTGTAATAACTGATCGACCGGAATAATCAACACGTTTTCCTAGAAGGTTTTGACGGAATCGACCTTGCTTACCTTTTATCATATCCGCTAAAGATTTCAAAGGACGTTTATTAGAACCAGTAATGGCACGACCTCGACGTCCGTTATCTAATAGAGCATCTACTGCTTCTTGTAACATACGCTTTTCATTACGTACAATAATATCTGGCGCTGCTAGATCTAGTAAGCGCTTCAATCGATTATTACGATTAATTACACGACGATATAGATCATTTAAGTCAGATGTTGCAAAACGACCGCCATCTAATGGCACAAGCGGTCGCAAATCAGGTGGTAATACTGGCAGAACATTAAGGATCATCCATTCTGGTTTATTACCAGATTGTATAAATGCTTCAAGTAATTTTATACGTTTTGTTAGTTTTTTGCGCTTAGTTTCAGAGTTAGATTCATTTAACTCAACACGTAATTGTTCGCACTCTTGATCTAAGTTGATATTTTTAAAAAGAGTTTGAATAGCTGCAGCTCCGATTGTTGCCTCAAATTCATCACCAAACTCTTCTAAAGCATCAAGGTATTGCTCTTCCGTTAGGAGCTGATATTTCTCAAGAGTAGTCATCCCGCTCTCAATAACAATATAAGATTCGAAGTATAGTACTCTTTCAATATCACGCAATGGCATATCTAACAGTAACCCAATACGTGATGGTAGTGATTTTAGGAACCAGATATGGGCGATAGGAGATGCAAGTTCGATATGCCCCATTCTTTCACGACGCACTTTAGTTTGTGTTACTTCTACACCACATTTCTCACATATAACGCCGCGATGCTTCAGGCGCTTATATTTGCCACATAAGCATTCATAATCTTTAACAGGGCCAAAGATTCGCGCACAAAAAAGCCCATCACGTTCAGGCTTGAAGGTTCGGTAGTTAATAGTTTCTGGCTTTTTAACTTCACCAAAAGACCATAAACGAATCGTATCTGGCGATGCCAGAGCAATCTTAATTGCATCAAATTCTTCAGCATGATGTTGTGTTTTTAACAATTTTATTAAGTCTTTCACGCATTAGCTCCGGTCGGATAGGACTGCTCAAGGACTATTTTAAGAACCCTGAGCGCACTGTAAACAGTACAGCAGATGCCAGTTAATTACTCATCTTCTAGGTCAATGTTAATACCTAAAGATCGGATTTCTTGTAAGAGAACATTGAATGATTCTGGCATACCCGGTTCCATCTGATGGTTGCCATCGACAATATTCCTATACATTTTAGTGCGACCATTTACATCGTCAGATTTTACAGTTAGCATTTCCTGTAAGGTATACGCTGCACCATATGCTTCTAATGCCCACACTTCCATCTCGCCAAAGCGTTGACCACCAAATTGCGCTTTACCACCTAAGGGTTGTTGTGTTACAAGACTGTATGATCCAGTTGAACGTGCGTGCATTTTATCATCTACTAAATGGTTAAGTTTGAGCATATACATATACCCTACAGTGACCTTACGTTCAAATTTTTCACCAGTACGACCATCAAATAAAGTAATCTGGCCGGAAGATGGTAGTCCACCGAGTTGTAATAGATCCTTGATTTCGCTTTCTTGCGCGCCATCAAACACCGGGGTAGCAATTGGCATGCCTTTTTTTAAATTTTTAGCTAAAGATAATATTTCGTTGTCTGTAAAATTATTTAAGTTGACTGTTTGGCGTATATTGGTACCTAGATTGTAGGCCATTTGCATAAACTCACGTAATTTAGAGATTGCTGATTTTTTTTCTAAAAGTTTATTAATTTTTTCTCCAATGCCTTTTGCAGCCATACCCAGATGAGTTTCAAGAATTTGACCAATATTCATACGCGATGGTACGCCCAATGGGTTTAAAACAATATCTACCGGAATACCATATTCATCATAAGGCATATCTTCAATTGGGTTAATTTTTGAGATCACACCTTTGTTTCCATGACGGCCAGCCATTTTATCGCCAGGTTGAATTTGACGTTTTACGGCTAAGTATACTTTAACTATTTTTAATATTCCTGGCGCCAAATCATCCCCTTGTGTGATTTTTCGACGCTTTTGATTAAGTCTTTTGTCAAACTCGTTTTTTAACTCATGATACTGGTCAGTAAGATTTATTAATTGACTATTGCTCTCTTTATTAGGCAAGTTGATTTCTAACCATCTTGTTTGAGGAAGACTATCAAGTTTATCTGCCTCTACGCCATTAGAAAGAAGCAGAGAGTGAATTCGGTTAAATAAATTTTTTTCAAGGATCTTTAATTTTTCAGCCAGGTCTTTCTTTACTTGTCTGATTTGTATTTCTTCAATATCTAAGGTGCGTTCATCTTTTTCTATTCCATCACGTGTAAAAATTTGAACGTCAATTACCGTACCTGATACACCGTTAGGTACTCTTAAGGATGAGTCTTTGACATCAGATGCTTTTTCACCAAAAATAGCACGGAGTAACTTTTCTTCAGGTGTTAATTGAGTTTCACCTTTTGGTGTCACTTTTCCGACTAAAATATCACCTCCAGTGACTTCGGCGCCAATATAAACAACACCAGATTCATCTAGCTTAGACAATGCAGCTTCACCTACATTTGGAATATCAGCACTAATTTCTTCTGCTCCTAGTTTTGTATCACGTGATATACAAGATAACTCTTGGATGTGGATACTGGTAAAACAATCATCCTGTAATACACGTTCAGAGATTAATATGGAGTCTTCGAAATTATAGCCGTTCCATGGCATAAACGCTACACGCATGTTTTGACCAAGAGCTAATTCGCCAAGATCAGTTGAGGGGCCATCAGCAAGTACATCACCACGTTCAATGGTATCACCAAGATTTACACATGGCATTTGATTAATACAAGTATTCTGATTAGATCTTGTGTATTTAGTAAGATTATAGATATCTATTCCAGCTTCGTCCGAATGGATTGAATTATCATTAACTTTAATAACAATACGTGAAGCATCTACATATTGAACAAGGCCGCCACGTTTTGCTACAGCAGTTACACCGGAATCGACAGCAACGGCGCGCTCCATGCCGGTACCTATTAGTGGTTTTTCAGCGCGTAGAGTAGGAACTGCTTGACGCTGCATGTTTGCTCCCATTAATGCACGATTTGCGTCATCATGCTCCAAAAATGGTATTAGTGAGGCGCCAACAGATACGATTTGTTGGGTGGAAACATCCATATAATTAATTTGATCAGAACTAAATAAACTTGATTCTCCATTATTACGACAAGTTACTAGATCATCAATAATTTTACCAAATTTATTGAGGTTTGTGTTGGCTTGTGCAATAACGTAGTTTCCTTCCTCAATAGCTGAGAGATAATGAATATCATTTGTCACAATTCCATTATGAACACGTCGGTAAGGGGTTTCTAAGAAACCGTATTCATTTGTTTGTGCATATACAGATAAAGAGTTAATTAAGCCAATATTAGGCCCTTCTGGTGTCTCAATAGGACATACACGTCCGTAATGAGTTGGATGAACATCTCTTACTTCAAATCCTGCACGTTCACGTGTCAAACCGCCAGGTCCTAAGGCAGAAATACGACGTTTATGTGTAATTTCAGACAAAGGATTATTTTGATCCATAAATTGAGATAGCTGACTCGATCCAAAAAATTCTTTAACTGATGCAGAAATAGGTTTTGCATTAATCATGTCTTGAGGCATCAGCGTATCAAGATCACCCAAAGATAGTCGTTCTTTTACTGCTCGCTCTACACGGATTAAGCCGACACGAAATTGATTTTCAGCCATTTCTCCAACAGAGCGAATGCGACGATTACCGAGATGGTCGATATCATCTACTTCACCAATTCCATTACGGATCCCAATAAGTTTTTGCATGACTTGAACGATATCTTCTTTACTTAGAATTCCTGGGCCCTCTACATGTTTACGATTTAGAGAGCGATTAAATTTCATACGACCTACTTTAGATAGGTCATATCGTTCTTCTGAAAAAAATAAGTTCTCGAATAAATTTTCGGCTGCTTCATGAGTGGGTGGTTCACCAGGGCGCATCATGCGATATATCTCTAGTAGAGAACTTAGGCGATCAATTGTTGGGTCAATTCGCATAACTTCGGAAATATACGGACCATGATCAAGATCATTAGTAAAAATAGTTTTAATAGTTTTATGTCCTGATGCTCTTAGTTTTGTCAATAAATCTATTGATAAGGGTGTATTTGCTGTAATCAGGATCTCACCAGTATCTTTATCGATATAGTCTTGTGCAACAACTTTATTATTAATATAATCCATTGGGATTTGAATATCAGTTATTCCGTCTTTTTCTAAATGACGAATATGACGTGCAGTAATACGTCGTCCTTTTTCAACGTATACAGTGTTATGAGATTTGATATCAAAAGTTGCCGTTTCACCACGTAGTCGCTCAGGAATTAACTCCATCCGTAATTTATTATCGTAAATGTGATATACTACTTTTTCAAAAAATAAATCTAAAATCTGTTCAGAAGTATAATTTAGCGCTCTTAAAATAGTAGTTGCAGGAAGTTTTCGGCGTCGATCAATTCGAACAAATAAATTATCTTTTGGATCAAATTCAAAATCTAACCAAGAACCACGATATGGAATAATACGTGCATTGTACAATACTTTACCAGAAGAGTGTGTTTTTCCTTTATCGCTATCGAAAAATACACCCGGGCTACGATGAAGCTGGGATACGATTACTCTCTCTGTACCGTTAATAATAAAAGTACCATTAGCAGTCATAAGCGGAATCTCACCCATGTATACCTCTTGCTCTTTTATGTCTTTTACGGTACTTACTGGCGCTTCTCGCTCATAGATTACCAGTCGTAATTTTACGCGTAGTGGAGCACAAAAGGTAATACCACGAATTTGACATTCTTTTACATCAAAAACAGGTTCGCCTAAACAGTAACTGACGTACTGTAGTTCAGAATGAGCGCTATAGCTTTGAATTGGAAATACGGAACGAAATGCTGCCTCTAGACCATATTGACCTTTTGGGTCTTTCTCGATAAATTTCTGAAACGAGTTAAGTTGGATAGAAAGGAGATAAGGAATGTCCAAAACTTGTGGACGCTTACCAAAATCCTTACGAATACGTTTTTTTTCGGTATAGGAGTAAACCATAGGGTTCCTCAGCTCGCTGAAAAATAGAACCTTTTTCTCCGTCCATGGGGACAGTTCTTGAATGCTGTTGAATGATTCGGATAGTAGATAGTCTTTTGATAGTATTTCCGTCTATCTACTTTAGAGATTATCATTATAAGCAAAATCTCTAATCTCTAATTATTAATCAACACAAGCTATTAATTTACTTTAGATTAAAATGCAAAATATAATAAACGTTATGCTGTATCTATAAAAAATTTTGATAGTTTAGAAATAACTAGTAACTAGACTGTATTATGCTATAATCCAAAATAGTATTTATTTAACTTCTACTAATGCACCGGCTGATTCTAGTATTTTTTGCAAAGATTCTGAATCTTCTTTGCTAATGCTTTCTTTTAATGTAGTAGGTGCAGACTCCACTAGATCTTTAGCTTCTTTTAGGCCTAATCCAGTGGCACTTCTAACTGCTTTTATGACAGCAATTTTATTATTACCCATAGATTTAAGTATTACATCAAATTCAGTTTTTTCTTCTACATCTTCTGCTTCATCAGAAGGCCCTGAAACAGTATACGAAGCCGCCGATACTCCAAATTTTTTTTCCATAGAAGAGATTAAATCAATAATTTCCATTACAGATAAATCTGCAATGCCTTCAATAATTTGCTCTTTAGTGAGTGACATCTCATATTCCTAGATTCAAAAGTAATTTATTATATGATGTATAAAACTGCGACAGGCTCATTAAGACATTTTTTATTAAACTATCGTAGTTGCTTTTTTTGGTCGCACACGGCAACTAAAGTGCGGACTAGCTTTCCGGCAGCCGCTTCTCGGATAGTTGCCATAAGCTGCTGAATAGATTCATTATAAGTTGGTAAAGTCGCAAGTCGATCAATGTGGTCTGAACTAATTAGCGCCCCATCAAAGGCTGCAGCTTTGATCTTAAAGTTAATATTTGTTTTAGAAAAATCTTTAAATAGACGGGCCGCAGCCCCTGGATGATCCATCGAATAAGCAATTAAAGTTGGCCCAATTAGGATGTTCTTTAGACACTCAAATTTTGTTCCTGTAATGGCACGATGTAACAAAGTATTACGGATAACACACATACGCACCCCCGCTTCTCGGCCTGATTTCCGTAGTTCAGTCATTTTGTCTACACTCACACCACGGGAATTGGCCACTACCGCAGATAATGCGCTTTTTGCTATTTTAGTAACTTCAGAAACAATTTCTTTTTTGTCTTGAAGATTCAAGGGCATTAGTATGTTCTCCTGGGTGATAACTAGAATTACCTTGAAAACTTATATTTTACCTAACTGGTTCATATCATAACACATTGATCAGAAAATATTATGATGAGAAGAATTTAAGATAAAAACATATGTTAAAATTATTTTTGACTCTGTCACAGATTTCAAAAACAATTAAGGTATTAAATATCTTGTATAAATATCATTCGCTTTTAAATATAAAATATTTTAATAAAACACCTGTGTTTTAATAAAAATTAAAATATAGTTTTATAAGTAAGATTAACTTATTTATAATTACATGATCCGTTGAATCAGTGAGATTTTGATACGGTCGATTTTTTTTAGAGTTATTGTACCTAGAATGCCTAATAATAAAATTGAATATGATTCAATAACTATTTTCTTCCTATAAATTAAAATATGCAATAATTATTCAAATAGATAGCTCTTTTTTTAAGATTATATTTTCACATGGACATAATGCAAATACAAATTGAACTATTTAAAATTAAAATAATAAGATATATTAGAATCTACATATTAAATTGTGCAAGATTTAAAACTTGTTGGATTTATTGTAAAACTTGCACCCATAGTACTAGAAAGACTAATTTTTTTAATAAAAATTCCTTTTGCTTGAGGAGGTTTGGATTTTTTTATCGAAACAAGAAAAGATTCTAAGTTATCAATTAATTGCTTTGAACTAAAATTTACTTTACCAATCGTAAGATGTATTATGCCATTTTTGTCATTACGGTAACTAACCTGACCGGTTTTAGCATTTTTTACTGCTTCCCCAATATTAGGTGTGACTGTTCCTATTTTTGGATTTGGCATTAAATTGCGCGGCCCAAGAATCTGACCTACTTGACTAACGATATGCATCGAATCTGGAGATGCAATCACAACATCAAAGTTTAATTCACCTTTTTTGATTTTTTCTGCTAGATCTTCCATTCCAATAAATTCAGCACCAGAAGATTTAGCAGCTACAGCGTTATCTCCATTAGCAAATACTGCTACTCGCACAAAACGACCAGTACCGTGTGGCAGTATAACATATCCTCTTATATTTTGGTCAGATCTTCGTGCATCAATCCCTAGGTTTACCGCCACATCAATACTCTCGATA
This sequence comes from Candidatus Erwinia haradaeae, assembly GCF_900698995.1. GTDB lineage: Bacteria > Pseudomonadota > Gammaproteobacteria > Enterobacterales > Enterobacteriaceae > Erwinia_E > Erwinia_E haradaeae_C. Next base: position 661,367 of record NZ_LR217735.1, on the reverse strand, counting down.
AAACGCACAGTAGCTAATTCTTTTATTAAAATCAGTGCTTGGTGGATATCATATAATTGAGCAGAATGGATTTGTTCACGAATTATTCGCATACGTTTAGTTAGCTTAGTCATTTTATTATTCCTCCACAACTAACCCCATAGAATAAGCAGTTCCTAAAATTGAACGGCTCATGGCTTCAATATTAGCACCAGTCATATCCGCTGATTTAGTTTCTGCTATGTGACGTATTTGGGCATATGATAAAGTACCAGCTTGATCTTTTTTCGGTTGACTGGATCCGGATTTTATACCAGCTGCTTTTTTTAACAAGACTGCTGAGGGAGGTGTTTTAGTAATAAAAACAAAAGAACGGTCAGAGTAAACGGTAATTACAACTGGAATCGGAACCCCTTTTTCCATTGATTCTGTTTTGGCATTAAATGCTTTACAGAATTCCATAATGTTAACTCCTTTTTGACCGAGAGCCGGACCTACTGGAGGGCTCGGATTTGCCATACCAGCCGCAACTTGCAGCTTAATGTAGGCTTGTACTTTCTTAGCCATTGTAATGCCTCGAATAGAGTGACAATTTTTTCAACCTAGTAAATTTCCTATAATTATTCTGAATATATATAATTTATATGTAATAATTTGTAAAATTATACTAATAATATAATAATTACATGACTCTCGCAATGTTGATATACTCATCGTTTGGGATAAAATCAATAATTAAATTTTGCAAACAGCGTCTTAAACAATATATCGGATTATATAGGTTATTATAATTCTTACCCTTTTTCTACTTGAGAAAAATCTAACTCTACTGGTGTTGCTCGGCCAAATATAGATACAGATACTTTCAAACGACTTTTTTCGTAATCAACTTCTTCTACTACGCCATTAAAATCAGAAAATGGACCATCATTGACGCGCACAATCTCACCAGGTTCAAATAATGTTTTAGGACGTGGTTTATCTCCAATTTTCTGCAAGAGAGTGGCAATAGCTTTTACTTCTTTATTACTAATTGGCGCTGGATGATCAGACGTTCCGCCGATAAACCCCATAACTCGTGGTATTTTTCTCACAAGATGCCAGCTATCATCATGCATAATCATCTGAACCAAAACGTATCCTGGGAAAAACTTGCGTTCACTTTTTCGACGCTGGCCTCGACGAATCTCAACTACTTCTTCGGTGGGTACCATAATATCGCCAAATAATTTTTCCATATTATTCAACTTAATATGCTCACGTAATGATTGAGCTACACGACTTTCAAAACCGGAAAACGCCTGTATGACGTACCAACGTTTTTGTGTGGCTTCCAACATCTTAAAACCTCAGGCCAGTAATAAATGATACCAAGCGAACTAGTATGCTATCTAGTCCCCATAAAATAAATGACATTATAGCAGTCACCGCACTAACAATAAATGTAGTATGGAAGGTCTCCTGACGAGTAGGCCAGATAATTTTACGAATCTCAGTATGAGCTTGATATGTAAAATTTAATGCTGCTTTACCTTTTATAGTCAATAGTGCAAGGATAGTTGCTGGTATTATTAATAATATAATTACAAATACTCGAACTGAAAATAGTACATTATGATATATAATATTTCCAATAACAGCAGCCATTACTAACAGTATTACACCTAACCACTTATAAATCTCTATCCTCTTTTTTTTTTGTAGGGCATCTTCTATACTATCATTCATAAATAAGTCTACCATTTAATAAATAAAAATACTTAACTAGTATTGAACTTATAAAATACAGAATACCTTTAATGTTATTTTTGATACTAGTCTTATTTTAAATAAAAGGACTATCAATGCATAAAGTTAGGATTATTTCTATATTTATAATTGTAGACAAATATTGTAGTTAAAAAAATAATTCTAATAATGCTCTTTTATTAGCAGTTCGTCAAATTTTTATCCAATATCATCATCTTGTATAATTAATTAATCATTTTATCAATGTAATATCTCCCGGAACTCGAACAGATTATAGATGTAGCCTTATTGATATTTAGTATCAAGATATTTAGTATCAATTTTTAGAGTTACATATACATATATTAATAAAATAATTTACATATAAGATTAGATAAAAAAAAGAGAAAAAAGAAAATTACCTTAACAGTATAGTGAATAAAATTTATATATTGCATATACTTTATGTATTTCATGTACTGTCTGGAAAGAACAGTATTTTGCCGTATGTGCTTAATTTAGTAGATACATAAAGGTAATTCCAATAAAAAACAATAGATGTAACTTATATCTATTTTTTAAAAAACTATAAAATAGATTCAACCAAAGTATCAGAGTATATTATATATAATATACTTTATCGATAAATATAATATAAAATTTTATTTATATTTTCGCTATACTTACAGGTATGCATAACAGCATTACACTTAGATGATTAAAAATATTAGATAAAATGCTTCATACTTATTAACGATTGAGATTAATTTATATATTATATAAATAATATAATATTTACTCTAGAAATTAAAATAGTTGTTCTATAAATAAAATTATCATGATATTTATTAATTTATTATTATGTAACATGTAATATGGTGTAATGAAAATGGAGTTTTTTTATAAAATGTTTTCTTTATATATTCTCCTATAGCCTGTTAAATGATGATTGCTTGCAATGATTCTTATCCAATACCCCTTGATCCAGTTTACATATATTTATATTTTCTCATTGCTATCATAAAGATTTAAATTTATCAAAGTATGATTAGTATACTCTTATTTGAGAAAAATTATTTTAGTTTAATGCTCTCCTTTCTTTCATTAATGGCTTCAGTTTATAATGTGTACAAAATATAGCTTATATCGAAAACTTTGATCTTAATATCCTGAGTAAGTCAATTATATAGAGGTAGATTGTATTTAATTTTTACGTGATGATAATATAAAAAAATTTTATTATTTTTATCAACATGCAACAAATCTTTAAAGTTTTAGATTTTATCTCACAGGAATATATCGTTTAATTTGAAAAAATTATATATATTATAGTATAGAACAATGATTTTTTTACGATGTACAAATTAGGTCCTGTTGGCTAATTGGATAAAATTAGGCACGATGGATCACAGATCTTTACTTTTCTAGTAATAGTTTAAAAATAAAATTAATATTTAAAAATCTTTTATATACTTTGCTATATACTTATCAAATATAAGTATTTTGATTGCTAATAAGCATCATTAAAATGATATTTTTAAATATTTTTCATTGATTATCTTTCTGTATCTTTATATAACATCAGCATTACTAATGTAGTCATCTTTTTTATAAAGTTTTATAAATTTAAGGTAGAGTTATGATTTCAGGTATTATTGCGTCACCAATGATAGCGTTTGGGAAAGCCCTTCTCCTTAAAGAAGAAGAGATTATAATCCATAGAAAAACTATCTCATTAGATCAAATTAATAGTGAAATTCAGCGATTTATTTATGGTCGACAAAAATCTTACGAGCAACTTGAAGTAATAAAAATCAAAGCTAATAAAGTGCATGGATCAGGAAAAACAGAGATTTTTGAAGGGCACGCTATGCTTCTAGAGGATGAGGAGCTCGAACAGGAAATTACTTCTTTTATTAAAGATGAGTTAGTTACTGCTGATTTTGCAGTATATACTGTTATCAACGCTCAAGCAAAAGCCTTGGAGGATCTTGAGGATGCTTATCTCAGAGAGCGTGCATCTGACGTTCTAGATATAGGTCAGCGTTTATTAAAAAATATTCTAGGGTTACAGATTACTGATCTTAGTGCTATTAATGAAGAAGTTATACTTATCGCTAAAGATTTGACACCTTCGGATATTTCTCAGATCAACTTAAAAAAGGTACTTGGTTTTATTACTGATCTTGGAGGGCAGACTTCTCATACTTCAATTATGGCGCGCTCATTAGAGTTGCCAGCTATTGTTGGTACTGGAGATATTACTCGTCGAGTTAAAGATGGAGATTTCTTAATTTTAGATGGAATAAACAACAAAATATATATTAATCCAGTCCCAGAAAAAATTAAAGAGCTAAAAAAATTAGCTAATCAATACAATATCCAAAAAAACGCGTTATTAAAACTGAACTCATTACCTGCTATTACTCTTGATGATCATCAAGTGCAAGTTTCTGCTAATATTGGAACGATATATGATGTTGCAGGGGTAAAGCGTTATGGCGCAGAAGGTGTAGGATTGTACCGCACTGAATGCTTATTCATGGATCGTAATTCATTACCTAGTGAAGAGGAGCAGTTTCAGGTCTATAAAATGGTAGTAGAAGCGGTTGGTTCTTGTGGTGTAATTATACGAACAATGGATATCGGTGGTGATAAAGATTTACCGTATATGAATCTACCAAAAGAGGCAAACCCTTTTCTTGGTTGGCGCGCTATTCGCATTTCAATGGATCGAACTGATATTCTTCATACACAGTTACGTGCTATGTTGCGTGCTTCTGTTTTTGGTAAATTGCGTATTATGTTTCCTATGGTCATTTCTGTTGAAGAAGTACGTTTTTTAAAAAAAGAGCTTCAAACCTTAAAAAAACAACTATATAGCAAATCCATTCCGTTCAACAATAAAATTGAGATTGGTATTATGGTAGAAACTCCTGCCTCTGCAATAATCTCATGTCACTTAGCGAAAGAAGTGGACTTCTTTAGTATTGGAACAAATGACCTAACTCAATATACTTTAGCGGTAGATCGTGGCAATGATCTTATATCTCATCTGTATAACCCCATATGCCCTTCTGTTCTAATGTTAATTAAGCAAGTAATTGACGCTTCTCATCATGAAGGTAAATGGACTGGTATGTGTGGTGAGCTAGCAGGGGATCCGCGAGCAACTCTATTATTACTAGGTATGGGATTAGATGAATTTAGCATGAGCGCTATTTCTATTCCACGTATAAAAAAAATTATTCGCAGTGTGTATTTTCAGGACACCAAGAGATTAGTACAACAAGCGTTAATTGAGCCGACTTCTGATGCAATAGCAAATATAGTAAATGATTTTATTAAAGAAAAACATTTGACTTTAGAATAATGCATATTTTAATTCTATGATATAAATCAATAGAAATAAAATACATAAAAGAACTTATATCAAACTAGCTCTTTTAGAGCTGCATAAATTTTATAAAATTATCTAAATATTACACAATAAAAATTAAATTATTAAGACTCTATTGATACAAAGTCTTCAAAAGTTTAAGAATTTATCAACAAAATTGACGTATATTATTAGTAATAGAGTTCATATTGTGTTTATCTAACTTAGAGTAAGTTTTACTATTGCTCATATTATTGTTAGCAATAAGACATGGGTAAGCCATTAAAAGATTCTGAAGATAATGGAGAATACGATCTGTATTTTATTTTATCTTATTCTAACACAGACTATTACGGCACAAAAAGAAAGTTGAATAATTTTTATTCGATAATTTTATTCTAATATCTAGCATTAAGTATTGCAGCATCCCTGAATAGTTATTTATCCATGAATAATATTTCACTAAGTTTTTTCTAAAAGTATTCGAGATATTCGCAATTTATTAATAGATATTTTATCTATTAATAATATCAATCGTCTCACAAATTATATTTATACTAATCAATGTAGCACTTAATGAATATCTTTAGTTGTAGCATCGGTCAAAGTTTTGATAAAATAATATAGTTAGTTTAGAGTAGGTCATCATAAGACTTAATACATAATCAAGAAGCTAGCTATCTTTTAGCTAGAGCAATCTCTTTAAGTAAATTCGTATATAAATATATATATACTTTTATTTTAGATTACTAATAGCCTATAGCTTAATTTTCTAGATTAAGGAATACCTGCCAGTAACAGGATTAGTACAAACTAGCGGCTGTATTAATAAAAATTATATAAAAAAATTTTAGATAATTTTTTACTAGATACTGAAAAATATAGATTTTTAAAAAAAGAAGGTAATTAGATTTTAATATCTTACTTTTAATATTTTATTCATTTTGATTGCAAAAAAAAAGAAACAAGAAAATTCTCTTATTTACTAATGATTAAAGATAAAATATTAATTAATTGTGGATAGAGATTAAAATTTGTTAATTTACTGATGATTCAAACTCTACTAGTAATGTTTATTCTGGTTCACTATTAGTGATTCTCTAATAGGTTGCTCACTGAAAAAGGTTGAGAATGAAAAAATATCTGCACTGAAAATTGAAATTGATAAAAACAAGTGTTCACAATAACTTTTGATTAAAAATTCAGTAAATGAATATTAATAAATATTTTTAGTGCTGTATTAGTATATAAAACTAAGCATTATAATTGTATCTCATTAAATTGTTTTTATTAAATAGAATCTTCGTTTATATTTTATCATGCACTTATTTTAGGCTAGCAGATTTAAATCTAGAAAAATAAAATTCTTAGAATATATGTTATTATCTAGCTGGTATAGGTTTTACTCTATAAATTCTATTAAATAACAACGATATAATTATTAAAAATTAACACTATTAGTAGTATATTACTACTACACATTAGTATAATATAGCGACAAATTGCACTTAGGTTTTACACCTAGGCTGGTTTATGGATATTTTCTGCATCGAACAATCTATAAATATTCATAGTGCCTTTTTATGCTGTTCCCAGTGCAGGTCGTTCAAATATGGTTGAAAATTCATCTCATCATCAGTGTGTTATTGTAGGTATCTCAGGCGCATCCGCCTCAGGTAAAAGCTTGATTGCTAGCACGTTATATCATGAAGTTAGAGATCGTTTCGGTGATGATAATATTGGTGTGATTCCTGAAGACGCTTATTATAGAGATCAGGGACACCTAACTATGTCCGAAAGAGTAAAAACGAATTATGACCATCCAAATGCTATGGATCATGGTCTACTTTTACAACACTTACAGATGCTCAAATCAGGATATTCAATTGATTTACCAGTTTATAGTTATGTTGAGCATACACGTACAAAAAAAACATTACATTTAAAACCAAAAAAAGTAATTATCTTAGAAGGTATCTTGTTATTAACAAACGCCAAATTACGTCAAGAGATGAATTTTTCTATTTTTGTGGATACCTCGCTCGATATTTGTCTTATGCGACGCATGAAGCGTGATGTAAACGAGAGGGGGCGTTCCATAGATTCTGTTATGGATCAATATCAGAAGACAGTGCGGCCTATGTTTTTTCAATTTATTGAACCTTGTAAGCAATATGCTGATATTATTGTACCGCGTGGAGGAAAGAATCGTATTGCGATTGATATTTTAAAAGCAAAAATTAATCAATTTTTTGAATAATGAAAACATGTTTTCAATTTTTTTATATTTCAGCTTTGATGTAATATTGATTATTATGTAGGTAAATTAAAACTGCACCAAGCCAAAAGGATGTATATGAATACGCTAAATCAATATTAATATATATAACTTTATATGTGATATCATATGAATTGGATTAGATAGAAAATAAAGTTGTCATGTTTTTAATCTAAAAAATTCAAAATAATATTTTTTATTCATTTTTATAGTAAATGTAACATTGGACATATAATTCGCAATAATTATAAAACATATATATTTAATATTATCAATATATATGTTTACATAGAACTAATAAAAGGACTAAAATATTTTAGTCATTAATTTTATAGATATGTTTTATCTAATTATTATTAAATAATTCTATTATTTGATCATAAAATAAATATGATGCATACAATAATATAGATGTATACAATAATATATTGTTATAAAATTAATAGCACCAATAAGTAATATAATTAATTTTATAGGCAGAATTTAATGTAAATTTTTTTATTTATTATAAAATAGTATTTAAAATTAAAACTAAACTATTTTAGCAGTCTGTAAAATTAGAGATTAAATATTTTTCCCATTATTCTAAATAATTATCTTCTCTCCTTAAAATTTAATTTAATTTAGTTTGTTAAAAGATCAACAAATATTAATAAAGTAAGATATTGAATTTTTCATTTGTATTAATATTTAAATAATAAAATTTTATTTTTGGGCTGATATGGAGATTTATGAAAGCGCCATGTAATCTATTATCGGTTTCAACGAAATCTGGATGCTTTGATATTTTTATAAATATAGATAGTATTTAATATATTTTTTAATTTATATCTTAATGTGAATATACTTGTATTATTATCGATTGATTTGTTCATTTTTTAGTTTTAACAGATAGGATTAATGGTCAGTTTATATATATTTAGAATATAATAAAGTTATTATTTTAGAAGCTATACATAAAATCATATAACATTTAAAAGTACACCTACTTACAGTATAAATTATGAAAGTTCTCTTTAATTTATTAAAAATATAACACGCAAAAAGATAAAACATATTTTGCATCTATTCCTGTATGTAATCATTAGTTGACTGTTTAAAATTTTATACTAGCTAGATTATCATCTTATGAATGTATTCAAATAGTGGTTTAAATTAAAAATTTTAAGACAATTTAATATTATGTCTAGTTGATTGTTGATATTAAATATTATATTGAGGTAGAATGTTTTGTATTCTTTATTTGAACGTAACATTTTATTGTGATACATGAGTGTGTATTTTTGAAATCTTTAGTTAAGATAGTGATCTTAATTTAGAAAATTGATAGAGATTAAAATACAAAAGGAAATTAATTCATGAAATTGTTAAATAATTTTGATAAATAATTGATATTTGAATGTTAGATGTAAAGAAGAATACTATCGCAGATATAATTTTTTACCTTTAACGATCAATATAAAAAAAATTTAATAAGACGTTTGATGAGTTTCTTTAGGTTAGTATTAAAATTTTTCTAGTTTTTTCTATAAATGTACATTTGAATGGTGCCTGTAGTTTATAGTGTAATTTTAAAATTAGCAATGTATGCTTACTCGATAATTAAAGAACAAACCAGGAACTGTGTTTATTTTTACTGAGCAGTTCAGGCGATATTTGTATTCTTAATTGACTTAAATGGCAGCATTAGGATATAGATCAAATTTTTTTGTATTTCTAAGTTTTTATTTTAACAATGTAGTCTTAATTAGGGATGATAAAAAATCTATTTTATACAGATTTTGATATATATAATGAATATTCTCACATCATGTCAATCGATATGAACAAATTTGATAAATATGCACATAATATAATATTATAGAATTCTGATAAAGACACAGAGGAAGAAATATTCTTAGATTAATTTACATATACCCGTATTTTTTGAAAAAATCATGCAGTGATATTAGTATTATTATTTTCTACTTATAGAAATACCTACAATTATTTTAGATGTAAATATATGTTTTTAATGTTATTTAATATAAATACATATTTTTAAATTTTTCTGAATATGTTTACATTGTGATATATATCAGGTTGTACTTAAAATGTTAAACTATATACAATATTCTATTGTATAGCATATTCATATTATTAATAGGATTACATTTTAATTTGGTATAACATAGATAGTAGAGTATCCAGCCTACTGAGGATATGATTAGTATCAAGCATTCACTTAAAACATATTAGGCTAAATTTTTATTGTACAAATTATGCTAAATATTATTTTTTGTCTAAAGATTTTACTCAGATAGTTTTTAGTAACTAATAATGTTTTCATTCTTAATGAACTGATATAGGAGAATTAAAAAATTAATCTTAACGTTACGATAAGTTGATAGTAGTAATTTAAAAGATCTTATTCTAATTCTGTACAGGCTAGCTAATTTTATATTATGACAATCTATGTTTTTAGTAACTCCGCGTAACTGAATTTTTGTTATTCTTAGTAGTTTTTCTACTATATTGGCTGGCAGTATCACTTGAATTACATAAAAATCTTATGGTTTTGCCAATATAAAATAAAGTGATATATATTATATTTTGATGCAGGGTATGTAGTACTTTTACCTTAAAATATATATTTATGTTATTTGTGATATGTAAGTTATTTTAACATTATCACGATTTCGATTTAAGGTTACATTTTAAAACTTTTAATTTTAATATACGCACTAACATTTTGAAATTTACCAAACATCAAGCGCTAATAAAACATCACATATAAAATATAACAATAAAATGATACAGAAATTTTAGAAATAAATATTTTGAAATATTTATTTATATTTTTTAATGTATTGCTAAGTAATTAAAATCTAAATCGATATAATATTTATCTATATTTTCTTCAGTCAGTTTATAGATGCATTATTATAATTCATTATAGCATATATAGCTTATATGCATACGATGTAATTTAGTAAGATATTAGATCTTAATCTATGTTTCAGTTTGATGTATTTATTGGGTGGGTTTTTGACTTTTTTTTGACATCTATCTACCTTTACAAGCTGATAGTACTAATATGATTAAGAGACTTTTATCCTGGATGTTGTATGACATATAGCTTATATTACCATTATTTTTTTTGATTTTTTCACCTTTAAGAAGATGACGTGAGTGATAGAGAAAATGCACTATTTTTTTATACTACAAAAGATGAGTAAATCTGATGGATCATAAATTATATGTTTTTAATTCACTGTTAAAAAATACAATAGTATTCGTGAAGTTTTTAATTTTCTGCAGCGTAATAAAATAATTTGATGTTTAGTAATATATGATAATTACATTATTGTTTAATGGTGAATAGTTCTGAAAGTAATTTGCCACTTTTTAAATCTAACGTGGAATGCTGAATAATAAGTATTCAGATTTTTCTTTTTCTGATTAACTAGTTTTAATAATCTACATCCCTCATGAATTATTTCGATAGAAATATAGACTTCATTATAAATATTGTATGGATTGACGCGGCACATACTATACAAATGACTTAATATATTGATAACATATAAAGACACTCATATCAGTTTATAATATTATTATATCTTTTTATAATTATAAATTAGATTTAATAATTAATAATATTTCTGTAATAAAAACAAGATACTTCTATTTTAGAAAGGTAATAAAATAACAAGGAAATAATATAATAACTTCACATCTTTAACTTTTAGACAAAATATCTTAATATTTTTATTATATATATCATAGTATAAAAATATGGATATATTTATACAAATGAAATAGATAATAGCGATTTAGAAAAGATTCAATAATAGAGAAGTTCAACAACTCTGAGGATAAGGAACTCATTTATCAATATTTATTTTATGTTTTAATTAATAATTATTAAGAACATGAAATATTACTCCGTAAGTTGGTTATTAAGAATAATTTTGATCATAAATACTATTTATGCTTTTATAAACAAACTATTATAAGTTAACTAATCATTATTCATTAGCATAAGTTATATTACTAAGATTATATGTTAGACAGTGCTAACATGTTGGGTTCATTATAATTGACGAATAATAACATACTTGAACCCTACCGAGAGGAATAGAGTGACAACAGATCAAGATCATCTATATATAGACAAAGAATTAAGTTGGTTATCTTTTAATGAAAGAGTATTACAAGAAGCCTCTGATAAGACCAATCCATTGATTGAACGTATGCGTTTTCTTGGTATTTATTCTAGCAATTTAGAAGAATTTTATAAGGTTCAATTTTCAGATCTGAAGCGACGTATTTTAATCAGCGAAGAGCAAAATATTCCAGGCGCTTCATATGAGTTACTAAAAAAAATTCAGAAACGAGTGTTAATATTTGATCAGCAATTAAATATTTTATATAATGATTTATTATTGGAAATGGCGCGTAATGAAATTTTTTTAATTAACGAACGTCAGTTAGCTGAGAATCAAAAAATTTGGTTAAGGCATTATTTTCAGTATAAATTACGACAACATATAACTCCTATCTTAATTAATCCTGATAGTGATTTGATGAGATTTTTAAAGGATAATTACACTTATTTATCTATTGAAATTATATATGGCGCGGAGATAAAATACGCTTTACTTGAGATACCCTCTGATAAAGTATCACGCTTTGTACATTTACCTCCAGCATTGCCTCGTCGTCGAAAACCAATGATTTTAATAGATAATATTTTACGTTATTGTTTAGAGGATATTTTTTATGGATTATTTAAATATGATGTAATTAATGCCTATGCCATTAAAATGACTCGTGATGCAGAATACGACTTAGTAACTGAAATGGAATCAAGCTTATTAGAGTTAATGTCATCTAGTCTAAAACAACGATTAACCGCTAAACCAGTGCGTTTTATTTATCAAAGCGACATGCCAGATGTCATGGTTAATATTTTACGTAATAAACTAAAGCTCTCTAAGTATGACTCTGTTTTATCAGGAGGACGGTATCATAATTTTAAAGATTTTATGAATTTTCCAAATGTTGGTAAAGCTCATTTGTTTCATAAACCTTTAGTACAGTTACGACATCTACGATTTGATCGTTTTTTAAATGGCTTTGATGCTATTCGTACTGGCGATATTCTTTTGTATTACCCATATCATACATTTGAGCATGTTCTAGATCTTCTTCATCAGGCATCTTTTGACCCTGTTGTACTAGAAATTAAAATTAATATTTATCGCGTTGCTGAAGATTCACGTATTATTAACGCAATGATTCATGCAGCGTATAATGGAAAAAAAGTTACAGTCGTAGTTGAATTGCAGGCTAGATTTAATGAAGAAGCTAATATTCATTGGGCTAAGCGATTGACTGAGGCTGGGGTTCACGTTGTTTTTTCAGCACCAGGTTTAAAAATTCACGCTAAATTATTTTTAATTTCAAGATTTGAAAACGGCAAAATTAACCGTTACGCACACATCGGCACCGGAAACTTTAATGAAAAAACTGCAAGATTATATACCGATTATTCTCTTCTAACCTCTGATGCACGTATTACCACTGAAGTGCGACAAGTATTTCATTTTATTGCTAATCCATATCGTCCAGTAAACTTCAAGCATCTCATAGTTTCACCACAAAATGCGAGATATAGTCTCTATCGATTGATCGATAATGAAATTACTCATGCAAAAAAAGGTGTACCTACTTCAATCTCCTTAAAATTAAATAATCTGGTTGATAAAGGGTTGGTAGACCGTTTATATACCGCTTCTGGTTTTGGTGTAAGAATTGATCTAGTAATTAGAGGTATGTGCACTCTGATACCAAAACTAAGAGGGGTTAGTGAAAATATTCGTGCGATCAGTATTGTTGATCGTTATTTAGAACACGATCGTGTTTATATTTTTCGTCATGGATTCAAGACTAAAGTATTCTTATCTTCAGCAGATTGGATGACACGTAATATTAATGATCGCATAGAAGTTGGAGTAGCTATACTCGATCCTGTTCTTAAAAAAAGGATTATCGATATTATGCAGATTTTAATAAATGATAATTTCAAAGCTCGTTTTATTGATAAAAACTTAAGTAATCGTTATGTACCACAAGGTGGACGACGAAAAATTCACTCTCAAATAGCGATTTATAAATATATAAAATCTTGTGCACAATTAGATTAATAATCTATATCATAAAAAATATAAAAAAATACATAAGTATTGGAGTTTTTATTAATTATTTTTTTATTTTTTTTAAAAATATTACCTTAATTTTAAAAATTTTATATTATATATACTAGTTTTGATTAAAGAGGCATCTATAATAGATTAAGCTAATTTTAGAAATAAAAATAATATGTTCTAGAAATAATTAATATTTAATATAAATTGATCATACGTTAATACGTATTATAGTACATGCAAGAAGTAAGTGTATGAACTAAATAATATGGTTTCATAATTTTATCTTTAGATAAATAAGATAAGCATTAGTATGTTCACCATACTAAAATAAAGAAATTTTTAGATAATTAAAATTATGTTACTGAAGAAGAGATATTAAGAATCAATTATGTGATAAATTTATTCATAAAATCAGATAGATCAATTCTACAACACAGCATCTATTTCCGATTTAGTTTAATTAAAATAATTCCTAAGATTTTTATAATTATGCTGGTATGAATAATACAATTAAATAGTAATTATTTAAACATTATATAATTGTATGATGAGCTCTATAAATCTTGTCAATAGACAATGTTTAGATTATGCGCTATATAGAAAGAAGAATCTAATAATATATCATATCAAAAATCTTATAATTATAAGCAGGTTTATTTTGTTATATTTTTATATTACTGTTCATTTTATGATTCTTGTTTTATTAAATGGCGTACTTTTATTAAATAACATGGGCTATAGAATTATCATCTATATAGGTAAGGATTAAGCTTTCTATAGCAAATGATCTCTACGAGAATTCAGATAAATATTTTTATCTAATATATTTATATACTTCAAGGCCATAACAACAATCCTCTAAAATAAGATTATTCTTGTATTCTATATTGATGGAATAAATTTAGATTTTGAGAATGTATTGAGTATATTAATAATGTTGATTTCTATCATCTATAATAGATACTCATTGAGATAAATCAGAACATAGTTTTTTTAATTCTAAAAAGAGAAAAATATTTATTGATGTCTCTATCCCTCTAATTTTGTAATTACTAGCATTTGTTAATCATAAGTAAAATTTAATTATTATAATGTTGTATATCTACATAAACATCATTACTATATTTTAATATAATGATTTTATATAAAGAAGCAATAACATTGACATGCATAGCATATGCAATAAAATATATTAATATATTTTTAATATTATTAATGCATACCTGTCATGAAGCGGTTAAATATGCTCTTGATTTTAGCAGTGAATTTATTTCTATATTTTTTTTGAGATGTGTCGCGATTCTGACAGAGTCCATGTAAATTCATAGTTGTCCATATTGGAAAGTATTGACTGACTGTGTCATTTTTGCAGGAAAAGTTACCAGAAGGATTTATTGGCATTAGCGTGATATCTTCGGGCGGAGTGAGTATTAATGGCCATGGGCTATGCTTTTTAAGATAGCGTTGATAAATCTTCATGGCTTCATTTGCATCATATAATTTAGTTGTCTGATTATTATCACAGCCAACCCAAGTGATAGCCACTTCCTTTCCGTCAATACCTGAAAACCAATTATCTATCAAATAATTAGTGGTACCTATTTTTCCTGCTAAATGAGCTGCAGGATATAAAGCTCCAAGAGTTCTCTCGGAAGTACCATGGTCAACTATATGCTGCATAGCATACAATGTTAGATATGCCGCCTGAGGTGAAAAACTACGAATTATTTTTGGTAAGCGTTCATAAAGCACTATGCCATTTTCAGAAAGAACAGAACATAGCGTTGATAATTTTGAATAATTACCACCACTTGCAATTGTTTGAAATGCTTGAGCTACCTCGATCGGAGTCAGATTTAAATCTCCTGATAAGACCGCAGATAGAGGTTTTAATTGATCTTTTGGTGCACCAAGTTTACTCCATGTCTGAAATATTGAATGGAGCCCTAATGTGACCCCAAGATTAATTATCGGAACGTTTATTGAGTAAGTCAGTGCATCGATTAGCATAATATGGCCGCTAAATAATTGAGGATTATTCTTTGATCTCCGTATTTTTTTATTGAGCTGTCTTAACTGGATGGGATTATCAGATATCCAAGTATTTAAATGATAGGTGTCTGGCTGACTAAATGCAGTTAAATAAATTGCAGGTTGCGCTAAAGAACCAATGGGACGATGTACGTATAATGCGCGATTATATCCTAAAAATTTCGAATTACTTCCGCTTACCATTGCACGTATTTCCCCAGTAAAACGGTCTACTATTATCATTGCGCTTTCTAAATCATCAATGCTTTTTTCTTTACGTAGGACTGCGACACCTTCTCTTATCGATTTTGCAGCTGAATCTTGTGATAGTGGATCAAGTGTAGTAAAGATTTTAAACCCAGAAAAATCTTGAATTATATTACCTAAGTTAGCTTGTAACTCATGATCAACCAGTTGCATAAAGGATGCTTGTGTAGCCATTAGATCACTTTCATGATTAACTCCTAAAGCTCGAGTCCTTAATGTTCTATAACATTTTGAATCTATTATATTCTTCTGCCTTACAAGTCGTAGTAACAAATTACGACGCTCTAATGTTACGCTTGGATTGCGCCATGGATTATAAAATGATGCACCTTTTACCATGGCCACTAACAATGCTTGCTGATCTAAAGTAAGCTCATCAACTGGACGTCCAAAATAATAAAGGCTTGCCAAAGGAAACCCATGGATTTGATTATTTCCAATTTGTCCGAGATAGACTTCATTTAAATATAGCTCAAGAATTCGATCTTTATTATATCGTGCGTCCATAATTATAGCCATATAGGCTTCATTGACCTTACGCAATAGTGAACGCTGATTGGTAAGAAATAAATTTTTAACCAACTGTTGAGTTAAGGTGCTGCCACCTTGTATTGTGTGTCCAGCAATAATATTCATTAAAAAAGCTCGGGCGATAGCATGTAAACTAATACCAGCATGGTGGTAAAAATGACGATCTTCAGTAATTAGCAGTGTTTTAACTAAAAAATCTGGAAAACTAGATCGCGCTAAAAAGAGACGTTGTTCTCTATTTGGGGCATTTAAAAAAGTAATTAAACGAGGGTCAAGACGGAAAAAACTTAAATTACAACCACTATCAAGGTCCTGTATTTTATGTAAGTAACTATTGCTAAAAGTAAGGCGAATATGCCTTGCTTCTTCTGGGCTTCCTGGAAAAGCAAAAGGACGACGAATCATTTCAATACTATTTTTATTTATAGTAAATTCACCAAGACGCAAAGAATGTGTCACCTTGCGATATTGTGCTCCTTCTAGTAGGTCGATCATATTTTGCTGAGTGTATAATTTATTTAGCTCAAGAGTTACTATTCGACTATATACTGCAGCCGGAAGTCGCCAGATCTTTCCGTTGATACGACGCTGTATTTTATAATCTAGCCAAAAACCATATACTATGATCATAATAAAACCTGTAAATAAATATTTTTTCATGATTTTCATGAAATATTTATTTCAAGCACAAGCTGTTCTATTTTTTTATTGCATGTCATACTTTTCCTATATATTTTACAGTATTTGTTTAAATCTATAATTATTTTCGTTCATTTTTTATTTCTCAGATTTTTATGTCTTCCGTGCGTTTAGTGTGTAATACTTTCACTTTCTCTTAAAACAATTGATAATCTTTAGGCATCAGGTATATATAGTATGCATCTATTATTTTTTAAACTAATGCATATAGTATTTTTATATTTTTAAGCATTTTAGGTAAAATTTATTGTATGTCTTACTTCATATTATGTGAAGTAATCATTTTATCTTAAATATATGTAAAACATATAGATTACTATATATTTGTTCACGGAAGTAAGGAGATAAATCTTGGAATATTATCTCTAATGTCTAAATAAAAACAAGAATCCTCATAAAATGATTCTTTATCTAGACTACATATACTGCAGAAATATAAAGCCATAATATTAGGTATACACTGTATACCAGAACTATTTTACTGTTTATAACCTTATCAATGCAACTGACTGTTTGCGCTGGATTTGATTTTTTTTATTTTATTAAAATAATAGTATTATATAATTACATTGATGATATAGACATATTTCGAAAATTAATCTGATCCGGTTCTAAGCATTCAAATATTGAGATAATTAATTACCGTTATGATTTTAAGAAAATTTTTATAAAAATAAAATCATTCAGCGCATAAGATTTGATATAATTGTTTATTATAAAATATAATCTATTCGTTTATTTTAAATATACATATAGAAGATATGTGAAAAATTTACTATGAGCGTCTCATTAGGTTACATGATAATAGATAATAATTACGAATATATTAAGATAGCTGAATCTAGGAGCTTTTATATATTTTATTTTGAAGCTACTTCTGCTAGAGATACACTGCATATTTTTTGTATTTGATTAAGATTATTTGATCTGGGTGCTGAGCATTATCTATTATAACATGCATATCTATAATAGAATTAGTCATCTAGGCACTTTAGTGATTATAATGTTTTGTAATGTGTTAGTTGAACAGATCATTTATTATTGACATTTGTATGATATGCATATGTTTTATGTTAGATTTTTTCTATAATAAATGATGATTTTTCTATAAAAACCTGAACATCGTATAGTGTGTTTGTTTTTAGCTTATAAAAACAAACTAGTTGTTTACATCATACGTAAGCTTTATTTTACCAGTCATAGTATATTGTTAGTCTTATTTAAAACTATTCATAAAAATATGATTAAATGCTTGATAGAGAGTGGTTATTATATGTCAGTATGCAGTTATAATGTAGTCTTACTAAGACATGCGTTGAATGTTAGTTTAAGACCTATGGTCAAGCTTTATATAATTTACATAAAATAAATATTTTGATTAGATCTAGCGCAATTGCTCTTATAATATATATTTAGCATCATAAAAGAATCTGTAGTAGAGATGACACTTAATAAAACCCCATTCTGTTTAAATAGTTATAGACTGAGTTAATTTTTATTAAGCATAAAATTATTTTTTAAAAAATACCTAGATAGATTTAGTTGGTTGAAATATAGAAAAGAAATAGCTTGTTATCATTTTTTACTTTTTTTATTTTTAATATTTTTCAGAAAATTTTTTATTTGAATATATATAGTTTATTTGAATATATAGATATAAAACAAAATAATAGTCTGGTTGATATTCAATGGAATGCTAAAAATCAAATATTAAAAAAAACTTAGCAATCTTTAAAAAAAGTAAATGCTATTTTTATTTTTATAGGACTTATATCTGAATGAATATTAGCTCATTAATAATAGAAGCGTAGATAATAATATCTCACTCTTATACTGAGATTATACTATTCACAATATCAAATACATTACATAAGAATCAATTGAAAATAGATATTTTTTATCTTATAGAAAGATATTATTATCTTTACTTTTAGTAAAGATTGCTGTTTATTGTGCAAAAAAGTGCCCTAGTTTAATCGCTTTAGTATCTAAGTAATGAGTATTACTAGGATTGCGTCCAACAATTAAAGGTACGCGTTCAATAATCTTTATGCCAGCTTGAGTAAGCTTTTTAACTTTATGTGGATTATTGGTTAATAGTCGGATATTTTTCACTCCTAGTAGTTTAAACATATCAGCACATACAGTAAAATCACGCTCATCAGCTGCAAAACCTAATTTGTGATTTGCTTCTACTGTATCGTATCCTGCATCTTGGAGAGTATAAGCGCGTATTTTATTTAAGAGTCCAATATTGCGTCCTTCTTGGCGGTGGTAAAGCAAAACACCACTTTTCTGTGCAGCAATTTGCTTAATTGCTTCTTTTAGTTGGAAGCCACAATCACAGCGGAGACTAAATAACGAATCGCCTGTCAGACATTCGGAGTGCACACGTGCTAGAACAGACCTTGTAGTAGAGATATCGCCAAATACTAAAGCGATATGATCCCTGCTAGTTCTGAGCTCCTCGAAGCCAACTATAATAAAATCTCCAAAAGGTGTAGGGAGATTGGCTTCTGCTACTTGCTTAAGTTGCATATAAATCCCCATAAAATCTTAATGTTACGCGGATTGATTGTATATATAATAATAAAATGATACACAATAATAAATAGACCACGTTCTGTTTCAGCCTTGTTAGCTTCATAAAATGTTTATACCATATAACCTTAATAATTGAGAGATCTTATTAAGTCAATTAAAATTAATGTTATATGAGTATCAGTATATTTTTATAGTAATTGGAATATAGTGATACACGCCCTATAATATAGTAAAACAAATAGTAATATATTATATTTTACCATTAATATTAAGAACATTTTTAGATTGCGAATTAATTATCTCATTTTATGAGTAATTCAAAATAATTAAATTAATAATGCAATTTTAAACACTGATCTTACGTTTTTGTTTATAAAATAAGAAGAATAATTCGTATATTTTTTTAAAAAATATTTCTTAATGTCATATATCGGCACAGATTATAGATAAGCATTAATAAATTATTTTTATGTAGACCTAGAATTTTTCTCTATAAACAGATTGAATAGGTTCAGTGGTTATATTTTTTATTTATAAATTTATCAAATAACATATGATTTTTTTACTTAAAATATTTTTATAAATAAAGTATAATTATATTTAAACTTTGACTTATTTTGTTTGTATCATTATAAAATTCATAAAATTTTATTTTTATTAATAATATTATCTAATATAGAAAGATATTTCTATTAAATATGTTTTTATACTTTAATTATTGATTCAAACAAGAAGAATTCTTATTATGTAATGGCGTGACTATCGTTTTTTGAAAAACTAAAAAATCTGGTTAATTTTAATTTTACTATATTTTTCTGATAGATATTAAAAAGGTATAGTATATCAGAAAATTAAAAAAATATTGATCTTCTTTTTGATTTTAGATGTTACTTCTACGATTAGAAGATAGAATATTCAAGAAATCATAGTATTCATTACATCATTAACTTCAGGATAAGATTACGTTGTATGTCATAAGAATAAGACTAACGACACATACTCATAAAGCTTGATCAGTAGATATGAAATAATAAAATTATATGAAAAATTATGCATATATTTTATGTTATAAATAGAATTATTATATTTATCTAGTAATGCTCACAACATACAGACTATTTAAAATTGATGTCTTTGTGTAGTTTTAAAAATTCTTAAACAATTGAGATACTATCGTCTAAATCTATATAAAATCAGGTCTCTGTGATAAACACTCTAAAATATATTACTATCACAACATTGATATTACTACTTATACCAATAGCAGCAGCTCTATCTGGATGGCAATGGGAGCCTGTTAATATGAGTTCCAACATAAAGTTAGTGCTCTGGATTACTGAATCTGCTACCTATCCTTGGGTTATTTTTACTAATATCTTTCTTTTTGGTTATTTTTCTTTGTGTTTAAAATCTCGCCCATACTCAATATTATTACTATTAGTTTTTTTAGCTTCTATTACGTTAATTGGACAAAGCGTAAAAAGTTTATTAAAGAATCGCATTCAATCACTTCGTCCTTATGACGTATGGATTGAAAAAAATTATTCTTCAAAAATACATAAATATCATAACCAACAATATGTAGAATCACAGGAAGAATTATATAAAATTCTATCTCATAACAAAAATATCTCGCCTCACTTGATGCACCATTGGTTTTCTTCTAGTAAATTTTCTTGTCCTTCTGGTCATACGCTATTTGTTGCCACTTGGGCATTATTAGGGGCAGGTCTTCTTTGGTCACGTCGTTGTTATTTTTCTATTCTGTTTTTATTAATCTGGGCTATAGCTGTTATGGGTAGTCGACTCTTGTTAGGTATGCACTGGCCAAAAGATTTGTTAGCTGCCATCATGCTTAGTTGGTTGATAGTTACTCTAGCAATTTTTTTATTACATCATGCGAGAACTTTACTGCTTAGTGGTATTAACAAACAAAAGCGCAATAAGTCAATAACTAGAGATTTCTAACTATCATCTAATTATTTTATTTTTTTTGTTTTTGATTATCACATTTTATCGTATTAAATATAAATATTTAAATATAGTTTTTTAATATACCTTAATTAGTATATTTTTCTTTTCATAAATAAAATTAGTAGTTATTTTCTTAATTGATTTTTTATTATTTTTAAAATAGGTTGGTGTAGTTAAATAATTTTTTAAATTAGTTAAATAATAGCTTACTTTTGAATCTTACTCTGATTTATTAGATTGATATTTCTATCACATGATGTAAGGGTTTAATTCTATCCAAGATAAAATTAGTTGATAGGATACCGCTAAAACTACAGGACCTATAAATAACCCAATCATACCAAAAGAAAGTAAACCTCCAATGATACCGATAAGAATTAACATTATAGGCAAATCTATTCCTTTTTTAATTAAAAATGAACGTAGAAAAATTTCTAAAGTACATATTAGAATACTCCAGATCAATAATATTGTTCCCTCAGTATGATTGCCTATCCAATATAACCAAATAATTGCCGGAATTAATATAATCAGAGACCCTAGCTGAATTAAACATGAAAAAATAATTACTACAGTTAAAATAGTTGAAAAAGGTACACCTGATATACTTAATCCAATGCCACCTAGTAATCCTTGTGCGCATCCAGTAACAACCACTCCACAAGCTATAGCTCTTATTGCTTGTATTCCGAGTAAAATTGTAGTTTTGCCATAATATGGCGCAACCCTAACAGAAAGACATTGGGTATAGTTCTCTATTTTATCACCAAACCAGTAAAAAAATATACTAGAAGTTATCATAAGCCCTAAATTTATCATGAAATGGCCTAAATGCTCAGCTTGATTAACAACAAAGCTAGTGGTACGACCAATATATGGTTGTAACTGTGAAATCAGTGTTTTTCCGCTAGTATTAATAAGGTCATGATAATATAAATAAAATTTTGGCCCTACTATTGGGATAGTATTTAACCAATACAATTCAGGACCTTTTAAATGACCAGTACTTAACCAAATTATAAGAAGACTGCTATTTTTAATAACACTTTGAATAAATAAGACAATGGGGATAACAAACACTAAAATTAAAGTTAACGCCATAACTAAAATGGCGAGTAATTTTATATTCCACAACACACGCTGAATTTTAAGAAATATGGGCCATGTAGTGATAACTATTATACCACCCCAGGTAAAACCTATAATAAATGGTTTTAGTATCCATAAACACATTATGCTCATAAAAGAGATAAATAAAAATGAGAACATAATATTTAACAGATCTCTATTTTTTTGCATGTGTTTTATTACAAACCAAGAGTTTATGTATTTAGGTAAGATTTTATTTTTAACTAAAAATAAAAATTATATATGTTTTATAAAAATATTTTTATAAAATAAAACTTAAAAATATATAAAAATAATATATTTATTTGCCAATATTAATTGTATTAAGTATTGTAATTTCTCTCAAGTTATTTATGCACATTGATTACTAATAGATAGTATAGTTTGATTATATAAAATTTAATATTAATCTTGAACATAAAATAATTTTTTCTTTAAAAAAATAAATACATCAAGTAAAACACTTAACCGAAGATGTAAATATAAAAAGAGTGTTTTTTATTTCATTTTTTTACTGAATAATTGTTACAGAACAGATTGTTTAATGTGTATATTATACAAATTTTCACACTATAGGTTGATTGAAATATATATCTATATTTACATAAATTTATGTTTATTAAAAATGAATACAGAAATGTAACGCTTAGTATTAATAATTAAATTTCAGAAATGCAAAACTAATAATATACGTATTAATGTTTTATGGTATATATCAAAAGTATATTATAGTTTATTTATAAATAGAATTTAATGGAGGACAGGTGCAATTTAAGCTAGATACTACTGATGGATATGCTCGTCGTGGTCAAGTAATTTTTCACAATGGTATAGTAGATACACCAGCATTCATGCCGGTTGGAACCTATGGAGCTATTAAAGGAATAACGTCAGAAGATCTGCAAGAGACAGGTACTCATATAATTCTTAGCAATGCGTTTCATTTATGGTTACGCCCTGGATTGAGAATTATCAAAATGAATGGAGATTTACATAACTTTATGCATTGGAAAGGCCCGATTCTTACTGACTCTGGAGGATTTCAAGTTTTTAGTTTGAGGGGAATTAATAAAATTAGTGAAAAAGGAGTTTATTTTCGTAATCCAATTAATGGTGACTCTATTTTTCTTGATCCAGAGAAATCAATGGAAATACAATATACACTAAATTCTGACATTGCTATGATTTTTGACGAATGCATCCCGTATCCATCTTCTTGGAGCTACAGCAAAAACTCTATGGAAATGTCACTGCGTTGGGCACAACGCAGTCGGAGTTACTTTAATTCTTTAGGTAATCTTAATGCATTATTTGGTATTACTCAAGGGGGAATGTACGAAGATTTACGAGAGATATCCATGCAAGGTTTATTAGATATTGGATTTGACGGGTATGCTATAGGGGGGTTAGCGGTTGGAGAACCAAAAAAAGATATGCATCGTATTCTCCAGCATGCCTGTTCAATATTGCCTCAAAAA
The DNA here is from genome assembly GCF_900698995.1 of Candidatus Erwinia haradaeae. Lineage (GTDB taxonomy): Bacteria > Pseudomonadota > Gammaproteobacteria > Enterobacterales > Enterobacteriaceae > Erwinia_E > Erwinia_E haradaeae_C. The sequence continues at coordinate 637,157 of NZ_LR217735.1, read as the reverse complement.
AAGCCTCGTTATCTAATGGGTGTTGGCAAGCCTCAGGATATTGTGCAAGCTGTATCTTATGGTGTAGATATGTTTGACTGTGTAGTTCCTACCCGTCATGCTCGTAATGGATGTATTTTTGTTTCTAATGGTATAGTGAATATTCGTAATGCAAGATATAAAGATGATACATTAGTACTTGATCCTGAATGTCATTGCTATACTTGTAAAAATTATAGTCGTTCTTATTTATATCATCTTGATCGTTGTCATGACATTTTAGGTGCGCGATTAAACACAATTCATAACTTGCATTATTATCAGAATCTGATGTTGAATATACGACAAGCGATTTCAGCAGGTACATTGAAAACATTTATTAATCAGTTTTACAATAAGACCGGTTACACTATATAGTATAATTACAGTATGAATTTACTTATTTAATAAATAATTATGGTGCGTGACATATAGAATTGATATTAATCTCTAAGATAGAGCTTAAATAATTTATCTAGTAAGGTAAAAATTTACTAGTCGAGTAGCAGTTATGATTAAATACTATTTTTACTTAGTATAATGATGAATCAATAGAGTTTTAATGTAAAAATATAGTATAATAATTATAGAGTAAGAATAATCAAAATATGACTGCCAAACACTTTATGATGTGTATCATGAAATAGGTATAAAAACAACAAATAAATAAAAAAAGTACAAATAAAAAAATAACACTTAATGAGCTATTGAAGCTGCAGAATATAATAAGTTAGAATGACGAAAATTAATCTGTCTTGTGATGGTGTATGTAAAAATAAAAAAAAATAAAATTTATTTTTTAAAAAAATAAATTTAACACCCTTCAGAAATGTTTATTTTTTTAAAAAAGCCCAAAATTTATAAAAAATATATTAGATTTAATAATTAAAAAAGTTCGATTTAGAACATATGCATTAAATAGCTCTATAGAAATATTTTTATAAAAACTGTTCTAAAAAACTTTTATATTTTTAAGAAACAGCAGAAGAAATATAAAACATAGAAAAAATATTTTATATATCTCACATATAAACTATATATACCCCAAGATGTGATAGTCTAACGAAGAAAGCAAATAGTATTATTATGTAATATATAACTGACCTATAATTATCATATAACATACGTACAATGTAACCTGATTTTTGTTGTAAAGGTCATCACAACATCCTAATTATTTTTTCTTAAGGGCGCTTCCATGTTAAATCGTTATCCTTTATGGAAGTATCTAATGCTAATTTTTATATTACTTATTGGCCTGCTATATGCGTTACCAAACCTATATGGCGAAGATCCAGCTATTCAAATTACCAGCGCGAGCAAAAATATTGTAAATAAAAATGTTCTGGCTAATATTCAAAACGTTTTAAAACAAAACAATATTCAAAGTAAATCTTTTATCTTTGGTTCTGAAGATATTTTCATACGTTTTATAAACACTGATCTACAGTTGAAAGCACAAGAAGTCATTGCTAAATTTCTTGGCAAAAATTACATAGTAGCTCTAAATCTTGCACCGGCAACACCTAAATGGTTGGCCATGTTATCTGCAAACCCGATGAAACTTGGTCTGGATTTACGCGGTGGCGTTCATTTTCTTATGAAAGTGGATATGGATACTGTGATGCATAAATTACAAGAAAATACCCTAGACAAATTGAAACAAAGGCTAACTACACAAGGTATTCATTATATCGATCTCAAAAAAAGCAATCAACTTGAAGTTTTAGTACGCTTCCGTGACAAGGCATCTTATTACAAATTTATTAAGTATTTGGTCTCTTTTCCTTCTGATATCGTTTTTCGGAAACACTCTAATTGTTTCTTAACAGTTAGGCCAAGCGATCGGAACATAAAGATTGCTCGCGAATATGCATTACAACAAAACATACATATTTTACGAAATCGTGTTACTCAATTAGGCTTAGCGGATACTCTTGTACAAAGACAAGGGGATCATAATATCATAGTAGAGATTCCAGGCATTCAAGATACCGCGCGTGCTAAAGAAATTCTTGGCGCTACAGCGATGTTAGAATTTCGTTTAGTTAACTCTATGATCGATTCTCATGGAACTATACCTGATAACTCAGAATTAAAAAAAACACGTGATGGCCAAGTAGTAGTTTTATATAAAAAAGTTATTTTAACTGGAGATCACATTATAGATTCTACTTATAGTGCTAATGAATATAATGAGCCAGAGGTTAATATTTCACTAGATAATGCAGGTGGTAATATAATGTCTAGCTTTACTAGGGGTCATATAGGTCAATTAATAGCAACTCTCTTTACTGAATATAGAGAACACGGTACAAGTAATATGAACACTCAGCTCTCTTTAGAAAAACATGATGAAATTATTAATCTCGCACATATTCAGTCCTCATTTGGTAATTATTTCCGCATTACCGGAATGCGTTACCCAAAAGAAGCACGTCAACTGGCATTACTTCTACGAGCCGGCGCTTTAATTGCTCCAGTACAAATTGTAGAAGAACGCATTATTGGTCCAAGCCTGGCATCACAAAATATTAAACAAGGCATAGAGGCCTGCATATGTGGTCTTTTTGCATCTATTGCTTTTATGATCATGCGGTATAAAATATTTGGATTAGCGGCTACTTGTGCACTTTTGGCTAATTTAATACTTATCGTAGCATGCATGTCAATATTGCCAGGCGCTACTCTTACCATGCCAGGTATTGCAGGTATTGTGTTAACTTTAGTAGTAGCTGTTGACGCTAATGTGTTAATTAACGAACGAATTAAAGAAGAACTACGCAAGCGACATTCTATACAAAAGGCTATTTATATTGGTTATAAAGCAGCTTTTTCAAGCATTTTAGATGCTAATATAACAACGTTAATTAAAGTAATTATTTTATATGTAGTCGGTTCTGGCTCAATTAAAGGTTTTGCAATTACTACTGGGATTGGTATAGCGACTTCTATGTTGACTTCACTAATAGGAACACGTGCTATAATTAATTTAATATATGGCGGGAAACGAATACATAAATTATCCATATGAGGGTAATATGTTTGAAAAAAATGATAATACAGATATAAATTATAGAGAAAATGTAGTTCAATTTATGAATTGGAAGACAACAGCTTTCTCTGTTTCAGCACTTTTATTAATGTTATCATTAATAATTATTAGTATGCGTGGTTTTTATTGGGGCCTTGATTTTACTGGCGGAACAATCATTGAGGTTGTTCTTCAAAAACAAGCTAATTTAGATCATATGCGCAGCAAATTAAAAGAACTTGGTTTTACTAAAATACAGGTACAAAATTTTGGTAGCAGTCATGATTATATAATACATATACCTTTACAAAAAAAGTATCTAAATACTGATTTAGGAGGTCAAATTCTCAGAAGTATTCAACATGCGATTCCAGAAAAAATTAATGTAAAACGTATTGAATATGTAGGTCCTCGTGTTGGAAGCGAGCTATTAATAATAGGAGGAATAGCTTTACTTTCAGCATTGATAGCAATTTTTTTATATATTACTATCCGTTTTGCATGGAGACTAGCTTTAGGGATTGTTCTAGCTTTAATACATGATTTAATTATTACTATTGGCGCTTTATCTCTATTTCAAATAGAGATAGATTTTACCATTATTGCATCCTTGTTGTCAGTAATAGGTTATTCCTTGAATGATAAAATTGTAGTTTCAGATCGTATTCGTGAAAATTGCCGAAAAATCTCTACTATTGCTTCTTCCTTTGTTTGTATTATTAATCTCTCTATAACACAAACATTTCGGCGGACAATTATTACCTCAATTATAACCTTAATGATGGTATTAATTTTATTTATTTTTGGCGGGTCTATGTTAAGGGGGTTTTCATTGACCATGCTCATTGGTATTATTATTGGCACAATTTCCTCTATTTATACATCTTCCTCCTTGGCTCTGCAGTTAGGAATACAGAGGGATCACTTGATTAGTAATAGAGAAGATAAAGTAACAGAAGAATAATTTTCAATTTTTTTATTTGATATCAATGCTTTTAATCTCACAAAAAACGTCCTAAAGTAACACGATCATTACCACCATAATCTTGACATGTCGATATTTCACAGAATTGATTCTCATTCATAATGCATCGAATTATGTTAGCTTGCTTCCAGCCATGTTCTATCAGGAGCCATCCACCGGGTATTAAATGTTTTCCTGATTCTGTTATAATTAACTTAATATCAGAAAGACCACTATCACCAGAAACGAGAGCATGTTTTGGTTCAAAACGAAGATCTCCTTTTAAAAGGTGCTGATCAGTAATATCTACATAAGGTGGATTGCTAACAATCACAGTAAACTTCCGATCTTTTATAGTAGAAAACCATTTACTTAAGATAAAAGTAGCATTTTTTAAACCTAGTCTTCTAGCATTATATTTAGCTAATCTTACGGTAGAGCAGATATAGTCAATTCCTAAAACTGAACAATCTATACGCTCACTAGCTATAGCTAGTGCTATAGCACCACTACCAGTACCCAAATCTAATATACAACAACCTTGAGTTGGCAGATGAGTTAATGCTTGCTCTACTAATATCTCACTATCTGGACGAGGGATCATTACATCAGGCGTAAGATGTAATAGAAGAGACCAAAATTCACGTTGTTTTGTAAGATATGCAATTGGCTCTCCAGAAGAGCGTCGTTCTAATAGTTTTTTAAGCTTTGAGAGACTATAGGATGAGAGAACGCTATCATCAAAACCAATCAACCAGCTTCTAGCTTTACCTGTCACAAACTCTAATAGAATTTCTGCATCTCGATGTGGATTTTCATTGTATTGCAGTTGTTTTATTGCAATCTTCATCCATTCATGTATCTTCATTCATCTTGCTCAGCAGAAAGAGCTGCTAGTTGATCTGCTTGATATTCTTGAGTAATCGGTTTAATAAGGACATCTAGTTTTCCTTCCATTACTTCCTCTAAACGATATATAGTTAGCTGGATACGATGATCAGTAATTCTTCCTTGCGGAAAGTTATAGGTACGATGACGATCCGATCGATCACCGCTGCCTAGCAAATTACGACGTGTCAACGCTGTAGTTTGCTGACAACGAATTTTTTCTGCGTTATGTATACGTGCAGCAAGAACTGAAAGAGCTTTAGCTTTATTTTTATGTTGAGATCGCTCATCTTGACATTCAACTACTATTCCAGTCGGAAGATGAGTAATACGAATTGCTGAGTCGGTCGTATTAACATGCTGCCCTCCAGCTCCAGAAGAACGAAAAGTGTCAATTTTTAATTGATTAATATTAATTACTGAACGCTCAATTTCTGGAAGCTCTGGCATTACCGCTATGGTGCATGATGAAGTATGAATACGACCTTGAGATTCAGTATCAGGCACACGTTGTACACGATGCCCGCCGGATTCAAACTTAAGACGTCCGTAAGCGCCTTTTCCAATAACCTTAGTGATAATTTCTTTATAGCCACCACTTTCACCTTCATGAGCGTTCATAATTTCAACTTTCCAACATTGAGAATCAGCATATCGGCTATACATGCGAAATAGATCACCAGCAAAGATTGCTGCTTCATTACCGCCTGTGCCAGCACGTATCTCTAAATAGCAATTATGTTGATCATCCTGATTTTTAGGTAAAAGAAAAAGATGTAGCTTTTTTTCTAAATAGTTATTAATTTTATATAATGCTTTCAACTCTTCCTGTGCTATGTCACGCATTTCATCATCATTCATCATGTCTCTAGAATTTTTAATATCTTCTTGGTTTTTTTTCCATTTATCAAAATATTGACTAATAGTGATTAACTGAGAATATTCACGGGATAGTATTCGAAAACGTTCTTGGTTAAAAATTACACTAGAATCGCTTAGCATTGTTTCAAGCTCTATATGACGCTCTTGCAAGGACTCTAATTTAGATATTATGGAGAGCTTCATATGTATATGAATACCTTATCAATCTAATTGATCCTATTAAGGTAACAGGTAATATTAAAATAATATTTTATATCAAAAATAAACAACGCGCACTACCATTTTTAAGATTTAGATCTATCATTTTTTAAACTTTTTCACTCTATAGCGTATTTGTCAGTATAAAAGAAAATTTAGTAAAATCAGATGCTGATTTATCATAAAGATCTTATTTATAATAGTGACCACAGAAGTCATAGAATAAATTTGAAATACTCTTAAATTGTCAATGATAGTTACTTGAACGATGCTTAGTAAGAGTAAGAATTTAATCATTAAGCCCTCTATGGATTCGAGAGCATAATGTTTAGCTCCTACAGGATAATATTTTTAGGCATTGTTATTCCACTTCATTTTCAATATATTCTCCATATGTCTTTAGAGATAAAATTATATTTCAAAATTGTAGATATCATTTTTTATATAATTAAATATTATTTAGGTGGATATATTTTTAGATTGAATAAAAATGAATAATCTGATAAATCAACCCGCGTGTATCTATTGAAAATTAATTATTAATTATTGCAATTTACAAGTAAATATCATAATTTTATATGAAATCAACCTGTAAGAGGTTTACTAGTGTGAATGGTTATTTTTATATCAATGTCATGAAAATATAAATCTTTGATTATTATAAAACTATTATTTTCACGTAAGAAGATATAGTTATTGTGATGGGATAAATGATTATTATTTCTATCCCCTTCCATAATTAAGCTGTGATAATTTTTATCAGATTCTCAAGTATAAAAACTATTATTTATATCCAATATAGTATATCAATACTATTGATTATGTCATTAAATATACTACTTTACTTTAAATATTTTTATATATGTATAATAATAACTTTTTAAATTATTAGCTATAGTTAAAAACTAATAATGATCTTATATTGTCTTTTATATTTAATAGAATCTCTGGTAGCTTACAAGAGATGATATAATTAGTTTTATTTTTTCGATCAAGATAATTTTTTATATATCAAAACAGTATAATCCTATTAAAGATATAGGCATGTCAATATAACTTATTGTGGAATAGAGATTAAACGTGTTATAAAATTCCATATATTTTTACTTTTGATATAAAATTTTGTATAGAAAATTAGTTCTACAATCTATATTATATCTTTTTCTACATGATGCTTTTATTTTTTAAATTCATTTAGACCTCTTAGTAAGACAAAATCTATTTAATTTAATATTATACACCTAATACTCTAATTATTTATATTTTATAAAATAGATTCGATCATGTTTATGATATTATTATCAATTAATAAATATCTGTTGAGATAATCCAAATCTATCAAAATACCTGAATCAGGTATTTTTATTATCTTCTTGGAGTACTTTAAAGTATAATGTAATTAAATGTAAGCTAGGTGCTATCTTTATACTTCTAAAATTAAAGCAGAAGAGTTTTAATCTTTACAAGTTTTATATAAAATCATCATGCATATCTTATAATAATGAAAATAATAAATCTTTAATATATTTTTAAATCTGAATAAGATCACCATAATCAATAGGTAAAAACTAGATGACTTAATAGAATGGATATAGCAGACATAATAAGAGGTTTATTAAGAAAATTTTTTTTTGTTTATGGGTTAGCACGCTTAATTAGCATTAAGGCCGGACGCATCACTACAACTGAACTGGTTCTCTTAAGGATCCTATCCTATAATGTTATTATTTTTTCTCCATTTTCGCTTGAAGCAATTAATTTATATTTTGTTGATATTATTAGTAGCATGTAGCCAAGATCATTACTTAACAACAAAAGTTGTCAGTGTAATTAATATTAATTCAAAATGGAATCATCACAAAAAATTAATTAAGGCGCTTACTCAGTATCAAACTCATGGCACATTATTCTTTTACTCTAATAATCAAAAACTATTAGCTCGTTTCTACTGGAAACAAATTTCACTTAATCACTATAAATTTTTATTGACCAATTTATTAGGTATGACAGAGTTAGAATTAGAAAAAAAAGATAAATTGGTCTATATTCATGATAGAGAAGGTGAATATGTTGTTAATGAAAACAATACAGAACAGATAATATATAAATTAACTGGAATTATGATTTCACTAAAAAATTTTAGTCAGTGGATCATGGGACTACCCGGAGATTCTACTCATTTTAGTCTTGATGCAGAGTCTCATTTACGTGAAGTAAGCTTTGGCGCATCACGCAGTCAACTGCATATTTTTTACTTAGGATATCGAAAAACACCCGATAAACTAGAAATGCCTTCTTATATTGAGCTACGTCAGGCTAATCAATGCATTCAGTTAAAACTGGATCAATAGAAAATTATCATGATCACTAAATGGCCTTCACCAGGAAAGCTAAATTTATTTCTGCATATTATTGGTCGGCGCTCTGATGGTTATCATAATCTGCAAACTTTATTTCAATTACTCGATTATGGAGATACTCTCTCGATAAAAAGTAATCAAAGTGGTGAAATTATATTATTAAAATCTTTACCTGGTGTGGTATATGAAAAAAATCTTATTGTCCGTGCAGCAAAATTATTACGTGATCAGGCAAAATTATATGGCAAATTACCTGATCTTGCGGGGGCTACTTTAAAAATAAAAAAAAGATTACCGATCGGTGGCGGCCTAGGTGGTGGTTCATCAAATGCGGCGACTGTCTTAGTGGCACTGAATTATTTATGGAATATAAATTTTAGTGTAGAGCGATTAGCAGCTTTAGGCTTACAGCTTGGTGCTGATGTACCAGTTTTTATTTACGGTTTATCTTCTTTTTCTGCAGGGATTGGTGAACTTCTGACCCCAATAGTGCTTTCTAACAAATGGTATTTAGTAATTTACCCCAATGTTGGTATCAACACCTTTCAAATTTTTAATGATCCTAATCTTACTAGGAACACACCTTATCGTCAGATTAGAGACTTATTATTAGGTGAATCTCATAATGACTGCGAGATTGTTGCTAGAAGTCATTGTAATGAAATTGAACAGCTTATTTCTTGGGTAAAACCGCACGCTCGTCCTCATTTAACTGGCACAGGGTCATGCGTATTTGCAGAATTTTCTACTAAATTATTAGCTTTCCAGGTATTAAGTTTAGTTCCTAAAAGATGGGCAGGGTTTATTGCTCGAGGAATCAACCTTTCTCCATTATACAATATTACTGTACCGCGCTTCGAGAAAAAAGTTAAATGATAATGATTACGTTCAAGTTCTATCATCATCCTCGTGGCATAATAGCTGTCTATTTTTCATTGACAAAAAAATAACTCATGATAAGTAATAAATTCTGATTATTGATTCTTTATTAGATTTAGGAGAAAATAGAAAAAATAAGGACAAAATAAATAAGCAAATACCTTTATCGTTGACATAGCATGTATTCTCTATTTATATCTAAAATATAAACAATGTAAAAAACCAATATTCTACTTAGATTAGTCTCTTTACTAGATGTAAAACCTGAGGTTCTTCTTGTGCCTAATATGAAGCTTTTTGCTGGTAATGCCACTCCAGAATTAGCACAACGCGTTGCGGATCGCCTTCAGAGTAGACTATGTAAGGCTGCTGTAGGTCGTTTTAGCGATGGTGAGGTGAGCGTGCAAATTAATGAGAATGTACGTGGTGATGATATTTTTATTATCCAGTCTACTTGCGCCCCCACCAATGATAATTTAATGGAATTAGTAGTTATGGTTGACGCTCTGCGGCGAGCCTCTGCCGGACGTATTACCGCGGTCATTCCATATTTTGGTTATGCACGTCAAGATCGTCGCGTTCGATCGTCGCGTGTTCCCATTACTGCAAAAGTGATCGCTGACTTTTTATCTAGCGTTGGAGTAGATCGCGTATTAACTGTGGATTTACATGCTGAACAGATCCAAGGGTTTTTTGATGTACCAGTGGATAATGTCTTTGGAAGTCCTATTCTTCTAGAAGATATGTTACAAATTGGTTTAGAAAACCCTATCGTAGTTTCTCCAGATATAGGCGGGGTGGTTAGAGCGCGGGCGATGGCTAAATTACTTAATGATACAGATATGGCAATCATTGATAAACGTCGTCCACGTGCTAATATATCACAAGTAATGAATATCATTGGTGATGTAGCAGAGCGTGATTGTGTATTAGTAGATGATATGATTGATACTGGTAGTACTTTATGCAAAGCGGCAGAGGCTCTTAAATATCGAGGGGCAAAACGTGTTTTTGCATATACTACGCATCCAATTTTTTCAGGAAATGCGGTGAATAATTTACGAAATTCAATGATTGATGAAGTAGTTGTATGTGATACAATTCCATTACCTAAAGAAATTCGTGCTCTATCTACTGTACGTACTCTTACATTATCAGGTATGCTAGCTGAAGCGATTCGTCGTATTAGTAATGAGGAGTCAATTTCAGCTATGTTTGAGTATTAATGGAGTTTTATTATTACTAAATTAGTAATAAATTTGAATGCTGAGTAAGCATGTGTTTGAAAATATACTTGCGCGAGGTTTTTGTAATGTGCGTCTAGTACTTTCGCTCTATATCAATTTTTTAGTATATTTTTATATGCCTTGTATTATCGCTGTCTGATATATTGCATAGGTTTATATAAAATTAATTATGTTATAAAGAGCGTATTATTTCATGTAGGATATTATCCTATATAATTTTACTAAATTCTACTGACAAAGTAGAATTTAGTAAATCATTGCAGAGCAGTGCTTGGTATTATAGGCTTTTATATATAGCCTTATGCAAGGCTATATTACAATATTTAAAGCATCAAGTAAATTTGATGGCTATAGTAAAAAATAAAAATAAAACTCTTGTTCATCTAAAATTTTTACGATATCTAAATTAATTTTTACCACTATTATTAGCGATAAAAATATTATTTATTTTATCTTGCATGGTTATCTTGATCTTATTTTAAATATGATTATTTTTGACAGGGTTTCATTTTTTTACCAGGCTCTTGCGTTCTTTTATACGCACTAGCATGTTGTTTTTCTATAAAAGATATAAACCGTTTATGTGTTGATATGATTTATAATCATTGATATTGCTTTTTAAAACTTGCGTATATCCTCAAATTAATATTCTTATTTTTTTCATATAATTTAGCATATCAGAATAAAATTTAGCGTATTGATGTACAATAAGTTATATATAAATTAATAATTACTATAATTATTATTATAGATTGCTCAAATTAATATTTTATTTAATTAAAATTTATTTTACCCATGTCATTAATGTAGCCACACGAATTTATATTAAAAATAACAAAACCATGATTAATAGAATAAAAATCAATCTGATAATCATTATATTTGTCCTAAATAAAGCATACTAGATAATTTCGTTAATATTATTTTTAAAATTGTTTATATTATTAAGGTAAATCGTGCATTGATTACTAATACGAATCATTTTATTGGTTGCATTAAACAATTTATTATTTTTTTTTACATAATTAATAATATTAACTTATAAAGACAACATAGTTTAAGGCAAATGATACTCATTTATTTTATGCTATAAATCCTAAATATGGCAAACATTATAATAATGTAACGCCAATCATTTCTTTAAGCTAAAATACAACATCAGCTATGCATAGAAAAGCTTATGTAGTATGAATATAATTCAAATATTTAAAGCGGTGTTTTTTATAGCTACATTACATATTTAAAGTGATAAAAACGATAAAAATTATTAATGTTTTTATAAAATAAAATTTTGCTTAATTATCAAAAAATTTTTATGCATTAAAATAACTAGCGTTCGAGTTACATATTAAGTTTTACGATCTAAAGTATTATTTAGTTTTAGACATACATAAATGTATAGGATATGTTAAGAGATAGAGAGAATAGTATATTTTTACAGATAAGATTATCATAAGGTTTAGTATGGTTAGGTTTTATCATGTATAATCTAGAATCATTAGTTTTGGATGATTCATCGAAACTGATTACTTTAGAAAAGGAAAAATACTCTGTGAGCCGTCAGATCACAAAATTAGTGTTTGCAGGTATTCTCATGACAGGTTGTATCAGTTTGCCTGTAAAGAGTGGAATTCCTATAGAACATAAAGACCCACTAGAAGGTATTAATCGCGTTATCTTTAATTGGAATTATAATATTTTAGACCCTTATATCATACGCCCATTAGCGTTATTATGGCGAGATACCTTACCTATCCCTATTCGTCATGGGCTGAGGAATGTTACCAAAAATCTTAGCGAGCCTAGCTCAATAGTCAACTACTTACTTGAAGGTAACCCATATAAGGCAGGATTACATTTAAATAGATTACTTTTAAACACCTTATTAGGTATGGGCGGATTAATTGATGTTGCTAGCATGACCAATCTAGCATTAGAACAAGAAGAACATCGAGCATTTGGTAGCATATTAGGTCATTATAAAATTTGCTATGGGATTTATATTGTCATACCTATTTACGGAAGTTTTACGCCTCGGGAAGATCTTGGGGGGCTTGTAGATTATATCTACCTACCATATCATTGGTTTACATGGTGGGTGTCTGTTGGAAAGTGGTTTTTAGAGGGTATTGAAACTCGCGCTCAACTTTTAGATTATGACAATGTTATAAAAGAAACCAAAGATCCCTATGTGTTTGTAAGGGAATCTTATTTCCAGTATCATGATTTTTTAGCTAAAGATACCAATCTAGCGCATATAGACCATCTAGATGAATTATCTATACAGAATATTGCAAATGAGATTGATTCATAACATCATTAGAATTTAATGTTATTCATAGATGCATACAAACTGAATGACATAATAACTAGGTAATCTTTCTTTTAAAAGAAATGAATTAAGTTTTTATGCAATTTAATCTTTACATGTAAAAAGATATGTATCATTTGTAGAATGTTATTTACGCTCCGATCATTTTTTTTAAAAATTATAAAAGACATATTATTGTGTATTTTATAAAGGTCACCTTTACCTACAAACGTTGTTTTAATATAGATGATGATCTGATAATCTAAATAAGACACATTATGGGTATTTATAAAATATAGAATAAATTGAATTTATCGAATTAATGTATATTCTGTAACAACTAGATGTTACGGTTTAATCAATTTTTCATTTAAAACTTATTTGTACCCTGTTAAAAGACTACAAATATACCTTTATATTAAAAATGCTTTTAAGTATCAACTGCTCTATCCTGTTGAGATAATTAGTATTATCTAGATAAGATTAATTTTATTCAAAATAAGCTGCAGCCTTAATGTACACAGTACTAAATATAAAACTAGATGAGGAATATATACTGTGTGGTGATTAGTTCGTTCTTTCATAGAAAAAGAAAGGAAGATCTTATTGAATATATGCTCTGTAAGTATGTAATGATTTATATCATACTATAATTGCTAGCTGACATAATTTTACATAAAATATTTACTTAATCTTTTTTGAAGAGGATAAGTTTTTCTTCAGAGATTTAATAATATTAAATAATTAAATATGGATCATAAGCTTGAAATTTATGTAAATATTTTTACTTTACTCGGAAATTTTTTTATAACAATTAATATTGTTCGGAGTGCTAAATACCGTTATTATTTATTTTAACCAAATGATTACAACATAATGTTTCTTCCCCCGGCACAAAAAAGTATATTTACCAAATAATTTATCTGATTGGCAGAAGATATATCCACTATCAGTCTTTAAATGACCATTAACATTAATAGCGTGCGAAGTAATTAACTTTTTTGCATGACCTCTCGAAGTTGCGAGTAAGGCGCTTACTAATGCTTGTTGTAAATCTTTAGATTCCTTAAAGATAATATTTTGCGCACCGTCTTCCAGTATTTTTTTAATATCCTCTTCTGTTAGTTCTGTTATGTGTCCAGAAAATAAACTTTGTGTAATCCTACGCGCTGCCGAGAGGCCTTGATGTCCATGTACTAATTCAGTTACTAGTTCAGCTAGTATTTTTTGAGCAGAGGGGGCACGGTCTCGACTTTTATCTTCATTTTGTAATGCTTGTATATCATGTATACTCATAGAGGTAAAAATTTTTAAAAAACGATATACATCAGAATCTGCAGTGCTCATCCAGAACTGATAAAATTTGTATGGACTAGTTTTTTTTGCATCTAACCATATAGTTCCATCTTCAGTTTTGCCAAACTTAGTTCCATCAGGTTTTGTAAGAAGCGGCAATGTTATACCAAAAACTTGTGTCTGATTGATGCGTCTAGTAAGATCAATACCTGAAATAATATTGCCCCATTGATCTGATCCACCAATTTGTAAAATTACATTATGATGTTTATTTAAGTAAGTAAAGTCATATGCTTGTAATAAGTTATAGGAAAATTCAGTAAAAGAAATACCTTGGTGATTGCGATGTAATCGTTTTTTTACTGCCTCTTTGTTAATCATTTGATTAATAGAAAAGTATTTACCAATATTACGTAGGAATTTTATCATGCTCATGGTGTGAAACCATTCATAATTATTTACTATAATAGCGTTATTATTTTTACAATAAAAATCTAAAAAATGAGCAAGTTGACGATGAATTACTTCTGTCCATCGAACTACATCTAGTACATTACATAACATACGCTCATCTGCTTTAAAGCTTGGATCCCCAATCAGACCGGTGGCGCCTCCTAGTAATAGGATAGGCTTGTGACCTTCATTTTGAAATTTTTTTAAAAATAACAATGGCACTAAATGTCCAACATGTAAACTATCAGCAGTAGGGTCTAAACCGCAATAGAGTGTTATTGTTTTTTGTTCTAATTGTTTTTGTAAGTTGTTTTTATCAGTGATCTGGTGAACTAAGCCTCTTTCTTCTAGTTCTTTTATGAGATTACTGTTAGGCATGTTAGACTCCATTTAATAATCTATATTCAACCGATCTTATTTATAAATATCAATACTAGTCTTATGTTATTTTTCTATGATGCATCTTCAATAAATATAACTATTAAATCCCTTATAAAAATAGGAATCTATAATGTAGACTACTTGGCAGTAATGATTGTTTTAAAAAAATATAAACTAATTTACGTTCGAATTCTTCAACGATCAGGTCTTATTTACAAATCTTGCCATTACATGCGAATCTTAAAAAATACTATACCGCAATGATCTAGCTTCAGGAAGCTTAAATCTTTTAAAATAAATGAATGATAGAATGTATAAAATAATGAATCAGTGCTCTCGGTGCTTTGCTGATAAAGGAATCTGACATCGATTTATCTAATATCAGATCATATTTGGTTAATAATAAATATTAACTTAATATTATAGTGATATTGATCATATTTTAAAAATATAGATGATCGCTTTTTTATAAATAAAAATATTTAAGTAGATTATAAATAAAGATAAGTATAGTGTTTCATGTATGAAGTAACAGTATTAATTGTGTTATTTTCTTAAATAAAAGCATCTAAAAATAATTATTATTACTGAATGAACAATACATTCAATTATTTAAAAACATCTAAACCTCATTATTTAGAATGTAATCTTATGTTAAATAGATAGCTCAATTAAAACTTATAATGATATTTGCATCAACAGATTATTATATAATAAACTGTAAGATTTTAAATTTATCAAAACAGGTAATTGTATAATATCTATACATGTTTTTATAAGTATGTATGTTATATGTAGTATATTATACTACAATTGCTTTAGTTTTTATATAATGGCATCAAATTAACATTATAACTCTCTTCCCCTCCTGAATATAATAGGTGGCACGATGAAACATAAAATAGTGAATATTGGAAATATTCAGGTGGCAAATAACTTACCAAGTGTATTGTTTGGCGGAATGAACATTCTAGAATCACGCGATTTAGCGATGTATGTTTGTGAACATTATCTTAGAGTAACAGAGAAACTTGGAATTCCATATATATTTAAAGCATCTTTTGATAAAGCTAATCGCTCTTCTATTTCTTCATATCGTGGTTTAGGTTTTGATGAAAGTATGACAATTTTTCAAGATATTAAGAATAGTTTTGGCGTTGAAATTATGACGGACGTACATGAAGCAAATCAAGTCAAGATAGTTTCCAGCATAGTAGATGTCCTTCAGTTACCTGCCTTTCTTGCGCGTCAAACTGACTTAATTAATGCAATGGCAAAAACTGGCTCAGTTATAAATATTAAAAAACCACAATTTCTTAGTCCAGATCAAGTAGGAAATATTGTTAACAAATTCTCTAAAATGGGGAATGAAAATGTTATTCTATGCGAACGTGGCGTAAGTTTTGGTTATGATAATCTTGTGGTTGATATGTTAGGTTTTAACATTATGAAACAAGTATCTAAAAATAATCCAGTTATATTTGATGTTACACATTCCTTGCAATATCGCTCTCCAATGAGTAAAACCTCTAGTGGAAGACGATCTAAAGTGTGTGAACTAGCTCGCGCTGGACTTGCAGTTGGCATTGCAGGTCTTTTTGTTGAAGCTCATCCATCTCCATCACAAGCAAAATGTGATGGGGATTCTGCTTTACCACTTGATCAGCTAGAGCCTTTTTTAGTACAAATAAAAGCCATTGATGATTTAGTTAAAAGTTTTGATGAGATAGATACTAGCCATTAAATAACGAACTACTATAATAAAATTTATCATTATTTATATGATATATATTTTAAATAATTTTTGGAAGCAGTGATTTTTTTGATATATTTTGATTAATTTTACAAAAAAGATCGTATTTATCTTTGATAAACGATGAAAATTTTTTAAATTAATCTTTAAAATCCTGAGTGTAAAATACAATAAAATCAATCAGTTTTGATAGATACCAGTTAATTTGTAAACTGTAATAGTTTAAGAAGTCAATCTTATATTAAAATGATTTTTTCAGATCTTTTTTTAATTTATTATGTGGGCGAAGCAATGGAAATAAGATAACATCCCGAATAGATTGGCTATTCGTAAAAATCATAACCATACGGTCAATGCCAAGCCCTAGTCCAGCACATGGAGGCAATCCATGCTCCAATGCAGTAATATAATCTTTATCATAGAACATCGCTTCATAATCACCTAACATATTTTTTGCATAAGCTTGCTTAAGCAGACGTTTTTCTTGATCCTCTGGGTCATTGAGTTCTGAAAAACCATTACCGATTTCACGACCACAAATAAAAAATTCAAAACGGTCAGTGACGTCTGGGTGAATATCATTACAGCGTGCTAATGGAGATACTTCCGCTGGGTATTCTGTGATAAAAGTTGGTTGAATTAAGAATTCTGCTACTGTTCTTTCAAAGATTTCTGTGACTACACGACCTAGGCCCCAATTTTTTTCAATGTGTATATTTAAAGAATTAGCAATTTGTAATGAGGTATTAAAATTGTTGAGCGCTAAAATACTAATTTGTGGATGATGCTTTGTGATTGCTTCTTTCATTGTAAGTTCTTCAAAGGCTTCCCCAAAGTTAAAAGAATATTGCCCATATGGTACAATAAGATTACCTAAAATATCTTTTGCTAACGCACAAAATAAAGTTTGGATTAATTTCATTAAATCTTTATAGTCACAATATGCTGCGTACATCTCCATCATAGTAAACTCTGGGTTATGTCGCGTAGATACACCTTCGTTACGAAAATTTCTATTAATTTCAAATATACGTTCAAACCCTCCTACCAACAGGCGCTTAAGATATAGTTCTGGCGCAATTCGTAAGTACATATCAATATTAAAAGCATTATGATGAGTGATAAATGGACGAGCAGATGCTCCTCCAGGAATAACTTGCATCATTGGAGTTTCTACTTCTAAAAAATTACGCTCTACCATAAATTTTCTTATACTAGCTATCAGTTGTGATCGAATTTGGAAGATCTTTCGTGAGTCTGGATTAGTAATAAGATCTAAATAACGTTGCCTGTAACAAGCTTCTTGATCAAGAAGTCCATGAAATTTATTTGGTAATGGACGCAAAGATTTGGTCAATAGACGCAGCTCACTACAGTAAATTGAAAGTTCACAAGTTTGTGTTTTAAATAATTTTCCCTGTGCACCAATAATATCTCCTAGATCCCATGTTTTAAAGTTTTCTTGAGTCGGATATTCTAATAAGATATTATGAGAAATATATAGTTGAATACGACCATCTGTATCTTGTAACGTTATAAAAGAAGCTTTTCCCATCACGCGTCGTGTTATAATACGACCAGCAACTGTTACAATTAAGTTTAGTAATTCTAATTCTTTTGCGTCTACTTTATCATACTGTCTATGAAGCTGATCAGAAATATGCTTTTGGCGAAAATTATTAGGAAATGCCTGACCTACTGTACGTATAGCAGCCAGTTTTGCACGTCGTTGTTGTATTTCTTTATTTTGATAAAGATCTTTTTCATTAGTTTGTGGCTCTCTTTGTGGCATGTATTCTCCTAATTATAAACCAGCTTTTAAACTAGCCTCAATAAAAAAATCAATATTACCGTCTAGAACCTCTTGAATATTTCGTGTTTCTAGATTAGTTCGCAAATCTTTAATGCGTGAATCATCTAAAACATAAGAACGAATTTGACTACCCCAAGTAATATTGGATTTGTTTTCTTCCATCGTTTTTTGATTTATTTTTTTCTGTTGCATGGTATATTCATATAGTTTCGCTCGTAGCTGCTGAAATGCTTGATCTTTGTTTTTGTGTTGAGAACGATCACTTTGACACTGCACAACAATATTAGTTGGTAGATGAGTAATGCGAACTGCTGATTCAGTTTTGTTAACATGCTGACCACCTGCGCCAGAAGCACGATACACATCTATACGTAAATCTGCAGAGTTAATTATTAAATCAATTTTTTCGTCAACTTCTGGATAAATAAATACAGAACTAAATGATGTATGACGTCGCCCTCCAGAGTCAAAAGGACTTTTTCGAACAAGTCGATGAATACCAGTTTCAGTCCGACACCATCCATATGCGTAATTTCCGCTAATCTTAAGTGTCGCAGATTTAGTACCAGCGATATCACCATAAGATTCTTCTATAATTTTAGTTTTAAAACCTTTTAGCTCCGCCCAACGTAAATACATGCGAAGTAGCATTCTAGCCCAATCTTGAGCCTCAGTGCCTCCAGATCCAGCTTGAATATCCATATAGCAGTCAGAATTGATATGTTCTCCTTGAAACATTTTTTGGAATTCCAGCTCATTAATTTTTTTTTCTAGAGTTTGAAGTTTAGTTAAAATTTCTTCATATATTGCTTCATCGAAAATTTCTTTTGCTAAACCGTATAAGCTAGAAACTTCTTCTAATTCTTTTTGCATATGATGCAAGGATTTAATAATTTCTTCTAATATAGAGCGTTCTTTACCGAGTGCTTGAGCGCGATTAGGTGTGCTCCAAAGATTGGATTTTTCTAACTCTTCGTGTATCTCTTGAAGACGTTCTACTTTTACGCTATAACATGAGATATTTTTTAATACAGCGTAACGCTGAACAAGGTTCTGTATACGATTATTAACTAAATTGAGATCAAGCATAATATTAAAATCTTATTAGATAAGTAAATATTTTTAAAAAATGATACTATCTTTGAATAAAGATATGCATAATTTTCAATATATAAACATTATTAGTATACATATTAAATATGTACATATTAGTATTGTACTGATGTTAATTAAAATTACCAATATGATTGGTATATCTACTTATGATATAAAATTGAAAAAAATTCCATTTAGAAAGTATGCTGCTATTGAATGTTTCTTTAAATACATTATACCTATACTTTAAATACATTATATCTATAGTGAACTTATATACATTCTCATTATATAATATCATGAATAATAACTACGATAAATTCTGACGTGATAAAAAAACTTTATCATTCTAGCAGTCAATCACTGCTAGAATGACGCACCTTAATAGCATTTTTATTCTAGATATTATAATTGTTATGATTATTTTGATAAAGATATTTTTATATTACAAAATAACTAGATTTAATATTTAGGTTGTTATCTAAGAAATATCATCATAACTTAACAATGAGGCGCTTTTAGTAGATCCTATTTCTGACAATTTATTTTATTATTAGTTAAAGTCTATTTTATGTGAAAGATTTTTATAATGTATTTTTAATACACCAACTATATCATGATCTGTACATTACAGGACATAAATATAGATGCGTGCTTTATATTTTATAAATACACTAAAAATAATAAGTTGTCTACAATGTAGATTGTTATATATCACCTCTATCTTTAATAGTTCTTTAATAGTTAGCTATCTACAAAATCAATATGATTTTTAATAAAATTCAAATCTAAATAAGTTATTATAGAGTGCCTTTTTATACTCTTGTATAAAATAGAAAGTTATAACGTTCAGGTGTTTTATATTAACAGAGATTTTTAATAGTGTGCATGATACTATCAAAGCTCTTTGTAACCAAATGAAATCTTCTTTTAATAGAAGCATTTTATTAATATTGTATACTAGTATTTATTATACGTCGCATATATAGTCATAGTCAGTCATTAATCAAAATTTATATTAAAATAGAGGGTTATCTCTATCAAAAATTAAGTAATCCAAAGTATTTTTTCTAAATATCTTAGTAAGTTTATTCATGGGTATAAATTTTGTCATGGAGAATAAATAATATGCGTCATCCACTTGTTATTGGCAATTGGAAACTCAATGGAAGCAAAAAATTTATAGATACATTTATTGCTGGTTTATGTCATAATCTTTATGGAATAGAAGGTTGTAAAGTGGTGATTGCGCCCCCAATGGTATATCTTGATCAGGCTAAGAAAGCGATGTATAATAGTACATTATTGCTCGGAGCTCAAAATGTTGACATGCATCATTTAGGTGCTTTCACTGGTGAAATCTCTGTTAGTATGTTAAAAGATATTGGCGTAAAATATGTTATTATTGGTCATTCTGAGCGTCGATCTCTGCATTTAGAAGATGATCAAGTTGTTGCAAAGAAATTTTTTGCATTAAAAAATACAGATCTTATTCCAGTACTATGTATTGGTGAAACAGCTGCTGAAAAAATGGCAGGTAAAACTAAAACAATATGTGCCCGTCAGATTGATGTTATTCTTCAACTACATGGCGCAAACGTATTTCAAAATACAGTTATTGCATATGAACCAATTTGGGCTATCGGAACAGGATGCGCCGCCACTTCCGAACAAATTCAAACTATACATAAATTTATCCGTGATCATATTGCACAGAAAGATTCTAAGGTAGCTGATCAGTTAATTATACAATATGGCGGGTCTGTAACAAAAAATAATGCAGCTGAAATATTTTCTCAGCCTGATATTGACGGAGTTTTAGTGGGTTCTTCCTCTTTAAGACTCGATTCTTTTATAGAAATTATCAAACTAATTTCTACAAGAAAACATAAAATTTAGAATCCATTCTTGAATTCAAAAAGGATAAAATGATATTATATATATTTTTTATTTGATCTTTTGTAATATTCTAATTTTTTGATTAATTTATAATCTTGAGATTATTCATTATGCTTGATTACTGAGTATAAAAAATATATTATGATATTTATTTGATTAGTTTTAAAATCTATTAAATTGAAATGAGTAGCCTGCAAACTCTTACTTTTTTAATTTTAATCTCTTATTTGAGCATCTTTGCAACCATAGCTAAATAGCGCTCACCTATATTATATCAAGAATTTGATGAATATAACTCTTATAGAAGATCATATATAGTTATATCTATTCTTAATAACTTCAATGATTTTTATAGATAGTGATCGCTGAGAATAACGAATAGATAATGTTTAATATATTTACTATTTTAAGAGATACATGAGATGATATATTATCAATATGATTAATTAGATCGATAAATTTAATCTTTTATGTAGAACTCAAAGATCAACTTTTTTCTCAAATTCACATAAATCTTTTATTTTACATAAAAAACATTTAGGTCTACGTGCTAAGCATGTATAACGACCGTGTAAGATAAACCAATAATGACAATGCACTTGAAGTTTTTTAGGTACAAATTTCAATAGATTATTTTCTACTACCTTAACATTTTGACCTACTGCAAAATTAGTTCGGTTACATACGCGAAAAACATGCCTATCAACAGCAATCGTTGGAAAACCGAAAGCAGTATTTAGAACCAAATTAGCAGTTTTTCGACCAACGCCAGGTAAAGACTCTAGAGCCTCTCTGTTATTAGGAACATTGCCATTATAATCTTCCAGTAAGATACGAGAGAGATTTATAATATTATTAGCCTTTGTCTTCCATAAACCAATAGTTCGTATGTACTCTGTTATTTTATCTATACCAAGTTCGAACATCGATGAAGCAGTATTTGCAACCGGATATAACTTCTCAGTAATTTTATTAACACTAATATCAGTAGTTTGCGCAGAAAGTACAGTAGCAATTAACAGCTCAAAATGAGAAGTATAATTTAATTCTATTATAGGTTTTGGTATATTTTCCTGTAGTCGCATTAGAATTTTTTTACGTTTTGTATTATTCAATTTATACCTCTTATACTGTCACACAAAAATAACAAAATGTTGCTATGTTAAATGTTTTTGTGATGTTTTAATTGTTTCTCAATGAAATATTTTAAGGCTAAACTTAATCCTAGACCAATAAAGGCACCGGGTGGTAAAATTGCTAATAATAGCGGCCAATCAAAATGTATGATTTCTATTTTTATTGATTTAGCCCATAAACCTAATAAATGATCCACATCATTAAAAATAGTTCCATTCCCAATAATTTCTCGCATTGATCCTAAGAATAGCATTACGCTAGTAGCACCTAAACCAATTACTATCCCATCTAAGGCTGATAAAAAGACATTATTTTTTGATGCTATCATTTCTGCGCGACCAACTACTATACAGTTAGTAACAATAAGTGGAATAAAAATACCTAATGATTGATATAAATCATAAGCGTAAGCATTTATTAGCATTTCTATACAGCTCACAACTGCTGCAATAATTATTACATAAATTGGAATGCGAATTTCATAAGGAATCCAATGTCGCGATATGGAAATAGTGCTATTAGTAAGAAATAATACTATTGTGGTTGCTATACCAAGACCAAGGGCATTGGTAGCGTTAGAAGTAACAGCCAGTAGTGGACAGAGTCCTAATAGCTGCACTAGTGCTGAATTATTCTTCCATAGTCCGTCTTTTATAATGTTATTTGCTTTATTCATAAATCACTCCAACAAAGATGTATATAGAAGATGTTCGAATGATTTTTTGTGTAAATCAAAATAAGATACTATCATCTATAGTGATATCATTATTATTTTCTTATTTTGCGGTAAATCTTCTCTAATTCCTTGCAATAAGGTATTAGTAAATATTCTGCAAAAGAAAATTCTTATACTACATATTGTCAAGCCTTTACAGAACAACATTGATAATGAAAAAGAATAAATTTAATTATTTAGCAAAAACTGCCTAAAAATATAATGCATCAAGTTAGACTTATATACCTAATAAAATATTTAATGATACTATTAATTTTTATAATTAAACATTAGATCACAAATTGGGCATATCTTAAGGATATACATTACTTGTTTTATTACAGAATTCCTTAGAGATAAAAATTTTTTTGTGTATTTATGTAAACTTGATGATTTAACAAAAATTGCACAGCGTTTAGGCAAATTAAAGTCAGCACTCTAAAAATCAATAATTTCTTGTATGATGATAAGTAGATAGAAATAAATCATAATGATTTTTTCTCTTTTATTAGCTTCATTTTAAAATAAAACATGTATCTCTAATATATGTAATACTTGATTTTTATCAATAAGATATATAGTGAGATCTATAGAGGGTATTATATTAAATACTGCAATAAATTAAACTCAGAACCTCTAGAGGCATTTTATCATTAAAAATGATTAAAGGTGATTTTATTAATTTAAGCTCACAACGTCTTACAACCATAACAATTGACTTAATCAAGTTTGGTCTGATGTCGCTTTGTGATAGACAGTTTTTATTGTGAAGCAAATGTAAAATAAAATATTAAATATATACTTAAAGTGGAAATTTTAGCTACATAAGAGAGTTTTGAAGTAGCATAAAATATATATACATGCTTTAAATCAGGTAACTCATAAAGATATTTATATTTTGATTTTTTAGTTTTAAATTGTAATATATAGATCAATTTTAAAAGCATGATCATAGAACTTTTAAAGTTTCAGTTAAAATAAATAGAACAATATACAATTAGTTGTTTTTATCTGCTAGTAAAAATAGATTGATCTTTATTATATAAACCTAAATATATTCTACAAAGTTTAAAAAAAATTTTATGTTCATATTAAATATATTATATAGTATTATGATATAAATTTTATTTTATTCGTGAAACATATTCACCTGATCGAGTATCTATTTTAATAATTTCACCAATTTTGATAAATAGTGGTACTTTTACTATAGTGCCGGTAGAAAGAAGAGCCGATTTAGTACTTGTACTGGTAGTATCACCTTTTAAACCTGGGTTTGTGTCAATAATCTCCAGTTCTACGAAATTTGGTGGAAAAACTTGTATAGGTTTATTATTCCATAGAGTTATAATACATTCAGCATTACGAAATAACCATTTAGCGGTATTACCTACAATAGTCACGTTAATTTCATGCTGTTCAAAGGTTTTTGGATGAATAAAATAAAAAAATACACTATCATTATATAAATAATGCAAGCTTTTCTCCTGTATATCTGCTCTACAGAGTGTCTCCGTAGCTTTAAATGTTTTTTCTAGTCGCCCTCCTGTTAATAACCGGCGCATTTTAATTCGTGCAAAGGCTTGCCCTTTTCCTGGTTTAACAAACTCACTGGATTCAATAGAACATGGTTCACCGTCAAATAGAACTTTTAAGCCAGGACGAAAATTGTTAACAGAATAAGTTGGCATAACTGGTCCTCTATAATTAATAATTAGCATGAAGCTAAATAATTTTAATATATCTAAAAATATGAAACCATCCTTACATAATCAGACTCTTATTCAAGAAGATTGGATATCGCAACTCACCAATGTCATCACTGATTTTAATGAGTTATTAGAATTATTGGGATTATCTCATCATTCTGATCTCGTGGCACAAAAAACTGTAAAAGACTCTTTCTCTTTACGCGTTCCACGTTCTTTTGTCGAAAGAATGCGAAAAGGAGATCCTAAAGATCCTTTGTTTTTACAAGTGGCTACCTCACAAAGCGAGTTGATTAGCACACTTGGTTATAATACTGATCCGTTAAGTGAGAGAAGTTATATGTTCTCTGGCATATTGCATAAATATCATAATCGTGCATTATTTTTAGTAAAAGGTCACTGTGCGATACATTGTCGTTATTGTTTTCGGCGTTATTTTCCTTACAAAGAGCATAAAGGAAATAAGGTTAATTGGCAAAAATCTGTGCAGTATATCCAAAAACAAAATGATATAGATGAGATTATTTTATCTGGAGGTGATCCGTTGATAGCAACAGATGATGAGCTAAGCTGGCTTTTTACGCAACTTGAAAAAATTCCACATCTGAAGCGTATAAGAATACATACTCGTCTTATAGTCATTATCCCGCAGCGCATTACTGCAGCATTTTGCCGGCGTATAGAGAAGTCACGATTAAAAGTGTTAATAGTGACCCATATCAATCACGAACAGGAAATTAATGATCAGCTGTCCAATGGCATCTTGATGTTAACACGTTCAGGTGTAACTTGCCTTAATCAAAGCGTTCTTTTGCGTAATGTTAACGATAATGCAGTAACACTTGCAGCTTTGAGTAATGCGCTGTTTGATGCTGGCATTCTCCCATATTATTTGCATCTTTTAGATAAAGTACAGGGTTCAGCGCATTTTTATGTTAGTGATAATCGTGCGCGTATAATTTTTCGTGATTTTATCACGAGGGTTTCAGGCTATATGGTTCCAAAATTAGTACGAGAAATTCCTGGAAAATTAAGCAAAACACCAATAGATTTACATATGCGTCAAGATAAAAAAATATAATCAAAATTTAGAAAAAGGATTTATAATCTGTTATGTGTCAATTTTTGATATTTTAAAAATTGTATAACTTATGTATTATCAATTGAATTAATAATAAATAGCATACATTGCTCGTGACTAAATTAGATTGTAAAAACTTAAGAAGGACTGATATGTAATAGATAAAAAATCTTTTACTTAAATATCTATCGAATGTTTTATATAAAAATTTAATAATACTATAAGTATTGACGAAAATGAAGACTATAGTTTTAATAAATGTATTGATAAATACGACTAAAGATAATTATAAAGGCAATTAATATTATCTAACATTTATATATAAGATGTTATTTTATATTTTTATCATCAAAAATAATAAAAATTATATATCTTAGTATATACATTTAAAAGTTTATTGATGTATTAGTTTTTATCGTAGATATTTAACGATCTAGAGAATAAAAATAAATACGTAATAAAAATTATCAGTTTTTGAGAAATAAAAGATTTATATATAAACGTTAGTTCATTTTATCAAAAAACTATGTAATTTTAATTATTTAGTTTTAATCAATACAATTATGCAGCATATATACAATCTATTTTAGATATAAACATAAGGAATCAGGAAGAATATGTCTTTAGCATCAATCACTATGTGATGTAAGATCATTTATTAAAATCTAATTATCAGATTAGAATCATATGTAATTTTATTACCAAATAATCTATCATATAATAGTTTTTCATATCTAAAAACTACTAAAGAATGCACTATCTTTTGATCAAAAATATACAAATTATAAAATATAAACTAACTAATAAGTTATTAAAATACTTCAAGAATAGCTAAAGATTAACTAAATTTAGATTGTTACTCAAGTCAGCCATAAAATACAAATCAACTAATACATAGAAAAATCTTTATAAAATAACAATATATTACATGATTCACTAAATCACCTAAGAACCTTTTATACTATACGACCGCAGCAATTCTTATATTTTTTTTCTGAACCACATGAGCAAGAATGGTTACGTCCGATAAGGTATCGAGTCTGCTTTAAAGCGGGAGATTGTTCTACTGCAGTATCAACATGCACCTGATGAATAAATTGTTGATCTGGTTTAATTTGTAATGTCTTTTGACTATAAAACTCAGTTTTTTTATTTCCATATTGTTGTAAGATATATAGTTGATCAACTTTATTAAGAGTTTTAACAGCTTCATATTTGAGCAATTCTAGCATTTGAGAAAACATCATGAAAGATTCTCGTTTATATTCTTGTTTTGGATCTTTTTGAGCATAACCGCGTAGATGAATACCTTGTCGTAAGCGGTCCATGGCAGAAAGATGTTCTGTCCATAATGTATCTATAGTTTGCAACATTATGTTTTTTTCTAAGTTACAGATCATCTTAGAATTCACTAGATCTCTTTTTCTCTGATATTGAGATTTTGCTGTATCTATTATACGCTGATGAAGTGCATCATCCTCTATATCTGGCATTTCAGTTAACCACTGAGTAATAGGAATGATGAGCTCAAAATTTTTTTTAAAATATATCTGTAGACCAGAAATATCCCAAGTGTCTTCAATAGACTTCTGTGGAATATGACGATTAATAATCATTCTGTAAACATCTTCTTGCATATTAGAAATAATATCTGAGATTTCAGATGCATCTAGTAATTTATTACGTTGAGCATAAATTGCGTGCCTCTGGTCATTAGCCACATCATCATATTCTAGTAATTGTTTTCGTATATCAAAGTTACGACTTTCCACTTTACGTTGTGCATTAGCAATAGCTTGTGTGACCCATGGATGCTGGATCGCTTCATCTGGTTTCATGCCTAACTTTCGCATCAAATGGATCATACGATCTGATGTAAAAATACGCATCAGTGTATCTTCCATAGACAGATAAAAACGAGAGGAACCAGGATCACCTTGGCGCCCTGAACGACCTCTAAGTTGATTATCGATTCTACGGGATTCATGACGTTCTGTACCAATAATGTGCAAACCTCCTGATTTTAACACTAGATTATGGCTCTTTTTCCATTCTTTTTTAATCTGTTGAATTTGCTTATAATCTTTTTTTAAAGGAGTATTAAGTTCAGTATACCATTTTCCGCCAAGTGAAATATCTGTTCCACGTCCAGCCATATTAGTGGCGATTGTTACAGAGCCTGCTTGGCCTGCTTGTGATATAATAGCCGCCTCATGAGCATGAAACTTTGCATTTAATACAGTATGCTGAATCCCAGCACTAGTTAATGCATGAGAAAGCATTTCAGATTTTTCAATAGAAATAGTTCCTACTAGGACTGGCTGACCATTGGATTTTCGTTTATGGATATCGTTAATAATCGCTTTAATTTTTTCTTTCTCGGTCATATAGACAAGATCAGGTAAATCTTGACGGATCATGGGGCGATTAGTTGGTATAACAATAGTATCTAAATTATAAATAGAGTGAAACTCAAAAGCTTCAGTGTCAGCTGTTCCAGTCATTCCGGATAATTTCTCATATAGCCGAAAATAGTTTTGAAAAGTGATGGATGCTAATGTTTGGTTTTCATTCTGAATAACTACGCCCTCTTTAGCCTCAATAGCTTGATGTAAACCATCTGACCATCGACGTCCTTTCATAGTTCGTCCAGTATGCTCATCTACAATAAGTACTTCATTGTTTTTTACAATATAATCAACATTACAAATAAATAAAGCATGAGCACGTAAAGCAGCAAGAACATGATGCATGATGATTATATTACTTTGTGAATAAAGAGAATCACCATGTGCTAGTATTCCTGCAGTAACAAGTAATTTTTCTACAATTACCAATCCACGCTCAGTCAGATGTACCTGACGAGATTTTTCATCTACTGAGAAATGACCTGATCCCTGAAACTTTTCAGAGTCTTCTTTTTCCTGACGAATAAGATGTGGGATTATTTTATTAATTTTAATATATAAGTCAGAGTTGTCTTCAGTGGGGCCAGAAATAATCAGAGGAGTGCGTGCTTCATCAATAAGAATAGAATCCACTTCATCAACAAGAGCGTAATGCAACTTACGTTGCACGCGATCTTCTACATTAAAAACCATGTTATCACGTAAATAATCGAATCCATACTCATGATTAGTTCCATAAGTGATATCAGCCGCATAAGCTTCATGCTTAAATGAATGAGGCATACCCGGTAGATTGATGCCTACACTAAGACCAAGAAATTCAAATGTTAACTTATTATGTTCTGCATCCCTCTTTGCTAAATAATCATTTACTGTAACTATATGTACTCCATATCCAGATAGAGCGTTTAAGTAAGCAGGTAGTGTGGCCGTCAATGTTTTTCCTTCACCGGTTCTCATCTCTGCAATACATCGATTATTTAGCACTATTCCACCAAGCAATTGGACATCAAAATGCCTAAGACCACAAACACGTTTACTTGCCTCACGCACAGTAGCAAAAGATTCCGGTAGAAGACTATTTAACGCCTCACCACCCTTAATTCTTTCACGGAATTCAATTGTTTTTTTCCTAAGCTGTCTATCAGTTAACTTAATAAAATCCGGCTCCATTTGATTAATGCGATCTACGATTTTATACATACGTCGTAAGGTACGATCATTACTACTACCAAAAAATTTAGTTAAGAGTTTGTTAAACATAATAAATAAGCTCTCAAAGTGTCTTTTCAAGACAATACGTTCTTCATATTTTATTTTAACAATCAGTATACGTATTTAAGGAGATATAGTTTTAGAATTGGTCAAAAAAAATACTAGAACAGTGAACTAATTACAGGTGTATTACTATATATAAAATATATATTTTAGCTTATCACAGTCATATGTAATGTACTTGATTCACACCAAAAATTCTGAGCCATAATTTTACGACGCTTCTAAAGAATAAAATTAAAATAATGCTAAAATATATAAAATATTATCAAAATATAGCTTATTACATTCTAAATATATTATATAATACTTCTATATCTCAGTACGATAAATATCATATAATAAACTGTATATTAATTAATAGCTTGATATTTAAGAGTGCTACACATATAACTCTGTGAGGCATAGCTCAAACATATTATTTTTGGAGTTTATTAATGCGTGATCACCAGCCGCAGTTAGCTCAGAGTTTTTTAGAGAAAGCTCAAAAAAAAAGCATACTACAATATATTTATCAGCGAATTACAATCTTAAATGAAGTTCGTCTTTTATCTTATAAAGTGATACCTGAATCATTACATCCTTGGTATAATATAGCTAATATACATCAAAACACTTTAATACTTAATGCAGCAAATGCTAATTATTTAATGTGCTTACATTATGAGAAAAGTAATTTGCTCAAAACACTACAAGAAAAATTGTTACCATCATTAAAATTCATTCATATCAGAATTGACCCTACAATAACAACCCAAGCTGCAAAAATTACACAAGATCATCATGATCGATTTTATATAGATTCGGAATAAAAAAACCATTAAGATCCTTGAATAAGTAGAAAAGAAATATTTCTCTAAATATTTCAAATAAATACCAGAAAAAAACCTAAAAGTACCTTAGAAAGGTTAATTTTTTATTGATATAATTGATATAAAAGATGTATTCATGAATAATAACTAGTACTTTTCGATTATGTAAAAAAATAGGTTTATTTATATAAATGTAATTGGTAGCAAATCTGCATGTTCAAAAGTTGCTAATTCCCATGCTTCTTTCTTGGATAACATCTTTTGTAACAGTTTATTATTTAATGAATGCCCTGATTTATAAGCAGTAAAAGCACCTAATATGCTATGGCCACACATATATAGATCACCAATGGCATCAAGTATTTTATGACGTACGAATTCATCTTTAAAGCGTAAACCCTCTGTATTCAACACGCGATATTTATCGACTACTATAGCGCAATCAAAGCTTCCCCCAAGACATAGACCTCGGCATTGTAGATTTTCTATATCATGTATAAACCCAAAAGTACGTGCTCGACTAATTTGGGATGTAAAAGTTTCAGTAGAAAAATCCATATAATAACGCTGAGTGCTTTCATCAATCGCTGGATGATTAAAATCAATTGTAAAATCTAATGAAAAACCATGATATGGAGAAAATTCTGCCCATTTCTCACCTTCTTGAACTCGTACTGCTTGTTTAATACGTACAAATGTTTTGGCACTATTTAATTCTACAATACCGGCATCCATCAGTAAATAGATAAATGGCGCTGCGCTGCCATCCATAATTGGAATTTCAGGCGCATTTACCTCTACAATGATATTATCTACACCTAATCCCGCAAGAGCGGCGTTAATATGTTCCACTGTTGAAATTCTGACTTTATGCTCATTCACTAGGCACGTGCATAGCATAGTATCGCGTACTGATTGCGCTTGAGCTGGAATGTCCACAGGAGGGCTTAAGTCGGTGCGACGATAAATCACTCCAGTGTTAGCCAGCGCACAACGCAGGGTCAAGGTAATTCTTTTCCCAGTATGTAGACCAACCCCAGTTGTCTGCACAGTACGCTTTAATGTCCTTTGTTTAATCATTTTGTGATCCCACACGTGAGGGCTCTTACCTTAAATACACACTAAATAAAAAAAGATACTAATATATTTTATTTACAAAAGACTCGATCTAATATCTAATGATGATCATCCTTTTGAGTCTTTCTTTTTCTTAGAAATGCCGGGATATCTAGATAGTTAGAGGATTGAGTTAATTTTGCCTCTCGTTCGTGTGCGGTTTTTACAATAGGTTCTGATTCTAGCGTCATGGCAGGTAGTCCGTGCTGTTGATAGAGATTATCTCTCATAGAATGATGCATAGATTGTTTATTAGTAACTGATGTTATATCCTGGCATTTGCTTGCACCAATACCGGTGGCTACGACTGTCACACGTAATGTATCGCGCATTTCAGGATCTAAAGAAGTGCCGATAACTACTGTGGCACTATCAGAAGCAAATGCGCGAATAGTGTTACCAATAGTTTCAAATTCATCTAAACGCAGATCAAAACCAGCGGTAATATTCACCAAGACACCACGTGCACCAGAAAGATCAATATCCTCGAGTAATGGACTGGAGACCGCCATTTCAGATGCTTCTTCAGCGCGATCTTCGCCGCATGCAATACCAGATCCCATCATTGCATAGCCCATTTCAGACATTACAGTACGAACATCAGCAAAATCAACATTAATAAGCCCCGGTCTAGTAATTAATTCGGCAATGCCTTGTACTGACCCCTTTAAAACATCATTAGCTGCGCCAAATGCGTCGAGCAAGGAAACACCGCGACCTAATACTTTTAATAATTTGTCGTTAGGAATGGTAATTAATGAATCAACATACTTAGATAATTCTGAAATACCTTGCTCCGCAAATGACATTCGTTTTTTTCCTTCAAAATTAAACGGTTTTGTGACTACAGAAACAGTTAGAATACCAAATTCTTTAGCCACTTCAGCAACTACTGGCGCAGCGCCAGTACCTGTTCCACCACCCATGCCTGCGGCAATAAAAACCATATCCGTATCTGTCAATATCTGACGTAATACTTCACGATCTTCTTCTGCGGCATGTCTTCCTATCTCCGGATTGGCACCAGCTCCAAGACCCTTAGTAATGGCATTACCTATTTGGATAGTTTGGCTAATAGTTGTTTTCCGTAATGCTTGCGCATCTGTGTTTACTGCAAAAAACTCCACCCCTGCAATACTTTCCCGGATCATATGTTCAACAGCGTTCCCGCCACCTCCGCCCACACCAATGACTTTAATTATAGCGTCATTGGTTAATTCTAAGGGTTCAAACATAATATCGCTCCATTACATGCTATTTTTTTAAGGTTACTAAAAAGATAAAAATAATCCTTATGGAAAAACTAAAACTCTTTTTTTAACCATCGATTGATTTTTGCTAGCCAGGCGCTGACTGAAGATCTTTGCTTTATAGATTTTTGATTATTCATTCGATATTCTTTTCCGTAATGTAATAAACCAACTACTGTCGAATAAGATGGTCCTTGTATAGTTTTTATTGAATCAGAAATGTAAATAGGATGTCCAATACGCACTTGTGCATGAAATACATGCTGCGCGCATGCCATTAAACCGTTAATTTGTGAAGCTCCACCAGTGAGGACAATACCTGCTGCAAGATGATACTTCGCATTGCTTTGAGGTAAACTATTTTGAAATTGTAAAATTTCATCATTGACTAAATTAAGTAATTCTGTATAACGTAGCTCAACAATTTCCGTAAGTGTTTTAATTTGAAGATTTTGTGGTAAGCGTCCTCCTGCACTTGGCATTTCAACAGTTTCATCTTCAATAGTAAGAGATCCTACTGTGCACCCTTTGCTTAATTTAATATCTTCTGCATCAGCGGGAGGAGTTCCGAAAGCATAAGCAATATCGCTAGTGACAATATACCCTGCATATGGGATCACTTTACTGTAACGTAAGGCGCCATTAGTATATATAGCTATATCCATAGTGCCACCGCCAATATCTACTATACAAACTCCTAATTCTTTCTCGTCTTCAGTTAATACTGCTAAGCTAGATGCTAAACCAGCAAAAATTAACTGGTCTACCTTTAATCCACAACGGGCTACCACTTTAGCAATATTCTTTGCCATATCATTATGGCATGTAATGAGGTGTACCTTAGCTTTCATGCGTACACCAGACAGGCCAATTGGATTTTTAATTCCCTCTTGATAATCAATAGCATATTCTTGTGGAATAACATGAAGGATACGGTGCTCATCACGCACGCGCACAGATTGAGCGGTATGGACAACAGTGTCTACGTCTTCTTGTGTCACCTCTTCCTCAGAAATAGGAACAATTCCTATCTCATTTTGACAGCTGATGTGTTGTCCTGATAAAGATAGATAAACAGATTCAATTTGACAGTCTGCCATTAATTCAGCTTGACTGATTGCTGTTTTGACACACTGCGTTACTAACTCAAGGTTATTGACACCGCCTTTATCCATGCCACGAGATACAGATTCCCCAATTCCAATAATATTTATCATGCCATCAGGTAGAACTTCTCCTACTATGGTTACAATTTTTGTAGTACCTATCTCTAAACCTACTAACAGTTTTTTATCTATTAATTTTATCATTGCTCTTTAACCTATGCATCACTATATAATAAAAACTACTGAGTGACTTAATCACGAGAACCATGAGGCAATTCACTTCTGGGGAGAATCATAGAACTAGAGATTACATGTATGAAATATTTATGTTCCATGCTGCTCTGTGCTACCTGAAATAGATATATTTAAAGACGACACCTCAATATTCTTATAGTTTTGATGATGTTATTATGTAGAGTGTCTATTCCTAATCAATAATTATCTTATAATGTAGAAAATAACATTTCGTTTCTAAACTATTATGCTATTTATTAAAGATTTTTTGATGCTACAAGAGTGATTTGATTAAAAATTTATACAAAAATTTCTCTGCTCTGTGCGTTGTTTAAAATGATAAAGATAGCTTAATAAATACTGTTAATTATTTATTATTCAGTGTACCGAACAAAATGTTTCTGTGGTGAATCAATCTACAATTGTAATAAAT
Organism: Candidatus Erwinia haradaeae; assembly: GCF_900698995.1. Taxonomy (GTDB): domain Bacteria; phylum Pseudomonadota; class Gammaproteobacteria; order Enterobacterales; family Enterobacteriaceae; genus Erwinia_E; species Erwinia_E haradaeae_C. Next base: position 602,410 of record NZ_LR217735.1, on the reverse strand, counting down.
TTGAACTCATGTGTATTACTCTTTAATTAAGGTATAAAATATAATGAATCGATTTATTTTATATATCAAGAATCTATTTAACCTAAAAAATACCACTTTCTTTCGAAAATTTTGCATTTATCTCATATAACATGATAGGTGTTATATTACACAGATTTATTATTAGAAAAACTTTATGTTTTTATATTTATTTTTTATGTTATAGAAATAATAAATATGTGATATTTTTAATATCAATTAAGCGTTAGTTTTTTATTGATATTAAGGGTTTGCTATACAACTTCTGTATGTACTATTCATTTTATCCTAATTAATGATACATAGTATCACTAGGCTTTATAAAGTGTTTAAAAATGACTTAATTAAGTATGAATGCATATTAATCTATTTCACAGATTAATCTTGAAATTTTCATCTATCATTCTAATTTACTAAATCCATAATGCGTCTTACGAGTTCTGAAAAATTTATCCCCGCTTTTTTAGCTGCTATGGGTACTAAACTGTGATTACTCATTCCTGGAGAAGTATTTACCTCTAGCAAATAAAAACGACCAGCAGCATCTGTCATCACATCAATACGACCACAACCTGTACAGCCAAGTGCATTCCATGCTGCAAGACTCAAGGATTTTAAATCTTCTTCTTTTTCTATACTTAGACCTGATGGACAGAAATATTTAGTATCATTCGCAATATATTTTGAATGATAACTATAAAACTCTTTAGAGCATTGAATACGAATTGATGGTAGAACTGTTGTACCAATCACGCCAATAGTATACTCATCACCACTTAAAAACGTCTCTATTAATATTTCTTGATCATAATGAAAAGCCTTTATTAACGCCGGCTCCAAATCTAACATATAGTTGACACGTGAAACACCTAGACTAGATCCTGCGCGATTAGGTTTGACAAACAAAGGCAGTCCCAAATAACTAAGATTTTTTTTTACTTGGTGAGATAAATTTCTATTCATTTGTGACTGATGTAATGAAATAAAAGGACATGTGGAAAGACCATAACCTTTCCATAAATATTTACTCTGTATTTTATCTATACTTAAAGATGAAGCTAATACCCCGCTTCCGGTATAAGGAATGCTAAGGTATTCTAATATGGCTTGAATTGTGCCGTCTTCACCACCTCGTCCATGCAATGCAATAAAAGCTTTAATAAACCCCTCTTGTTTTAATTGACAAATTGGAAAATCGCTTGTATCTATAGGATGAGCATCAAATCCGATGTCTCGTAGGCCATTTAAAACCGCCTTCCCTGATAACAGAGAGATCTCTCGCTCCGAAGAGCAACCTCCCATTAAGACTGCTACTTTTCCAACCATCATAATCTCCTTTCTAAATTAATCACAAACTCATATCTATAATAACGCTCTAGAAATCTCATAGGCAATAGTCTCTATATTTCCAGCACCTTGTACTAAAATTAGATCATTGCCTGTTAATCGCGGAAGAAGATTTTCCAATACTCTATTATGATAAGATATTAAAATTGGATTTAATTTTTTACGATCACGGATAGCGCAGCATAATGAATGACTATCTGCTCCATTAATTGGAGATTCACCGGCAGAATACACTTCTAGCATTATCAACTCATCCACCTGAGATAAAACATTAGCAAAATCAAAATATAAATCACGAGTACGGGTATAACGATGTGGCTGAAAAATCATAATCAACTTTCTCTTTGGCCACATAGACCGTATAGTCTTAATAGTAACATTTATTTCTGTTGGGTGATGACCATAATCATCAATGAGTATAACTGTACCTGTACAGCCATTTACTTGATCTAATGGATACTCACCAAGTATATCAAAACGACGACTAACCCCTTGAAAATTCTTCAATGCATAGATAATATCTGCATCGGAAATTCCCTCTTCAGTGGCTACAGCTACCGCAGCAGCTGCGTTAAGTGAATGATGTAATCCAGGAGTATTTAAGGTAATGTCTATCAATGGTTTGTTCTGACGTACCAAAGTAAAGTGACTTTTTCCTCTATCATATTGATAGTTTAGCACTTTGACATCAGCATCTTTTCTATAACCGTAGGTTATAATGTTACGTTTTATATGTGGTATAATACTACGGATAGCTTTATCATCAATGCATAAAATAGCCTTACCATAAAATGGGAGATTATGTAAAAATTTGATAAAAGTCTGCTTAAGTTTGCAAAAATTACCCTGGTAAGTATCTAGATGATCAGCTTCAATATTTGTGATTACAGCTAAGATTGGTTGTAAACAAAGCAATGATGCATCACTCTCATCTGCTTCAGCGACTAAATAGCAACTTTTCCCAAGACGAGCGTTAGCGCCAATTGTCTTTACTACCCCCCCGTTAATTAATGTAGGATCTAAGCCTCCTGCTTCATATATGCATGCAATCATCGCAGTAGTGGTCGTTTTTCCATGCGTACCTGAAATAATAATTCCATATCTAAATCGCATTAATTCTGATAGCATTTCTGCACGTCGAATGACTGGAATATTTGCCTTGTATGCCGCTACTACTTCTGGGTTATCTTCTGATATAGCGCTTGATATCACTACTAGATTAGAATTTTTTATATTTTCTGCGCAATGATGAAAAAAAATTATTACTCCAAGCGTCTTTAGGTATTGTGTGATTGCGTTAGGTATTAATTCCGAGCCACTAATTGTATAGCCATCTTGTGCTAAAATTGTAGCAATTCCGCCCATCCCAGAACCACCAATACCAACAAAATGAACATGCCGAAAGTAACGCATTTTAAATGTGATATCATGCAATATACCCACTGGTTTAGCGTTTGTCATTTGTACCTACCAGTCGTCTTTCGTGTTTTAGATTTTTAGATAAACATATTTATATAAACGTATATATATTCTTTATGGATATTAACGTACTGCATTTTTTATTGCAGAGAACACGCGCGTAGTTGCATCTAATATAGCTATAGAACGAGATTTTTCAGCCATTATTAAAAGCTTTTCACGATCCAATTCTGCTAAGGTCTGTGACACTATATCAGCAGTAAATTCCTTCTGTTCATAAATAATCGCGCCACCAATTCTTGCTAATTGTAATGCATTCCAGTATTGCTGACGATCCTTATGCTGAAAAGGCACAAAGATCGCTGGAAGACCCACAGCAGAAATTTCGCTAACAGTCATAGCACCAGATCGACAAATGACTACATCCGCCCAAGAATAGGCAGCTGCTATATCATCAATAAATTCTGACACTATATAAGGTAAATAGTTAAATTTAGCGTACTCTTTGTTCACTTTATTTAAAGACCCTTTTCCTACTTGATGCCATAGCTTAATCTTTTCACCCATCTCCGCTGCTACTTGAGGCATAGTCTGATTTAGTATACTTGCACCTTGACTGCCTCCCAGAACTAGTACGCGGATTGAACCTTTTCGCCCTAAAAAACGTAGGGATGGTTCAGGTAGCGCTAAAAGATCTTCACGTATTGGATTTCCCACAACTTCTGCAGCAGCAAGCGCTCCAGGAAACGCTTGTATGACTTTACTGGTAATCTAGATAACCATTTATTAGTTAATCCGGCAACACCATTTTGCTCATGAAGTATTAGAGGCACACCACAACTCCAGGCTGCTAAAGCACCCGGGCCTGATACATAACCTCCCATACCCAACACCACATCTGGCTTCCATGCTTGAATAATTTTTCGAGCTTGATACCAAGCATATAAAATTCTCACTGGCGAGGATAGCAAGCTTAGAATTGTTTGATTTCGTAGTCCTCTAATCCGGATAAACTTAATATCAATACCATGCTTAGGCACTAAATGTGACTCCATTCTTTCAGAGGTACCCAACCAAAGAATTTTCCATTCTAATTTTATGAGATAATTAGCAACAGCTAAACCTGGAAAAATATGCCCACCAGTACCACCAGCTAGCACCATTAGTTTTTTGTTAGTCATTCATTATCCTCGTTTAAATGCCTGAGTTTTTGTTAAACGTATTTCGTAATCGATTCGTAATAAAAACACAATAGCTGTTGACATAATCAGCAGACTTGACCCGCCATAACTAATCAATGGTAGCGTTAAACCCTTAGTTGGTAACATACCAGCTGTAGCTCCAACATTCACTAGCGTTTGAAAACTAAACCAAATGCCAATCGCACATGCAAGAAAACCAGAAAAACATTGATTAACCTTTAATGCGTCGCGACCAATAATCATTGCACGAAACGAAACAAAAAATAGCATAACTAATCCAGAAAAAACACCAATATAACCTAATTCTTCGCCAATAATTGAAAATATAAAATCTGTATGAGCTTCAGGGAGATATTCCAGTTTCTGTATTGAGTTACCCAACCCCTGCCCTAATAATTCACCTCGGCCAAATGCCATTAAAGATTGAGTAAGCTGATAACCACTTCCAAACGGATCACCCCATGGGTTCCAGACAGAAATGATTCGTCGTATGCGGTATGGCTCCATCAAAATTAAGATACTAATAGCAGTAATACCAGAACTAATAATCGCTAAAAATTGCCATACTTTCGCACCTCCTAAAAATAATATAGAAAGTGTAGTAATAAAGAGGACTACTACAGTTCCTAAATCTGGTTGCGCTAATAATAAGACTGCCAGTATTAACATAACGCCCATAGGTTTAAAAAAGCCCCAAAAATGATTCCGGACTTCATGAGCTTTTCGTGCTAGATAGTTAGATAAATAACAAAATAATGATAATTTAGATAATTCTGCAGGTTGCATACTAACAGGTCCTAGTGAAATCCAGCGAATGGCTCCATTAACTGAATTACCTGTCAATAGAACTAAAATTAACAGTACTATTGCCGTGAGCAACATAATACTACTACATCTTTGCCAGAAACTCATAGGGATACATAACGTAATCCTAGAAAACCCAAGAGATAATAATAAATACAATGCATCACGCTTAGCAAAAAGTAGTGGATCTTCTACTAAGCGCTGACTGATTGACATTGAGGCTGATGTCACCATTATTAAACCTATAACTGTTAAACCAAGTGTTAACCATAGTAAGGTGCGGTCATATAGTAATAGTATATTCATTTTATAATTCCTAAGGCTTTTTATTCAAGTTGTGCATAAAAAAATTATAAAATGAACTAATCTAATATACGCTACAGGCACTAGCCGACCTCTTGTGCTATTTTAGTAAATAAGGCGCCACGTTCTTCAAAATTAGTAAACTGATCTAGGCTAGAACAGGCTGGTGATAAAAGCACTATATCTCCAGGTTGTACTTTAGAAGCGATTTCGATCATAGCCTCAGTCATAGTTTCAGTCTGTACTGTAATGTCTGGGCGTAATCGCGCTAGTTTATCCTTATCACGACCAAAGCAGTAAAGACGAAGATTTTTTCTCTGAAGGGGCTTGATTAGTGGTTTTAAATTAGATAACTTGCTGTCCCCGCCTAGCAATAACCATAAGATCCCGTCAGATTCTACACTATTTAGTGCTGCAGAGGTGCTGCTGACATTGGTAGACTTGGAGTCATTAATCCATTGAACACCATTTTTTTGATGTATAATTTGAAATCGATGTTCTAGACCTTTAAAACTGGTAAGTGAAGATAAGCTGATATCTCTCGGGATGTGCAACGCATCTGCTAAGGCTAGCGTGGCTAGCGCATTAATAAAATTATGCTTACCAATGATACGCATTTCATTAATATTTAATACATTTTCCCCACAAGCATGCAACCAAGTGCTATTATTTTGAGTCTTAAAATGATAATCGCCAGTGTTTTTACCAAAACTACGATAACATGAATGAGAATAATGTATTGGTATAGTTTTTTCGTCATCAGCATTCATCAGACAAAGCGAAGCATTTTTATAAATACGTAATTTAGTAGAACGATATTGCTGCATACCCAGTGGATATCGGTCCATATGATCTTCGCTTACATTCAAGATAGTTGCTGCTACTGCTTTTAGACTATAGGTTTTTTCAAGTTGAAAACTAGATAATTCTAAAATATATAATTGTGCAGGTTTCTTTAGTAACCTAAGAGCAGGAATACCAATATTACCACCTATTCCAACTATCCACCCCATAGATTTAGCGATCTTTCCGACCCAAGATGTAACAGTGCTTTTACCATTAGATCCGGTAATAGCAACAACTGGAATATGTGTTTCGCGACAAAATAGTTCAATGTCACTAATAATTTTAATTCCTGCCCGAGCGGCAGCTATAAGAGATGGTTGTAAAGGGGAAACGCCAGGACTAATGATAATTAAATCAGCATTTAATAACCAAGCATTATTGATTTTACCTAGACAATATTCAATATCTTTTGGTAAGAGCTTTAATAATGGAGGCTGTATGCGTATATCTATTACACGCGGCGTTACGCCGCGTGTCAGAAAAAAGTCTACACATGCACTACCTGTAAGACCAAGGCCAATAATAACGACTTTTGCGCCTATATAGTTATTTATGCTCATCGTATCTTAAGGGTAACTAAACTAATTAGAAGTAAAACAAGTGAGATAATCCAACACCGAACAATAATACGAGGCTCTGGGTAGCCATTTAACTCATAATGGTGATGTATAGGGGCCATGCGAAAAATACGCTGACCACACCATTTAAAATATCCAATCTGTAGTATCACCGATATTGTTTCTATCAAAAAAACTCCACCCATGATAAGAAACAGAAACTCCTGGCGCAATAATATTGCGATTACACCAAGCGAAGAACCTAAGGCAAGAGAGCCAACATCACCCATAAATATTTGCGCGGGATAGGTGTTAAACCATAAAAAACCTAAGCCAGATCCAAAAATTGCAGCACAAATAATAGCTAACTCACTGGTATGTGCTATATAAGGAATATGTAGATAAGCGGCATATTTTGCAGTCCCTGTTACAAAAGCAACTATAGCTAGGCCTATAGCAATAAACACAGTAGGAATAATTGCTAAACCATCTAACCCATCAGTAATGTTAACAGCATTACTAGTACCTACTATAACAATATATGTCATTAAAAGATAGAATACACCTAATTGTGGTATAATACTTTTAATAAATGGTAAAATTAAAAAAGTAGTATATGTTTCCCTGCCTATCATGTACATCGCTACAGCAACTAATAAAGCAATAATCGATTGCCAAATGTATTTCCAGCGTGCGGGCAATCCTACAGTGTTTTTATGTACTATTTTTTTATAATCATCTATAAAACCAATAATACCATAACTTACCAAAACAAACATTACAAACCAGACATATATATTACATGGATCAGCCCAAAAAAATACTGAAATAATAATAGCTACTAAGATTATAATACCACCCATTGTTGGCGTACCGCTCTTATTAAAATGGGTCTTTGGGCCATCTATACGTACAATTTGACGGCATGATAGTTTTTTAAGATAAATAATCATACGCCGACCAATCAAAAAAGATACACAAAGGGAAGTAAAAAAACTGCAAATAAAACGAAAAATTATATCAGAAAGAGCACCAAAACCAGCATAAAAGATAACTAAATATTCTTTTAGAAAGACTAACATACACCTTTCTCCTGTAAAATATTTACTATTTTTTCCATACATAAACTACGCGAACCTTTTACTAATAACGTAATACATTGATGTTGCATCAACAATTCATGTGCTCTATTTCCTAGTTCTTTGTGCTCTTTAAAGTATTCACCTACAGTGCTTTTACGCGCGATAAGCATTCCTAATGACCCTATACTTAATACTTTATTAATACCTGAGCTATGAATTAAATCCCCTACCTGAGAATGATATTTAATTGCATATTTCCCCATTTCTGCCATATCACCAACGATCATAACGCGATAACCAGGTCTTTCGGATAAAACTTTTATAGCAGCAATCATAGAGCCCATATTGGAGTTATAGCTATCATCTATTAGCAACTTATTTTTATTAAAATATATCGGAAATAAACGCCCTGATATTTCTTTCATATGACATAATCCCTTTGGTATTGCATGTAATGGTGCACCAATAGAAAGCGCTAATGCGCTAGCTGCAAGCGCATTAGCAATTTGATGATCTCCATGCAATGGTAGTGAAATCGCTATAGAGCCTTGAGGAGAATGTAAGTTAAATAGAGTTCCAGATGTATTACAGGAAATATCAGATGCATAAAAATCACTTGTGCTCTTTTTATGTATTGAAAATCGCCACAGAGCTCTCCCTTTAATGGCATGCCTCCAATTCTCTAAATCATGACTATCGTTATTAATAATAGCAGTGCCATGTATTGGTAAATGGTTTAAAATCTCTCCTTTAGCCTTAGCTAAACCAGATAGAGAACCAAAGCCTTCTAAATGGGCCGTTGAAAGATTATTAATAAGTACGCTTTCTGGCTGTGCTAACTGAACAGTATAGGCAATTTCTCCTATATGACTAGCGCCAAGCTCAACAACGATATACTTATGCCTTGAATGCAGACCTAAAAGTGTAATTGGTACTCCAATATCATTATTAAGAGTGCCAACAGTAGATAATGTCTGACCACAGTGACATAAAATAGCATCGGTCATGTCTTTAACAGACGTTTTTCCTGAAGATCCTGTAATTGCTACAACTCTAGCATTAGATTGTTGACGCACCCATGCAGCTAATTTACCTAACGCAACACGCGTATTTTTTACTACTACACATGGAGTGTTAAAATGTAAATATTTACTAACTAAAAGACCAGAACATCCTGCCTTTATAGCAAACCAAGCAAAATCATGAGCATCATAATATTTTCCCTGTAAAGCTACAAAGAAATTCCCTGTTCGCAGTTGACGCGTATCAGTACTAATATCAGATATGGTTATATTAGCCCCATAAAGAATCCCACCAGTAATTTCTGCTACTTTTTTTAAAGTTATAGGAATCATGTTAATTACCTTAAGAGGGTTAAAACTATATTTTTATCAGAGTAATTTATATTATTTTTTCCGAAAGTTTGATAATTTTCACTACCTTTACCAGCAATGAGTACAACATCATCTATTTTTGCTTGTTGTATCGCATACATTACTGCTTGAGCTCGATTAATAATCACATAAGCAGCGTGCGGATATAGCAATCCACTTAATATATCTCTGATAATAATTACAGGATCTTCATTACGAGGATTATCGTTAGTAATAATTAAAAAATCAGAAAGACGTTCGGCAAGCTCACCCATTATAGGACGCTTACCTGGGTCACGATCGCCACCACAACCAAAAATACACCATAATCTACCCTTACAGTACCGGCGTGTTTCTATTAGTACTTTTTCTAATGCACAAGGAGTGTGAGCATAATCTATTATTACCTCAGGTTTTTGAGCAATCCGAAACATCTCCATGCGACCAGTAACAGGTTCTAGTTGTTTTGCGGTACGTGTTAAGACTACTAAGGGATATTGCAACGATAGCAGGGTTGCTAAACTCAGTAAAAGGTTAATAACATTAAACGAACCTATTAAATGAGTCTCTATATATCCAGACCCCCAGCTAGAGGTAAAATCTATACTAGTGCCACTATTGCTATAAGTAACTTTTTGAGCTATTAACCATTGCTGATGCTGATTACAGTGATTCTTATGATCCATTCCGACATAGACTGCGTTAGGTAGTTTTTTTAGCCAATTCCGCCCTACTGCATCGTCAGCGTTAATAATGATTTTTTTTATCTGATATTTAGAAAATAGCTGCCATTTGCTATATTCATAATGATTCATGTTATGATGATAATCTAGGTGATCGCGACTAAGATTAGTAAACACCGCTGCAGAAAAAGGTAAAGCTGATACGCGACCTTGAGTAAGAGCATGCGAAGAAACTTCTATACCTACTAAACTGACACCCTGCTTTTCTAATGTAAATAAAGTATTTTGTACATCTATTGCAGAATCAGTCGTGTTATTTGTTGGAGTTAAGTGCCCATATAAACCATTGCCAAGTGTACCCATAATAGCACTTACGTTACCTAATAACTGAACCCATTGAGCTAATAAATGCGTAACAGTAGTTTTACCATTAGTACCAGTTACACCAATGAGTTTTAATTGTGTACCTGGATTCTGATAAAAATATCCTGCAATCTTCGAAAGAGACTGAGCTAGGTCCTCGATATAAGTTACTGGAATATTGCAAATATATCGAATGTCTCCATGTTTAGTGTAACCCTTGGATTCAGCAATAACTGCTGCTGCACCTTGAGAGATAGCTTGTGCAATAAAATTACGTCCATCTACTTTGTGTCCATTAATAGCTACAAACAGATCTCCTGACATTACTTTACGACTATCTAAAGTAATGTCCCGCAAAAGACAATTTGGTGCATTAGATACCCATGGTGCTAACAAGTTTTTCAGATTACGATAGAGCACTGTTTGTTTCTCATTTTTATGGATTATGCATTTTTTGTGAACTAAAACTAGATAATGTATCAGGTTTAACTTTCATGATATGAAGAACCTCAGTCATAATATTACTAAAAACAGGAGCTGAGACAGCACCGCCATAATATTGTCCAGATTGTGGATCATTAACTACAACAACTAGCGCAAAACGAGGCTTGCTAGCAGGTGCTACTCCAGCAGTGTAAGCAATATATCGATTAATAAATTTGCCATTTTTACCTACTTTTTTGACGGTACCTGTTTTAATAGCAATGCGATAATCTTTAACAGAAGCTTTGACGCCACAACCACCCGGTAGAGATACACTTTCCATCATGTGTAGCACTGTGCGCACTGTTTGAGCAGGGAAGATTCTCTTTCCTTCTATTGGAGTAGAAACTTTCATGATGGATAATGGGCGATAAATACCATAACTACCGAATGTTGCATAGACTCGTGCTAATTGTAATGGCGTTACCATAAGGCCATAACCAAAAGAAAATGCCGCTCTTTCTATATCAGACCAGCGTTTTTTTTGAGGAAAGAACCCTCTGCTTTCTCCAATCAAACCAAGGCTAGTAGTCTTTCCTAATCCAAAGCTCGAGTACGTATCTACTAATACATGTGATGGCATAGCTAACGCTAAACGAGTAACACCAACATTAGATGATTTTTGTAGAATTCCAGTAAGTGTCAGTTCATGATATAATGTTACATCGCGAATTATATGTCCATTAATTCGTAAAGGCTCCGTGTTTAATATACTATTTTCACTTACTAGTTTACCCTGAAGTGCGCTTAAAATCACCATAGGTTTTACCGTTGACCCTGGTTCAAACATGTCAGTAATTGCACGATTACGCATTGCACCTTGACTGACTCCATTCAAGTGATTTGGATTATAGGATGGACTATTCACCATTGCTAGAACCTCCCCTGTATGAATATCTAAAAGAACTGCTGTACCGGATTCAGCTCTATGAAAAGATACCGCTTTATGAAGCTCATGATACACCTGTGTTTGAAGACGCACATCAATACTCAAAGTAAGGTTGTTAGATTCCTGACGATCAATTAAAGGAATGTCTTCAATAACCTGACCCAGACGGTCTTGACGGACTATTCGCGAACCAGGTTGCCCCGTAAGCCATTTATCAAAGCTTTTTTCAATACCCTCAATGCCTTCTCCATCAATATTAGTAATACCAATTAGATGTGAGGTGACTTTTCCAGAAGGATAATAGCGACGCGACTCATTCCGTAGAAATATACCTGGTAGTTTTAGTTGTTTAATATACTCACTAATTTCTGGATCCACCTGACGCGCTAGATAAATAAATTGGCTAGATGGTCTAGCATTTACCCGTTCCATAAGCTTATTTATTGGAATGGATAATATATCAGCTAAGGCTCTCCAATGATCGTCTAGAATAATGCCACCCTGCTTATGCAGTTCTTTAGAATCAGCTAAAACAGAGTAAACAGGTACGCTCACTGCTAAAGGGCGACCCTTGCGATCTGTGATAATACCGCGTGCTGTCGGAATTACTTGTACACGCAGTGAGCGCATATCACCTTCATGTACCAACCTCTCAGGAGAGATCACTTGTAACCAAGCTAAACGAAAGAGTAAACTAATCATTCCAAAAAAAATAAAACTACATAACAAAGTAAAACGCCAGTAACAAAAACTACTCTGTGGTCCTCTGTTTTTTAATCTCTGATTGTATATATTTTTTACTCTTCTCATCCCGTACACTTTGCCTTTACTGAAAAATATCATTTTCTAAACACACATAATTGTGTTATATCCTGCTTACAGTAATGATGTAATTCACTTGCGTATACACTAAGTTGATTCTAATAAAATTAGAGATTTTTGCTAAATATTCAGTCTAAATGCTATAGAGACTCTTCTTGTGTTTAGTCTATCTTAGAAGACCTAATATATATTTCATTAACTGCTTTTCTACATTATAGGAACAGTCATTTTAAGCTGTTATTAAATAGAGCATTTTAGTTTTATAGTGCATCAACGTTTGGAGTGTCATGAAGAGACATATTATGGTGACTCATTAAACTATGTTATGCATTCATAAGATAATTATAATGGGATTGGAGTATTAGAAATGAAATGCACTGGATAATGTGCGTATGTTCTGTTATAATTATAGCGTTGTTTTTAGATAAACGCTTAAGATTATTATTATTTCCTGAAATATATGCATGCATATCCTTAATATCTCTAATATATTTATATAGAGATGTATTTACATAAAAATGTATATTGTTATTACAATGTTATGCGCTTATGTATTAGTTACAATGAATATTTCCTCAGAAATACACTACATTCATCTTTATACACTTTCGTATTATTAAATAAATGTAGTTATGCAAAAGGTATATAGATTTCTATAAGAACACTATCTTCATATATTTTAATATAGTATACTATTAATTTATTATTTAAAATAAAATATTATAGTTATGATTATAGTCATATTTTAATATTTTCTATTAAATCTTAATATTGATAATATCTAATTGATAATATCTAAAATATTTAATTAATCTGATGATTACATTATACATAAATCGTTATGTTAACGTATTTCACAGTATTTTCATTATTGATGTATTATACATTTCTACCTATTTGATACAGAAGAACAATAGTATTTTAATTTTAGAGGTAACTATTGTATGAAAATTTAATTATATTAAATAAAAAAGATGTTTATTTGATATTAAATAAAATAATATTTTTAATACTGATAATTATTTATTATTCAGATTAAGAATAAATAATTATAGAATTCTTTTTCTTTATTATTCCGGTTTTTCATGCCAGACGTGTATTTATATATAATTTGAGCAATAAAATACTACATTTTTAATAATAGAAAAATTTATTTAAATTTTGATCATCAACAATAAAGATTTACGATGTGCACATAATGCTAATCTTAGAAATTCATAGTTTATCTATATAAAAATTCTGTTATAAATAAACTGTATATGCCAACATGAATCCATACAACAGAAAAATATAAACCAGCCTATTCCAAGGTCAGATGATAAACATAGTCTCTGAATAACCAAGAGCAATCAAGAACTCTGGTATAAAAAATAAATTTTTAAAAATTTTAAAGTTAAATATAACTTATAATAACTTTCTGAGTATATGTGTGAGTATAATTAATAGCTATAATTATTTTAGTATTAAATTTTCTTAATATTCGGTATATATAATATAACTTACTAAAACATAGCGACATAGCAAATCGTTTTTGGACGTAAACTAATATCTCATAGTAATCAATCCGATTTTGTACGTAATTGATATAATAATGTACATTTAAAAAATTTTTTAAATATCTGATGAATAAACTACTTAGTATAGTATAGCTCTCATTATCACAACGATACTGAAAACTCTTTAAGCTAAGAAAAATATAGTTCATCGATTACATTCAAAGTGATGTTGTTTTGCTTGAAATAGAAAATTATCATAGCATACTAGTTATTTAGTAACATGCTTCGAAAAAGATTTATTCATACTGTAAAAAAATTATTTTTGTATTTTTTAAAAAACTTTACATATAAACATCAATCCATGTTTTTAGTATAAAAAATAGTATTATTATACTAAGATCATTAAAAATTTTTAATAATTAAATTTATCGTATTTCATTTATTGGAATTATAAAGTAAAAAATAATAAATAATACTCTGAAATCAAATTAACTCAATTTATTTACAGTACTTATGCAAAAACCAATGAATTAATATATGTATAATACAAAATCTTCGTGTTATACAATACAAAAATACATACTCATTTATAGATGAGTATTTTTTTTGATAAATAAATACAATAATAACGGGGGGGTTAACCTAAACTGTCATGCATGACTTAATAAAAAAATAAATAATACACTGTCTCTAATTGTAGATTATAAAGATATACAATCATGCTATTATATATTATCAATATTTTAGCTTTTACAAAAAATATTATTTCTGATGTTAAAAATACGTCAAGCATGATATACTAATGCGTTATATATATTTAAATACATTAAATTTTTTTTCATTTTATTAGGTTAAAGCGTTATTAATCATATTAGATTAATGTATCAAAATACATCAATCCTTTAATATTATCGCCAAATGATAGATAAAAAATAACCGATATTTTTATAACACACCTTATCTTTCTAAAGATATTGTAGAATATGATCATGATAAATTCAGGCATGTTTACCTTGATACTAGTATCATTATCATCCTATAATCTTATCTAGTCAAGCTGCGGCATGTGATATGAATTTGCCGTAGCACGTTATAAGATAATTGTAATTCCTATTCAGATTATATTATTAACGTAATAGATCTTTTTAGTAATAGAAGTTTATATACCTGGGTTTTTAATAATACTCAAAATAAACAAAAAAGTTAACATCAAAACCACGGAAGGTCCAGCTGGAGTATCATAATATGCAGAGAAGCCCAGCCCAGATGTTACTGCTAATATACCAATAAATACAGCGAATACAGCCATTTCTTCTGGGGATTTTGAAAATCTACGTGCAATAGCTGCTGGCATAATTAGTAATGAACTGATAATCAATGCACCAACAAACTTCATAGATATTCCAATTGTCAAAGCTGTAATGATCATTAAAATCATTTTAGTACTCTGAATATTAATTCCATCAACCTGCGCTAATTCTGCATTTACTGTTAAAGAGAGAAAGTTACGCCAATTCCAGATAATAACAAATAAAATCAGTACAACCCCAATTGAAATAATCCATAGATCACTAGGCATAACCGACAGAAGATCACCAAATAGGTATACCATTAAGTCAATGCGAATATTGGACATTAAACTAACCAGAATCAATCCTAATGATAATGCACCATGTGCTAGAATACCTAGTAGAGTATCAAGTTCCAAATGAGGATAACGCTCAAGCCAGACTAATATTATTGATAAAAATAATGTGACAATAATTACTGTATAACAAGGATTAATATTAAGTAATAATCCAAGTGCAATTCCAAGTAATGAGGTATGCGCCAAAGTATCACCAAAATAGGACATCCGTCGCCAGATAATAAATGAGCCCAATGGACCAGCTATTAATGCTAGCAATACCCCCGTCAACCATCCGGGGAACAATATTTCAGTCATTAAGTAGTGAATCTCCTACGTATAAGATATGAGGCTACCTTATTAAAGATTATGATTATTCTTATGATTTTTGTGTCGGTAAATGGCTAGTTTTTTCGCCCGAACAGGACCAAACATCGAAATAAATTCTGGATGTTGCGATACAGATTCAGAAGTACCAGAACAACAGATATGACGATTTAAACATAAAACTTCATCAGTTTTAGCCATAACAAAATGTAGATCATGTGAAACCATTAACACACCACAATTAAGGTCGTATCTTAATTGGTCGATTAAATCATAAAATGCAATTTGGCTATTAATATCAACACCTTGAATTGGTTCATCGAGAACTAGTAGTTTTGGTTTGTTGAGCAATGCGCGTGCCAATAATACTCTCTGTATTTCCCCTCCGGATAATTTTTGTAGAGGGAATTCTATTAAGTGTTCTGCTTGAACACGCTTTAAAGCAGGTATAATATCTACAAATTTAACGTTAGGTCGCAATTGCATAAATCTACCTACACTTAAAGGCAATGTAATATCTAGTAACATTTTTTGAGGCACATAACCAACAGACAATTTTGAAAGGCGATACACAGTGCCAAAAGTAGGGCGAATCAACCCAAGAACTACGCGTACCAATGTTGATTTACCGGCTCCATTTGGACCTACTAACGTTAGTATGCGTCCTGATTCTAGATTCAGTGAAATATTAGTTAATACTAAACACTGACCAAGTTTTACTGTAATTTGTTTAATAGATATTAAAGTAGATATATTCATTGTAATTGATGTAATATTTTACATATTGGCATATGATATATAGCCTATTGAAATGGAATGAATCATGATTTTATGGAAAAGCTTAAAAAGAGTTCTCATGTTAGTTTTAGGAATATTTATAGCATTTCTGTCATTTACAACTAGAGCTACTATTATCGCATCAATAAAACCAATAGGTTTTATTGCCGCATCTATTGCTGACGGTCTTACTCTAGTAAAGATTCTTCTTCCGGAAGGTGCCTCTGTGCATAATTATGCACTGCGTCCATCAGATATAAAGCATCTTCAGGAAGCAGATTTAGTAGTTTGGGTTGGTCCTGAAATGGAATCATTTATGAAAAAACCTTTAGAAAAATTACCGACACAAAATACTATCGAGATAAGTCAGTTGCCAGGAGTACAATCATTATTACTACTTAATAAATTATATAAAGGATCTAAATATATCAATCCATTACCAAATATCGAGAATCATATACAATTAACAAATCATGAATATCGTCATTATCATAGTAAATATAATATGCACCTTTGGATGTCACCAGATATTGCTCTTCAAATAGCAATCGCTATTCATTCTAAGTTATTAGAGTACATGCCAGAAAATCAAGATCAACTAAATGCGAATTTACAGTATTTTAAGGCTTCTATCTTAACGATGAATAAAACAATTAATCAACAACTTTTACCATTAAAGGATCGTAGCTATTTTGTTTTTCATGATGCTTACACCTATTTTGAAAAGTATTATAGTCTAATTCCTACTGGTTATTTTACTATTAACCCAGAAATTCAACCAGGTGCACAGCGTTTACATTACATAAAAATGCAACTGCTTTCAAAAAAAACACAATGCGTCTTTACTGAACCACAGTTCCAACCAATCGTAGTGAAAGCCATTTCTAGAGGAACCAATGTTCGTTTTGGTACATTAGATCCTCTTGGCACAGAAATATCTATAAGTAAAGACAGTTACATAAAGTTTCTTTTAAAGTTATCTACTCAATATAGTAGCTGTTTACAGGAGGATTAAATTAAGGGAGTGTATGCGCAGAAAAAACTCAACGCTATTAGTTTAGCGTTTTATGGTTTATTTTGTCTTCACCCTATTATATTGAGTGCATTTATGGTGGCGCCATTAATTGTTTCTATTTTTAGTTCAAAGCTACATATTAGCTATGCTAGTAGCGCTAGTCTACCAATTAACCGTGCTCAATTTAAGAATAATCAAATTAGCGCTTCGCTTCCAAAAGATAGCGAACCTCTTGATGAAGAAAGCTCATCTATTGAAGATGATTTACTTAAAGATGACATGGATAATGCTATCTCTAGTGAAACAAATGTCCATGATTATATCGTTACTTACGGAGACACGCTTAGTAACATAATAAACCAGTATGATGTAGAGTTAGCAGATATTATTCAATTAATCAGGTGTGATCGTAGGTTGCATAATTTACATATTGGCCAAAAACTATCATGGACACTAAATAATAAACATCAACTGCAACACTTAACATGGGAGCGCTCACATGGTGAAATAAGATGCTATGAACGAACTAAAAAAGGTTTTAAAGTATCTTTATCGCTTAAAATGGATTTGTTTCAACGCAAAATTACAACAGTCATAGTTAATACTAGCTTTATTAATAGTGCTAGATTAGCAGGTTTAAGCACTAAAGAGATTCAAGCAGTAATTAAATCTTTACAATGGCAAATCGATTTTCGTAAACTTCGTGATGGTGATCGTTTTGAAATATTAACAATGTATGCAATGTTAAATGGTAAAAAACAAAAAAGTGAATTGTTAGGGGTTAGGTTGCATAATACTAATAAGAATTATTATGCAATTCGAGCAGTTAATGGTAAGTTTTATGATCGTAGTGGGTCTGATTTAACAAGTAGATTTATGCGTTTTCCTACTGTAAAAAAATATCGCGTTTCTTCTTCGTTTAATCTGAGACGACCTAATCCAATCACGGGCAAAATTATACCACATAAAGGTGTCGATTTCGCAGTTCCTATCGGAACCCCTGTGTTGGCAATAGGAGACGGAGAAATCATTGTCTCTAGATTTAGTAGCACAGCTGGGAAATATGTAGCCATACGACATGGGCATCAATATATGACACGTTATATGCATTTAAACACCTTGCTAGTAAAGGTTGGGCAGAAAGTAAAGCGTGGTGAACATATCGCACTTTCCGGAAATACTGGACGCTCTACTGGACCACATGTCCATTTTGAAATTTGGGTAAACAATCAAGCCGTAAACCCTCTTACTGCTAGATTACCCTGCATGGAGAAGTTAACTGGAAAAAATCGACGTAATTATTTAGATAAAGCAAAAAAAATAATACTACAGTTAAATAAAAAGTAATATTAAAACACAATATATAACTATGTCAAAATTAGTAGAGATATAATCATTATTAATTTAAGAAATATACTACTTACTATGCAAGTATAAGTAATATCCGTTATTATTTTGTCAATTTTGATTTATCAATAACATAACAATCTACCAATGTTTGAGCGCAAGACCATTAATCTATATTATGCATCATCGATATCTTATAATCTTATATATATTAATGTTTAGACTTTAATATATACAAATTGATGTGTATAATAAAAATTATTATATGGATTTTTTAATATAAAGAAAAATTTTTTTATAGTTGCATTATCATTAAATAATATTTTTTATTATTTTCTATAATATAATCTTTAAAAAATTTAATTTAATTACAAAAAACTCTTTATGTTAACTCAATTAAATACAATTTTTATTGTATCTACATGAATAGATGCTATTTTATATAGCTTAAGGTTATATAATTATATAATAAACACTTTTAATAATGATTGAGTCTTAATACTAATATGTCTATAGAATTATTTATCCTTCAATGTTTGTTGCGCTTTTCATAAAATAGTAGGGTTTTATTATTATAAGAAAGTTTCTCAATTTATTAGGATGAACTTAATGAAATATATTGGTGCTCATGTTAGTATAGCTGGCGGTTTAGAGAAAGCGGTTGAACGTGCTGCGCAATTACAAGCTACAGCTTTTGCTTTTTTTACTAAAAATCAGCGTCAGTGGCACGCGACTTCTCTTGCTTCTGAAAAAATTTGCGCTTTTCATCGCGCGTGCGAGATACATCAATATACATCAGAGCAAATTATTCCCCACGGTAGCTATCTGATTAACTTAGGTCACCCTATATCGGATAAATTAGAAAAATCTCGTTTTTCTTTGCTGGATGAAGTTAATCGCTGTCAGCAATTAAACTTAACATTGTTAAATATACATCCAGGTAGTCATTTAAAAATGTTAACAGAGGATCAGTGTTTAAAACGTATCGCTGAATCAATTAATATTGTCCTTAGTAAAACCAAAGGAGTTACTATTGTCCTTGAAAATACTGCGGGACAAGGAAGTAATGTGGGGTTTTTATTTGAACATTTATCCACTATTATTCATAATGTGGAAGATAAGTCTCGCGTTGGCGTATGTATAGATACTTGCCATGCTTTTTCTAGTGGTTATGAGCTGCGCACTGAACATGATTGTGTTCAAACATTCTCTGATTTTGATAGAATTATAGGATTTAAATATTTATGTGCGTTACATCTTAATGATTCTAAAAGTCAATTTAATAGTCGACTAGATCGTCACCATAATTTAGGTAAAGGAACCATAGGGAGAACAGCATTTAGTTGGATAATGAAAAATGAACGATTTAATCGTATACCAATGATTTTAGAGACAGTTAACCAAGATTACTGGAAAGAGGAAATTAATTGGTTAAAATCCGAACAAGATAAAAACAGATCGTAATCTATTTTTATCTATAAAAGAAAATTAACATTTATTCTCACATATCACTAATGTTATAAATTCCATTAGAATTCAGAAACTTCTTTTTCTGGTAGTTTTATCTTTGCGTAAGATATACTTGTTAACAAAGTACCTATAATAATGGCACAAAGATAACCAACTATTGGAGTAACTACTCCAGGCATCAAAAGAACAAATAAACCACCGTGTGGTACCATTAATTGAGCGCCAATAGCCATAGAAATTGCACCTGTCACTGCACCACCAATAGCACAGCAGGACAGTACGCGTATAGGGTCTCGAGCAGCAAATGGAATAGCACCTTCAGATATAAAACACATGCCTAATACTAAGGCTGTTTTACCTAAAACTCTTTGTTTTTTAGTAAATTTCTTACGAACAATTAATGTTGCCATCCCCATTGAGAGCGGAGGAACCATACCAGCTGCCATAATAGCTGCCATTGGTGCATAAGTTTTTGAACTGAGAAGCCCTATTCCAAAGGCATATGCTACTTTATTTAGTGGTCCACCCATATCAATACACATCATACTGCCTAAAATACTTCCTAAAAGTATAGCATTAGTGGTACCAAGATTACCCAAAATACTAGCAAGGCTAGACATTAGCCCGGACACTGGTTTACCAATTATGTATATCATTACAAGACCGGTTAAAAGGCTAGATATTACAGGAAGAATTAAGAGTGGCTTTAATGATTCCATACTACTTGGTACATGGATATAAGAATTGAGAGACTTAACAGTATAACCAGCTATAAAACCAGCAATTATGCCACCAATAAAACCTGAATTTATGTTAGTTGCCAGCATCCCACCAATAAAGCCTGGTGTTAACCCAGGTCGATCAGCAATAGAAAAGGAAATAAACCCTGATAAAATTGGCATTATAAGCATAAGTGCAGCACCATTTCCAATTTGACTAAGCGCTGTAACAAAAAAATCTGAATCATCACATATGGCATTACCAACTGCAAAAGAAAGAGCAGTAATGAGACCACCAGACACAATCATTGGCAACATATAAGAAATACCAGTCATCAAGTGACGATAAGATCCAGTCTTTTCTTGATGATGCTTTTCTTTTTCTCCATCATGATTAATCATTGGATGATATGGTATAGATTTGAGAAAAGCATTATCTAATTCCTGTTTTGTATTTTTCAGTGCTAAACAAGTTGAAGTTCTGTAGATTCTTTTACCGGAAAACTTTATTAAATCTACTTCAATATCAGCGGCAACAATTACAAAATCTGCTAAAGCAATTTCATCATTAGTGATAATATTTTGTGTACCTATCGAACCTCGTGTTTCTACTTTTATCCACCAACCTCGTTTTTTTGCCTCAATACTAAGTGCTTCAGCAGCCATAAAAGTATGCGCTACGCCTGTAGGACATGCAGTTACTGCTAGAACCCTCTTGCATGGCGTTTTTGGATCTATGATAGATTGTGACTGAGAAATTGGCATGTTATATAGTTTAGCATCTGTTAAGGCCTGTGTTAAAAATTTTTTTGGAGCACGCATAAAGCGCTTGATATCTATTAAGTAAATAGATTTACCAATAAACCGATTATCTGCTGGTTGTGTATTACCTAAAACAATTATTAAATCAGCTTCTTTTATGTTTTTTGTTAATACCACATCAATAGATTTTGCCGCTTCGGTGATAATACGTTGAACAATATGCTGCGCGCATCGTCCCAGAGAAGAGTCCATGATCAGTAAGGTTTTCATTATAATATATCTCCAGAGGATAGTGTTGAATAAGGATATAGATCAACACGCTTCATCATCGTAGATAATTGCGCATGGTTAGTGACACCAACACTACTATGATTAACAGAAAGTGCAGAAATAGCAGTAGCAAGACGCAAAATATATTCACTTGATTCGTTCATAAGTAGCCCATAGATTAAACCACCGACCATAGAATCTCCCGCTCCTACGGTACTAATGACATCACAGCATGGCGGTTTTGATATCCATACTCCATTAGAATTAACTAGTATTGCTCCTTCTGCTCCCATTGAGATAACTACATGTTCAACACCTTTCCCGCGAAGAATTTGTGCGCTATTAATCACGTCTTCTTTAGTCGGTAAAGAATGTCCTATATATGTTTCTAACTCCCAACGATTAGGTTTAATAAGATAAGGTTTTGCAGTAAGACCTGCAATAAATGTTTCATGACTACTGTCAAATACGATGCATGGACAATATTTGCGAGCTTGTTTCATCCAATATGCAAAAGCAGAGAGATCAATACCATCTGGTAGACTACCACTAATACAGAGTATATCGAACTGGTTAAAAATAATACGAGACTTAGTAAAAAAACTTTCCCATTCTTGGGTAGTGACCTTAAATCCGGAAAAATTAATTTCTGTCAGTTCTCCATTGCATTCAGTTAGCTTAATGTTTGTACGGGTGTATCCATTTACTAGGTTAAAACAATTAATGATACCTTTTTTTTTAAAAAGACAAAGAAATCCGTCCTGGTTTTTTTTTCCTAAAAAACCAAAAACTGTTACATCGATATTCAGGTCTCTAAGTATCTTAGCTACATTAATCCCCTTACCAGCAGCGTGCATACTAATTGTATTGACTAAGTTTAACTCTCCACGCTCTAGATGTGGAATACGCCCCTCTAAATCATAGGCCGGATTAAAAGTAACAGTAGCTACGCGTTTACTCATTTTTATTTTCACCTAAACCACCAGCAATCGCTTCTGTAACTGCCAACATCATTTTTTGAGCTTCTTGCCCCCTAGCAATAAATCGTAAACGATGACCCTTTTTGGCACCAAGCGCGACCATCTTCATTAAACTTCTGCCATTAGCTGGCTGCCCATTACCATCAAGATTAATAACACTGACTTTACAGTTAAACCCTTTAATTAAGTTAACCAATACAGCGCCTGGGCGTGCATGTAAACCATGTTGGTTATTAATTGTAAACTCCTTAGTTATTACCAACTCTTTCGAATCTAAAGTTTCATTGGTTAATAATTCAACAATATAATAGGCGTCTCCATGAAGTAGCTGATCGCATTCATTATTTATTAAAAGACGACTCAAGCAGTTAAGTACCACTAATGGTTTCTCGTCAATTATAGATACAGTTATTAATAGTGAAACTTTTTCACCTTCAGCATTGAATGGTCGTGTTGCACGACTAATTGCAATACCATTAATTAAATTTCCTTGAGAACTTTCATTAAGCCAAATTCCTTGCCCGAGATTAAGAGGTGGATCTGACAGGATCTGCGAAAGAAACGAGCTGTCTACTAAACCAGCTTTTTTCAGCAAGCCTGCATTTACTGCTTGTAACGTAATTAAATTACAATTTTCTATGTCGGTAGTAATTAGCGAAACATCTAAGGAAAATGATGTAGAATTTTGATCTCCAATTAATATACTACGTAAAGTTTTAGCTGAATGGGTGTTTTTAAGTTTTTTGGTCAAGCTTTCATCATGCAATGCATGAGTTATCTGTCGAAGTAACTCAAGGTGTTCATCAGATTTAGCAGCAATACCAATTACTATATACGCAATCTGCTGCTCTCCCCAATCTACTCCATCTGGAAATTGAAATACCTGTATGCCAGTTTTTAGTACCAAATGACGAGAATTAATCGTTCCATGTGGAATAGCAATGCCGTTGCCTAAGTAAGTAGATGTTTGTTTTTCACGTTCCAGCATTGCCTCTAAATAGTCACCGTTAACATTTCCAGCTGCAGCCAAAGCAATGGAAACTTGACGAATTGCATCTTTTTTGTCGCTCGCCCATGCTCCTGGCGTGATGGCGTTGAGTGCTAGCTGCAACATAGTTCTCCCTGTTGCGAAATATAAATCATTTTATCTGGTCTTCCTTGTTACTATCTTACTTTTTTGAGATAACATAACGCAAGTATTATAATATTAAGATTGCTTGGTATCTTTAATTATTAATAAAATTAGTATGATATTAAGGATCATTAAGTTCAAACTATATCTATACAAGGACCATGCTTTAAATTTTTTTATAAATTTTCTATAAAAATGCTATCTAGATCATCCGATGAGCACTATAATACCAAATATTCACTGGCATTATTTGTAAAAATCACAAAATATCTCACGCCTCATGACATGAGATTGGTTGAATCATATTATATGGATAAACATTAACTATTAATTTTATTACAGATGTTCTAAAAATATGATAGAATATATATGTTTCATTATATCACTTTATATTCTATATCACTTTGCATTTGTAATGATACGACATAATTTATGCACTATGAAATAATTTATAACTCTGAAAGAGTTATCACAAAGAATTTTAGAATAAAATATATTGTCTAACCATTGATAGATACTTCATGAAAGATATTAAATAAGATCAAATAACGTTAAAAATCATTATTACTTTTTAAAAATAAAGCAATACAAATTGAAGGATTATGATTATCAATCGCTATTTATTATTTTAAAATAACTTATGTAGTATAACATAATGAATAAAAAAGTAATTTCAATATTAATCAAAAACATTATTACATGTAATCATAATACATAATTATTTACTATAAGTAACGCAATGCGCAATTAATTGTGGTGCGGTACAAAAAATAATTTCTCATTTGGCTCTTAAACATGCCATTTATTTTTAATTTAACAGCAATGCTTCCATCGAAAAAACCAATTTAAGAGACTAGTCACTTACTATGATGCCTTTTATGCCATGAAATTTTAAAAAATTTTTATATAATTAAAGCAGCGGATCTTAATTTAAATTTATTATATTCATAAAATAAAATTTAAGCAATTTTGTTAATATCCAGAAACAGTCCCATTAAAATAAAATGAAAACTCTTATCTTATTTTCTAGTCGTTATGGTCAAACGAGAAAAATTTCATATTATATTGCTGGCATTTTACAAAAAAAAGTGGAGTGTTGTATTAAAAATATAGAAAGCGCTGGTGACATTAATTGCTTGCAGTATGATCGTATTCTCATTGGCGCCTCGGTTTACTACGGTCATTTTCACCCACCATTCGAACAATTTATAAAAAAAAATGCAAATATATTAAATCAGGTTATTAGCGGTTTTTTTTCTGTAAATCTTGTTGCGCGTAAGCCAGAAAAACGCACACCAGAAACAAATCCATATACTCGCAAATTCTTATTGCAATCGCTGTGGAAACCTAATTGTTGTGCGGTATTTTCTGGCGCATTACGTTATCCTGATTATAGCCTCTTGAACCGTTTTATGATCAAACTGATCATGTATATCACGAAAGGTGATACTGATAGCAAAAAACCATTTATTGAATATACTGATTGGAAACAGGTCCGTTATTTTGCTAATCAATTTTTAAATTTTCAAAAATTTTACAATAAAAACTTGCTCTAAATCTAAAAAATATTTAAATATTAATTTTTATGTAAAGTTTTCAGTATATTCATTGTGCAAGTCTGCATGATATACTTGAATTATCTATAATTACATGAATTAAGAGTAGA
Source organism: Candidatus Erwinia haradaeae (assembly GCF_900698995.1). Classification (GTDB taxonomy): domain Bacteria; phylum Pseudomonadota; class Gammaproteobacteria; order Enterobacterales; family Enterobacteriaceae; genus Erwinia_E; species Erwinia_E haradaeae_C. The sequence goes on along the minus strand of NZ_LR217735.1, from coordinate 576,631 downwards.
TATTATTTTAAAAAAAGAAACAATTATAACTCGTAGATTGTTTTATATTAATCTTTAATACTATCTACTTTTGTTAAAACATTCAGTTATCAACTATTACAGGTTTACTATTGAGATGATAATCTTCGATATACTATAGTTTTTATTATACAGAGTGTATAAATTGAATGTTTATTTCCTAAATTCTTTATTTATTAATTTTAGAGAGATCCAGCAATCTAATTCTTAGCATTGGACTAGATTTTTTAATCTATATAGATTGATAGTTAAATAATAAAAATTATATTTATATATCACATTGATGGTAGAATCTAAAAAATTCAATATTCTTTTATTGTTTATATTTCATAAATTATGTGAAAATCGCATTCACTACATGAATTACATAATCTTTCAATGACAAGAAATTATGCAAGTAATATAAAAACGCATTAAAAAATTTAAATTCATTTAATTAATGCTGATTATTAATGTAAGAAACTTATAATTAATACTGTGGCTATTTATAACCTCATTACATATTTTGTCATTATGTGATAATAGGTAAATTATAGCAATAAAAAAATAAAAAATTATTAGAAACACATAACATAAACTTTTGTAAAAAATTAGATCATAGACTTATTAAATTTTTTAATTTTAATTTTAATTTTTCATTAAAATCATATCGTACATTAAATACTTACTTAGATATAAATGCATTAATATAATTATATCTATTGTATAAACTTAGAACATACAGAAATGATAGATTTCTAATATTATTTTATCAGATACAAAATTATATTAATAAAATCTTTCAACTAATATAATATTTCAAATATAAACTAATATGTATAAAAGGTTTTAATATACTTTAATTAATAATAACAAAGAACATTAATTATTGCAGCATAAGATACATTAAAAGCAATTAATGTGTAGTTAAAATATAGTGACTACCTTAAATAATTATCATGATTGATAATCATAAGTTTTATAACATATTTTGATGATAAAAATATGTTACTAATTATGCAATTAATAGAATTTTTACAAAACTGCACGTTGTTATACAGAGTATATTTTTATAACTATATCTTCTTAATACTAAGTATATATATTTATATATACTTAGTATATTTAATAACTCGATTATAGAAAATAATAAGAACTAGTAAAAATCTTTTAATTTTTATATTTATTGTAACTATTACATTTAATGTAAATAACAGTGCTGCACTAGGTATCAGTGATTACAAATATTGATTCAATACTATTGAATCAGTTAAATATAAATAAAAATTAATCTTATTTTTATTTATTATATTTAATCATTGTATAATATTTATATTATTAATAATAATTGCAAAATTCCTAATAAATGGCCTTAACCAAGGCTAATCCATAATAAATTTTTACATCCAAGCATAATCTAATTATTATATTATATAAATGTAAGACATGGATAACATAAAAGAACCTTTAGTATTATGCCTATACGATTATTTTAGGAAAAGTTTCTTAATAGATAATAACTTGAAATTTATTTAAACATATCCATATTGTTCCGGAGAGTTGATGAGTGTTATAATTTTAGATCTTCAGATTGCCTGTAGCATTCCACATGGTTTACCGAAAAAATCTAATTTTTTAAAATGGATATCGGCAGCTTTACCAAAGGGCAAACAAAAAAAAGAAATTACTATTCGCTTAGTCGATGAAAATGAAAGCCGTGAATTAAATTGGATGTTTTGTAAAAAAAATCAACCAACTAATATTCTCTCTTTTCCCTTTATAGCGCCTTCTTATATAAAAATACCTTTATTAGGTGATTTAGTGATTTGTCGTCAAATTGTCGAGTTAGAAGCAATTTCTCAGAATAAATCACTTGAAGCACATTGGGCACATATGACTATTCATGGCAGTCTGCATTTATTAGGTTATGATCACTCTTCTCAGTCTACCGCAGAAGAAATGGAAAAATTAGAAACTAAAATTATAATATTACTTGGTTATTCAGACCCTTATATAGCAAATATAGAATAAATTTATTTGTTCGAATAGTAATAAAAAATAAAAATTTTGATTAGTATTCTACTGATCTGATTTGTAATTCTATTTTAATCAGTTAATTATTCTTTATCGTAAAAACTTCTATCACCATTCACTCAGTTAATAGTGCTAAAAATTATTTAGATGTATATTATTTTTAATATTATATCAATAAACAATAGGCAGATCATCAATTGGTAATTACTTACTACTGTTTTATCTTATAGCATATTATACGTAATAAGTGATTTAATGAGTTATAACTCTAATCATTAGATATGATAACATCTCAAGTGTTGTAAATTAAATATATATATTGATTATTGATTTCTTACTTCTAAAAAAATCAGAAGTATGTATAATACTATAATACATATTATTATATAAATTTTTAATAATTTATAAAATCAATGATTGATTTAAAATAAAATGTCTAGTGTTTTAAAAAAAAATATTAATAATATTATTATATATATTTCAAAGTTATTACAGATTTCTCATAAAATATATAATACATATACTTAATATGTATCTAACTGATAAATATTAGATAATAAAAGCATTCTATTATTTCTATTTAGTTTAATGATAAATTTTAATATTAATACAAAACAATAAAATCTAAAATATTTTATTAAATTTTATAATATTTATTATTTTTAATTTTTTAAATTTTAAAAATATAAAGTATATCTACAGTATATTATAATATAATTACATATAAATAATAATGAAAACTGATCATATAAAAACAGTTCTTTATTTATATAAATTAATATATTTAATATGAGACACTTATGCGATATCTAAATGTTTTAAAAAAATTAAAAATTATATGATAATTTTTATCAATCATTAATATTTTATATATATTTAACATAATCTTTTATTAGTCATTGTATTAGTTTTATTTCAAATATTCTATTTAATAAAAAATTAATGTTAAAAACATTTGTGTATACATCTAAAACTATTCAAAATCGTAATGACATTAAAAAGATAATAGTAAATCAATTAACTAAATATATTAACTAGATAAATATCATCATAATCCAACATAATATATTTGTCACATGGAACTCTTAAGCAACTCTTATAATCAGTATTTACGTTTATTTGCAGCATTTTTCACCGGTGCTCTTGGTACGCTCAGTTTCTCTCCGTACAATTTTTGGCAGGCTGCAATTGCATCATTATGTGGGTTACAAAGCTTAACCTTGCATCAAACTATTCGCCAAGCTAGCGCAATTTCATTTATATGGGGCTTAGGTTTTTTTGGTAGCGGACTATATTGGGTTTATATCAGCATTAACACTTTTTACGGAATTCCTTGTATACTTAGTGTCTCTATTTTATTTTTACTATCTTCTTATTTAGCTTTATACCCTCTTTTGTTTATTATACTACTAGATAAGCTATGTACTACAAATTTATTTCTTCGGCTAACAATAGTAGCCCCAATAATTTGGCAAATTACTGAATTTTTTCGTAGTTGGGTGTTAACTGGCTTTCCATGGTTACAATTTGGTTATAGTCAGATCAATGGCCCACTCAAAGGTCTGGCTCCATTAATGGGAGTAGAATCAATAACTTTTTTCGTAATGATGATTTCTGGATTAGTTGTATATGCGCTATTTAAAAATCGATTTATTGTTATAGTCTTCATCACGATAATTTTTGCAATTGGTGTGGTATTAAGCAAAATAACCTGGTATTTGCCGATACAGGAGCGTACGGTAAATGTTGCTTTAGTTCAAGGAAATATCTCTCCATCAATAATATGGTCTCCTGATCAGATTAAAAAAATTCTCTCAACCTATATACGACTCAGTAAGCCTTATGTTGGCAAAGTATCAATTATCATATGGCCTGAATCTGCTCTACCTGATTTTGAATCTAATCAGCAAGTTTTTCTGCAATCTAGTGACAAAAATCTACGAATATCTGGAACTACTTTAGTCACGGGAATTATAGATTCTCGTTTTGAGAAGAACAACTATGCTACTTATAATACAATTATTGTAGTAGGTGGTGATATTCCTTATCGTTACTGTAGTGAAAATCGTTATCAAAAAAACCATTTAGTACCTTTTGGTGAGTATCTTCCCTTAAAAACTATTGCACGATTTTTTATACCATTTTTTAATTTGTTGCCATCTGAATTTAGTCAGGGAAAATACATTCAGCCTCAGTTACAAGTGGCAGGTTATAATATTACCCCAGCTTTATGCTATGAAGTAATATTAGGACAAAAAATGCGCGATAATATGCATACAAATACTGATTTTTTACTAACTATATCAAATGATGCGTGGTTTGGAAGTTCGACTTGCCCGTGGCAACACCTACAAATGGCACAAATGCGCGCACTAGAACTAGGAAGGCCTCTATTGTATGCCACAAATAATGGTATAACAGCTATTATTAATGCTAACGGTCAAATTTCTCATATAATTCCACAATTTCAATCCAAGGTTTTAACGGCACAGGTAACACCAACATCTGGATTAACGCCTTATGTACGATTTGGGCAATTTTTAATATGGGGTTTAACATTATTATTTTCTCTTATTTGGTTATTGTGTATTTTTTTACATATTTAAATTATGCCATTAATATTTTTAAAAAAATCTAAAATTTATTGTTAACACGATTTTACTATATATGCCCACTAACTAAATATAAATTTTATTATTGAGAATTCTACTCATTAAACAGTAAATCGGCTATAGATATACTGTTTAATGAGTAGAATTGCGTTACTAAATATTTACAAATTATTATAGATAAAAAATACTAGACAAATAAATAAAATATAAAAATATAAATTTTATTTAACCTTGTTAAAAATTTAATTTTATATATTCTAGTAATAGTCAATTAGTGTAAAAATATAGCTTTTAGTTATTTTTATAATTTGCAATTATCTGGATACTAATAAAACTGATCATCTTTGACGCAGGTTAGCAATACATATATTTTACTAAAAACTATAGTGTCTAATTTATTTTAATCAAAGATTATCAAATAATTTTTTTTTAAAAACATAATTTTTGTATCAAAATACTTATTAATAATATTATACATTTATATGTGGCTTATCAGATTTTTGACTTATCTGCTATAAAATATCTCTAAAAATTATATTTTATAGCATATAAAAATGATAATATAATTAAAAAATGATCTTATTATTGCTTCTCTTTAATGTTAACGATTACCTTAAAAACTAGTATCATTAATGATTATTTATCATACCTAACTATAGAGTTATCTGTCAGTAATCAATGTCACTAATTATAAATTTTTTAATCCTTACAAGAATGCGTTATAATCCAGCATTTTATTATAGAGTGCGCATGAGTGAAATCTTTAGGTTGGGTTTTATCAGTGATCTCAGTAGCTGTCATCCCTATGGATCCCAAGCTAGATAAGTTCATTTTAAAACTATGTTTATTATTAGAAAATAATATTTTTCCATGCATGCGTAATAAGCGTTTTAAGTGCCAAAGTAATTCTAAGTAATCGCGTTGCACATCAAAACTTCTTCTCATCTTTTTTGAATTAGAGAAAGTTGGAGGATTAACAAAAATTATATCAAATTTTTCCTTAGCATTGCGAAGCCAGTGAAAGCAGTTGGCTCTAAGAAAGTAATGTTTATTTCCAGAGAGGCCATTGAGGCACATGTTTCGTTTTGCCCATGAAAGATATGTGTGAGACATATCAATACTTGTAGTGCTTAAAGCCCCTCCTAAGCCAGCATATACACTAGCGCTACCAGTATAGGCAAATAAATTTAAAAAGTCTTTTCCCCTACTGATCTTCCCTATCATTTTTCGTGTAATGCGATGATCTAGAAAAAGTCCAGTATCAATATAATCAGTTAAATTAACCAGTAACTTTGCATAAAATTCAGTCACTAAAAGATAATTGCCATTCTGATCTATTTTCTGATACTGCTGATCCTTTCCTTTTTGTTTAAGTCGAGTTTTTAATACTACTCTATTTACTGGTTGTTGGAGCACCTCCAAGGTAGTATAAATAATATTTAGAAAATGTTGGAACGTTTTCAATGTGTTAATAGTTATCGGTGGTACGTACTCATGAATAACGATCCAAGCACCATAACGATCTACAGAAACCTTGCAATCTGGTAAGTCTCGATCATAGATTCGATAACATTCAATACCCTGAATTCTGGCCCATTTATCTAACTTTTTAATATTTTTTCTTAGGCGATTAGCGTAATCGACAATATATTGATTTGCATATATGTCTGTTTTTTGATCTATTATTTTGTTATATGTTCGAATATACGCCTGTATTCCATGAATATCTTTAAACTCATTATTTATCTGTTGTTTGTAATATGAAAATTCCTGTGTTATAGAATCTAGTAAAGACATGTTATAAAGTCCATTATAGATCTCCATCATGCACCTCAAATAATAGTAATAGATAAATATTTCTTTTTCTGAAACTATTTTTCAGAAGTTGCATTAGATGTTATATACATTAATAGCTTTTAATAAACAGATAAAATCTTTAGTGAATTATTATTAACTTATTATCAATATCTGGTGCTGGACAAATAATGCTTATATTATAAATCATAAAAAGATTATATCTTTACAAAAAAATCTATAGCATTATGAAATGATTATTTATGTTGTTATTTTAGATAACTTGTTTACTAACATCTATGAGTTAGAGGGGACATGTATAGTATGAAAAGATTTTTAATCTTATGGACTGAATTTTATTTAATTATCTATATTAATAATATTATTATATTCTAGTTTTAAAATTCTAGTCACCCAGAAATTTTCTTCTTGCAAAATTAGTTTAATTTTTAAGATCACATATAATTCACATCATTTTCAGCGCTAATCAACATAACTAGATAAATTCTTAAAATGTTCAGTGACACGCTTTACATTGAGTAGTTAATTTAATTCTAGTTAACTGTCACCATACAAAGAACCAAATACATTATATAAATAATCAAATACTAATCTTGATGTATGTTATATAAAAACAAGGTTATATATTAACTATTAACCTTGATGATTATAATTTAGACTAAATTAACTTATAATTAACCATATAGTATAATATATTTAATTAGTCAGACTGAGCTTAGGTAGAAATTTTTGCGTGTAATAAAACACGAATATATTTTATTACTAGTTTATATTCTTAAATTATTTTACGTTATTCTATCCTAATTCACATAACGTATTTTACATATGATATTAAAAATCGATTTTTAACATTAACCCTCTTAAAAGATATTAACAGATATATAACCTAATTTTCTTAGTTTTGTTCTTTTTTTAATCTTACTAAAGAAATGGCATGATTGTAAGTTTTTGTCATAATTAAATTAGCATATTTTCGCGTCGGTAAAATATTTTCTCTTAAGTTTCTATAGTTAATCTCATTCCATGTGTTATTAGCGATTAACATAACTTCCCGAGAGGATAATTTTGTATAATCATGGAAAAAGGAGGATGGATTAATATAGGAATTTCGACAAAACTTGAGAAAACGATTAGTGTACCAATTTTTTAGTAGTTCATTCGGCGCATCAATATAAATTGAAAAATCTACAAAATCTGATATAAAAATCTCATGATAATTGTCAGAATAATTTGTATCACGTTGCAAAACATTTAAACCTTCTAATATAAGAATATCCGGGTATCGGATAGTTTTATGATAAGATGGGACAATGTCATATATCAAATGAGAATACACCGGCGCTTGAACCTGTGAAACACCTGATTTTAGATCTGAAACAAATTTTACTAAACGACTTATATCATAAGATGAGGGAAAACCTTTTTCTTTTATTAACCCGCGTTCCGTTAAAATAGAATTTGGGTATAAAAAACCATCAGTTGCGATTAATTCAACATACTGATACACCGGCCAACGACTTAACAGTACCTGCAATATACGAGCTGTAGTACTCTTACCTACTGAAACGCCACCAGCGATACTAATAATATAGGGAATTTTTTTACTATTCGCTCCAAAGCATTTCTTGAGTACCATTTCACGTTTTAAGTTAGAAGTTATATAGCAATGTATTAACCGAGCAAGTGGTAAATAAATCTCTACAACCTCTTGCATTGAAAGATCTGCGTTTACCCTTTTTAAACGGATGAGTTCGCTCTTTTTCAGGGTTCCTGGCGCTGCATCAGGTAATCCCGCCCATTGGGTGCGATTAAAGTACCAATAAGGTATGGTTCGCATAGAGTTTTTATTCTCACATGTGCTACTAGTATAAATTGAAACAATTTTACCAACAACTTAGTAACTAAATATTAGTTCTAATCACTATAAATTATATAACACAAATAACTTTATAAAAAATAAGTTACAAATTATTCAGAATAAAGAACAAAATTTTTTAAAAAGACATAATCTCTATCGGTCTAAAAGACATGATAAATATCGGTCTTTTAGACGGTTTTATATTTATTTAAAATAATAAGCTATTTTGCAAAAAAAATAATATATATAAATTTTTATTTAAAAATATATATAAATTATCACTAATAAAACATCAAATAAAAAAATAAGACTATAATATGTAACTATTAATTAAATTAATAGGATCTTTGTTATTTAATATCAATTAAGATAAACATATAGATACATATCGTTCAGGAGTTTTAAAACTCTTATGATCTATCAAGATTTTTTCTGCGAAAATCCAATGATTATCATATAAATTTTATATATACCATGTATATAATATTTTTAATTTATTTTAATGCATAATTTCAGCAATTAGATTATATCTATACTGTTTTAACTCTTAAGCGATGATCATTCTGCTTTCGGAAGTAATATAAATATATTTATACCGATAATAGATAACACACTGAATAAAGCTAGCAAAAATATAAATTTTAGTATTCATGTGATTATATAGGTAGATATATTATAAAGTATTTTCTTTGTTTTTTTTTAAACAAGACGATTGCCGTAAGAACTGATAAAATTATTTATCATAAAATGTATAATTTATTAACTTGTATGTAGTATAGCATTTAAAATAAATAATTTGGTTATGTAAAATAAAATAAAAATTTTATTTTATTTTATTTTATTTTTAACTTAGCATATAATAATTATAAATTGTAACTAATGAAATTGATCGCTATTTAAAATTTTTATATAAAATTATTCAATATTTATCTTAAGATAAGATATCTTATAATTATTTTTTAGAGCTTTTATTTTTTAAATATTTATCTAAAGATATTAAAGAATATTCTTACTCGATAAAAATTCATATCAATTACGAAATATATTTAATATAGAGATTTGTATTACTATCTTCAGATATGCAGATATTTTTAAAAATATCAATTATCATGAATCTTTTATCTCTATATACAAATGATTACTGATATCTAATATATCGGCTATATATCCAATTCTCATTGAAACTTGTAACTGTAATATTTTATTATAAAACTGATAGTAATAAAACCTGATTTCTAATCCTATCTTGAAACACAATCAATAATAAAGCAAATTTTTATATATCTTATGTTAAATATAACTTACCCTATCATATATAGTATAAGGTACAAAAACTAAGGTGAATAGAATATTTAGAAGAAAACATCAGCGATATATGATAAGTAAGCGGAATATATAATTATAGGTGATATTATTTATATTTTATGATCAAAAAAAATAAAAATAAATCAGATTTATCATATTAATAATAAAAACATAGTTTAACAATATTTTTGATGTACCTATTTTTGACCAAAAAATAATAATTTTACTGAATTTTTTAAATACTCACTTAGTAAATCTTAGTAAATTTATTAGATTAGCATTTTGTACAATTTAGCTATATGCTTATACTTAATAAGTAACATACTATAGTATAGTTAAGCTATATTTTTTATAAAAACTCCAAAAATTAACTTATATAACAAATAATATAAGTTACTATAAAAACATCATAAATGATATTATTTTTATAATATATATATAATAAAGTGATGATAAATAAGATATTTTACTTTCTCTATCAAAAAATAATAAAACTTAATTATAGGATATGATTAATAAAGGAAGATTTTTTATAAATAATAATAGATATTATAAAAATTTAGATTTTTACATACAGTGATCATATTGAATAATTATCAAAATAATAAAAAATATTAAATTACTTTAATTAACTGAATCAATCAAGAATATTTGAAATTATTTCTTTTAGTATCGTCATTGGCAGTGTACCATCAAGTTGATGATACCTCGTATTATCCATTAAAGTTTCTGCAGTATAGTATTTTATCAGAGGCGCGGTTCTTTGATGATATTCAGTTAATCGTTGGTAAATCGTTTCTCTTTGATCATCGTTACGCATCATTAATGGCTCACCAGTTATGTCATCTTTTCCTGAAGTTTTTGGTGGATTAAATTGTGTATGATAAATTCGACCTGATCTTTCGTGTATTTGACGACCGGTGAGTCTTTCAATAATTAATGCATCTGGAACCTGAAATTCTAAAATATAATCAACCTTAATACCTAATGCTTTCATAGCATGCGCTTGAAAAATAGTACGAGGAAAACCATCTAATAAAAAACCTGTGCGACAATCTACTTGAGCTAGGCGTTTCTTTACTAAAGTAATAACAGTGTCTTCAGTAACCAACCTTCCAGCATCCATAATTTTCTGAATCTGTCTTCCAAGATTTAAGTCATATTTTACAGCAGTACGTAATATCTCACCTGTCGAGACAATTGGAATACTATATTGACTTGTAATAAAATTAGCCTGAGTTCCCTTTCCTGATCCAGGTGGCCCAAGTAGAATAATGCGCATTATAATACTCTCCTCATTTATGAATCCATGAATCTTTTATTGCAATAAATGAAAATTTACCATCTCGGTATCATAATCACAAAGCAAAGGGTTTTGAGATAATCTGTTTTGATAGATACTAGCAGTATAGCTTGAAGCACTAATAACCTAAACTAATAAGATGCTTCAATAGCATATTGCATGTTAATAGTTCTTGACTGATGGGTTTTACATTATTGATTGGCCAAAAATAACAAATTTTAAAGGTTTTTTATTTTGTTCAAAATATTAAAACTATATAAATGTAATGATAAAATTTTATGTTTTAAGTTAAAAATTGAGTAGCTTTTAATGTTACCAAGGATTTAATATAGCATATAGAGAAAACAAATCCTCTGTTGATTTATAAGGTATCAAAATATTTATTTTAATACCTTAATTTTAAGATTAGATCAATATTATATTGATCTTTAATAGATTATCATGTTCTTATTTTTATAAAATATTTATTTCATACATGCTATACTTGATTTAACCTGATTAGATATGACAAAATTACCAGTCTCTTAATCTTTAATTATAAGATTCTGCATTAAAAACTTATGCAGCAAGTAGATATGATCTAGAATACTTATTCTAATACTGACAATATAAAAATTACTTATTATAAGTTCTGTGGTGTTATACGTTACGCATATTTCTAATTGCTATTTAGTGCGAAATATTTAGATATATGTCATAAGACGGGCAGTCATTACCTCAGAGACAGTATGAAAAGATCCAAAAACAATGATAGTATCCAGTGGATTAGCATTTTCTAACGCATGACGCCATGCACTGGAGACTGATTTAAAACAGGTTGCTTTTTTAAGATAAGACATGATATGAGTAGCACTACTTCCACAAGGTTGTATTAGTGATGCGCAGTACCAGTAATCTACCTGTGATACCAAACAATTCAAGGTGTTAGAAATATCTTTATCTTGGCGCATTCCTACTACTGCATGCACTTTCGCGTGTTGTTTTATTTTTTGAAGTTGCTGAGATAAATAATGTGCTGCGTGAGGATTATGCGCTACATCAAAAATAACTCGAGGAGATTCGGATACTATCTGAAATCTACCCGGAAGAGTAACTTGTCGAAACACATGACAAATTATCACGTCATGAACTTTTATCTGTGATATACGTATTGCTGCAATAGCAGTAGCTGCATTATCTATAGGTATTTTTGGTAACGGAATCAAGTTAATCTTTCCATTAACATCTTCAAATTCCCAATGATTATCGGCGACACTATAAGACCAGTCACGATTTCTTTGATGTAGCTTTGCTCCTGTATATTGCGCTACTTTTCTAATAGAATTAGGCATATCTGGATCACCAACTACCGCCGGTTTACCAGTGCGAAATATACCAGCCTTCTCTCGACCAATACTTTCACGATCCGACCCTAACCACGTCGTGTGATCAAGTGCAATACTTGTAATTATAGCTATATCTGAATCAATAATGTTTGTAGCATCTAACCGACCACCCAGACCAACTTCTAGGATAATGATATCTAATTTTGCCTCTCTAAATAGCCATAGAGCGGACAACGTTCCAAATTCAAAATAAGTTAGCGAAATATTTTTACGTCCCATTTCAACTACTGAAAATGATGTAATCAGTTCTTCTTCTGTTACTTCCCTCCCGCAGATTCGTATACGTTCAATATAATGCATAAGATGTGGAGAATTATAGACTCCTACCTTATAACCTGAGGCTAATAAAACAAGCTCTATAGCCCGACAAGTAGTACCCTTTCCATTGGTTCCGCCAACAGTAAATACAATAGGAGCAGGATTTAGAAGATTTAGAACAATAGCAACATGTTTAACACGTTCAATCCTTAGATCAATTGGTTGAGCATGTAAATTTTGAATATAATGTAACCATTCATTTAGTGTTAATTTAGTTTTCAAAAAGCGTCCATTAATATTTTTATTACATTAATAACTAAATTATGTTTATAATATTATATAAATTTTTCACTCTCTTTCGCCTGGTTTCACCCTTTCAGTCACACTAGTGTTCTTATTCTCGGTCTCTGGCACTGGAAGATTCATCATCTTCGCAAGAATACATGCTAATTTAAAACGCATAATTGGACGACGCAATATCATATCAATTGCACCTTTCTCAAGTAAAAACTCGCTTCTTTGAAATCCAGCTGGTAAGGTTTCATGGAGTGTCTGCTCAATAACACGAGGACCTGCAAAACCAATTAACGCTTTTGGTTCAGCAATATTAAGATCTCCAAGCATTGCAAGACTAGCGGACACTCCACCCATGGTTGGATCTGTTAGAACTGAAATATATGGTAAACTATTCTCTTGTAATTTTGCAAGAGCTGCGCTAGTTTTAGCCATTTGCATAAGAGATATTAGCGCCTCCTGCATTCTCGCTCCGCCAGAAGCAGAAAAACAAATCATTGGACAGTGATCTTTTATAGCTTGCTCTACTCCGCGTACAAAACGTTCACCAACTACGGAACCCATCGATCCACCCATAAATAAAAACTCAAACGCTGCTGCAATAACTGGTATACTATGTATAGTGCCCTTCATTAGTATCAAGGCATCCTTTTCTCTAGTAGCTTTCTGAGCAGAGATCAGACGATCTTTATATTTTTTAGAATCTCTAAATTTTAGAATATCTTTAGGCTCTAGCTCTATCGCTAGCTCACATAATGAGCCCGGATCTAATAGACTATGCAGACGATCTCGAGCATGCATTCTCATATGATGATCACATTTTGGACAAACATTGAGATTACGTTCTAATTCAGCGCGGTATAGAACTTGACTACAGCTATGACATTTAGTCCATACTCCTTCAGGGATATGCGCTTTACGCGACGGGGTAAGTCTCCTTGTAGAAAAAATTCGCTCAATCCAGCTCATAAATGACCTGTTACTTTTATGTAATTTTTTTCTGAATAACATCTATCTTTTGAATAGAATTTATCATATTTAGTTTTAAATAAAGAAACATAACCTAACATAACATAACACATTATATTATGATTTAATAAATATATACCTGAATTAACTTAATAAAGTAATAGATAACTGTATTAATTAGTATTTTAAATACTAAAATGTCCACAACTATTTATTTAAATAGCATATTTTTTGTAAAACTGTAAAATCAATAAAATTAAAATCCTTAATTCTTGTATATTCATGTCAATACTAAAATTTAATGAAAAAAATTCTAATTATACTCGTAATGTAATTGAAGTGTGACATTCTAGATAACCTTTTTTATAAATATACATATTTGATAATGCATTAATGCTTTTACAAAAAGAGAATAATACAATCATTAATATTCCAGATTTAAAAATTCATAGAACAAACCTTTAACTAACCTAATAAAATATCTAAAATATTGAATAACAAACTAGATATTGCCTTCGATATAGAAAAAAATCAATCTCATCTCTGCATAGAGAAAGAATTCTTCTATGATCTCATTATCTATATTATTTAAAAATTATACAAGCGTGTTTATTTCTACAGATAATCATCTCACATCCAAAATAATCTTTAATAAAAATATTAGAAGTAAGATTAAGGAATAGATTTTATATTATCTGGCGCTAATCTTTGTAAGTTTATATATTTGATATAGATTTTTTTAAATGTCATACTTGTGATAATTATCTTAAAGTAAGACAACCCATTATAAAACTCCTATATATATTGAATTTCCTGCGCATGATTAAAATGTTATTATCATATTTGTGATCATAGTTTGATATTACTGAAATTATTCCTAATGGAAGGGGGTTAAATGTATCAAGATATGATTCGTAATGAATTGCAACAAGCATCAAAAACATTAAATGCATTTCTTAGTCATAAAGAAAATCTTGAAGCAATTCAGTTAGCAGGTATATTATTGGCTGATACTTTTAAATCTGGAGGTAAAGTCTTATCTTGTGGTAATGGAGGATCGCATTGTGATTCAATACACTTTGCAGAAGAGTTAACTGGTCGTTACCGCGAAAATCGTCCAGGATATCCAGCGATCTCTATTTCTGATGTTGGTCATTTTTCTTGCGTGAGTAATGATTTTGGTTACGATCATGTGTTTTCTCGATATATTGAAGCTGTAGGCAAACCCGGGGATATTTTAATGGGAATATCAACTTCAGGTACTTCAAAAAATATCATAAAAGCAGTCCAATGTGCTTATTTACAAGGTATGAAAATTATCATGTTAACAGGTTATAAAATCAGTCAAATCAATGATATGGTAGATGTAGTGATCCGTGTTCCTCATATTGGTTATTCTGATCGTATCCAAGAAATTCATATTAAAATTATTCATATTCTTATATTACTAATTGAAAAAGAAATGACAAGAAAACACTCTATAATTACCGTATGATAATTTCTGTATATTTTAAAGATTCTTGATATAAGTAATATGATATCTGTTAAAAGATATAAAATATATTTGTTCTGTACTTTCTTTCATGATCTTAAGGTTTAAAATAAATCATAATTAATCAGAATTTTAACAATTAAGATATTTATATCATAAAAGGTTTTAAGATATTTTATAATTTCAAATGTTAAGATAAAAAGTATTATGGTTATAGTATTAATTTTTCGCGGCATCTATAGATTACCAATCTATTCAACAACTAATATAACTTAATAAATTTGATTACTTTATAGATTATATTCTCAATGTTTAATTGCAATTCTACTATCTCGTTCACCTGAGATTATTGACATGATATTCAAAGATATTCTCTTTAGAATAAATAAAATATTTACCTGATGCTGATACTGTTTATAACACAATATATACGGTAAAGCACCTTTACCTATAATATGCTAACTCTCAAGGAGAGCATCATGTTAGCAGAATACCATAAGCATGTTGCCGAACGTAAAACTCAAGGGATTCTACCAAAACCCTTAAATGTGAATCAAGTAACTCAGTTAGTTAAATTATTACAAGATCCCTTATCAGAAAAAAAAGAATTTCTACTTAATTTATTAATGTATCGAGTGCTACCAGGTGTTGATGAAACATCACATATCAAAGCATCATTTTTAGAATCTATCATAACAGGTCATGCCACTTCTTCTTGTGTTACTCCAGAAAAAGCAGTCAAACTTTTAGGTACTATGCGAGGAGGTTATAACATCAATATTCTTCTCAGACTACTTGACGATAATAGATTCTCCATGCTTGCCGCTGATTGTCTATCTCATACTTTGCTAATCTTTGATCATTTTAATGATGTAGAAGAAAAAGTAAAAAAAGGAAATATATACGCTAAAAAAGTTATACATTCATGGGCTAATGCTGAATGGTTTCTCACGCGCCCAATGTTAGCTAAAAAAATTACATTAACGGTATTTAAAGTAGAAGGCGAAAGTAATACTGATGATTTATCTCCTGCTACGGATGCATGGTCTCGACCCGATATTCCATTACATGCACTAACAATGTTAAAATATCCTCGTAAAGGCATAGAACCAGATAAAGAAGGTGTCATTGGTCCTATGAAACAAATAGAAGATTTAAAAAAGAAAGGTTTTCCATTGGTTTATGTAGGTGATATTGTGGGTACAGGCTCGTCACGTAAATCAGCTACAAACTCAGTACTATGGTTTACAGGAGAGGATATCCCATATGTTCCAAACAAGAAAAGCGGTGGAGTATGTCTTGGTGGCAGTATAGCTCCTATTTTTTTTAATACCATGGAAGATGCAGGGGCACTACCTATCGAAGTACATGTAGAACATCTTAGAATGGGAGATATAATTGATATCTATCCATATAAAGGCGAGATTCGCAGCCATCAAACTAATGAGATATTAGCTAAATTTTCACTTAAAACTCAGGTTTTATTAGACGAGGTGCGTGCAGGAGGTCGTATCGCGCTTATTGTTGGACGTTCTTTAACTGAAAAAGCTAGAGCTGTATTATCACTACCACCTTCAGATGTATTTTTAGCATTAAAGACTCTTGAAAATAGTCAATCAAATTTTTCTTTAGCACAAAAGATAGTAGGTCGTGCCTGTGGTATTAAAGGAGTTTATCCAGGTACATATTGTGAACCAAAAATAACTTCCGTTGGCTCGCAAGATACTACTGGGCCAATGACTAAAGATGAGCTTCAAGATTTAGCCTGTCTAAGCTTCTCTGCAGATTTAGTTATGCAGTCATTTTGTCACACCTCAGCTTATCCCAAGCCCATAGACCTATTAACTCATGATACGTTGCCAAGTTTTATAATGGATCGTGGTGGTATTTCTCTACGACCTGGAGATGGAATTATTCATAGCTGGCTTAACCGTATGCTATTACCGGATACTATTGGTACTGGTGGTGACTCACATACCCGCTTTCCTATTGGTCTTTCTTTTCCAGCTGGTTCTGGTTTGGTTGCCTTTGCCGCTGCTACTGGAAAAATTCCACTAGATATGCCAGAATCAGTATTGATACGTTTCACAGGAAAAATACAGCCAAATATTACTCTACGTGATGTTGTTCATTCTATTCCATTTTATGCTATTAAAGAAGGCCTTTTAACTGTTAAAACACCAATTAAGAAAAATATATTCTCTGGTCGGCTCATGGAAATTGAAGGCCTGCCGGATCTCAAAGTAGAACAAGCATTTGAGTTGTCAGATGCATCCGCTGAACGCTCTTCAGCAGGGTGTGTGATTCAATTAAGTAAAGATTCAGTTATAGAATATTTAAATTCTAATATTATACTGTTAAGATGGATGATTAATGAAGGTTATGGCAATGCACGCACTATCAAACGTCGCATCAATCGCATGGAAGAATGGCTAAGCTTTCCTCATCTTTTGGAAAGAGATGTAGATGCGTCATATACTGAAACGCTAGATATTAATCTATCTAATATTATAGAACCGATTTTATGCGCTCCAAATGATCCAGATGATGCCTGCGTTCTATCTGACGTTTCAGGGACCCCTGTTAATGAGGTATTCATTGGTTCCTGTATGACTAATATTGGTCATTTTCGTGCAGCCGGAAAATTACTAAAAAGCAAACCAACAAGCTCTCTAAAAGCCCGTTTATGGATAGCTCCCCCAACAAAAATGGATGCGATACAATTGATTCGCGAAGGTTATTATAATATTTTTAAAAATAGTGGCGCACGCATTGAGATGCCTGGTTGTTCACTGTGCATGGGCAACCAAGCTCGTGTGTCTGATGGTACTACAGTGGTTTCTACTTCTACGAGAAATTTTCCAAACCGACTTGGCAATAACACAAAGGTCTTTCTTTCTTCTGTTGAACTTGCAACTATTTCCGCAATTTTAGGCAAATTACCTACTTTATCTGAATACTATATGTTTATGAAAATAATTCACTCCACTTCTATAGACACCTATCGCTATTTAAATTTTAATGAGATAAAAGAGTATTCTAATAAAAGAAATACATAACTTTTCAAACACCAGTATATAAAGAAGATTTTTAATCTTAAATTATAAAAACTTCTATAATTTTTATTATAAATGCATAAAGTATATTTTTAATATAAAAATATAACAATAAAAAATGTAATCTCAATTACTCTATAATTTTTTTGCATATTTTTATATTTTGCTTGTGAAGCTTTATTCTATTCAAAAATAATAAGAAATTCTAATATTTAGTTATTAATTTCCTTTTATTCAACAATATAATATTATTATATTGTTGAATAAAATTCACACTAAGAATCTTAATTAACAATTTGTTTTAAGAGTATTTATTCAATATATTAATCACCTATTTTTATAATTATAAATATGTTTACGATTCATCTATAGCAAAGCTATCATACATCTGTGACCATTAAAAAGTAGTTACCCAAACTGAAGTATTTTTTAAATGCGCATATAATCTCTATATAGTCTGTTCGTTAGACAAGAAATTTTTATTAAGGATATATATGGCATATATATATTATATTATCTTATAATTATAAATTATAAGATATTAAAATTATCTCTGTTTAGCATTAAAATGTTATACAACCCTAATAGATCAGAATTAATCAAATTTGGCATATAGTAAATAAGAGTTATTATCTAATTTGACCTATAATATGAGATTTTTTCTGAATTACTAAAACGATATAAATCTATACAGTTCCATAGTTCTATTAAATTTGATAAGGGTTTTATATAGATTATCATCTAGTGCTAATATTTTTCATAACAAGTAAAAATGTAATAAAGACTTTATTTTTCTATATTACTGCTGATGAATTTACTATTTTACATATAAAGATTTCAAGAACACTCTTAAAAATTTTATATTTTTTTTAAAGAAGTAACAAACAATATCCCTTTTATTTAAGGACCAGACATGCATGTGACTAATAATACAATATTTAAAAAGATATTAAATCATATGCTATTTTTATTAATATTTATACTACACATCTAGCTAAAATACTCACAAAACTATAAAATATTTTCATTTTAAAAAAATTTTTTAAAGATAAAGTATATTACTGTCTTACTAGACGAGTACGATATGGTATATACTCAGTATTGCTACGCCAAGGATTAATATCTATCCCACCTCGCCGTGTATAACGAATATACACGCTTAATTTATTTGGATTGCAATATGTTAAAATATCATGAAAAATTCTTTCGGCGCACTGTTCATGGAATTCATAATGCTTTCTGTAAGAAATAAGGTAGCGCAGTAAAGATTCATGATGAATTCGTAAGCCATAATAGCTAATCTGTATTGTAGCCCAATCTGGTTGTCTAGTGATTAAACAGTTAGATTTAAAAAGATGACTGACCAATTGCTCCTGAACAATATCCTGAGCGGTGCTATTATGTAGATAATGAGAATTAAGTTCGTAATTATTAATACGAATATCTTGCTCATCAATACATACACCAGGTAAATGACCAATAGTTGTCTTACGTACGTCTTTAAGTTGGAATAAAGTAACCGTAACAAGGCCTATGGCACAATTACTCAGATCATGCTCTATAGTCTGACGAACTGTCTCTAAACTTAAAAATCGAGTTTGACTAAAGCTATTTAAGTATAATTTTAAACTTTTAGATTCGATCAAATTAGTACTTCGCATATCTAACACCAACTCTCCAATCGAGACTTGTGGCAACCCTTTTTGATTGAGCCAAGATATTTCATATAATGTCCAAATATCTTCTCCAGTTAGCCCTATGTGATTTAGATCAAAATTTATCAATTCCCTGTTAAGACTACGCGGTATAGCTCGCAACAACATAGGTTGATAAATATCATGATATGTCGTGGGTTTGCCGAGAAATTGTTCTGGCAAGATATGTGAATTAAAATAGTTAGATGTGGACATAATAGTTCTCTGAGTATTACTCATCTCATTAAAAATAAATTATCTACGCACTGTTTAGTGACTTGTGAGACTGTTAAACTAAAATAAGAGATGTAATAGCCTACAAAATATCATCCTTATTGAACTTAACTATACCAATAACAAACCAATACGCGATCAATTTCATAGGTATCACATATTAAATGTATGTAAAATATTTTAGTCTTTTTGTTTTAGCATCTTTAGTTAATAAACTATTTGCTTTTTTCTAAAAACAATCATCAGTCATTTAGTCATACAGATAGTTTTATTTATTGTAGTAAAAACAGCAAAAAATATATTTACTCATGGTTATAATAATAGCGATTAATAGAGCAATACTCAGTTTAAGTAAATATATTTTTACTTTGAAGGTTATAACCTTAAATTGATACTTAATTTAATTTAAGAGCTCTCTAAAAATATAGAACATATCTGTGTTTTTATATTAAGATAGAAATAATAATTAAATTTCTCTACTGATCCTATATTTAAATACTCAGTGATTTAATAAATTTAATCAGCATCACTGTATAGTACTCGAAATGTAATACATAAAGTGATAACCGCATGCTACAAGGTTTAAATCCATTTATCGTTAACTAATAAATCGTTTTATTATTCTAGATAATCTATCATTGTTAACATGTTATACTTAATATTAATTAGATGTTACATATTATAAGTAGTATATTATAAAAATAATGGTTGCAATCACTCTACATATATCTAATATTATATATATAATATTAGATATATAATCTATCTTATTTATACCATGTAAACATAAAACTATTTCTTTATCTGTTTTTATTCTCTTATATAATGGCATATAGTCTGAAATATTTATACAGTATAAAAGTTAATAAATATTAAATATTATATCAAATAAGCTTCTTTTTACTTTGACTTTATAAATATGACAGGCAAAAAACTTCTATTAAAATATTAAGATATAGAAAAAGATAACACTAGTTCTATTATTATTTTAGCAATATGATGTTTTAATCAGATCATATAGATTTCTATAATTCTTTTTAAATAACAAAACAATGAGAGACCTTTGATTTATTCTGTCGATTGACAACATGTAAAAACTCAATGTGTTTACACTAAATTAAATTATTAATACCTTGATGATACGTTATAGATGCTGTTTGAAATCTAATTGTGTTTATATTGTAAATAATTTTTATTTTTTAATAAAAATTAAATATTCTTTAAACTGGATTAGTAGCAATAATCTTTGCAATACGATCGGCTTGTGCATTTAAATGTAATTGACGATAAGCATTTTCCATTAAATGTAAAGCTTGATGAGTTGCATTCGAATCTGGATAATCTATTAGCATTTTATCTACACGATTAACTACTGCTATATAAGCTCTGCGTTTATCATAAAATTCAGCTACGGATAATTCATATTTTGCTTGACATTCTTTTAGAAAAATAAGACGTTTACGTGCATCAATAGCATATTGACTATTCGGATAATTATGCAACATTTGCGAGAAACTATTAAATGCAGACAATCTATGGATCGGATCTCGATCTGATCGATCAATACCAAAAAAAGTTTGTATCGGATTATTGTCTTTTTCCATATATATTAAACCACGCATGTACATAATGTAATCAAGATTTAAGTGATCTGGATATAGTCGCAAAAAGTGATCAATAGTTTCTAGTGCTAAAGAAAAATTATTATTTTTATAATATGCATAGACCAGGTCTAATTGTACCTGGTCGTAATATTGGCTTAGTGGATAGTTAGCATTAAAAGTTGTAAGCTGTAAAATAGCTTTCTTAAAACCTCCGCGCTGTAGTTCCTTTTCAGCATGTGCCAAAATCATGACAGGCGACTGATTTGGCACTATACCACTAGAGCCAGTACACGCATATAGCAGAAAGCTGCATAGTACGATACTTGAAAAATATTTTATACGCATCATGAAGATTATTATATCCTTGGCGGTTTATGCGAGAATTGTCTCACTTAATATGTAGTAATAATTTTAGTTTTGCCTAAATAGTAGCCGAAATTAAAACTACATGATAGTCTAACGTAAAATACAATACTTTTATTTATGCGAAAAAAAATAAAACTTAACGCAAAAGTGTCTTTATTACAACTTGGTCAACGCTTAGATCAGACATTAAAAGAATTATTTCCAAACTACTCACGTTCTTTTTTAAAAGCATGGATTCTTAATCAATGCGTTTCTGTTAACGGAAGTATTGTTGATAAAGCAAAAAAAAAGGTATCCGGTGGTGAACTGATTAGTATTGACGCAGAAATCAAAGAAAGAACCTGCTGGGTCTCTAAAGAGATTCCATTGAATATTGTTTATGAAGATAATGAGATTCTTCTTATTAATAAACCTAGTCAATTAGTCGTGCATCCTGGTCCAGGTCATGATGACGATACCGTGATGAATGCTATTTTATACCATTTTCCAGAAAGTGCTTGTATTCCTAGAGCAGGCATTGTACATCGTTTAGATAAAGATACAACTGGCCTT
The DNA here is from genome assembly GCF_900698995.1 of Candidatus Erwinia haradaeae. Taxonomy (GTDB): domain Bacteria; phylum Pseudomonadota; class Gammaproteobacteria; order Enterobacterales; family Enterobacteriaceae; genus Erwinia_E; species Erwinia_E haradaeae_C. The sequence goes on along the minus strand of NZ_LR217735.1, from coordinate 553,803 downwards.
ATGGTGATAGCAAAAACTATTTCTGCGCACAATCATCTTTTACAAGATTTACGAAAAAGAGAAATTATTCGTGAATATGAAGCAATAGTCAGTGGTCGAATAATTGCTAATGGGAAAGTTGATGCACCAATAGGTCGTCATATTAAAAAACGTACCCATATGGCAGTAAATTCTGTGGGAAAACCCGCGATAACTCATTATCGTATTATAAAAAATTTTCGCCATCATACCTGGCTTAGGTTACAATTAGAAACTGGTCGTACACATCAGATCCGTGTTCATATGTCGCATATCTCGCACCCAATAGTTGGTGATCCTATATACTCTCGTCATTCTAACTTACCAAAGGGGTCTTCAGAAGTTTTTATGGCTGCTTTATCTGCTTTTAATCGTCAGGCATTACATGCCACTATGTTACGCATGAGGCATCCTGTATCTGGTATAGCTATGGAATGGCATACTGAACTACCTATGGATATGGTAGGATTAATTAATGAAATACAAATTGATACAGAAAATTTTCAACAAAAAAATAATTAATGATTGATTAGATTGAATAGTTATTGAAACTTACTAAGTATAATAATAACAACTGTAATGACATAGGTATAATATATATTAATAATATATCAATATAGAATATAGGTATAATCTATTGATTGACTCGCATCTTGAAAATCATCACAAATATATATTTTATTATGTACTATACATATAATATATAATAAAATTATTTATACTGAAAGCAAAGATATTTTATAACCTCACAGCATATTAAAATAGAAGCAGTCTACTGTTAGAGATCTGATACTATAAATATTATAGCATGTTAAAAATAATAATATTACGAAAAAATGTTTACTAATAAATATTAGTGAACTGTTACTAAAAGTGACAATTATGATTATAAAATAGCATTCTTTTAAGACTAATAGAATAGCGCAATATACTATATATTTAGCTTAGATATATAGTAAATTCTACCAATTTCTAGCAAGAATCACTAAATAACAATCTGAACTATATTTTATAATATTAAGTTAAATTTCTATAATAGATTGAATAATAAATTTAAGAACAATTATTGATAATTTGGTGTTTTACTTATCTTTTTATAAAGATTAACTGTTTATCCTTATAGGTTTGGTATAGATAAGAACTATAGATATTTATTATGCAATTACTATATATTCTAAGTACCTCACTAAATATTAATAAAGAACGACAATTGATACTGTCATGCTCAATGTTATCTATCATATAGAAATAATTTATACTTAAGATTTATTTGATATATAAATAATTTTTATATACTAATATCACTATACTATAATTGCATCATTACACTATAGTGATATTCTATACAGTTACTAAATGATACATATCGTATTTTATACTATTTTATCATAATAAGAATATAACACGTTAGCTTAGTATCTACATATACGATATTTATTTTTTAGAAATTCATCAGCTTTCTATACTCAAAAATATTATAGGCTATCTATCAATTTTTCTAATTTTTCTATCTATTATTATATACAATATCAAGAGTACTTTATATAAAAATTTTTGATTAAAAAATTAATTTAGCTTCAGTATATTTATTTATAATTAAATAAAATAATATAAATATAATTATTATTGTATTTTTATTAAAAAGTTTTAAATCATTATCAGATCAATATTCAACGTCAGTTATATGAAAAATAATTATAATTTTAATATAATCAGAAAAAATATTTAATTTAATCGCTATAATAAATAGACACTAATTTAAATAATATTTAAATAAGAGATGCTTGCTATATTATTCAATAACCTTATAAATAGAATGCTAAAATTTTTTTAGATATATGGTTAAAATATAAAATATAAAATTTACTGCATAATACTAGAAAAATATAAAATTAAACCGTAATATATCTCTTGATAGACTTATCTTAGAAAATATTTAAGAATCGTATAGTGTTTTTAACTGAATTTTTAATTAACTAATCTGTAGATTATATTTATCTATATTCCAGTTAATTAAAAGGAAGAGGAATCTTTAAAGAGACCTACTTTTAAATCAGTAGCAGTATAAATAATTTGACCATCTACTATAACTTCACCATCTGCTACACCCATGATGAGTTTACGTTTAATAATGCGTTTAATATGAACAAGATAAGACACTTTGTTAGCACTTGGCAAAATCTGTCCAGCAAATTTTACTGAACCAACACCTAGCGCACGACCTTTACCTTTTCCTCCTAGCCAGCCAAGATAAAAACCAACTAGTTGCCACATAGCATCCAATCCTAAACAGCCAGGCATCACTGGATCACCAATAAAATGGCACGAAAAGAACCATAAATCTGGATGAATATCTAATTCTGCCAAAACAAAGCCTTTATGATATTTTCCATTAGTTTCTGTAACATGTACTATACGATCAATCATCAACATGTTGCCAGATGGTAATGGTGGACCATCTAGACCAAAAAGTTCAGCACGTCCAGAGGCAATTAGATCTTCTTTTGTATAAAAAATAGATTGATTTAGCATATTCCATAAACCTTATATTGACTAATTATGTGTGGAAATCTGAAGGTATACAGTTCGTGCTGCACTCGATAGTGCTCATAATTATAGAATTTCTATTAAGACTAAATAGACTGAAATATACGCAAGAGTTTTAGATAAAACCTAACGTGCTTTATCTCTCTATTTAAGAATCATTATTTTAATTCATTTATTCAAAATTAGAGAAAAAACTATCATAGTACATATTATAAATTTAAATTACTCTTTCTGAATGAAAGGTAATTCCGTATTGCACATAATTATATATCCTAATTGATTATTTTTCTGTTATAAACTTTCTCTACAAATATAATGTTAGGACATAAATAAAATCAGCATAGTTTATTTTTAGTTTTGGATAATTTAAAATGAGTACTTTTAGGCAATGTGATTGGTATTAATTCTAGTATATTAGTAATTAATATACATGTTTAACACTAACGTGGCATAAATATAGTTTTGATATAAAAATTTCTAATATATTCTGTATTTTTTATTTTCTTATTATTCAATATTATTTAATATCTTTAATATATGCAGAAATACATATTGTGCAAACATCCTGCGAGATTTTATTAAGCAATGTGCTTTTTTTTAATTAGATCTTGCTATATATATTTTTATTTAAAATAAAAATCATTTTAGTAAAAGTTTATCATTTGTACTCATACTATAAGATGAAATCTATAATTTTAAACAAACAACTTATATTAGATTCTGTTAATATGTTTTAATGATTAATAATATTAATCATTAAAACATATATCATAAGTGTCTTAATAGATAGTAGATCTATACTGATATAATGTCCTGAGGCAATCAAATAATATACCCTCTATGCTAAATAATCAGTATTAGACCGATCAGTCTAATACTGATTTATGCAGCATAAGTTAATTAAGTGTGATGAGATGATTTTGTATCTGAATACCTAATAATAATTATAACTATCGATTTAACTAAATAAACAAAACACAATATATAGTGCATAATAAATTAAATTGAGCTTATCCAGTTAAACCAACGTAATGGCCCTGTGCGTCGCCGAATATCGTGTGAATTAATTTTTGCAATACGCTCTTTTATAAAGCACGAAAGAGAAGGTCCTGATCTATTTTCCCACGGTATACCAGTTAATAATAACAAGGCCTCATCAACATTAGATACTGTCCACAAAGAGAATGTGCCATTTTCTATAGCCTGCATTACATCTTGATGCAGTGCAAGATGACGAATATTTGAAGAAGGTATAATAACCCCTTGGCAACCATCAAGAATCCGTCGATTACAGATCTGAAAAAATCCCTCAATTTTTTCATTAATTCCACCGATAGATTGAACACTACCTAGTTGATCTATAGAACCTGTGACTGCAATCTTTTGATTAATTGGTTTTAACGCTAATGCACTAATTAGTGCACACAGTGCAGCTAACGAGGCACTATCACCATCAAGCTCTGAATATGATTGTTCAAAAACTAATGATGCAGAAAATGGAATGTTCTGCTCTAGTTTTAAGGTTGACATTAGCCACGACTGCATGATCATTAGGCCTTTAGAGTGAATGCTGCCGCCAAGATCTACTTTACGTTCTACGTCAATGAACTCACCATCGCCAACATGCACTGCACAACTTATACGAACAGGGATGCCAAAAACGCCTGGGTGACCAGAAAATTCTATTACTGATAGAGCATTAATTTGCCCTATCACTTCACCTTTTGTGTCAATTTGTATTTGCTTCTGCTCAATATTATTTAGAATTTTTTCTACTATTAATCCTTCTCGCCATGCGCGCATTTTGATGGCTTTCCTTAGATGGTCTCCATTTATTACACCATCTGAACAATATGATAAAGCTTCTTGCAATTGATGCCTGATCCAATCTAAATCTAACGGAAGCAACCCTTGATCCCCAGTCCAGCGCATACCTTCGTGAATTAACACCGGCCAAAAATTATAATCAGCAGGAGGACACTTCATGGAATCTGCCACACTGCGAACCCACATTCTCCAATTTATAAACGCTATATCATCTGATAATGCAATTGTATCCTCAAATTCACCATATAAAGACGTGTTTGTTAATGCACACTCTAAGTTCTTAAAATCTTCCAGAGCTTCTCTTCCACCTATAAGAAGAAGACGAAAAGACATTGGCATCGACGGAATATCTAATGGAAGGGGTTTAGAATAATCACTGGAGTGCCATTCATACTTCTTGCAAGTAAGTATTTGCTTTAAACGAAACCACATTAATGGTTGTTCTAATACAGTACGAAGAGATAATATCAGAAAACCTCCATTAGCATGGTGTACTAAACCTGGCGATAGAGAGACTTGATTTTTATATATACGCACACAGCCAAAAAGATTATTATTTTCGATCCAATCCGCCTGATGCACACCACCATAGGTAGCAAAATTATCCTGTATAGTGTTTGCTGGATACCATTCCACTGTATGTTTCATAATTTCGTAACGGCCACCATACAGTATTTTTGTTTTATTTTCTGTTCTTTCCTTCATTTCCGAAAGAATTTTTTGTAACAAGGTAAAATATATACTACTTTCTGGGCTTTTAATTAACATTATCGGCTCTAGCGCCATAGTTTTTGACAATAGATCCAACCCATTATACAGGCGTGCTTGTATAATACGAAAATAATCCGCATGAACTATTGGGTTCTTTAAGAATAGATGCTGAAATCGTTCTATAGAAGTCTGCAAAATATTCCACTCTAATGGATCGTTTTTCAAAATCATCATATCATTCTAAATGAGCACAGCATACTAATTAACTAACTATAATTTAAGAATTTTATATATATACTATCACACAAGTACACCTATACTAATCAATTATACGATATTCTATTAACTTTTATTGTACTAAATAAATCTTACATATTAAAAATATAAAATATTAAAATTATATAAAATCCTTATCTGCTTACTAAGATGTAAAAATTTTTTACCTGATATTTTTGATAGAATGCTTTACCTGCAAAGATAAAAGTAATTAATACTAGATGTAGAAATCTAATCATGTTAATACATCTTCTAAAATAAAGACATAAAGAACATATAAGCATGTAAATCTACATTATTATATATATTTTCTGGAAACCATAACTGATTACTATATATTATTCTCTTTGATAACAATAACAAAATAACTCTAATATTTTTAGAATTGTTACCTGTAATGATAGAAATTTAAAAAATGTAATTATTTAATCTATTTAGAACCCCCTATTTTGCAGATAATTTTTCTCGAGAAATCTACCAAATCATAAATACATCAATTATTTGTTATTACACCGTAAACAAGGTGGGGATTTAAATCCAACGCGTATAGAAGAAATATGTTGGACTCTATTCCACTCTGAACAGGAATAAATTTTTAAGGATAATGCATGTACACTGCCTGCTATTTCTTTGGCTAGTACGTTATAAATTGCACGATGTCTTTGAATTACTTCTTGATCATGAAACATCTTACTTACTATTAATACTTTAAAGTGACTTTCTAAACCTATATACATCAAATGATATCGGCTTTCATCAGATACCTTGAGATACTCCGGAGCAAACTCTTGAAATAACTTATATTCTATAATGTTACAGATATTATTCATAAATCCTCTTAATAAAAATAATGTTTATAACAACTTATATTAATCAAAAGTGTACATAAGTTTCAGTAATATCTAAAAAATTACCTATGATATAGATATAGATGTAGTCTCTTAAATTGATAAAATTATTTATACTTGATATATCTGACAATTAGTATTATTAATTATACTTAATAATCTCACTGCTTCTAATATAGTTACAGAGGTTTAACTTCCAAAAAACTTATAATTTTTATTATAGTTTATTATAACCAATATATTTATGTTTCTATAATATGCATATAGAATATCTATCTATTAAAAAACTAACATATTAGTTAATATTATTTTATTTTGCATTCTATTGCACAGCAGATATTAATATAAATGATAATATAGATGACTTTATATCTCTACATTTTTATAAAAATCAAATATATTAAAATCAATCAAACAAGAAAAGAACTATATTAATATTTATCTAATGTTATTAGAATAACATATTTATAGTGTATTTCTGATATAAAAATATTCTTGATAATACAATAAAATATAAAATATTAGAATAACATTTAAAATACTATCAATTATTATATTTATGAAACTTGATATTATATTAATAAATATTTGTTTTTTTAAATGATACAAAAAATCTTTATCTCTACTACTTATTTATCATATTTAACTAATATTTAACAGAATATCTCAAAAATTACTATATTTTATAGTTACAATAGATTAAATTTTATTTAATCAAAATAATCTTTAATTATAGACCTTTATCCTATATTATTATTTTAATACAGATTCTCAAAAAAGAATACACTCTCACTAAAGAATATTATATAAAAAAATATTTTACCATTTAGTTTTTTAATTACAACTATCACTTGAAATGCCATATATTATCATAGTAATATTTATGTATACTATAATTATTTTAAGTCTTATTAATTATCTAATAGTTTTGTAATAAATATTAATTTCATATGATAAATTTAATTTTACATATAAAATTCTACATATAAAAAGAAGAAATTTTTAAAAACATTAAATTAAAATGTTTTTAAAATAAATAAATCAATTTTTTTATTATTTATCAATGACAGAAGATCACAAGCAGATAATAATAAAATTATTAATCAGTGCTTTAATTTTTATATCTATTATCCATACAGAATATAAAGTATGATACATATCAAATTTAAAAATTTTTAATAATTTCTATTATGCACAAATTAAAGTATAATATTAATGATGAAAAATCAGATTTGCATCTATACAATAATCATATATTTTATAGTTTTAATTTTATTAATAGGTAAATGTCTGTTTTTATAAAAATAAAAAATATGTAAATATTCTTATATATTACAAAAGTAAATCATAGATCTATCTGAAAAAATCAAAAGAAAATCAATATTTAAAATTAGAGTGCTGCAATTTTACACGGCAGTGGTATCTTTTGTAGATACGCACAAGAGAATAATACTACAAGACAGGTATATCCTTGATATGTTCTATCGCCTAGCGAGGATCTATTTTTATGCAAAAAGGTTATTCTAAGTTAGAACCTCTAACGCTACCCATAACAGGTGAAGTAATCATTGAGGCTTCTGCAGGGACTGGAAAAACCTTTACAATTGGATTGATCTATTTACGTCTCCTTCTAGGTTTAGGAAAAAAATTAGATTTTATACGACGATTGTCAGTTGAGGAAATTTTAGTAGTAACTTTTACTGATTCTTCTGCGGCTGAATTACGTACACGGATTCGTAGCAATATACATGAATTACGCATTGCTTGTATTCGTGAAAAAACCTCCAACCCAATCCTTGAGCAACTCATCTCTCAGATAACAAATTTACCTCAAGCTATCTTGCATTTATCAATAGCCGAGCGTCACATGCATGCAGCAGCTATTTTTACTATACATGGATTTTGTCAACGCATCTTACATACGCAACCTATTGAGTCTGGTGTGCTTTTCAAACAAGAATTGCTGGTAGATGAAACCCCATTGCAACGTCAAGCAACATTTGACTTCTGGAGGCGATATTGCTATCCGTTACCCAAACAAATTGCCCGCATTGTGCGAAAACTTTGGGCTGGGCCAGAACAGTTACTTCAAACATTATTACCATGGTTATATAGGGAAGAGATCTTTTTAAAAACAACCTATGCAACCTATAAAAACATAGAACAACAGCATGCCAATATCATAGAGCGTATTAAAAATATTAAAAAATCATGGCTAAATGCACAAAATATACAAGAACTAATTGAAAAATCTGGCATTGATCGCCGCAGTTATAATAGAAAAAATCTTCCATACTGGCTGGATAGTATTACGCAATGGGCCAAAACTGAAACAGTAGACTACTTTATAGTAAAATATCTAGTAAATTTTAGTCAAAGTACATTACTAAATAAAAGCATAAATGGAGAACCACCAAATCATCTAATCTTTCTAGAGATTGATCTTTTTCTTCTCAAACCCCTATCCCTGTATGATTGTGTGATAGCCTTAGCACTGCAACACATTCGATGCTCTATTAAGCGAGAAAAATCTTTACATGCAAAAATCGGATTTCATGATCTATTAACGCTACTTCATTCATCATTATATATGCCAAATGGTAAAATATTAGCTAAAATTATTCAAAACAATTATCCAGTAGCGTTAATAGATGAATTTCAAGATACTGATATACAACAATATCGTATTTTTCATGCTATATATCACAACACATCTCATAGTGCGCTATTATTAATAGGTGATCCTAAACAGGCAATTTATGCATTTCGAGGTGCAGATGTTTTTACCTATATGCGCGCACGCTCTGACATTAGGGAATACTATACATTAGAAACAAATTGGCGTTCATCAAAAGACATGGTTAATGCTGTTAATCTTTTATTTTTAAATCATTATAATCCGTTTATTTTTAGAGAAATACCATTTATACGAATTAAATCAGCCACACCTAATCATCATTTGCATTTTAGTTTAAACTGCAAGATACAACCTGCTCTAAAATTTTGGTTACAGCCAGGTAATACTGTCAATATCAATGATTATCAAGAATTTATGGCACAAGAGTGTGCCGCAGAAATTAGTCATTGGTTACATCAAAGCATAAATAGTAAAGCTTTCCTTTGTTATACGAACAATCAAAAACCAGTGAGAGCTTCAGATATTACCATATTAGTACGCAGACGCAGCGAGGCGGAAATAGTAAAAAAAGCTCTCTATGCGCTAAATATACCATCGGTATACCTTTCTAATCGAGACAGTATCTTTTCTACATTAGAAGCACAAGAGATGCTCTATCTCTTACAGGCAATATTAAAACCAGAAAAAAAATCCATTTTACGAAGTAGTCTATCAACAAGCTTTTTAGGTATAAAAAAAGCAAGTGTTTATTCAATAAAAAGCCAGGAAGTGGTATGGAGTTCTCTAATAAGAAGATTTTTTGATTATCAAGAATGTTGGAAAAAATATGGTGTATTATCTATGCTCCGTAAGCTTATACTGCAGGAAAAAATCGCTGAGAATTTATTATCACCTTCGCATACAAAACATTACTTAACTAATCTAATACACTTAGGTGAAGTATTGCAAGAAGCCTCATTTATATGTGCAAATGAACAAATTTTAATAAACTGGCTAATCAAAAAAATTCAGCAACCGTATTCCTATAAACCGGATCAATGCATTCGCCTGGAGAGTGATTATAATTTAGTGCAAATTATCACAATCCATAAATCTAAAGGATTGCAATATCCATTGGTATGGATACCATTTGCCGCTACTTTTCGTGAAGCAAAAAATGCAATTTTTTATGATCATCAAACTTTTACTACCGTGCTTGATTTACAGCAAGATACTAAAAATATGATCTTAGCCGATCAAGAAAGATTATCAGAAGATTTGCGCTTGTTGTATGTGGCAGTTACACGCTCTATATTTCACTGTAGTATTGGTATTGCGCCACTATGTATAGGTCGTAAAAAAACCGATAAAAGCCACATACATCGTAGTGCATTAGGCTATTTAATCCAAAAAGGACAAGCAATGAATGCTAGTAGTTTAAAATCTGCACTGCAAGTGTTTCATGGAGACATTACTACCTTTACCATTGCATCAGGACAAAAGGGGAAGCCATGGCAGGATAGCGATCGTAATGATGTCAATATCCAAAAAATTCATCTTCGAACATTGTCATATCCTATCAAAGAAAATTGGAAAAGTACAAGTTACTCAGATCTCTTGCAAAAACATCATAATACTAGCACTGCCAATATTAATAATATAGATAGATTATCACTCAAAAGTCCTGATATTCATTTATCTATAAATCAATCAATCAGCAGCATAGTGGAACATACGAAATACACACAACATACTTTTCCAAAAGGTACTAGATCCGGGATCTTCCTTCATAGATTATTATCAAGTCTGGATTTTAGCTCGCCATTGAACATTTCTTGGTTAGAGAAACAGATTATCTATCAGGGGTTAAATAAGGAATGGGTTCCAGTAATACATGAATGGATTGAGAATATTCTTCATACTACTTTAAATGAAACTGGTGTCAGTTTGTACAATATACCCATGAAAGATAAGCAGGTAGAACTAAAGTTTTATTTACCGTTTTCACAACCACTTACATCTGAAAAACTAAATAAAATTATGCAACAAGACCCATTATCGGCGGGTTGCCCTCCGCTTAGATTTGATCAAATTAAAGGCATGCTAGAAGGTTCAATTGACCTAGTATTTCTCTGGAAAGGTAAATATTATCTATTAGATTATAAAACTCATTGGTTCGGTGAGAGCGGCGATTATTACACCAAGGATAGAATTATGCAGGCAATGCAAGAGCACCGTTATGATTTGCAGTACCAATTATACACATTAGCACTGCATCGATATTTACGCCATCGTTTAATAAATTATGATTACCAAAGACACTTTGGTGGTATTATTTATCTTTTTTTACGCGGCGTAAATCATTTAGAACATCAAAACGCTGTTTATAATACTCTTCTACATGCAGATTTCATTACCTCTATGGATCAGCTCTGAACCCATAGAATTAAGATATGTGAATACTGAAAACACACAAGTCGTGCACTATTAATAAAATCTCTTTGTACTATATTACAGTAACTGTGGTACGGAGATTCAATACTTACTCCTACTAATGCAGTAATAAATAATATGAGATGCATAAATAGTAAATTTTTGCTATAAAAACACTATGCTTTAAATATTTTTAAATAAAATTTTATCAGTTTGACTGAGGAGATGAAAATGAGTAAGACCTCAAGCTACCCAACTAACTTTATCCGACAAATTATTAATAAAGATCTAGCAGAAGGTATGCATAAAATAGTGCGTACTCGATTTCCGCCAGAACCTAATGGTTACCTACATATTGGTCATGCAAAATCTATTTGTCTAAACTTTAGCATAGCTCAGGACTACAAAGGAAAATGTAACCTACGGTTCGATGATACAAATCCCGAAAAAGAAAATACAGAATTTATTGAATCTATTAAGCGTGATATTACCTGGTTAGGATTTCAGTGGGATGGTAAAGTTCGATATTCTTCGGATTATTTCGAAAAACACTATCAATATGCTATTGAACTCATTCAGAAAAACTTAGCATATGTTGATGAGTTATCATCTCATTTAATTCGCATATATCGCGGAACTCTAACCACACCTGGAAAAAACAGTCCGTATCGTAATCGTAGTGTATGCGATAATTTACAATTATTTTCTCAAATGCGTAATGGTGAAATTGCTGAAGGCGACGCCTGTTTACGTGCGAAAATTAATATGACATCGCCTTTTATTATCCTACGTGACCCAGTGCTTTATCGGATAAAATTTGAAGAACATCACCAAACCGGAAGAAAATGGTGCATATATCCAATGTATGATTTTGCCCATTGTATTTCTGATGCACTAGAGGGAATTACTCACTCTTTATGCACACTAGAATTTCAAGATAATCGTCGTTTATATGATTGGATTTTAAATAATATCAATATCGCCGTGCATCCACGACAGTATGAATTTTCACGTCTCAATCTTCAATATACTATCACCTCTAAAAGACATCTTAACCGTCTAGTGACTGAAAATATTGTAGAAGGATGGGATGACCCCAGAATGCTTACTATTGCTGGCATGCGTCGACGAGGCTATACGGCAGCATCTATACGTGAATTTTGCCGTCGTATTGGTGTTACAAAACAAGAAAACATGATTAATATTGAAATGCTTGAAAGCTGTATTCGTGAAGAGTTAAATGCTCATGCGCCAAGAGTGATGGCTGTAATTAACCCAATCAAAGTACTTATTAGGAATCTGCCATCAAATTATGAAGAAATACTCAATATACCGTATTACCCAAAAAAACATGAACTTGGAACACGTTCAGTTCCATTGACACAAGAAATTTATATTGATAGTTCTGATTTTCAAGAAGAGCAGCAAAAAAATTATAAACGCTTAAGCTTAGGAGGAGAAGTACGTTTACGTTATGCCTATGTAATAAGAGCAGAAAGTGTAGAAAGAGATGCTCAAGGTAAGATCATTGTCTTGTTTTGCTCCTGTGATATGAGCACGATGAAGAAAAATCCAAGCGATGGTCGTAAAATTAAAGGAGTCATTCATTGGGTATCAGCAAAATATGCGCTTATTGCGGAATTTCGTTTGTACGAGAGGTTATTTAACTCACCTAACCCATTAGCATCAGATGATTTTATTAACGAATTGAATCCAAACTCACTGGTTGTTAAACATGGCTTTATTGAACCCAGCATGCGCACTGCAAAGACCTCATTTCCTTACCAATTCGAAAGAGAGGGATATTTTTGTACCGATAACGTCAAATCTTCTTCAACTAATTTAGTTTTTAATCGTATTGTGGGTTTACGGAATACGTGGGTAAAAATTAACGCATAATTTTTCAAAATTAGCAATATAAAACTTTAAATTATTAGAGAACTATTTTACCCACACTACATCAGATATTTAAATGAAGCTTCTGATTTAAATTAGATCTCAAAATCTAAATACTATTTTAGTACTAGCCAAAGGATCACCATTAGTTAACGCATTAATACAAGAGACTGATATTAGTTATAATATATTATCATTTTATGTTTTAGATAGTAATCTTGTTTTAATACACCAGAGATCAATACTCTTCTTTTTAAATAATTTTCATGATAATATTCTATAATATAAATATTATAATCAATTCTAAGAAAATATTCTCAAAAATATGCCGTTCCCTATATCATTATTTAATGATCCTATGAATATTTTTTTATTTTAGAATGTATACCAAAAGAAAATTTATACCAGTGCATACTATAAAATAATTTTAAATTATTTCATAGAATTAATTTATATCTGTGCTCTCTATAATATTCTCTCGTTAAGCTATCAGCATCATATTATATTCCTTCAGAACAAAAATATAATAATACTATAGCTAAAATTTAAATACGATATACAATACTAGCTAAAAGTAAAATATAGAGCTATTGATTCTCTATAAACTTATTAATAAGCATTATAAAATAATATTTAAAATATCATTAGTAATCATCAGATGCATATAGTTACTCACTGCTCATTGATTCTACAAAAATCATAGGGTTAGTATACCTAACAAAACCATATCTTAATTATCATGCACGTAATATGTACAAACAATATATAATAGAACATTAAGCTCCAATAATAACTGAGATAGATTTAATAATTATTGAACGATTGATATTTTTGTCAGCGTGTAATAAAAATACCAATATCTGATTAGCTATAATTTGATATATTATTTTATATTCAATGATAGTATAATATGATCAGGTTTTTGAGATTTCTGTAATTATTCTTGATATATCTTATTAAATAATCTACGTGATGAAAATTTAAATAATTTATTACCTCTTCCAGACCATAAACTTATAGAATGGAGGTATCAATGAAAAGCAATCTTATAAGCTTTCTTAAATTTCCTACATTATTTACTTATAAAATTATAGCTCTATCATGTCCTGGTCTAGTAGAAAAAATAGTTAAAGTAGTACAAATGTATGCCCCTGGTGAATATGACCCAGAACTGAAAACTAGCCAAAAAGGAAAATATTCCTCAGTCTCTATCACCGTTGCTGTAACTCATATTAAGCAGGTGGATACACTATATGATAAATTGGGTAATATTGAAAAAGTTTTAATGGTCTTATAATGATCTAATACAAAAATATCTGAAAAGATGTTTCTTCTTAGAAGACATAGTTATGATAATGAATTATATCTGATAGTACTAACGTTTATTAAAGATTATAAATCTAGTATAACCTATAGAATAGGAAGATATATTTTGTCTCCAGACACACTTATTATTCGATCACTTGGTTTACATAACTGGCTATCTATTGCGTGCGCTATGCGGAAATTTACCAATGAGAGAGATTGTATAACACCAGATGAAATCTGGTTGGTAGAGCACTTTCCAGTATTTACACAAGGCCAAACGAGTAAAAATAAACCTCTTTTATTACCTACAGATATTCCTGTTATGAACAGTGATCGAGGTGGGCAAATTACTTATCACGGTCCAGGTCAGCAAATGTTATATGTAATGATAAACCTAAAGAGACGGTGCATTGGAATTCATCAATTAGTAGTGGCTCTTGAACGAGCAGCAATTGACACTTTAGCAGTATTCTCTGTAAATGCATATACAAAACCTAGGTCACCAGGTGTATATGTAGATGGCAAAAAAATATGCTCATTAGGATTACGTGTACGAAATAATTGTTCATATCATGGTTTAGCTTTTAATATTAATATGGATTTAACCCCTTTTTTATATATTGACCCTTGTGGAGACCCTTTACTTGAAATGACCCAGTTAAAACAGAAAAAACCTGAGATAACTCTCTTAGAAGTTCAACCAATATTAATACGTAGCTTAACGCATCAGTTAGCCATTAATAAGATTTATTGGGATAAAAATAGTACTCTATGTGCATATAACGCATTAGATTAAACACAATATATAGTGTATTCTTTGGGTTGTATGTAATAAAATCTATAAGAAAAGATGGATGAGCACAATCAGATTAACTATTGTATCACAGTACAGTCTACGCATTTTGAGATATTATGTTAATTATTCAATAACCGTGATCTTAAATTATATCTATATTCTATGCAGATTAAATATACTAATATAATACTCACGAAATGGAAAATTCGTATCATTCATTAAAGAAAAGTATGTTATATATTATTGTTTGCTATACTTACATAATACATGAATATTTATTATGGATAATATTTATTATATTTGACAGAATCAATGGTTATTGTTTCTATCGTCTCCTAAAGGAGACTATTCTTTTATCTTGATAAAGTAATACAAACTTGAATTTAACGTAAATATATCTTCAAATTATAAATTTCTCTAAAAATTAGCGAATGAATATATTTCAATATCTTTAGACTAATGCCCCTTAATTGACATACCTGATATAATATACTTTTTGTTCATTATATTAATTAAAAGAGTAAGTAAAATTTTTACAATAAAATCAACATACTATAACCTTTAAATCATAGATCTGAGTCTATTATCTAGTTAATTAATGGCGAACTGTCACTGATGATTAAACATACCCTAAAATATCGCACTCTCAATATATTGAACACAGTGCCACTTGATACAAATCAAGCCAATCATGTCAATATTTTACCTAAACCAAAATGGATTAAAATTACATTACCGGCTGACCCTAGTCGTGTCCAACGTGTACAGTCTGCCATACGTAAACACAATCTTTGTTCTGTTTGCGAAGAAGCTTCTTGTCCTAATTTATTTGAATGTTTTAGCAATGGCACAGCTACTTTTATGATTTTAGGTGCAACCTGTACTCGTCGCTGTCCTTTTTGTGATGTCACACACGGGCGTCCTATGCCGCCAAATATTAATGAACCAAATAATATAGCAAAATGCCTCCAAGAAATGAATTTGCAACACGTAGTAATAACTTCAGTAAATCGTGATGATTTACATGACGGAGGTGCTCAACATTTTTCCAATTGCATCAGTGTTATTCGTAAAACAAATCCAACTATAAAAATTGAGATTTTAGTTCCTGATTTTCGAGGATGCATGAGTCGCGCACTAAAGATCCTTAATGCTACACCCCCAAATGTATTCAACCATAATTTAGAGAGTGTCCCACGTATCTACCACCTGGTACGTCCTGGTGCAGATTATCAAAATTCACTAAAATTACTTCAAATTTTTAAAACATATCGCCCAGAAATTCCTACTAAATCTGGATTAATGGTTGGCCTGGGTGAAAATAACTCTGAGGTAGAAGAAGTCATGCATGATCTTAGATGTAAAGGAGTTACCATACTAACTATTGGACAATACTTGCAGCCAGGTCCTCAACACTTGCCAGTGCAAAGATATCTCAGTCCATCTGAATTTAATAAACTAAAGGAAATAGCCGTTGCTATGGGGTTTTTATATGTTTCTTGTGGGCCCTTAGTTAGATCGTCTTACCATGCTGATATGCAAATAAAAGGATTAAATATATAAAACTACTATAAATTCATTTATAATTGGTATTTCCTATAAAAGATTAAACGGTAATATACACATAATTATTTTTTAATTAAATGCTAATGGTACTTTCTGGTGTTAATCCTTATGGTATTGGATGATATCTCAATTAAGAGTATACATTTTCTAGCAACATTTATCGAAAGGTCAAGAAATATATATTTTATATATTCAAGCTTTCATTAGGCTTTTATACAAAAGAATATTTTTATAAAAACTTCACTAGATACATAATATTAAAATATATCTTAATTAATGTTTTAGTCAGAATTAACTATAGCAAAATCTTTTAAATATTATAATTGAAATTATAGATAATATCTTATGCTTGAAATTAGATCATGTTTAAGTATTATACTAATATTAAAAATATTAGACTAATATCATGCATTTTCTTTATAAGAAATAACAAATATTTTTCCAGTTTACTTTAGATATTAAGATATTTTTTATATTAGATAGAAAATTATAGATAAAATTTATAGTAACTTATCTGTATAGAGATAGATACTTATACAAAAAATATTTTATATAATAAAATCAATTAATCAGTAAAAATGATCATATTAAATATACTAATTACTTAATATAAAAATATTATAATTTATTTTTAGTTATTTTAAATTTTAAATTTTAAAATATTTTACTCATATTATGAAATATATAGCATATAGCAAATAAAAATTTAAGAATTCTACAATATATATTGTATGTATAAAATTTATCCGAAAATAAAGTGATCTATAAAAATAGATAATAATTTTTTCTATATAATCAAAAATTATCAATAGACATACTCTAAAGCATTAAAATAAAATATCTTATGTGAATATCTTAAGATTAGTATTGCATATCAGTTAAAATACAATCTATTGTTTATCATGTAATATATGTTATATTATAATTTGTTTTATTGATTATACTTGCAATCAATAGGTCAATTTATAGTTTTTTGTTGATTTTTAACTGAAAAAGATCTATTGAATATAATGATTACTGGTCACATAAAAAAAAGAAGAGAAATAATTATTTTTACATTAAAGTACACAAAGTTTCATATTTCTAAATAATATATAAATATAAGAAATCAGATAAAGGATAGTTCAATTTATGATCTCTAAATACTTCTGAATTCTGTATTACAGATTTTAATTAGACATGCATAAAAACGTAAGGTAATACTGAGATGACTGAACCTGCTGTACATTTTAATATCAAAAATCAAAAAACAACAACACACTTACAATACACAATAGCACGTATCTTATAATTAATAGATAGTTTATATGAATCAGATTTCCTTGCTTTATCCGTATCATTTTGATGCTGCATTTATTATTGAGCAGAGAAGCCACACATATCCATCAACAAAAAAAACATTTTTTAAAAATCAAGGAGTTAGGTATTTGAATTTTTGCCTTATGGTTCATGGTGTTATGGCTGCTTTTTCTATTACTCAGTTAGTAATAGATGAGGCAAATCTATTTAATATAGCTGTAGACCCCAACTTTAGGAGACGTGGTTTAGGGAGAATTTTATTACAACATTTGATAGATCAGCTTAAGGTGCGCGGCGTTCAAACATTATGACTAGAAGTTAGGTGCTCAAACTATCCTGCAATTATGCTATACAGATGTCTTGGTTTTAATGAAGTTACTATTCGCTCAAATTATTACCCAGTAGCTAATGGAACAGAAGATGCTGTTATTATGGCTCTTACAATATCATGGGAAGCGGTTTCATGTTAGCAAAATGGGAGTGGATATTATTTGATGCTGATGATACGCTATTTTACTTTGATTCCTTTTCTGGGTTAAAAAAACTTTTTAGAAAATATGATATCTACTTTACTCGTAATGATTATGATCAATATCAATTTGTTAATAAAAAACTGTGGATAGATTATCAAAATAATTCTATTAGTCTTTCGACATTACAACATGATCGTTTTAAAGAATGGGCTAATAGGTTAGATGTTACTACTTGTGAGCTAAATAATGGTTTTATAAAAGCGATGGGAGAAATTTGCACTCCGATGCCTGGTGCAAGAGATCTGCTAAGTCATCTGTATGGAAAAGTAAAAATTGGTATTATTACAAATGGTTTTACTGCATTACAAGAAGCACGAATAACACGTAATTGTTTCTCAAAATATTTTAATCTTCTTATAGCGTCTGAGCAAGTTGGTTATGCTAAACCACATCCTGAAATTTTTAATTTTGCACTGAATAAAATGTCTAACCCTGTGCCTCGTAGAGTTCTTATAGTTGGCGATACTTTAGAATCTGACATTGTTGGCGGTATTAATGCTGGGTTTTCAACTTGTTGGTTGAATCATGATGGTCGAAAAAAACCACATGGAATTAACCCAAACTGGCAGATTACATGTTTAAGGGAGTTGCAGGATTTATTGAATAAATTATTGTAAAATACTAATTTTAAAACAAAGTCCTCTAAAAGTTCAGCAGATTTAAGATAAATTTTATTACATTCGCCTATCGTAATAGGAGTAGATACTGAAGTAGTATTAATTAAATTATAATGGCTATCTATTAATAATAAAAAAATAAAAATCTTCTCAAAACTCAGTTCATATGCAAATAACTATGTAATTATATTAATAATCGCTGGGTATTTAGATCATATTTAGCCCTTATCAATACTAAAAATTAGTTGACGTAGAAAAGATAAATTATCATAATATGAAAGAAGTATTAATCTTTGATCAATTGAGATTAAATCTCATAAGTTCTAATATATACTATAATAACCTTATGTCAGCGGGAGTGGCGAAATTGGTAAACGCACCAGATTTAGGTTCTGGCGCCGAAAGGTCTGCGAGTTCAAGTCTCGCCTTCCGCACCATAGCACTGAATAGTCAAGCACGAATGGGGTATAGCCAAGCGGTAAGGCACCGGTTTTTGATACCGGCATTCCCTGGTTCGAATCCAGGTACCCCAGTCATTTATAATATTAAATACAGTAACTTCTGGTGATAATGTAAAATACATTTTTGGCTACTTAGCTCAGACGGTCAGAGCGCAGCACTCATAACGCTGAGGTCACAGGTTCGATCCCCGTAGTAGCCACCAATTATACTGGGGTGTAGCCAAGCGGTAAGGCGCTGGTTTCTGATACCAGTATTCCGGGGTTCGAATCCCTGCACCCCAGCCAAATAAGATATATATAATATAAAAATTACATTGAAAAAATACACAGAAAATTTGTAATATCAAAGAAAGAATGATGATCAAAAAAATTGATAGTAATTATATATAACATATATAGATCCTTCTACTGAATAATTTTTATTATTATCAAAATAAATTTTTATAAATAAATATTTTATTTAATTTTTTTATTTTCTTTTAATTGATTAATTATAAATACTTCAAGATAAGATTTATTAAATTTTAAGATATTGATAAATAATTATTCTGTTAATAATTATTCTTATCCTAATATAAAATGCTAATATTATATAATGTTGCTAATTCTGCAAATATTAAAAACCAGATATTACATTATCTAATTTTTTTAAGGATTAAGCGATGAAGAATATAAAGCATTTTTAGTAATTTAAATATGTATACAAAAACCAGTGAAGCACTATTTTAATATCTCTTGAATTATTTAGTCTTAGATAAAATTATTTTTACTGTTAATCAAGTAAAATATATATTAAGTCAAATTTCTGTAATAATTATTATTGCTCAATGTTAGTTATCATGAAGTTAATCTAATTAGTATTTTCACTATTATATAATATACTTATTAAGTATTCTAACTATACTAATTTTTCTATTTCTATAAAAATACTAATAATAACTTGATTGAGCCAACTATTACTAAGCATAAAAAAAATAACCTTTTATAAATATCCACCTATCATAGTTATAGTGGCGCATTAGTAATCCTAATTGAGCATAAACAATCTCTTATAAATGTATAAATTAACATGCATGTACATAATATTAACATTGATTATCCAAGATTTTATTCTATATCTTATGCCATCTATTATATAGAATGTGAATAAAAATCTATGAGCCTATATAGCCCACTATCACTAATAGTGAATACATACATATTAGATCAGTCGCTTACTAGTGTTACTAAATAGTGATAGTTCAGATATTAAATAAACAACATTCTAGATCTGATACTATAAATTAATCATATATCATAAAATTATATATAGTTTCTAACTATATATTGAGCGACTAATCATAATTGTCTAGCTCTAAAATTTAATTAACAGCACTTCGATTACTTTATTGAAATATAGATAATAATTATTATGTTTCTATTAGGCCGAGTTTTTTTTCTAGATAATGGATATTAGTTCCGCCTAACTGAAAGTTAACATCCGACATAATATCCATCTGAAGTTTAATGTTAGTCTTTATTCCATCAATAATTAACTCGGTTAATGCGTTTTTCATGCGGGAAATGGCTACATTACGATTTTCTCCAAACGTTATGAGTTTACCAATCATTGAATCATAATATAATGGCACGCTATACCCAGCATATACATGTGATTCCCAGCGTACACCAAACCCACCAGGAGCATGAAAACGAGTAATTTTCCCCGGACTAGGCACAAAAGTATGAGCATCTTCAGCATTAATACGACATTCTATCGAATGTCCACGAATAACAACTTCTTCTTTAACTGACAATGGATGTCCAGCGGCAATACGTAATTGTTCTTTAATTAAATCAATACCTGTAATCATCTCAGTAACAGTATGCTCAACCTGAATACGTGTATTCATCTCAATAAAATAAAATTCACCATCTTCATATAAAAACTCAAAAGTCCCTGCACCACGATATCCGATATCAATGCATGCTTTAGAGCAGCAATCTCCTATATATCGACGCATTTTATCAGTAATACCTGGAGCTGGCGCTTCTTCTACTACCTTCTGGTGTCGGCGTTGCATGGAACAGTCCCGCTCAGCAAGATAAATAGCATTACCATGATTATCAGCTAAAACCTGAATCTCAATGTGACGTGGATTTTCTAGATACTTCTCCATATAAACTATGTTATTATTAAAAGCTGCCTGTGCTTCTGTTTGAGTCATATGTATTAATTGCTCTAAATCTTGATCACTTCTCACAACATGCATACCTCGACCACCTCCACCTCCAGAAGCTTTAATCATCACCGGATAACCAATACGATTTGCAAATTCTCTATTTTTTCCCATATCTTTTGTTAAAGGCCCATCAGAACCAGGAACTGTAGGAATGCCTGCTTTTTTCATGATAGCAATTGCTGATACCTTATCACCCATAAGACGAATAGTATCAGATCTGGGCCCAATAAAGATAAATCCTGAACGCTCCATTTGCTCAGCAAAGTCAGCATTTTCAGAAAGAAAGCCATATCCAGGATGAACCCCAACAGCACCAGTGATTTCTGCAGCTGAAATCAGAGCTGGAATATTTAAGTAACTTTTTACTGACGGAGGGGGGCCAATACAGACAGTTTCATCAGCAAGTAGAACATGTTTTAGGTCTCGATCTACTGTAGAGTGGACCGCTACAGTCTTAATACCAAGCTCTTTACAAGCACGTAAAATACGTAGTGCAATTTCACCACGGTTAGCAATAATAATTTTATCCAGCATAGTTGCCCTCGTTATTCAATGACGAGCAGTGGTTCATCAAATTCAACAGGTTGACCATTTTCAACTAAGATCGCTTTTACAATACCGGATTGCTCCGCTTCAATGTGATTCATCATTTTCATTGCTTCTACAATACATAAAGTATCACCAGAATGCACTTTCTGACCAACTTCTACAAATGCTGATGCGTTAGCGCTAGGAGTAAGATAAACAGTACCAACCATAGGAGATCGAACTATATAACTTCCTGCTTCAGATAAATAAGATCTTTTTTGAATTGGTGTAATCATTGATGGAGCTTCAGTGCTCGTAACGGATTGCCGGATCGTTTGCGCTGTATTAGTGTTATGTAAAACAGAATGACCGGTTTGATTTATCGTGCGAATAATACGCACTGACTCTTCTCCTTCAGAGACCTCCAATTCAGCAATGCCGGATACTTCAACTAATGTAATTAATTTTTTAAGTTTACGAATATCCATAAATGTTATTCCGTACTTAGTACAATTAGAAGGTGGCAGCGTTTTAATACGCTTGATTAAGTTAGGAGTGTCTGTTAATAATCAATATACAGATCTCATTATTAGAGACGAGTGAATATATATTGGATATCAAATATAGGCTGGCAAGCCTCAATGTTCACAGAAACACATGAATATTCACTACTAAATTGTTAAATATCATGTACATCTTTTAAATGTAGTATTTCGCTTATAAACTTAATGATGTATCATCTATTATTATATCTACAAGCTTGTTATCTAAATAAAAATATATAGAAACACTATATCTAGATTAAACCGGGGTTTCTTGGAGATATTTTAGAAAGCTCAGTGATGCGGTAACTTTAGATATATCACAAAACCTCATGATAAGATCAACTTTTTTATATCTTATCATACATATTTCGGAGATTAATGTTAGACATTTCCATAATTATATAAAACTTATTGATAATTTCTTCTCTATTATCTAAGATTATTCAAGTATTATACAAAATACATGGCTACAACTATTTTGTCACCCTTTCAGATAAGATTTCAGTTATGGCATTAAAGAAGATAACTTTTTTATACATTACCACTTAATTTTCTAAAAATCCCTAAATCATTAGCATACACTATAGATATCTCTATTTCAAAAACTGGTAAAGCCAGATTTAAAATGTTCTGCGGAGAAAAACACAGGAAGTATTATAAAAACTCATCAATAGTAATACATCTAATATAAAATTCTAATGTAAGATTGAGTTAGTATAATACCATATGAAGGGTATGGTAATCTACCAAACTTTATTACAAACTATAGTATTACTTAGTATTACTTAGTATTACTTAGTATTACTTAGTATTACTTGCATGCCACAATCTCTACGAAAGAAAGTAAATTCAATACATAAAAATAGATGAAATATGCCAAAATACTAACAAAGATAGAAAATAAAATATACTAATTCTTCCCTTTTAAAAACCTCTTGAAATACCACTATATATAAAAGACTATATTGCTTATCATATTATCAGAGATATAATCTTTAACAGAATAAAATTGATACGATATATTTTAGTTTATAGTAGATAATAAAATTTTATTACAATTGAATATTTCAAGAACCATTTTTTCTGAATACATTTATTAAAAAAATAGAAGATATACATTGTTAGATTTAAGGATGAGTTAACGTAGTGTATAGTTTTTGTTATTTTTATATAAAAGTATTTTAAGGTTTTATAACACCAAGAAATTTTCTTGTTACTGTCGAATCTACTTTATAAATACAGTTAGGAGTATTCGAAGAATAAAGCAATAATTTACTAAAAACAATAAAATAATAAGTGATCGCATGCAAGTGTAAGAGATAATATACTAAATTATTTAGAACACTAATAATAACAAGTAATAGATAAAGAGGTTGTGTGGCATTATAATAATATATAGGATTATTGAAAATAATCTATCAAATAATACCATTGAAAATAATCTATCAAATAATATCGTTGAGGCAAAAGTACATATCATAGTAAAATATTTAGCGATATTCCACTGAACATTTGAAGTTTTATAGAAAAAGCATTTTAGAAAAAGTTTAATGTATTTAACTAGGCAATGACTTTATAAATCAATTTTTTCATATACTTAAAATTTTTCTCGTTAAGAAGTGCAAAGATGATATATAAAGCTGCTATATTTTACTAGATTGACTAATACATTTAACTAATTTTTCTATAATCAGGTAATTGATTTTTAGGAGATGTAATGACATTGCCGACGATAAAAAAAATAATAGCTTATATATGCTCGTTTGCACTAGGTGGTAGCGCGCAGGCTACTGTGTTACTTAATAGTTCTTACGATGTATCACGTGAATTATTTTTAGCTTTGAATTCTGAATTTGAAAAACAATGGGCACAAACACATCCCAATGATGTGTTAACTATCAAACAATCTCACGCAGGCTCCTCTAAGCAAGCATTATCTATTTTGCAAGGATTAAAGGCAGATGTGGTGACCTATAATCAAGTTACTGATATTCAGATTTTGCACGACAAGGGTCATCTAATCCCCTCTGATTGGCAAAATCGCTTACCTAACAGTAGTTCACCATTTTATTCTACAATGGCATTTTTAGTACGAAATGGTAATCCAAAACATATTCAAGATTGGAGCGATCTCATACGTACAGATGTAAAATTGATTTTTTCTAATCCAAAAACCTCAGGTAACGGACGCTATACTTGGTTAGCTGCATGGGGTATTGCCCAGCGTATCAATAGTAAAAATATATTAAAAACTGAGCAGTTTATGAAAAAATTACTAAACAATGTAGAAGTATTGGATATAGGAGGTCGAGGAGCTACTACAACTTTCGTCGGCAATAAGATAGGCGACGTATTAATCAGTTTTGAATCCGAAGTCAATACTATTCGCAATCGATACCCGCAACAAGGTTATCAAGTAATTGTTCCAAAGAATAATATTTTGGCAAGATTTCCAGTAACATGGATTGATAAAAACCTTAGTCAAAATCATACAGAGAAAGCAGCAAAAGACTATCTTCGTTACCTTTTTACACCATCTGCCCAAAAAATTATTACTAATTTTTACTATCGTGTAAATAACGTGCAGTTAATGAAAAAAAATCAAGATCGCTTTCCATATACAAAGTTTTTGACGGTAGAAAAAGATTTTGGTGGCTGGAATCGCATTAATCGGATGCATTTTGCTAGTGGTGGTGAACTAGATAAGCTTTTAGCAATGAGGCATGAGTAATCATGTTTGATACACAAAGTAAAAACGTTCTACCAGGATTTGCTCTTAGCTTAGGCAGTAGTTTATTTTTTACTTGTATTATTTTACTACTCCCTGTAAGCGCCTTGTTGATGCAGTTATCACAAATGACCTTATCGCAATATTGGGAGATCATTACCAATCCACAAGTAATTACTGCATATAAAGTTACTTTACTTTCTGCTGGAGTTGCATCTCTTTTTAATACATTCTTTGGAATGCTAATGGCATGGATATTAACGCGCTATAATTTTACTGGACGTCTGCTCTTAGATAGTCTTATAGATCTACCATTTGCTCTCCCTACAGCCGTTGCAGGTCTTACCTTAACAAAGTTATTTTCTATTAATGGTTGGTATGGGCACTGGCTATCTTACTTTGATATTAAAATTTCTTACACTTGGTTAGGCATTGCGATTGCCATGGCTTTTACTAGCGCCCCTTTTGTGATACGAACAGTACAACCAATACTAGAAGAGCTAGGACCGGAATATGAAGAAGCCGCAGAAACACTTGGAGCTTCTAAATTTCAGACTTTCATTCGGGTTATCCTACCAGAGGTCTGGCCTTCATTGCTAGCAGGCACAGTTCTATCATTCACTCGCAGCTTAGGTGAATTTGGTGCGGTAATTTTTATAGCTGGAAATATTGCATGGAAAACTGAGGTGACTTCCTTAATGATTTTTGTTCGTTTACAAGAATATGATTATCCAGCGGCTACTGCAATTGCTTCAGTAATTTTAATAACTTCACTATTTTTATTATTTGTAATAAATACATTACAAAACCGCTTTGGCCAAAGAATCGGAGGACAATAATGCCTAAAGCGCGCAAAACTCATAGCATTAACTATGCATACATAAACCGATGGAGGCAGAGGGCATTAATTAGTACAGGGGTAATTCTTTCTCTATTGTTATTAGTAATGCCGTTAATAGCTATTTTCAGCATTGCTTTTTCTGAAGGGCCGTGGTCATTTCTCAGAAATTTACGTGATGATAACATGCTTCATGCCATTAAACTAACTTTATTAATCACCTTAATTGTAGTACCGATTAATTTAATATTTGGTACCTTACTAGCCTGGCTAGTAACTCGTTTTACTTTTCCTGGTAGGCAACTTCTTTTAACTTTATTTGATATTCCATTTGCCGTATCACCTGTAGTAGCAGGGTTAATGTATCTACTATTTTGGGGTATAAATACTCCAATTGGAGGCTGGCTCAATACGCATAATATTCAACTGATGTTTTCATGGCAAGGTATGGCTTTGGTAACAATTTTTATTACTTGTCCATTTGTTGTGCGTGAATTAGTACCAGTAATGCTAAGTCAAGGCAGACAGGAAGATGAAGCCGCAGTGCTTTTAGGGGCTTGCGGATGGAAAATGTTTTTTCGTGTGACTCTACCAAATATCCGCTGGGCGATTCTATATAGTGTGGTACTTACCAATGCAAGAGCAATTGGTGAATTCGGTGCAGTTTCAGTAGTATCCGGAGCTATACGTGGTGAAACTTATACCCTGCCGTTACAAGTTGAGGTTTTACATCAAGATTGCAATGATGTAGGCGCATTCACTGCTGCTACCTTATTAACTATGATGGCCATATTAATGCTATTGCTAAAAAGCGCGCTACAGTGGAAATTAGAGAATCGAACTCAGCAGCGTAGGTAGAAAAAGGAGCATTATGAGTATTGAGATTGTTAATATCAATAAATTTTTTGGGCATGTACAGGTTTTAAGCAATATCTTTCTTAATATCTCTTCCGGGGAACTTGTTGCATTATTGGGTCCATCTGGCTCTGGAAAGACCACATTGCTTAGAATCATTGCTGGACTAGAAACTCAAAACAGCGGTCATATCAGTTTTCATGGCTATGATGTAAGTCAGGTACATGCGCGAGATCGCCGAGTAGGCTTCGTATTTCAACATTATGCGCTATTTCGACATATGACAGTCTTCAATAACGTTGCTTTTGGCTTACAGGTCTTACCAAAATATAAGCGCCCTCCTATAACTGCAATTGATCAAAAAGTTAAATCTCTTTTGGATATGGTGCAATTAGGACACTTGGCAAAACGTTTTCCATCTCAGTTATCCGGTGGACAAAAACAGCGTGTTGCTTTAGCGCGTGCGTTAGCAGTTGAGCCAAAAATTTTATTATTAGATGAACCTTTTGGTGCTCTTGATGCTCAAGTACGAAAAGAATTACGTATATGGGTTAAACAACTACATAAAGAGTTAAAATTCACTAGTGTTTTTGTTACACATGATCAAGATGAAGCCATGGAGGTTGCAGGACGGGTAGTTGTTATGAACCATGGTAATATCGAGCAAGTTGGCACGCCAGATGAAGTATGGCGCTTGCCAAAAACCAGATTTGTTTTAGAATTTCTTGGAGAAGTAAACTGTATAAACGGCTGGATTAATAATGCTCACCTACAAGTAGGCAATTATAACTGGGCTCTTACTAATACAACCTCATATCAAGGGGCTATTGAACTATTTCTGCGTCCATGGGAGATAGATATCAATTTTAAAA
Source organism: Candidatus Erwinia haradaeae (assembly GCF_900698995.1). Lineage (GTDB taxonomy): Bacteria > Pseudomonadota > Gammaproteobacteria > Enterobacterales > Enterobacteriaceae > Erwinia_E > Erwinia_E haradaeae_C. Next base: position 525,462 of record NZ_LR217735.1, on the reverse strand, counting down.
GTAGTCCAAAAACACCTTTTCCTACAACAATATTAGAAGTTAGTCCTCGCGGACATTATTGGCAACTAATCCTAAAACCTACCGGATGGAACACTGGTTCTCTTAGTGTAGTACTAGTGAGTAAAAATATCATACCGAAACTCGGTCAATGTTTGTTTATAGGTTTACAAAATGCACGTCTTTATCACGGTAACACAGCACTAAATCCATTATCAGATACTTAACTCTTTACGTTATGAATTTTGTTGACTGAACCACCTTATTAAAAATTAATTATAAAATGATTTTTCTTTCATATCACTGATAATAAAATCTTATAAAACTATAAGTTTTGGTTATTTATCACATATGCAACCTAACTGATTAAATAAAATTTTTAAATAACTAATTTAATTAGTAAGGTTAAATATTTGATATAAAATTAAATATTTAACCTTAAAAGTTAAAAATACAATGACAACATTACTCTTTAATACACTATCAGTCTGGTTATAATCATATTGGTTATGATACTAATATCATTAGAGCAATGTTCAAAATTTATATTTAAGATACCCTCTAGCATTTGGTCTATGTTCTAATTCTCTATTATATTTTTTTAACAAAAGAGATATCATATATATATCGCTTTTTAAAAATTTTTATTGGCAATAAAAATTGCAGAATAATTGCTATAATTATATATAAAATATTATAGGAGTTAATAAAATTAATAAATTAACATATTCAAATAAAATTACTGTAATCCTAATGAAATACTATGCATTTAAAAATCTTTATCTGTTGCTACTAGAGATAAACTCTATTAATTGGTTTATGTAGTAAATATAGCAATTTACCGTATCGCTAGCTATACTATGCAAAATGTTAAGTTACTTCTCGCATCACAACTTCTATAATAGTAATTAAATCTTAAGAAATTATAAACATTCTTTATTGAAAAAAATTAACTCTACGCAATGAGTTTATGTAAAATTACTATATATATGAAATCTTATTTAAATTATTACATATACCTATTTTCGGATATCTTAAAATAAGACATAAATACACTAAACATTCTATAACAATCTATAATGAATAAAACTGATGATAATATCAAGGAATTAATAATCAAACCTATAAAACTAGATTTATAATCTATAATTAGTACGCTTATTAAATCACCTACAGCATGTAGAAATTTTTTCTCAACTGTTAATGTATATTATATAGTAATATTTAATACCATTAAATCACAGCATTAAAATAAGAGGTATAATCATGCGTACGGCATATTGCGGACAACTTAATCAAACCTACATAGATAAAAAAATCACACTATGTGGATGGGTGCACCGCTATCGTAATTTAGGAAGCATTATTTTTATTGATATGCGCGACCGTGAAGGTATTGTACAGGTTTTTTTTAGCCAGGATTATTATCAAACATTTCGTCTTGCTAGTGAATTACGTAATGAATTTTGTATTCAGGTTATTGGTACAGTTTGTATTCGTACTGAAAAAAATAAAAATAAATCCATGCCAACTGGTAATATTGAAGTATGCGCAACAAATCTATCTATCATTAATCGCTCTGAATCAGTTCCTCTAGATTTTAGCAAAAATAATAGCGAAGAAGCACGTTTAAAGTATCGCTATCTAGATTTAAGACGTCCAGAAATGGCTAGTCGACTAAAAGTTCGCTCCACCATTACCAGCATAGTAAGACAATTTATGGAAAATGCAGGTTTTATCGATATAGAGACACCAATGTTAACTAAAATTACACCAGAAGGTGCTCGAAACTATCTAGTCCCTAGTCGCTGTCATATTGGTAAATTCTATTCACTGCCACAATCACCACAATTATTTAAACAATTGTTGATGATCTCAGGATTTGATCGTTATTATCAGATCGTAAAATGTTTTCGTGATGAAGATTTGCGCGCTGATCGTCAGCCAGAGTTTACGCAAATTGATGTCGAAACCTCATTTATGAATGCTAAAGAAGTAATGACAATCATGGAAAGTTTAGTGCATACTTTATGGTTAAAAATAAAATCTGTATCATTACATAGTTTTCCAGTGATGACCTTTGCCGAATCAAAGCGGCGCTATGGTTCAGATAAACCAGACTTACGAAACCCGATGGAGTTAATAGATGTAGCTGATTTGATACAAAAAATTGATTTTTTAGGTTTTTCTAAACCATTCAATCACACTACAGATCGCATAACTGTATTATGTGTCCCGGGTGGAGCTAGACTCACACGAAAACAAATTGAGTCTTATGTACAATTTTCCAAGAGCTGCGGTTTAAACAGAATCTCTTGGATTAAAATCTATCATCGAAACAATGCTCTTTCTGGAATTAGCGGCCCTCTGGTCAAGCATCTAGATTCAGAAATAATAAGCAGGCTCTTAGATCGTACTAAAGCAGTTGATGGGGATATGATTTTTTTTGCTGCAGGCCTTAAAGATCTAGTCACTAATGCACTAGGCGCTTTACGCACAAAACTAGGTCATGAGCTAAATATTAACAACAACTCTTCTTGGGAGCCTTTATGGATAGTAGACTTCCCAATGTTTGAAGTGGATGCGAAGGGTAATCTAACGTCAATGCATCATCCTTTTACCGCCCCTAAGACAATGTCAGCGGAAAAACTAAGAGAAGCGCCAGAAAATGCAATCGCTAATGCATATGATATGGTAATTAATGGTTATGAAGTGTGTGGTGGATCTGTACGTATAAATGAATGGGTAATGCAAAAAACAATATTTGACCTCTTAGGTATTTCCGAAGATGAGCAAAATCAAAAATTTGGTTTTTTTCTCGAAGCCCTAAAATTCGGCGCCCCTCCGCATGCTGGTTTAGCTTTTGGTCTGGATCGCCTGGTAATGCTGTTAACCAACTCAGATAACATACGTGATGTTATTGCTTTTCCTAAAACTACTTCTGCTATTTGTCCGATGACAAATGCTCCTTATACTGCTCATCCATTTTTATTAATGGAATTGGGTATCAAAACTTAAAAAAATACTATAAGATTAGTATTGGTACAATAGAAATAGAAATAAAAAATATTTAATAAAGAGTTTTACATCACTACTAAATTTCCGAAAAATAGTGCGTTTTTAAAAAAACTGCCTAATTAAAATAACACCATATTTAACACGGATTAAAATCATTACATAAAATAATCTAATAAAAAAATATAAAGTACAATATATAAAATGATATTATTTTTAATAAAACAGTCTAATATTAATACTGATAATATATCTTTATTTATTAAAAATAAAAAAACAAAATTATGAAATAATTACTTATTAAGACGAACTTTTTACTAAATATTTTTACTGTATAACATAAACAAATATATAAACAGAATTCATACCCAGGTTAAAATTTTAACTAATATTAAAAATATAAAAATAATCAAGAATTCCACTAATGATATTTCTATATTAGAAAAAACTAAAGCATATTAAATTAATGTTATTGAACCGACAAAATAATGTATTTATATATAGAGCTTTATTTTAATAACTCATTAACATCTAAGAATCTTCAAGTCTTATTCTGGCTACTTCTTGCGCCAGTAAGTGCTTTCTATATTATCTTCTAAAATAATATTCATATATTTATCAAGGTAATTGCGTATAAAATCAGCTTTCCTCCAGTTTTTATTTTTTCGAGCATTAGTGCGAACCTGGATAAGATTTTCGATTGTTGACAGCTGACCATCCTTACAATATAAGTTATTTTTTTTTAAAAACTGATCTGGATCTTGCTCTAGCAAACCAAGAATACCACCAAGAAAACGTAAACGCATTGCTAAGCTATTTGCTAATCTCTTATCAGTTATTTTTTTACGATTAATTTCTCGTGCTAAATCAAAGAGAACAGCGCAAGCTACTGGAGTATTAAAATCATCATTCATTGCTTGACAAAAACGCTTTTCAAATTCTTCACCTGAGCATCTGTCTGTATTGCGCTCTGTATTCTGCAAAGCTATATAAAGACGCTCAAGTGCAAAACGTGCTTGCATTAAGCTATCTGTACTGTAATGTATTGGACTACGATAGTGGCTTGATATTAAAAAATAACGCAAAGTCTCTCCATCATGATATTTTAATATTTCACGTACAGTTAAGAAATTATTGAAAGATTTTGACATCTTTTCACGATCAATCATCACCATACCAGAATGCATCCAATAGTTTACGTATGGCGTGTCATAAGCGCAAGTAGACTGAGCGATTTCATTTTCATGATGTGGAAACATCAAGTCTGATCCACCACCATGAATATCAAAGTGATGACCTAATTGTTTATGATTCATTGCAGAACATTCAATATGCCAACCTGGACGACCATGTCCCCACGGAGAGTCCCAAGATGGTTCATCTTTTTTTGATTTTTTCCATAAAACAAAATCTAGAGGGTTTTGTTTTATGTTGCTAACAGGAGTAACTCTTGAACCAATATTTAAGTTAATCAAATTTTGCCGTGAAAGCAATCCATACCTCGGACTTTTCTCAATGGAGAACATTATATCGCCATTATGAGCAATATATGCATGTTTTTGTGTTATAAGTTTTTCTATTAGTAAAATCATCTCTGAAATATAGTCAGTAGCACGTGGTTCATAATTTGGCAGTAAAATATTTAGCGCTGATAAATCCCGATGCATCTCATGAATCATAGACTGAGTCAGACATGTAATCGATTTTCCTTCATAATTAGCACGTTTAATGATTTTATCATCAATATCAGTAATATTACGTACGTAAGTTAGGTCATAACCAAGATATCGCAGATAACGTGCAATCACATCAAAAGCCGAAAATGTCCTTCCGTGGCCAATATGACAGAGATCATAAACAGTCATGCCACAAACATACATACCAATCATACTACCATTAATAGGTTTCATCTCCTCTTTAGTTTGACTTAAGGTATTAAAGATTTTTAGCATATTAATGTTCCATGATAAAGCAGGGTAGCATATAAATAGATATGTGATACAATATACAATTAAGACATTATCAATAAGTATACAAGTACATATCTGTAAATAATACTTTATTTATTGTTAATAAATATTTTTATTAAAGAGATCGAATAATTATTCAATACAAAGCCTGCACTATTTCATCAAATTCTTCACTTTCCTAAAAATATATACACTCTAAATAAAGTTAGACTGACAGAGCATAATTATTAAGTTAATAAATAAACTTATCAGAATTTTGTAAAATTCTGAGTTATAGCAATTAATTCTTTCATTGATCATCACATTATACGTAGAGATCTTTAAAGATCTAGGTTAACCACATAGTTCACTATCCATATATTTTTATATCTAATCATGTTTATGATATATTTAATATTAAAATAATAGATCGCATGATATAATTTTATATGATATACAATCATCATTGTTAGGTAATTTTATGTCAACATAAAACTTAGTGCTATTATTACTAATTTTACTTCATAGTACTTTCTACTTTTTAGATTCTACGAGAAGATAGATACTGATACGTTATATACTGTTAACTACTTACTAATCATGCCAAATACGCTTTTTATTTCTGACTTGCATTTATCTAATCGATCGCCAAATATTACTTCTGGTTTTTTAAAATTCTTAAATAATGAAGCTCGATATGTAGATGCGCTATATATTTTAGGTGATTTATTTGATTACTGGATTGGCGACGACGATCCAAATCCACTGTATGAATATTTGGCTTTCTTTCTTCGCCGATTATCTATTCCATGTCACTTTCTTCATGGAAACCGTGATTTTTTATTAGGTAAACATTTTGCATGCAGAGCAGGGATAAATTTGATACCTAATGAATGTGTTCTCGAAATATATGGTCAAAGATTACTAATTATGCATGGTGATACATTATGTGTTAATGATATATTTTATCAATTATATCGAAAAATAGTACAATGTCGATGGATGAAAAATTTATTTCTTACTATACCAATATATACACGACAACATATTGCATCCATCATTAGGGTTTATAGTAAAAAAATCAACAATAAAAAAAAAATAGAAACCATGGACGTGCATCCTCAATTAGTCACTGATATAATGCGTGCATATCGGGTGTCAATACTTATACATGGTCATACTCATCGCCCAGCAGTACATCAATTAGAAATCCATGGATATCCAGCTCAGCGTTTAGTATTAGGGGATTGGCATCAATATGGGTCTATGGTTAGAGTAAGTCATAATGACATTCAACTTGTTACTTTTTCTTTATAAGCGTAAGGACTCTCATGCAGTAAGTCACACCTTAACTATAGAGACATGCCCTTTAACTATTATTACTTATACAACTCCTCTATGTGTTCTTGCATTAAGTGTTCTTGCATTAAACAACCTCATTATGATGTTTGTCAGTAATAGTAATATTTTAAAATCATGGGAATGATCATATATGCCATATACATCTAATATTAACTGTATTGCAATTGTTATGGGCTCTAAAAGTGACTGGCCCACTATGAAACACTCTGCAGATATCCTAAATCAATTCGAAGTTTCATTTCATTGCGAAGTAATATCAGCTCATCGAACACCAGAAAAACTATTTAACTTTGCAGAAAAAGCTAAAGATGATGGTTATCAAATTATTATTGCCGGTGCAGGCGGGGCAGCACATCTACCAGGGATGTTAGCAGCTAAAACATTAATACCAGTATTTGGTGTGCCAATATATAATTCTATGTTAGGTGGAATAGATAGCTTGTATTCTATTCTTCAGATGCCATCTGGTGTACCAGTTGGAACGTTAGCTATTGGAACCGCTGGAGCTACTAATGCAGCTATTTTAGCTGTGCAAGTTCTTGCTTTAAACGATACACGATTAGCTGTGAGGATAGCAAGATGGAGACAACGTCAGACAAATGAAGTGCTCAAACATCCAGACCCGAGGAAGTAAAGATGAAACTAGTTTATGTCTTGGGAGATGGTCAATTAGGTCATATGTTACGTCAAGCTGGTGAGCCACTTGGAGTGACTGTTCATCTCATTGCATTAAATAGCGATCTTCGAATATTCTCAGTTAATAATAGTGTGATTACTACGGAAATAGAATGCTGGCCAAACACAGTGTTAACTCAAAAGTTATCTAAAAGCATCTCCTTTGTAAATCGCGATATCTTTCCAGTATTAACTGATCGTCTGAGGCAAAAAAAATTACTAAACGATCTTAATTTAGCAACTGCACCATGGCAACCACTGTCTTGCAAAACACAATGGCCTCAAATATTTTCTACTCTTGATCGGCATGTTATTGTGAAATGTCGTAATGGTGGTTATAATGGACATGGTCAATGGAATTTATGTCCTGATAACATCGAAATAGTACCAAAAAATATGTATGGTCAGTGTATCGTAGAAAAAAGAATTAACTTTTCTAATGAATTATCTCTTATTGGTGCTAGAGGTCGCAATGGAGATACAGCTTTTTATCCCCTTACTTATAACTTCCATCAGAATGGTGTTTTACGTGCAAGCGTAGTGCTACTAAATCATAATACACAACAAAATATAGCTGAACATATGTTATCTATGATCATGCATGAATTAGATTATATTGGCGTCATGACTATGGAATGTTTTATGTCATCAGAAGGTCTTCTCATTAATGAATTATCAGCACGTGTTCATAATAGTGGACACTGGACACAGGATGCTGCTTCCATTAGTCAATTTGAATTACATTTAAGAGCTATTCTTAATCTTCCTTTACCTACACCGATAACATATATGCCCGCTGTTATGCTGAATCTTATTGGTATTAATTCTCGCATGTCATGGCTTTCTGAACCACGACTTCATTTGCATTGGTATAACAAAACTGTTTGCCATGGCCGTAAAGTTGGTCACATTAATCTAGTAGATCTTAGCCCAGTTATACTTAGCCAAATACTAAATTCCCTTCTACCAACCTTCCCGGTAGAATATACTGACTATATTATCTGGGCACAAAATACACTATCTCAAAAACAGATCTACATCTAAACACGATATATAATTAGAGAACATTGATATGTTAATCTTGCAATAATTTTATTATTAGTGTTTGTTCTTTTTGAGCATCTATCTTAGAATTTCATATACAATTTTAATAAATATTTGCAGAATTATTGCTTTCTATTCCTGCGAATATTCGGAATACATTCTATAATTTATAATTTAACTTTTATATGCAGCTTAACTTTAAATTGTATTGAATAAGAAAAATCAATTTTTACTAAAAAGTATAAAATTCATACTTTACATATTCTATTTCAGATTATGCTATCTAACATATAGATAAGTACATCATAAGATTCAAAATGAAAAACATTAATACTAAAAATTGATATAGCTTGATTCTTGTGCATGTTTTCTGTCTACTAATCAATTGTCTAATTGCCTTCGAGCTAATCTCAATCATGAATTCTTACTAATTTATGTAAGTTTTAATAATAGATAAAATCTTCTAGTATTTAAATTAGATATTTTAGTCTTCCGTGACATTTTGATATCATATAAGATGTCTGCACTTACATGTAATATGCATAAATCTATAAATTATGAAGATCTATAATCGCTTTAAAATAGATCTAAAAATATATTAAAAGCTAACAATATAAAATTTAGATATTTAATCTAGAATATCTAAGAACTTAAATTATGTTAAAAATTATTAGTAAATATTAATAGGCATAATTTTTTTATATTAGAAAAACATTTCTAGTAAATGCAATTAAAGAATAATACCTATTATAGCGTTAAATCATTTTGCAAGATTACTAGACTCATACTATATCAATACTGATATTATTATGCTACACCATACTATCTCAAATATGGCTGATAATATATATCTTACCTCTAAATTATTACGGATAAATATAAAAATATTAATATCAATTTCATATAAAATCTAAGCAAAATAGTTAATATTTTCCTAATATAGGATACTAAAAGTTTATCATCAACTAAGTGATATAGACTATTATTGATATATAGGTATATCTAACGTGGACAAAAATAGCTGAAATTGATAATATCATATCAAATATATTAAAAATATAAAACAATATAGATCTGATCTATACATGTATGATGCGATAAAAATATAACAAATCATTGTATAATAGAGTTAACCAGCTATTGTAATATATTCTATTAATTGAACCATCAGGTTTTTAGCAGCTAGCAATAAAGGGCTATAAAATTTTATTATTCTAGAGGTCAAGCTATTATAAAAAAGTCGTTATCTTTAATATCACAGATCTCAATTAATATTGGATTTAACAATGATACATGATCAAGTTATACCTTTGTGTTTTTCTGATTCTGCAGCAAATAAAGTGAAAGATCTGATTTTTCATAAAAATAATTCAAATTTAAAACTACGCGTGTATATTACTGGAGGTGGATGTAGTGGCTTTCAATATGGGTTTACTCTAGATCATAAAGTTCATGATGATGATATCACAGTGGAAAAATTTGGAGTAATGTTGATAGTTGACCCGATGAGCTTTCAATATCTAATTGGAGGTCTAGTAGATTATATAGAGAATATAGAAGGATCCCGTTTTATAGTAAGCAATCCAAACGCAAAAATCACTTGTAGTTGTGGCTCCTCTTTTAACATTTGAGGTCATAATTAAAAATCATATTATTATACCATATTATATGATCGTATAAAATTTTCTCCATCACTATCCAGCCTACTAACTAGATAGTGGTATCTTATAAGAAATATATAATGTCATAAATATTCCATTACGCTACGCCGAGTGCATGAGAACTATAAATCTTATAATATACTTCAAAATAAAAACTTTTAAAAATAAAGATCCTAAAACTATAGAATTATTTCTTTTTATTAAAAACTACTGCCATTTAAATAAACCAAGATTATTGATAATTTATTAGCATAATATAAAACATGATTTTATGATTCTATATAGTCGGTCTTAATTAAGGATAAAACTAAAAACAACTATTAGATTTTTACAATACATATAAAAATAACTATTAGAGTTTATAATACATAAAAAGGTCTGCATTTCCTTATATAATTATTTTTAATAATTCTAGCAAAACCATAATAATATACTGATAAAAGGAAAGTAAAATCTCTAATATTAATAAAACTATATTATATATAATCCTTAACGATTATTAAATAATACAAGTTAACCGAGAAAAATTAATAATTTTATAATGAAATTTAGATAAAATTAAATAAAAAAAAATATCTTCCTCAACTACATAATAAGAATTAATTTTATAAAATTTTCTTTTTTATCTTTCTGGTTTGGCTTTATATAATATTAAGCAGTACGATAAATATTAGCTATCATAATTAGATGCAATAAAAATAAAGTCTGCCATTTCTTTTATATTAAAGATTATTATACTATAATCATGATGAGAGCAAAAGTTCTGATGTCGCAATTACCAATTGATTTAAAAGGTAGCAGTTTTACATTGCCTGTGCTGCATTTGCATCACACCGACCCTTTTACTATACAAAAAGCACTCAAGGAGAAAGTTAGTCGCGCTCCTCATTTTTTAAACAATGCGGCAGTGATAGTAAATGTTTCAATTTTGACAAAAGAAGTAAATTGGCATCAAATACAACAAGCTATTTTATCAACTGGTCTTTTTATTGTTGGTATTAGCGGTTGCCAAGATGAACAGTTAAAAAATATTATAATACGCTCTGGTCTTCCTGTATTGAATTCTATTCAAGTACATACATCTGCTAAAGAGAACGTGACTCCTACTTGGTCATTTGCAAAAACCCGAATCATTTTATCTCCCGTGCGCTCTGGTCAACAAGTATATGCGGAAAATGCCGATTTAGTTGTCATTAATAGTGTTAGCGAGGGAGCGGAAGTACTTGCAGATGGCAATATTCATGTTTATGGGGTGATGCGCGGTCGTGCACTGGCTGGGGCAAGCGGAGATGACAGTTGTCAAATTTTTTGTACTAGTTTATTTGCAGAATTATTATCTATTTCTGGTCATTACTGGATAATGGAACAGATACCCAATGATTCTATTGGTTGCGCCTCACGCCTATATCTACAAGATGGCATTTTGACTATTCAAAAACTCAACTAAGCAATTCTTAGTTACCTTATCTTTTAAGATTGTAAGGAAAACTTATATATGTCACGTATAATTGTTGTTACGTCTGGCAAGGGCGGTGTAGGCAAAACCACATCCAGCGCTGCTATTGCAACCGGTTTAGCGAAGAAAGGTAAAAAAATTATAGTCATTGATTTTGATATTGGTTTGCGTAATCTTGATGTAATCATGGGATGCGAGCGACGTGTGGTATACGATTTCATAAACGTTATACACGGTGATATCTCTTTAAATCAAGCTTTAATTAAAGATAAAAACACTAAAAATCTTTTTATTTTACCTGCTTCACAAACCCGTGATAAAGATGTTCTAAGTCGTTCTGGTGTAGAAAAAGTTCTAGAGGATCTACACAATATGGCCTTTGACTTTATTATCTGTGACTCGCCAGCTGGCATTGAAACTGGTGCTCTAATGGCGCTATATTTTGCTGATGAAGCTATTATTACTACCAATCCAGAAGTATCTTCTGTGCGTGATTCTGATCGAATCCTCGGAATTCTCTCATCTAAGTCTAGGCGAGCAGAAAATAATATAGAACCAATTAAAGAACATCTACTGATAACGCGCTATAACCCAAGGCGAGTTAACTGTGGTGATATGCTCAGTATAGAAGATGTTCTAGATATCCTACGTATCCCTCTAACTGGAGTGATTCCTGAAGATAAATCAGTGTTACGCGCCTCTAATCAAGGTAAGTCAGTGATACTTGATCCTAAATCTAATGCAGGCCAAGCATATACTGACACTGTTGCTCGCTTACTTGGAGAGTCACGCCCATTTCGGTTTATTACAGAAGAAAAAAAAAGTTTTCTAAAGCGCTGGTTTGGAGGGTAAACCATGGCCTTTCTTAATTATTTTATATCCCGTAAAAAAAGTACCGCTAGTATAGCGAAACAGCGTTTGCAAATTATTGTAGCAGAGAGAAGAAAAGGAGAAAACGAGCCACATTACTTACCTCAATTAAAAAAAGATTTATTAAAAGTCATTGATAAATACTTTATAATTAATCCACATATGTTAAATGTAAAGTTAGATCAAAAATATGAAGATATCTCTATTTTGGAATTAAATATTACATTTCCAGAAACAGATATAAAAAAAAATCTTTAGTTACGATTTTTTATCTTTAGGCCTTTTATTGCAGTTCTGCTCGTCATCATATCTAGAAAAGAGTATATATATTTTATAATAGAAAACATTTTTATGATTTATCAAAAATCTACACTATGAAATTTTATAAAAAAGTAGACAAAATAAATTTTAGCAAGTATAATATTATTTTGTATATTTTGCACTCGTAGCTCAATTGGATAGAGCACTGCCCTCCGGAGGCAAAGGTTACAGGTTCAAATCCTGTCGGGCGCACCATCAAAAGTATTATTAAGTATTTAAGATAATTATTGTGTACTAGTAAGGTTAAAAATAATCCAGTTATCTGGTGGCTATAGCTCAGTTGGTAGAGCCCTGGATTGTGATTCCAGTTGTCATGGGTTCGAGTCCCATTAGCCACCCCAGACTTATATCTTATGCGAAGGTGGCGAAAATGGTAGACGCGCTAGCTTCAGGTGTTAGTGTCTGTAAAAGACGTGAGGGTTCAAATCCCTCTCTTCGCACCACCTTAACTAAATTATATTTTATCCTATGATAATGACTTATATTAGAATTAATATACGGTGAGTAGCGCAGCCTGGTAGCGCAACTGGTTTGGGACCAGTGGGTCGGAGGTTCAAATCCTCTCTCGCCGACCAATTAGTGAATCTATCACTTGACAATATCTATTTATGGATATGTTATATCTATAAAATAAAACATTTAGATGTTCTAAATAATAAAAATCACCTATAATATTTATAATATTAAATTAAATGTAATAATTTTAAAGAAATCTCACGAAGCAATGCCAAGTAACAAAAACCATCAGCTCTCATGTTACAATAAAATATCAAAATCTTCATGATATCTTCCCATTATACTCATAAACCGGAGCAAAGTTTTGCTATGAAAGTTGGCATAATTGGAGCCATGGAAGAAGAAGTAAATATACTTCGTCATCAGATAAAAAAAAGAAGCAAGATATATTTATCCGGCGCAGAAATTGATAGTGGTCTATTAAGTGGAGTAGAGGTTTTTCTTATAAAATCAGGTATCGGTAAAGTTTTAGCAGCATTAAGTGCTACATTATTAATTAACCTATATAAAATAAATATACTTATCAACATCGGTTCAGCAGGAGGACTTCATCCTAAATTTAAAATAGGAGATATTGTTATTTCCAGTGCAGTCCAGTATCATGATGTAGATGTCACAACTTATGGATTCCAATTAGGACAAGTGCCAAATTGTCCCTGTGTATTTCAAGCTGATCATAATTTAATCACTATAGCAAAATGTTGCATTCAAAAACTGAATATTTTTTCGATGCGAGGAATTATCGTTACTGGAGACACCTTTATTCAAGGAAACGAACCACTTCAGCGTATTCGATATTATTTTCCTGAAGCAATTGCAGTCGACATGGAATCTGCCGCTATTGGTCATGTATGCTATCAATGTAATGTTCCTTTTGTTATTATACGTTCTATTTCTGATTTTTCCAATAGAAGTTCACCTAGCAACTTTCATAGTTTTTTAAATATAGCCGCGCAAAAATCCTCATTGGTGGTTGAAAATATATTAACGTATTTTATATAATACAAATAGTAAATTTACTATTTGTATTATTTTTTACAATGAAAAAACAATTTTTATTATATAAAACTCCAGAAAAATTATGTTAAAATCATAATGAATATTACTCTATAATGAACTAATTAACTATATAATAAAAAATTATTAAAATTGATTAATATGAATTTTTATTTTTTTTATGCAATTTATCTTTTATTACATTTCTAAATCAAATATATAATCTACTTATTGATCTTATAGCCTGTCTAAATATATCATATTTACGTGTTGTTAAATGATCATTAATTCTAATATATATATTCACTAGTAGTTTTTATATGTGATATTTAAAAACAGGATATAATAATGTTTGATGTTGGAGTTAATTTAACAAGTCAGGAATTTATAAGAGATTATGATAAAGTAATACAGCGCGCGCGAGAAGCTGGGGTAATAGGGATGATCATTATTGGAACGACTATCTTAAATAGTCGCCAAGCGATTGTATTGGCCGAAAAAGATACGAAATATTTCTGGTCTACGATTGGCATTCATCCTCATTATGCCAGCCAATGGTCAAAAAAAATTTATTCTGAGATACGCAAATTAGCAGTTCATCCGCGTATTGTAGCTATAGGAGAATGCGGGCTAGATTTTTATCGTAATTTTTCTACAAAAAAAGAACAAATGTATGCCTTTCAGGCTCAAGTTGAACTGGCAACAGAGCTTGATATGCCAGTTTTCTTGCACTGCCGTGATGCTCATAAAGATTTTATGTCCATTCTTACACCTTGGATTCCTAATCTCAAAGCAGCTTTGGTGCATTGCTTTACAGGAACACAATCAGAATTAGAAATTTATTTAGAGTACGATATTTATATTGGCATTACAGGTTGGATATGCGATAAAAAAAGAGGAAAAGAATTATGTAAATTAATACCACTAATACCATCTAATCGTTTAGTGATAGAAACAGATTCACCCTGGTTAATACCAAAGGATATTTTCCCTTTGCCATCTTCTAGACGGAATGAGCCTAGCTTTTTACCTCATATTGTGCAAAAAATTGCCATGTTGCGTGGAGATAATATTTTAAATTTATCTAATACAACAACTTTCAATGCTCGTAAATTATTTAATCTTTCATCAAACATTAGAAATACCATAATTTAATTTTATTTTTTTAAAAACAACCAACAAATAACTTTGCTTCAACATTTTTATCAATTCTAATAATACACTTGTAATAATTACTCATAATTATACATTTTATTGACACAAGTATATGTAATATATCTCATATAATTTTCCTAAACTGTTATTTACTATCGTTCCGTGTAGGATCGATCTTGTATTAAACTGCACTTCCATCAAAAGTTACCTAAATATGATTTACTTGTAATCTTCATAGTATTTGAAAATAAATGCTTGCGATTATTCTACTATATAATAACTGTTACCAAACATTAACAGCCCATACCTTCTTAAACCTAAAATATTTCATGCTTATTTGTGCACAATGATCTATTTTAATTATGCACACAACAAATTATTTACTATTAGTATATAAAAAAACTATTTATCTTTTAGTCATACTCGTTATGTATTAAAAATACCAATTAAAGTCTATCATTAATCATGAAAATCATGATTTTATTATAGACATTAGTAATATATGTACAAAATTAATATCATAATTTTGGTGCGTCCGAGCAGACTCGAACCACTGACCCCCACCATGTCAAGGTGGTGCTCTAACCAACTGAGCTACGGACGCATTAGATCAAAAATACATACTTAAGAAATTTCAATAATAACATTATTCACATATTGTTTCTAAGCATTACATCTAATGTAATGCTACAATGTCCATCTAGCTATAAGTATTGTTATAAAAATGCCTGATTATTTTTAGATTATAAAATCCACAGAATAGATGTTGTACCTAAAGCACTGCTTTATGCTAAATTAAGATCTTGTGTTATATATATCATTAAATATGATTAAAACCACAACAGTACAGATAATTAAATTTATATTACATATAATTCATATTATGTAGAAATGACTAATAGTAATTATATTAATAAATGATACTACCTCAAGAAAGGTCCTATTCCTAATAAAATAATAAACAACTCAGATAAAACTACCTATCTAAATAAAATTATTAAATGGTAATCTAATTACCATATAATTTTAAAAAATACTTCATAAATATTTTTAATTATAATAAAACTTTATGATCAATTATCGATCGCTTATACCAATAACTAGTATAGAAAGATTTTAACAAAATCTTAATCACATAGAAACCTGGAGCTGAATAAAAAGAATATATCTATACAATCCATCTAACCTACAGTATATCCTGTATTAGCTTAGAGACCATAACTCATCTATAGCTAATGATATTGAAGCAATATAAATTATATTAACACGCAGTATATTACATGCTACTTACTAAGCCATATTTCAAACTGAAATTTTCAATATAATATATAGAGCATAGATCTTCATGGTTATTCTAGATCTTTTGATGCTCTAAAAATATTTTTATATAATTTTAATATTCTTTATTCTTGTATGCAATACTATAAAACTACAATTATTCTAATAATACTAAAAACTCTATTTTATTATATTAATATCTATTAATATAATAACTATATTCTATTTAATTATTATTAAATAAGAATGATTAACACTTTTTTAACGTGATGACATCTAGTAAATAAAGTATTGTACCATAATTTTAATTAATCAACTGAAAATACTATAGTAGTATAAATTACTATAGTAGTAAAATTTTTAAATAAATCATCACTTATGACAGGATAAAATTTACTTTTAATATAAGTGGAATTTTATCGTAAAAATTAATTTATGCTAGCTATAAATTTATTCAACAACCTAACTTAATACAATGTAATATTAAATATTACCTTTAGTTTTAAAGAAATTTCTTATCGCATTATAAGGAGATCTCTTATCACATGTCTGAAAAATTTTATGGCACATTTTTTAAAAATTTATCCATTGATTTGGTTACTGACAGTATTCTACTGTACATAAACAAAGAAGGAATTACACTTAATAAATCCTCTATTTTTGCTACCAATCATAATCGCACTGAATCACCTAAAAACATAGAAGCAGTTAGTTATAACAAAAGAAAGATTTTAAATTATACTCCTAGCAATATTATCGTTATTCACCTCATGAAAATGAGGTAATTGTTATTTTGTTATTACTAAAAATAATGTATTAATATTTTATTAAACAAGTATGCAGTAACAGTTTTTACGTCCTATCTAAACGTACTTGCCTGCGTTCTAGTAGGAGCGCTACAGATAGAGCATCGTACGATTCATATTTATACCTCAGGTGCTGGTAAACGTAGAGTTCTCTTGATTTAAGAGCGCGCATTATCCGCTATTGGTGCAGGACTGCCAGTTCCTAAGATAACTGATTTAATGGTAATTGATATTCGTCAATGGACTAATAAAGCTATAAGCATTTCATTAAATGGTATAGTATATTCTTCTGCTGTTCATATTGGTAGCGATTAATTTAAGTAAGCAATAATTACCATAATATTAGATTTTATTATGGTTCCTTAAATAACTAAACTACTGCAGAATATATTAAGCACTGCATTGATTCTTCTTGTCTGCGAGACAATACACCAGAAATTAAAGTACGCGGAAGAAATCTATCTAAGGTATTTGAGATAGTTTTACTTACACTCTAAAGAGATTTTGAGAATCCATACAAAATCCGTTAATTGGCATTGTTAGAATCGTCATGGTTACTTTAGAACAGTGCTCACCTAAACTAGTAGTGGACATTTTTGAACAAAGCATATCCCTCTAACTGGCAAGGCGTTCTATTTGTATAATTTTCATCACTTATGAATTAATAGAAAAAACTGGGATTCCAGTAGTGATTGTAAAAAATCTGCTAGCTTATGTAGTGCGTGGTACCTGAAAAATTACAGAAATTATTAATATCTATGTATAATAAAAACTTATTTAATGAATATCAACACGGCAATACCAATTCGTATCACTATGACTGATCATGGTTTTTTCACTAGACACTTCTTCATATTAGTAGTATTCAGAACTATATGTTACTAAATGAACAATCTAACAAATATTAACATTAAGTATTTCTCAATAAGTCAAGAATTACTAAAAATGTTATTCTATTTAGCTAGCTCTATAATACAAAAGAAATAAATACATTCTCCTGATTTAAATAAGACAAGGTATAATTATAATAACTAATTTTTAATAAAATGTTCTCCTAACTATTTTAATGTAGAAAAGTCATATCTAATTTATAAGATCTTATATCCTAATTATTATTAATATATACCAGCATATATCTTTTTTGAAGCACTCTAAAATATCGAATATGATTTTCATTAAGATATTCTGAATTTATAAAACCAATATTTAGTAAAAATCTGCCTCTAAACTTAGAGTTCTTATTTTCTATTATTATAGCAAAAATAATTATTTTATCCGATCATGACTTAAAATTTTTTAAAATTTTGCGTGTATATGCATACTGCAGTTAATATATTATATTTTTTATAAAATAACTTCAAAAAATTTAGATTAGATTTTCTCACTCTTAACATCTCACAAAAAATTATACTTAGAGAATTAAGCTATATAATATCAAATTATTTGATATAAAAAATATTTCTGAATACTTAATCAAATAAAGAAAATATATGCCTTAAACAACCATTGCAATCTCATCTGATCCAGAACGAAAATAAAATACTAATTAGTATGCTTGCAACTACTGTTGATTCTTGTAGTAATTACATAATAATTGACAAAATAATATATAGAGCAGGTATTAATCAATAAGCAAGGAAATATTTAGACAATTTTTAGATTGTTGGTAAATTAAAATGGTTGAGTTTTGTTGATCTGCGCAATCTATTTCACATAATACCTGTTAAAGTATTAAATAATGGATTTTGACCAATTTTTTCTGGAGATAGCTAAAAAAATCTTCAAATAAAACATTTTAAGATCATGTTGACATCCAATGTAGTGGCATATGAGCAACATTTTGCATAGTTGATCGTTTTTCTAAAAAGTATCCTATCGCCTTAGCATCTTGCGTTACAAAAGAAAAAACTATTCTTCTATAATTTTTTTACACACTCACTGATAAAGTTGAAATATTTACAGTATCATTTATTATTCTCTAAAAATCATAATAAAACATCTTACAATATATTCAATACGACTTATCATAATAAATCAAGATATTTAAGAGTCTTAGTATCTGCATAAAAAATAAAAAACCAGGCGATAGCATGCGTCATAATTTTAGATAAAAATATTTAAAATTTTAAATTTATAATAAAATATTACCAATATTTTAGTTGTAAAATAAGTCAAATAGAAGAAGTCTATCTTGTGATACCATTAAAGTCCTGACTATATAGTAATTTTTTTACCTTTTTTAGCGCCATATGATTGTAAATTGGTCCTTGGCATAAGCACTTATTGTTATTGTAACCATCATAATTATTATTGATGATGATTAACTGGATTATATTACGTCCATGCCGAGTTCATGTTAGAATAGAACTTACGGTAAGTTTGATAATTAAGATTCTTTAAAAATCCAATCTCAGAGTGCATTCTTTAGATTAAAGCATAATAACTTACACAATCGCTTAAAACTTTTATCAATTTAAAAAATAAAACTATATCCAAAATCCATATTAATGATAAAGATTAGCTGGATTTTGGATATAAAAATTTTGCAATATAATTTTTAAAATTCGTCTAGCATTTTTCAGAGCATATTTGAAGTGACCTCGTCAATGGCATAGTCTGACCATGATTTTACTTTTTTTATGCAAAATCTGTTATTAGTTGCCTGTTCTTTAAATAAAAAGATATTTTTTATTAGTTTTAGCCACTTTAATCTTATTAAATTTATTTTATAATTATAGTTTTGTATAATTATAATTATAGTTTTCAACTAACATTAATATTTTTCAGACTAAATAAAAAGGCATTTCTTAAAAAACTACAATTACATTAAGAAATATAAATAAATATTTATAATATTATATTTAATTATATTAACAAATAATAGAATGATAATATATCATATGATTATGCAAAATAATGAAAATATATAATTCAAATTTTTTCATGCTTTATTATATACTGATATATAAATATATATAGATAGGCGTTTATTTTTAATTTTTTTATAAAAATTATTCCAAAATCAGAATAATCAACAGAGACCTCATGTAGATACGTCAACATCAGTTGATTTGTTTAACACTATATATTTTTAAAAGAGCTTATAATGGCTAAAATACTGTAAATAATAATAATTAAATTATTTTTATTTTCCATATATTAACCATATATGTTGTTATTATAGTATATTACAATTAAAAGGTATACGTAGTGTACTACGTACAAAAGCACTCTTTAAGTAAAATGATTTATTTGATAATCAAAAAATTAACAAAAATAAAATTTGCAATACTATAAAGAAGCAAAAATAATCCTTGAAGTAGACAAATGGACAAAGAATCTATATCCTTAATATAAAAATATGGTATGAAATATAAAAAAATTTTATTAGTGACTCATTCACTTTTATATAAACTAAATTTTTTAATATATAACGCATAAGATAGTTATCAGAGCTATAAACGCTTTTTTAAAAAAAAAGCTAAACAGAATTCAATATCAAGCTTCCCATAAAATATCTATATGATTCTGCTAAAATTAAATAATAATATTTATATCTAACTTATTCTATTCAAGCGAGCGGATAATATTATGTGGCTTGTAATCACTTTTAATGTGCGCTAAAAAATCATTAATGTAATTATCCATATACAGAACAGACTCATAACCCATAATCATCCCATATTGTTCAAATTTTGTTAACGCTATATACATAGTATTCAGAATACTCACTAATAAGGAGTTTTTATCTATAGATATTCCCGTTTCTTGTAAATCTATCCAGCTGTCTGCAATTAAAATACTATTTGCTAGTTTTTTCATTGATAGATTAATACCCGCACCTATTACTACATCTAACACATTTTCATTTTTAGTTTTAATTTCTACTAAAATCCCAGCTAATTTACGATCATACAGATAAATATCATTAGGCCATTTTACCTGAATATCTAACACACCTTTTTGCCGAAGAATCTTTGCGATAACAATGCTAATCAATCGACTTAAACCTATTGCTGGGGCTATTGAACTCTGATCTAAACGCCAGTACATTGAAAAATATAAATTAGATCCAAAAGGTG
The DNA here is from genome assembly GCF_900698995.1 of Candidatus Erwinia haradaeae. GTDB lineage: Bacteria > Pseudomonadota > Gammaproteobacteria > Enterobacterales > Enterobacteriaceae > Erwinia_E > Erwinia_E haradaeae_C. Next base: position 504,279 of record NZ_LR217735.1, on the reverse strand, counting down.
AAAACCATTGAGCTCCGTGTTTTCCTCGACCATTCTTTTGGTATTCAGCCGCACAAGTATCACCTGATTTTAAATCAGATACAGTATCTAATAGATATTGATTAGTTGAGTTAACAACCGGTATAACTGATAAACAACCACCTAGTAACTCTTTATTAATTTTTTGTTCATTTAAAAGTTGCATTGAACATGCCAATCTATAATATTCATTATCTAATATACAAATATGAATATTCCACTCTCGTAACATTGCTATAAGGTATGGAACCTCCGAGCAGCTTATACCCACATAATAGGCAAGCTGGATTTTTGAATACACTTTACCATCTGATAAAATTTTAATTAACTTGATTGGTAAAGTGCCATCTTTCATGTAATTACCTCTACAGAATCTATTTTTCCTTGAGCGGAGATAAAACAAACCTCTGGCTCTAACCAAATATTAAACTTTTCCCCTACACGTCGACGAATAATACGAGCTAAGTTCACAATATCTTGACTACTGGCGGTTCCAGTGTTAATAAGAATCAGCGCTTGCTGATCATGAACAGCTGCACCACCAATGCGATACCCTTTGAGTTCACATTGATCGATTAATCCAGCAGCTGATAGAACTACATCACCATTATGTCTTAAGCGGTATGGTATTTTTGGATATAGTGTTAATAAATCGCAAGCAGTCGGAGATGTTACTAGAGGATTTTTAAAAAAACTACCAGCATTACCCACATATTTTGGATTAGGTATCTTACTGCGGCGTATTTTACAAACAGTATGAAAAATCTGCATCGGTGTGACTGTTTTTGGATTAAGCATTTTTAATGCACCATGGCTTAATACAGGCTGCCACTGTTTTATTAACCTAAAACCCACAGCAGTAATAGCATAGCGATTTTTATAGCGATGCTTAAAAACACTGTCACGATATCCAAAACAGCACTCAGTAGCCTTCAGTCGTTGATGTGATCCATCATTTAAAAAGATAATATCTACATATTCACAAACTTGTTTTAATTCAACACCATAAGCGCCAATATTTTGAATTGGCGCCGAACCCACACAACCTGGAATCAGTGCTAAATTTTCTAACCCAGCTAAACCTTTATATAACGTTGTTTTAACTAGTTGGTGCCAGTTTTCTCCGGCCCCCACATGTAGTAACCATGTGTTAGTTGTTTCTGTAAAACTGATACCTTTTATACGGTTAATGAAAACTTTTCCTTGAAAATCCTGTAAAAAAAGTACATTACTCCCTTCACCTAAAAGCAATATAGGCTCATTTGGTCTGACGCTATTTTCCATACTATTACACAAAAAAGAACTTACGTTATGCACAATAGTTACGTTATTAGCATAAACATCAATACCGAATGTATTCCAAGGTTTTAGTGAAGCTTTTTGAAAAAACATGCCAAACCTTTCTATAATTAAGCTAATAGAAAAATGCACTTTTTTAAAAAAGTGATAATGCTATTTTCTCTAAAATAATTAACTTATAATAATATATTAGTAATATTACTATATGAAAATTATACTATATATAATATTACTAATAATATAAAGATTAATTAATTAAGAGTTTTATTGTGCATCACAGTACTTATATTACAGATATGCTACATGTTATATACATACAAACAAAAATAAATATATAAAATTTCCAAATATTTTGTAAAAATAAAAATATTATTACTGCGTAATACGTCAATTGTCATTGATCATCTTAAGAAAAGTTTATGATATTTAAGGAAGATCCTAACTATCATTTTGCTATCCTGCAATTATTAGAACCAGAATATTAGCAAAAAATAATTATTTTATACTAGAAGTAAATACACGTATGTTTTTAAAAATATTTATGCTTATATTGGATTATTTTACAAAAACAGACAATAGTATTTAAGAGTCTAATTAAGCCAATTAAACAATCTATTTTAAGATAACATAAATATTATTTAGTAATTAATATTTTAAATAAAATAGATCTTTTTTTTTGATTAAAAGAATTTATCTATTGTATGTACAATACTAAAAATATTCGTGGATAAAGTGAAATTTTATAGATAAAAATATATCCTAAATTCATGTATGTAACAATAATTTACTGATACTATTGATGGTAGATTGCAATATCATTAAATCTATTATATTCTTAATATTTTACATGTTTCTTTTTATGTTTTTTTTAGTTATTCTAGTTGTTAACTTTCTGTAATCTATGCAGTATACACAATCAATTTCAGTGCTAAATAATATTCAATGTAATTTGGGGTAAGAATGTGTTCTCGTAAAGAAATGGCCAATGCTATTCGTATATTAAGTATAGATGCAATACAAAAAGCTCAATCTGGCCATCCAGGCGCACCGATGGGCATGGCTGACATTGCAGAAGTTTTATGGCGTGATTTTTTAAATCATAACCCCAGTAACCCATCCTGGGTTGATCGTGATCGATTTGTTCTCTCTAACGGGCACGCTTCTATGTTACTTTATAGTCTATTGCATCTTACTGGTTATAACTTACCAATGAGCGAGATAGCTAATTTTCGTCAAGTACATTCAAAAACTCCTGGTCATCCTGAATATGGATGTACCATAGGCGTGGAGACTACCACTGGCCCTCTTGGTCAAGGGATAGCTAATGCTATAGGTATGGCAATTGCAGAGCATACACTAAGAGCTCAATTTAATCGTCCTGATCATAACATAGTAGACCATTATACTTATGTCTTTGTGGGTGATGGTTGTATGATGGAAGGCATTTCTCATGAATCTTGTTCATTAGCAGGTACTTTAAAATTAGGAAAATTAATAGTTATTTATGACCAAAATAATATTTCCATTGATGGGAAGATCACAGGCTGGTTTACTGATGATACAGCGCAACGCTTTAAATCTTATGGTTGGCATGTACTACCTAATATAGATGGTCACGACCCCAAGATAATTCATCAGGCAATTAAAGAAGCTCGAGAAGTTAAGGATCAACCGTCTCTTTTAATGTGCAAAACTATTATCGGGTTTGGCTCTCCAAATAAAAGTAACACACACCATGTTCATGGATCGCCAATCGGAGAGGAAGAAATCGAACTAACTCGTAGACAATTAAATTGGAAATATAAACCATTTAAAATACCACAATATATGTATGAATCCTGGGATGCAAAAGAGTCTGGTCAAAAAAAAGAAGATGCATGGAATAAAAAATTTTTAGCTTATTCAGATGATTTTCCTGAATTAGCAAAAGAATTTAAAAGACGAGTAAATAAGAAGTTACCAGTAAATTGGAATTGTAAATCACAAGAATTTATTAAGAACTTACAAAATAACCCAAGTAATATTTCTGGTCGTGCAGCTTCTCAAAAAACTATTGAAGCTTTTGGGCCATTATTACCAGAATATCTCGGCGGTTCTGCTGATCTTACACCTAGTAACCTCACAATGTGGTCTGGATCAAAATCTATTAATAAACATCTGACAGGTAATTACATTCATTTTGGAGTGCGTGAATTTGGCATGACTGCTATTGCTAATGGAATTTCTTTACATGGTGGATTTTTACCATATACCGCTACATTTCTTATGTTTGTTGAATACGCTCGCAACGCCGTACGTATGGCGGCATTAATGAAAATCCAACATATTATGATTTACACCCATGATTCAATTGGAGTAGGTGAAGATGGTCCAACGCACCAACCTATTGAGCAATTAGCAAGCTTACGTTTAACGCCAAATCTGAGCACCTGGCGACCTTGTGATCAAGTAGAATGTGCAATTGCATGGAAATATGCAGTAGAACGTAGTAACGGACCGACAGCGTTAATTTTATCACGTCAAAATCTACCACAGCAAACACGAACAACTGTACAGTTATCTAATGTTTTTCGCGGTGGTTATATACTAAAAGATTGTATTGGTTCTCCACAAATAATTTTTATAGCTACTGGATCTGAAGTAGAGTTAGCGGTAATGGCCTATAGACAGTTAACAGAAGAAGGATATAAAGTACGTGTCGTATCTATGCCATCTACCGACATCTTTGATATACAAGAATCTAATTATCGCGAACTGGTATTACCAAAACATATCACGGCACGTATAGCAATTGAAGCAGGTATTGAAGGTTTTTGGTCAAAATATACTGGACTTGATGGTGTCATTATTGCTATGACTACATTTGGTATATCAGGACCAGCTGTAAAATTATTTTCATTATTTGGTTTTAATATTCAAAATATACTCGCAAAAACCAAAAAGTTATTGTCATTATCTTAATAATAAGATAAATCAGAATAGCCTTAATCTAAATGAATCTGTAATTATAAATAATCTTAATTTTCTCTCTATTTTATTTTTAATCATGCATAGTACAATTAAAATTGTAGAAATATTAAGACTGGAATGCTAAAATAAACTATTCTATAAAGATTTATAACTCACTCCTAATGAAGTGACACATTCCATCGATCTTACTTAATATGATCTTAGCCCAGAGTACAAATTTAATAAATACTAATAGTATGTTTATGTATTATTTTTAAAATGAAACTATTACTGTTATAATCACAACATACATAATAAATGTTTCCATATATTACATCTGATCCATAATGAAAATAAAACCAAAAGTATGAATAATATTCTGAGTTTTTTAAGATACAATATACTCTTACTGATTTTAATATGCTTTAAATCTTCTCTAATAAAAGCACACATACTTAAAAGAGATCTATATCCTTGTAGATTTATTAGAAATTTTTAATTTCTACATCGATATATATATCGATACATATCAATAGTTTAATTCTACCAAAAACAGGAAAAATCAAATGCCCCTCTTAAAAATAATCAATATTATTGATTATTTTTTACGAATATTTGTTTTTTGTAAACTATAGTAATACATTAAAAAAACCTAATCTATCTCTTGATTTGATCTATTTATTAAATGCACTATAAATAAATTATCATAATCAATGATTTTTAAAATAAAAATTAGTAGTTATCTTCATCGTATATTAGATAAATTATGTTATATATTAATATTTTATCATGTCATATTTAAGACTTAAATTGTATTAATGTAATATTTTATCAACTTAAATCATAAAAATAGCATCAATACTATTGATAAGAAATTATTTTAAAAATTTATAACATTTACTCATAAATAGCATAGTCAGATGACCCATTGCTAATCGGAGTATAGGTTCATGTAAAAAATGGTAAAAATAAAAAAAATCAGTATTATTTTGAAAAAACGATTAAGTCTCTTTATATCTAATTTTTTATTACTGCATCACACAATAATTAACCATATTTCTTATATATAATGTTGCATAATAGCTCTAGTGGTTTTTTAACCAAATATAGTTATTTATAATCATGTAATTAACATTATACAGAGGTTTTTATGTCCATAATTACCATGAATGAACTAAATCTGATGGGTAAACGCGTTTTAATACGTGCTGATTTAAACGTACCAATTCAGTCAGGCATTGTGACATCTGCTGCGCGTATTCGCGCAGTACTACCAACGATTCAGCTAGCATTAAAACAAGGCGCTAACGTTATAATTGCCTCTCATCTTGGTCGTCCTGCTGAAGGAAAATATGATAAGAATTTCTCTTTGCTACCAGTAGTAAACTACCTGAAGTCAGAATTCGGAAAAAATCAGGTTACCCTTAATACAGATTATTTGAATGGTATCCATTCAAAAAAAGGAACTATTATTGTCCTAGAAAATGTTCGATTTAACAAAGGAGAAAAAAACAACGATCCACACCTTTCACGTAAATATGCTGCACTATGCGATATATTTGTGATGGATGCTTTTGGTACAGCGCATCGAGAAGAAGCATCCACATGCGGGGTTAGTCAGTTTGCATTAACGTCTTGCGCAGGGCCGCTATTATTAGAAGAACTAAAATCTTTAGAAAAAGTTCTTACAAAGCCTGCACGTCCAATGGTAGCTGTAATTGGTGGATCTAAAATATCTACTAAGTTTGATATATTACGCGTATTAGCTAAAATTTCAGATACTATCATTGTTGGCGGAGGTATCGCTAATACGTTTATTGCTATAGATAATCAGGTAGGAAAATCACTCTATGAACCAGACTATCTACCTATGGCTAAAACACTACGTGATAATTTTTCTATATCAATACCTATAGACGTTCGCGTAAAAACAGGGTCCTCTAAAGATTCTATATCTGTCGTAAAAAAAATCTCTGAAGTGAAACAAAACGAAGAAATTTTAGATTGTGGGGATAAAACTGAACTTTTAATAGTTAAATTATTAAAAAGTGCAAAAACTATTCTATGGAATGGTCCTATTGGTTTATTTGAATACCCTGATTTTCGCCACGGAACGGAAATAATTGCGCATACTATTGCAAATAGTAATGCTTTTTCTATTGCAGGCGGGGGTGACACATTAGCAGCAATCGATTTATTTAAAATTCAAGATAAAATTTCATACATATCAACTGGTGGTGGTGCATTTTTACAAGTTGTGGCCGGTAAAACACTCCCCGCAGTTTCTATTTTAAAAAAACGCGCAAATAATCTCTCTCATGGATAATACATATACTTAAAAAATTTATTGTAATCTTCCTTATGGTAAAAATATATTATTAATGCTTAAAAAAAGACATGCACTAGGAGAAATCAATATGTATAAAATTTTGGATTTTGTAAAACCAGGTGTTCTCAATGGTCATGACGTACAAACAGTGTTTCAAATAGCAAAAAAAAATAACTTTGCATTACCTGCTGTTAACTGTATAGATACATGCTCCATTAATGCAGTTTTAGAAACAGCTGCTAAAGTAAAAGCTCCCGTAATCATTCAGTTTTCTTATAATGGCGCAAAATTTATCTCAGGAAAAGGACTTTTATCAAAAAACTCGCACAGTTCAGCTATTTTAGGTGCTATTGCAGGTGCAAATCATGTACATTTAGTAGCTCAACACTACGGTATACCAGTTATTTTGCATACTGACCACTGTGCTAAAAAATTATTACCATGGGTAGATGGACTCTTAGAAGCGGGTGAGAGTCATTTTAATCGCACTGGAAAACCCTTATTTTCTTCTCATATGATTGATTTGTCTGAAGAAACTTTAGAAAAAAATATTAATATTTCTAGTAAATACCTAGAACGTATGTCAAAAATCTCTATGACCTTAGAAATTGAACTAGGATGTACTGGCGGTGAAGAAGATGGGGTTGATCATACTTATACAGATAACTCTACACTATACACTCACCCAGAAGATGTTGAGTATGCCTATAATGCGCTCAGAAAAATTAGCACAAATTTTACTATAGCAGCTTCATTTGGTAACACCCATGGTGTTTATAAACCTGGTCATGTAACATTAAAACCAATGATTCTTCGCGATTCCCAAGAATTTATTCAAAAAAAATACAATTTACAGCATAATCCACTAAATTTTGTATTTCATGGTGGCTCTGGGTCGTCTACTGTTGATATTCAAGAATCTATCCGATTTGGGGTAGTAAAAATAAATATCGACACGGATACGCAATGGGCGTCTTGGCAAGGCGTTCTTCAGTATTATACTGATCATAAAGACTACTTAAATAAACAACTTGGCAACCCTGAAGGAAATGATCATCCGAATAAAAAATTTTACGATCCACGAAAGTGGTTGCGCGCTTCACAAGCTTCTATAATTAGCAGACTAGAGCAAACATTTAAAGATGTAAATTCTATTAACGTACTATAAATTAATTATTAATCAAAAAATGCGTATATATTTTTATATTATGAAACATAGCGCTTCATTGAAAATATTTCACAAAATGAACGCATATAAATATATACGTATAAAAAATTAACTGTATCTAAAGTATCTAATGACTTTATGTTCACAAAAATCTCTTAATATAATTTAACACTTGTAACGCAATAAACCTATGTTTAGGATAAGCAATTGTTATAATTTTTTATAAAAGTTTTTTAAACGCCCATTATTGATGTTATATTATTATAAATAACATATTATATATCGATTACACTACATCTATAAAACTACATACATATATTAAATATAAGTTCAGCGCGTAACACATCCCATTAAAAGAACACGCATAGATAAAAACAATGCCACTTACATAAAACATTAGATTTTATCTATATTCTTAATATGTCAAATACAGAATCATTTTAAACTTATATTCTATAATTTTGATAAAACTATCAATATATCCAATAAACATATTTACGTAATATCAATGTTTATCTTTAAAAGCGTGGTACATAAAATCTATTAATGTAATATATGTTGCGACAAAATGATAATAAAAATAATAAAAATTTTTATCCTTAAATCTCAAATAATAATTAAAAATCATCATATCTGATAGGAGTAATTATAAACCTAACGAGTAGCTTAAAAAGCCATAGTATAACTATTATATAGCATTGAATACTATCAATTTACGCTTCTATTAAATTGCGATCAATCTAGATTAATCATTAAAAAATGCAGTTTAACATAGTTAAACTATTATAAACATAATCGCGCTGAATATATATACTTAGAATATCTTAAAACCTATCTATAAAATAGTATTTAAATATTTGGTATTAAGTTTATTATGTATGTATGATTCATTATTAAACTCAAATTAAGCGCAATGTCGATTGCAAACATAATCTAGAAAAAATGCTGAAAACTTTATCTAGGCTTCATCTATACTTTTTAATTTACAAATAACTTTTATGATATCTTGTATTATACGAATAGTGATATGCTGATATAATTCTACAATTACCTAGAGCAATATTAACATTAACAATATTATATAAATTTATTGTATATATTAATAAAAAGATATAAATATAAGCTAGATTTCCATTAATCATATTTTAAAATGTAAATTTACAAGCAAAAACTCAATCATATAATCTATACTTTAAAATAAATTACTGGATATTCAAAATATATTTTTATCCTAATATATATTACAATCTTTTATGCATCATAAAATTATTTTTAATCTTATAGATCATGTTTTTAGATAAAAACAGACTTATTATACAAAAGCGTAACCGATTCCATTACATACAAAAGAGTATCTACTTTCCTTTTCTCAGAAATTCTTAATGATTTAGACGGTAAACTTGCTAGAACTGTACCTTTTAAAATTTCTTGTTACATGCCAATAGAACCTGCTATACAAAACTCTATTATAACATGATAAAATTCTACCTGATCCATACTTAAAATGCGCAAAATATATTTAGAGTATAATCATTACTATAAAGCTAACACGCGTTTGTATCGAAAAAACTAATAGATTACGATTACATTTCATTTAATTAATCCATAACAGATATTTTTGCATTATCCACTTATAGAATGCCATATGGATTACTGATCAACACGGATCTACATAAAACATTAGTCTCATAAATACCAATTACAAATAGCACGTACATTTTGCTCCTTTAGATGGAAGGAGATATGTTAACGAGCGATTTATTTTTTAATACAGAAAGATATTATTTTATCTAAAATTATGCGTAACAGCATGCAATCTATTTGTTTACTAATATAGTAATGTGCTTATTTGTTAGACTGTGTAACTTCATGAAGCTAAGAAAAAATGAAAATGATTAGCACAGTGTATTGCTTTACTACCATCAGTATTCAAGATGTGTTAATAAAAATCCATATTAAGATCGGCGAACGGATTCATGATTGATGACTAATCAAACTCTATGCTATGATAGTGCTCAGAAAGTCGGCGTAGTAAATTTGTAAAAATAAATATGTAGCACAATCATTTCAACGATTATAAAATCATTACTAATGCTATTTATTTTTTAACAATAAATTTTCGATATATTTCAAAGCCATATCATTTACTCAGAAAACAGTAAATCTTTCTCGTTATAGAAATCGAAAGCACGCTATCATTGATAGCCTTACATAAATTAATGTAATTAATGTAATTATAAAAAATATTTTTGGGTAAGTTTATTAGAAATATCAGGCGAACCTTTCATACCGCACCCAATAAAACCAATAACTATAATAAAAAAAAATAGTATTTTAATTATTTTTATCGCCATCATCTCATTGACTTCCTCTGTCTAATATTTAGATTATTTGAATACTCTTAAGTTATATTTAGAACTTAATAAAATTAATAATAAAATCCTGTGACAAAAGAAAGACTCAATTCATATTTTACAATAACGAATATAATATAAAAATTTTTGAAAAAAATATTATATATAACTCTTTAAAAATTTTCTCTAAAAACTAATATGAATAAATATTCTACGTATTTTATTTTTAATAATATAAAAAAAAATTAATAATATTTTAGCGTATGAATTTCATTTCAATGAAATTCATTTTTTGATCCTAAAAAATAATAAAAGTTTTAATATGTTCAATTAACTGACATTATCAGTATAATATATACCTAAAATATTAAGCTAAATTACACCTATAATAGGTACAATAAAAACATTGATAATGATAGTGATATAAAAGGAAAGATCATCTAATAAGCACATTATGCATTATAAATGCAACAGATTACTATAAAGGTTCGCAAGACTTCTATTTTTCTAAATATTTATTAAGAAAAAATAATTATAACATAAAAAATTGGAAATTTTCAGTTCAAATCTTTTAGTTTAATTAAAATTGTGCTAAAAAAATATATGTCATATACTCACATTATTATTTATATATAAATATAAAACTTAACTATTATTAATCTGTAAAGAATAAGAATTCGCATTAAAATAGCTTATAAAAGTGATTGATAATATCACTAAATAATATATAGATAATCATAATTCTTAGATAATCAAAGATTACATCTTAAACTATCGAATATTACCTGTGGTAAAATCTTCTATAAAAATCTAAAAAATATAATTTTTTATATAAAAAAATCAATCAGCAAACTTTTAGTTACTATTCTTAATGTTAATTTATAAAAAATTGCAAAATATAAAACAAGATCACAAACTATTTCTTTTAATATAGAGTATTGAATAATACCTACTAAGTGAAACTCTTAATTAATGTGTTGTTACTATAACAGAAAGATAAAAATATTGAGATAAAATCAAACTTATTCAATATAATAATACTTATTACTATTTTACCTTATTCTAAAAACATATTAATAATATTATTTATTGAGTAAAATATTGCATGAACATGCGAGGATATACTAATGATATTATACTAGATAAAATAACCAATAAAGTACTCATAGAGGTACAAAATCTAATCATCATCCCATCTAACAACAAAAGAAAAGTATAATATGTAAATGACATTTATATTACATTATCATTTATAATGACTGTGATTTTCATTTAAACAAGATTAGATAGATTAGATTTTTTGCTATTGTTATAAAACTTCTATATGTTATAAATAAAAATCACATTTCAACTTATTTGATTAGTTTTAAGAATAATGAGCAATCTTTGTTAGTCCAGATTATTTTACCTTTCTTTTACTCTAGATTTTAATGTGACTATCATAGTTGATTGAACTTTTTATATTAATATAAAGTTATTTAAGAATACATAGGCTATCTGTGAAATCCATTTCATCTGCTGAATATCAGCGCTTTCAAATTTATTGCATACACACATTCTACTCTGTTATCAACTAGTAGTTCTGTTAAAAATTGGTAATGTCATAAGTATTTAATTTTAATGGTATCAAACATGTCAGATAAAATTTTTAAAATTATCACAAGACAGAGTCCGTTAGCCTTATGGCAAGCGCAATATGTTCAAGAGAATTTACTCTTACATCATCCCGGTCTGTGCGTAGAACAAGTTCCGGTGATGACACGTGGGGATCTCATGCTTGAAACCGCACTCACTAGGATTGGTGGTAAGGCAATATTTGTAAAAGAATTAGAGCGTGCTATATTATCAGGCCATGCTGATATAGCTGTACACTCAATTAAAGATGTCCCGATGAGCTTTCCAAAGGGATTAGGCTTAGTTAGTATCTGTGAGCGTGAAGCGCCACATGATGCATTTGTATCAAATAAATATTCATCTATAAATTTACTGCCGCCTAATGCAATTATCGGCACATCAAGCTTGAGGCGTCAGTGTCAACTACATTCGCGGCGCCCAGATCTATTAATACAAATAGCACGGGGAAATGTAGGAACCCGTCTAAGCAAATTAGATGCTGGCCAATATGATGCTATTATTTTAGCTGTAGCTGGATTAAAAAGACTAAACTTAACTCATCGTATTCGACAAACTATACCGATAGAAGAATCTCTACCTGCTGTTGGTCAGGGAGCAATAGGAATTGAATGCCGCCTGAATGACTTAAGCACAATCAATTTACTTACTGCTTTAAATCACCCTGATACAGAAGACCGCATAAGAGCAGAGAGAGCCATGAACGCTAGGCTAGCAGGTGGTTGTCATGTACCTATAGGTAGCTATGCTGTATTAGAAGGTGATACTCTTTGGTTACGCGGGCTAGTAAGTTCATTAGATGGTACACAGATAGTACGCGGAGAATATCGAGGATCTCGAGTAGATGCTGAAAAAATCGGTACGCTATTAGCAGAGCATCTATTGAACAGTGGTGCTCGCGAGATCCTTTATTCTATAACTCGGGAAACCTTATCAGTATGAATATCTTAGTTACTCGCCCAACACCATCAGCAAATGAGTTGGTTGGATATCTTCGGAGACTAGGAAGAAAAGCTTGGGCGTTCCCACTTATAGAGTTTTTTCCTGGGTCTCAGCTAAAAACGCTTCCTATTCGACTGCAAGAATTGGGCAAAGGAGATCTAGTCTTAATTCTGTCGCGAAATGTTATTCATTATGCTGAACTTATTTTAACAAGTAAAAATATATCATGGCCTAAAATATTAAACTATTATGCCATTGGACGTAGTACGGCCATAGCATTTCATGCTGCCACTGGATATAAAATTTTCTGTCCAAATCAACAAGAAACTAGCGAAACACTTATTAAAGCTTTATCTACACAAACTATAAAAGGTAAAAATATTTTGATTTTACGTGGCAATGGAGGAAGAAATTTACTCCGAGATACCTTACTAGGTTATGGCGCGCAAGTGGAGCTAATTGAATGCTATCAACGTTGTGCAAAATTCTATCACGGTGAAAAAGAGGGTAAACGTTGGCGTCAAAAGGGAATAGATACAATAATAGTAACTAGTGGTGAAATGTTAATGCAATTACACTGTTTATTTACAGATATAGATCGAAAAGAATGGTTATTAAAATGTCGACTTATAGTTATCAGTGAGCGCTTAAAGAGCTTAGCTAAGATGCTCGGATGGAGCAATGTTTGTGTTTCTAATGGCTCAGATAATAATACACTATTAAATTTTATTTTAACTTATACTTATTGAACATCTATAAAAAGTTTTAAAAATCTCTAAATCTTTTCATAAAGAGGATTAAAAATTTTATTTATTCGCGCTAAATCTCGCATTTTCTTATCCAGAACATAGGAATAAATCTTATTTAGAAGGTTAACTATAACTAGTTATAAAGATTTGCTGTAGATACCACAATACAATTATAAAATAAAAACATTTTATTTATTAAATTATATCAAAAATTTAATATTTAAACCATTCAATAGCACTATTATCGATAGATTCATTTCTTTATTTTGACTTAACCAAAATAGTCAAATTGATTTTACTTGACTACTATAACATCATAATATATATGAAGAGACTATATATTTCTATCTATATGCGCATATAAATACTAGCCTGTATCTCTAATAGTATCTCATCACAAGTAATTTTTATTAAAAATATAAAATTAATAAATATAAATTATTAAACAAACTTAGAATTACAAAATAAATGTTCAACAAATGAGTTGATCATGCAAAATTAGCTCTTAGAATAGCTAAATAAAATTTTTATATGAATATCGATTATTGCTCTTAATATAACCATAAAATGTAATATTAAATTAAATTATTAGTAAAATAGATTGTTGTTATCTTGTTGTTACAATCATTAACAGAATTACTATGATTCTGTGCAGGTCTTGACTATTATGAAGTCAATGCCCTCATCTTAGAGCTTCTAGATGTGATCTTTTAAAAATACCACAACTTTTACTTTTGTGTTAACACTATACTTTATATAAAAAATAAAAAAATTATTTATACATTTTACATTAAAACTGACTAGAATAATTACTACTCAAGTGAATTAATTAAAAAATTAGTATACAAAACTATACATCTAATATCATGCCATCTCTTGTTGTGTATATATATTTATTAAATACTCTATATTTTCTACTGTCACCTAATTATTACTGTTCTTCGATGGTGAATTTTGTTCTTTATATGTATATAAAATTAGTTTTTATACAAAATAATACTCTTAGCTAACATGCTAACCTTTATTTATTTAACTCTTAAATAATCCATATATAATGGCTTAAGCTATTATAATTAAAAATACTTTTAAATAAAAATATTTTTGCTACGCGCTTTCAGTTAAATATCATCTATAATATGCACTAATATACCTGTTTATACCTATATTTTGTTTTGCTTTTCAGATAGTATATAAGTAATATTTTAAATATTTTATATTCAATATTTCTAATGAATTTAGAATTTTACTAACAGAACTAACGTCACCATTTCTATTATTGCAATAAATTGCAGCTATCTTTATACATAGTAAAATTATAATGTCACAAGAAGTTATTAAAAACATTCCTTTTCCCACTGTTTATTAGTATACTAACTAATTTTTTATTTACGATACGTAAAAAGATGAATCTACCTCATGTCTATGTAGCTGCATATCATTATTTTAGTTTACTAAATCTAACTAAACTAAAGTGCATTTTCTTAATAGAAAAAGCTCAATTAATCTAAAATTAAACATAATAATATTTTATTAGTATTACATCTTATAATAATTCTTAAAAATAATTTTTATTATGCAATATATAAAATATGTAACATACCCATTCTAAGCTTAGGATGACAATTACACTTCAGTAAACCAAATACTCTTGATAAGATAAGAAGTGATGCCGCCATTACATGTTATTATCTTGATATATAGAGAAAGTTCGATCTATCTTTATAGAGACAATCTACCCAAAATACATCAATCAGCCCTTATTAGTCGAGATCAATACTTCTTACAACATCTAATGATGATAGCTTTATTTAGTAGTTTCCACTAATTAATCTCATTTGATCGCTAATATCATCTTACTTTTCTATATACATATGACATGTTTAACACATTTATTAAAATATGCTTTATACTATACTAGTAGTAACATATAATATGACTTTACAAATAATTCTAATCTTATTAGATAAAACTATACATCTAGTTATACATTAAGTATTTCTAAATATAGAATAATTTTTTATATAAAAATGTGTGTAATTCATTACAATCTTATAAAGCACCTATTTAATAGGTTAATTAAAAATATAGGGTTTTTCTGTTATGTGCATTAAATAAATGCCAAAGCATCTCCAAAAATGAGCGATGAATTAGCTCCTCGTTCTGTACAAAGGCATATATGTGCTTTTTTGACCATATTCACAGGCCCCGCAATATATATAGCATGTCTAGATAAACAATTATAATCCTTCATAACAGCACTTATAACAGTACCTTTACGACCACCAAAACCATATTCAGTCCTCTCAAGGACAGGGAAAATCTTTAAATTAGAATGCTTGTGTAGCAATCTATTGAGACTATCTAGGTCATAAAGATGCTGTATCTCACGTCCGCCCCAGTACACAGAAATACACCTATCTGACTTTCGTGCTAGCGCTGTAAATAAAATGGATCGAATATAAGAAAAACCTGTCCCGCCTGCAATCAATATCAATGGAGAATCATCTTCCTCTCTCAACCAAGCAAGACCATAGGGTATATCAACAATAATATTTTTATTATTCTGTATATACTCTATCGCTGATATAATATAAGAATTAAGCTCAGCACCCCCAATATGCAATTCAATGATATCTTTTTCCATTGGTGTTGAGGCAATAGAGAATGATAAGTGAGCATGATCTTTTATTTTTAGTATTAAATACTGACCCGCACGAAAAGCAACATAAACCTCTGGAGTTAATCGAACACGATATATCGTATTGGTTATAGCTTCTACTGAAGCAATTTCACACCTTAAAGTTGGCACTAATTCCTCTGTCAAGTAATAATAATATTATAACTATTGATTTTAATAGAGATTAGTATTTTTTACTATATTTAATTCATCCCAAAGTTCATCTACACGAGCAGTTACATAAGGGTCTTGTTTAATAGGAGACCCCCATTTACGTTGAGTTTCGCCTGTTAATTTATTAGTGGCATCTATTCCTATTTTTGACCCAAGACCTGATATAGGCGAAGAAAAATCAAGATAATCAATTGGCGTATTATTTATAATAACTACATCACGAGCCGGATCCATGCGAGTGGTTATTGCCCAAATAACATCATTCCAGTCTCGAGGATTAATATCATTATCACATACAATAATACATTTAGTATATATAAATTGGCGCAGGCATGACCAAATGCCCATCATTATAAATTTTGCATGTCCAGGATATTGCTTTTTAATAGTCACTATCGCTAATCTATAAGAACATCCTTCTGATGGCATATAAAAATCAATAATTTCTGGAAATTGTTGCTGAAGAAGTGGTATAAATATTTCATTAAAAGCTATAGCTAAAATAGCTGGCTCGTCCGGTGGGCGGCCAGTGTAGGTGGAATGATAAATGGCTTTATAACGTTGTGTTACATGAGTCACGGTAAAAACTGGAAAACTATCTACCTCATTATAGTATCCAGTATGATCTCCATGAGGTCCTTCTAGAGCCACCTCTCCTGGTTGAATATATCCCTCTAATACAATTTCTGATCTGGCTGGAACTTCTAAATCATTTGAAATACACTTTACAACTTCAGTTTTATTGCCACGAAGCAAACCAGCAAAGGCATATTCTGATAACTTATCCGGTACTGGCATAACAGCACCCAGCGTTGTTGCCGGATCAGCACCTAACACTACAGAAACTGGAAAGCGTTTTTTAGTATAAGTATGACACCATGCTTGAAAGTCTAATGCACCACTGCGATGCGGTAACCATCGCATAATTAGCTTATTCTTTTCAAGAACTTGTTGACGATAAATAGCTAAATTTTGTCTTGTTTTATGTGGGCCACGTGTTATCGTTAACCCCCAAGTTACTAATGGCGCAACGTCATTCGGCCAACACCTCATAACAGGAAGACATCTTAAGTCAACTTCTTCATTTTTTAAAATCTGTTGTTGACACAGTGCATTTTGAACGTGTTTAGTTGGCATATTGAGAACTTGCTTCCATTGGGGTATGTTTTTTAAAAAATCACTCAACCCTTGCGGCGGCTCCGGTTCTTTAAGAAAAGCCATAAGCTTTCCGATATCGCGTAAAGAATGCTGATCAACCTGTCCCATTCCCAATGCTATGCGATCTAATGTACCAAATAAATTGCATAGCACTGGCATGCTATATCCTTTTGGGTTTTCAAAAAGCAATGCCGGGCCATTAATACGTAAGGTACGGTCAGAAATTTCAGTCATTTCGAGATTAGGATCAATTTCTTTTTGAATACGTTTCAATTCTCCACGTTCTTCCAATAGAGAAAGAAAACTCCTTAAATCTTTATATTTCATAATTTTCCAATAAAGCACCTGCTTACTAAACAGTGACAAATTAAAGCATCCGCCACAAAATACATTAGTTATTTATAAAATTTTTATTTTAAAAGTAATTCAAAATCCCATCTATTAAGAAAATTTATACATCAGTATATACTTACATTTATGAGGTAATTACATGCCTGTAATCCTACAATAGCACGCTATTCATTGAAGAAAACTCTAATCTTTTATAAACTACTCTCTGACATCATAGATTGCTTATTAATGATGCATTATAATAATACTAGTTTTTTTAAAAAAAACCATGTTACTGTAACTAACTAAATAATTATAATAAGCGTATACCAATCTACAAAGAACAGAATAACAAATTAAATATAGATAATAATTTATTTTTATACTAAACCTTCTTTACATATAAATATATCTTAAAAATCTTAAATAATCGAGAATAGGTAACTAATTTAAAAAAATCTAAAAAAATTTTTTTAATTATAAAGCTACTGTCATCTAAAGAATATTATTAAAAAAACGTTGCTCTTTAATAAAAAATTAACTATCAAAATATCTATATATAGCACAAGGATTTAATATAGTACACAATGTATATAAACTGATATAATCTTCATTATGAAATTTTAGTTATGGAATTTAGAAAAAATTATTGAGAAACAATATATAGTTTATATGACAGCTTGAGTGTAAAATGCTAAACCAGGCTTAATAAAATATTAATAAATATTATACTATGGATAACCAGAAAAGAAATCCATCCTTTAGCTATTATATAGATATATATAAAATACATAATAAAACAAGAAAATTCTCAGAGAGCATATTCAAGCTTAATAGTAAATTGCATCACTAACATATGCATTCAATGCGCGAATATAGGTAAAATGATATATTAAAACATTAATATAACAATTTTATATAACCTGGAGAAATCTATAAATACTCTCCTTATTCGTTGATGCTATCATTATTGTTTTTTGCTTCAAAAAGTGAGAAATTTTTCTGTTTTAAAAATAAAATCACACTCTGCTAAGCCATTTGGAATATATAGCGTAAAAGTTAATTAAATATTTTCATACATCACAAATAAGAGAATGAATAAGTATTCATTAAAATAAAATTATTTATTTGTATAGCTCAAAGGTGAGTAATTGACTAATATTTTTAGATGAATAGATTCTGTCACGATTCTATAATCTTCTTGGTAATTCTGCCAGATTACATCAATATATTATAATAAAATAATAACCAGCATCATGAAATAGAGTATATCTTTACTTTAATAATGTATCTGTTAAAGCATATATAGACACTATATAAACACCAAAGAGCCTCATATGCAGTAAGATAAAGATAATTCCACTTCAAGTTCAGTCTTGTTAAAGATCACAATGAATAATTGAAAAAATAACACTGGTGAGATTTTTACTATCTCTTGTTCTAAAAATAGATTTTTTTAAATATTATCATACAGGATCCATCCTATGTTCATGCGTTAATCTACGTTAAAATCAAAACTATGATGTTTAACTATTTAACAGATGAGGTATAACAGGAAATACATCTATGTCAAAACATTTTAATTATGATTTAGATCCAATTGAAACCCAAGAATGGATAGATTCAATTGAGTCAGTGATTCATGAAGAAGGCACAGAACGTGCTAAATACCTAATCAATGAAGTGCTAAAAGCTGCAAGTAAGAGCGGAATTCAAACCAATGCTCATACATATGCAAAAAATTACATTAATTCTATTGCTCTAGAGGATGAACCAAAATACCCAGGTAACATGATTTTAGAGGATCGTATTTGTGCTGCTATTCGTTGGAATGCAATCATAATCGTGCTACGTGCGTCACAAAAAAATCTAGAATTAGGTGGTCACATTGCATCCTTCCAGTCTGCAGCTACTATATATGAAGTATGTTTTAATCATTTTTTCCGTGCGCTCAACACAAAAGATGGAGGTGATCTAGTTTATTTTCAAGGTCACATATCTCCAGGAATATATGCTCGTGCTTTTTTAGAAGGCCGGATCACTGAAAAACAAATGGACAACTTTCGGCAAGAAGTTCACGGAGAGGGGTTACCATCTTATCCCCACCCTAAACTCATGCCAAATTTTTGGCAATTTCCAACTGTTTCAATGGGTCTCGGTCCTGTGGCGGCAATATATCAGGCTAAATTTTTAAAATATCTTCACCACCGTAACCTGAAAGATACATCCTTGCAAACTGTTTATGCATTCTTAGGAGACGGTGAGATGGATGAGCCAGAATCTAAAGGTGCTATTACTATTGCAAGTCGGGAACAGTTAAATAACCTAATATTTATTATTAATTGCAACTTACAACGATTAGATGGGCCAGTAACAGGAAACAGCAAAATTATTAATGAGCTGGAAGGGATTTTTGCTGGAGCAGGTTGGGAAGTCATTAAAGTCATTTGGGGAGGAGGCTGGGATCGGCTATTGCATAAGGATGCCAGTGGTACATTAGTCCAGCTGATGAATGAAACTATTGACGGTGATTATCAAACTTTAAAATCTAAAGATGGTTCTTATATACGTAAACATTTCTTCGGAAAGTATCCTGAAACAACAAAACTTGTAGAGGATATGACCGATGATGAAATCTGGAATCTTAGCCGAGGTGGTCATGATCCAACAAAAATTTACGCGGCACTCAAAAAAGCACAAGACCACAAAAATAAACCAGTTGTTATTCTTGCTCATACAGTAAAAGGTTATGGAATGGGTGAAACAGCTGAGGGAAAAAATATTGCCCATCAAGTAAAAAAAATGAGCCTAGATAGACTACGTTATATTCGAGATCGTTTTCAAATTCCAGTAGATGACGAAAGTATTAAACACTTACCTTATATAACCTTTAAAAACGACTCCGATGAGTATAAATACCTCCACGAGCAACGCAAAAAACTAGGTGGATATCTGCCTATGCGTCAAGAAACTGCTTATAAAGAACTAGAAATACCATCATTAGAAGAATTTCGCTCTTTATTGATTGAACAAAATAAAGAAATATCAACTACTATAGCATTTGTACGTGTCTTGAATCTTTTATTAAAGAATGTAAGCATTAAAGAACAAATAGTGCCCATTATTGCGGATGAAGCGCGTACATTTGGAATGGAAGGTTTGTTTCGGAAAATTGGGATCTATAACCCACATGGACAACAGTATAATCCATCAGATCGCGAACAAGTAGCATACTACAGGGAGGACGCAAAAGGGCAGATCCTTCAAGAGGGGATTAACGAAATGGGTGCAGCTTGCTCATGGTTAGCAGCAGCAACATCTTATAGTACAAATAATATACCTATGATCCCCTTCTATATCTATTATTCCATGTTTGGTTTTCAACGTATTGGGGACTTATTATGGGCAGCGGGTGACCAACAGGCCCGCGGATTTCTAATTGGTGGCACTTCAGGTCGCACCACTCTCAATGGTGAAGGATTGCAACATGCAGATGGTCATAGTCACATCCATGCTCTGACCATTCCAAACTGTATATCCTGGGATCCAGCATATGCTTATGAAGTAGCGGTAATCATTCATCATGGCTTAATTCGTATGTATGGCCATGCACAAGAAAATATTTACTATTATATTACTACTTTAAATGAAAATTACCATATGCCCAGTATGCCGTCAGAAGTTGAATATGGAATCTGCAAGGGTATATATAAACTAAATAGCAAAGAAGGCTCTGCAGGAAAAGTACAATTATTAGGATCAGGTGCTATATTACAATACGTATGTCAAGCAGCAGATATTCTCGAGAGAGACTATAATATAGGGTCTGATGTTTATAGTGTTACTTCATTTACTGAATTGGCTCGTGATGGTCAACGTTGTGAGCGATGGAATATGTTGCATCCATCTAAAACACCACGAATCCCGTATATCACCAAAATCATGAATAATGAACCTGCCATAGCATCAACTGACTATATGAAGTTATTTGCTGAACAAATTCGAAGCTTTATTCCAACTAATAATTATCGAGTACTGGGTACAGATGGGTTTGGTTTATCAGATAGTCGCAAAAACCTACGCTATCATTTTGAAATTGATAGTGCTTATATAGTAATTGCTGCATTAACTGCATTAGCTAAAAATAATACCATTGATAAAAAAGAGATATCAGTAGCTATTACAAGGTTCAAAATTGACGCTGATAAAAGCAATCCATATTTGCTTTAATTTAAGAGGTAATACAAAATGACTATTGCAATTTCTGTTCCTGATATTGGGACTGATTTAGTTGAAGTTACTGATATCTTAGTAAAGATTGGTGATGTAATTGAATATGAGCAACCGCTATTAGTTGTTGAAGGTGAGAAAGCTTCTATGGAAATACCTTCTCCAAAATCTGGTGTAGTAAAAGAGATTCAAGTCAACCTAGGAGATAAAATACATACCGGAAAAGTCATAATGATCTTTGATGTTGCAGAAGAAGATAGCGCTGGGGAATTTTTAACAGATCATTGCATAAAAGAAAAGTTCTTACCGACAATAAGCTCCTACACAGGTCTTCATTTACCAGAACTTCATAATGATTCAGTTAAAGTTATTAAAATCTTAGTTGCCGTAGATCATAACATTAGCATAAAAGAACCAATACTTCTCGTAGAAAGCAAGCAGCAAAATCTAATAGAAATCCAATCCCCTATTGCAGGCAGAGTATATGAAATAAAAATCAAACATGGAGAGATAATTTCAATTGGTATGCTTATGATGATCGTTCATATTAAAAGCATAGAAGAATCTTTTTCATCAGAAAAAGGGGTAACTCACTCTATACATAAAACCAAATTTATTAAAAATCAAGCATACATTCATGCCACTCCTTTTATTCGACGTTTAGCGAGGATATTCAATGTTAATCTTGATAATATAACAGGCACTGGATATAAATCACGAATTTTACAAGAAGACTTAATGCCACATATACAACATACAACAAATAACACTTCAAATGCCAATAAAATCATCACAGGGAATAATATAGAACAAAACATAACGCCATGGCCAATAATTGATTATACAACATTTGGCAAAACTAACGAAGTATCCATGACTCGTATCCAAAAAAAATCTGGCGCAAACCTAAAAAGAAACTGGCTAATGATTCCACATGTTACCCATTTTGACAAAGTAGATATCACTGATTTAGAAAAATTCCGAAAAAAACAAAACAGTATAGCACTTAACGAGAATCTAGAAATAAAACTCACCCCTCTAGTATTTATTATAAAAGCTGTTGCTATAGCACTAAAAAAAATGCCACGCTTTAATAGCTCACTATCCTTAGATGAACAGAAGCTGATCCTAAAAGAATACACCCATATCAGCATAGCTATCGATACCATAAATGGTTTAGTAGTCCCAGTCCTTAAGGATGTGAATAAAAAAGGTATTATTGAACTATCTCATGAATTAAGCAATATTTCTACAAAAGCACGTAATAATCAATTAACTACAAAAGAAATGCAAGGCGGTTGTTTTACTATTTCTAGTATTGGTCGTTTGGGAACAACTCATTTTACACCTATTATCAATGCACCAGAAGTGGCTATCCTTGGTATCTCTAAATTCGTAACAGAGCCTGTCTGGCATGACAATAAATTTATACCACGCTTAATTATGCCAATTTCTTTGTCCTTTGATCACCGCGTCATTGATGGGGCTGATGGTGCACGATTTATTACTATACTAAATAAAACAATATCTGATATTCGCTATCTAGTAATGTAAATCTATAATTAGATATATATCTATCATTAGTATACATTTCTTGTACATTACATTATGTAATTATTGGATAATATCTCATAATTATTAAGCATAACAAAAACAAAAAATAATTATTTATAATAACATCATAATCAGATGATCCATGAACATTAGGAGGTTCTAATGACTGATCGCATTCAAACTCAAGTTGTTGTTATCGGAGGTGGTCCTGCAGGTTATTCTGCAGCATTTCGCGCAGCAGATTTGGGTTTTCAGACAACTATAGTAGAACATCAACAAAATTTAGGTGGAGTTTGTCTAAATGTAGGCTGTATTCCCTCTAAAGCTTTACTGCATGTTGTAAAAGTACTCAAGGAAATTAAAGAACTTAAAAATAACAATATAGTTCTTAGTGATCCACAAATAAATCTTGAGGCAATACGTAATTGGAAAAAAAAAGTTATTCACAAATTAAGTAGAGGATTATCTAGTATTGCAATCAAGCGTAAAGTACCTATAATACAGGGTGTTGGTAAGTTTGCTAGCGCTAATACATTAGAAGTTATTCTACAAAATGGTTCGTGTACTACTATTACTTTTAATCACGCAATTATCGCGACAGGTTCATCGCCTATTAAAATATCAGGTGTTCCATATCATGATGAACGGATTTGGGATTCCACCTCTGCGCTTGAATTAAATTCAATACCAGGGAGACTTCTTATAATAGGCGGCGGAATTATAGGTCTTGAAATTGCTTCAATTTATTATTCTCTTGGCTCAAAAATTGAAATTATTGAGATGTCTGCGCAGTTAATTCCTCCTGCAGATACAGATGTCATGCAGTTTTTTACTCGATATATTTCTAAACAATTTAAGATTATGTTGGAAAGTAAAGTGACATCTGTTACAGCAGAAAAAGATGGTATATATGTAACCATGAAAGGTAAACAAGCACCTATAGACGTACAGCGTTATGATGCGGTTTTAATAGCAGTTGGTCGTTCACCCAATGGTAAAAACTGTGGAGCAGAAAAGGCTGGCATTCAAGTGGATAAAGTCGGTTTCATTTCTGTCAATAATCAAATGCGCACTAATATTCCACATATTTTTTCTATTGGTGATGTAGTTGGACAGCCAATGCTAGCACATAAAGGAATGCATGAGGGTCATATTGCAGCTGAAGTAATTTTTGGAAAAAAATATTATTTTGATCCAAAAGTTATTCCATGTATTACCTACACTGATCCAGAAATAGCTTGGGTTGGTGTCACTGAAAAAGATGCTAAAGAACAAAACATTTGTTATGAAGTCTCCACTTTCCCTTGGTCCGCTTCAGGTCGAGCTCTTGCATCTAATTGTACAAATGGCATGACCAAATTAATCTTTGATAAAAAAACACATCGTGTTATTGGTGGTGCAATTATTGGAAGCAATGGCGGTGAGCTCTTAGGTGAAATTGGTTTGGCTATTGAAATGGGATGCGACGCGGCAGATATCGCACTAACTATTCATGCTCATCCAACTCTGCACGAGTCAATTGGTTTAACAGCACAAGTATTTGAAGGTAGTATCACTGATATCCTGAATCTAAAATACAGTAAAAACTTTAGTGAATCACGCTAACGTAGTGAGCTATTATACATTATGTGTCTATAATGCTAGCAAAGTTCTTATATGGCATAATTTTCTTAAAAAATATCATATATTTATATACCTCTAAGTGAATAATACATCAATTTCCCAGAATTCTTATACTTTAAAGGGGTTTTTATAAACCCCAATATTGTACTAGTGAAAAAAAAGGATGGATAATATGGGTGATCTCACGCATAGTCAATTATTAATTTTAGGCTCAGGTCCAGCTGGTTATACTGCCGCTATATATGCAGCACGCGCTAACTTACATCCAGTATTAATCACAGGTGTAGAAAAGGGTGGACAATTAACCACTACAACCGATGTCGAAAATTGGCCAGGTAATGCTTATGATTTAACGGGGCCAGCCTTGATGGATAGAATGCATGAGCATGCGCTGAAATTTAATACTCAGATAATTAATGACCAAATTATAAACGTTAACCTTCAAAAAAAACCTTTTTTATTATATGGTGAGAAAAATAGGTATAGTGCTGATGCATTAATTATTGCGACTGGGTCTTCAGCTCGTTATCTCGGACTACCCTCAGAAGAGGCATTTAAAGGACGAGGCGTATCCGCTTGTGCGGTTTGTGATGGTTTCTTTTATCGAGATAAAAAAGTTGCAGTCATTGGTGGCGGCAATACCGCGATAGAAGAAGCATTATATTTGACTAATATTGCCTCTGAAGTTCACCTTATTCATCGTCGAAATACTTTTCGTGCGGAAAAAATTCTTGTAGACCGTCTCTACAAAAAAATCAATCAAAAAAATATTATTCTGCATGCTAATTATACTTTAGATTTAGTTTCAGGTGACCAAAATGGCGTCAATGCATTACGATTGCGCTCAACGCAAGAGACTTTAACAAAAAATTTAACAATCTCCGGTGTATTTATTGCTATAGGTCATACCCCAAATACAAAAATATTTTATAATCAACTTTCCTTGCGTAACGGTTATATTCAAGTGCAATCTGGCATGTATGGTAATGCCACACAAACCAGTATACCTGGCGTATTTGCTGCTGGTGATGTGGTAGATGATATTTACAGGCAAGCTATTACCGCAGCAGGAAGCGGATGCATGGCAGCACGTGATGCGGAGCGTTATTTGGATAATATAACATAAAACTTATTGGGTAATCCGAGTTTTAATTTTTTAAGGTCAAGGATCTATTTTAATGCATAAAAATTCTCTAATTTATTAATTATATTATAGTCACTAATTTTTATAAACTATATTTATAGTTACATTAGTTGCTAATGTATACATATTATATTATATATAACTATAAGAATAATGATTATAAATCATATTACTTATTATTTGAATAAACTATAACCTATGCAAATATTATTTACAATCGATACCAAAAGATGCGAAGTAAATAATTTTCAATATTTATTTTTATAGTCATGAACGTCGGTTAACTTAAAATGTCTAAATCATACTTCTTAACTTTTGCAATATACTAAAAGAAGATATGTAATATACTATTACAAGTTTTAAAAACCCTATTAATAATACACATTACATATACAAACGAATATGATGACTATAAAAATGATTTTTATTGTTTATATAGCAACTCTGCTATAGAGTATCTCGTAAATCTTTTGATCTAATAACTTTTGAAAAATATATTTTAAAAAAATGACCAATAACAGGAAAATACAATAATCTTTTTCGTATGGCTTTTGTTTATAATAAGCACATTAAAACTACTATAACCGATCAATATCTGAAGGTAAAATAGTGAATATTCAGAACTTTCTTTCACAAAAAATTAGTCAAGCTATGCTTTTATCAGGTTTATCAGAAAATTATAGACCGCAAGTTTGTCAGTCGGAACAAGCAAAGTTCGGGCATTATCAAGTAAATAGCATGATGGCATTAGCGAAAAAATTGAATCTATCACCAATAAAACTAGCAAAACAAGTTTTAGAAAAGTTGGATCTTCACGGGATCGCCAAAAAAGTTGAAATCATAAGCCCAGGATTTTTGAATATTTTTCTTGAACCAAAATGGTTAGCCTTACAAATTGACAATATATTAGAAAAAAATAAACTGGGTGTTACACCTATCAAAAAACAGACTATTGTTGTAGATTATTCCTCACCAAATGTAGCTAAAGAAATGCATGTTGGTCACTTACGTTCCACTATTATTGGTGATGCTATGGTACGAACACTGGAGTTTCTTGGGCACAATGTGATACGTGCCAATCATATTGGAGATTGGGGCACTCAGTTTGGCATGTTGATTGCTTTTCTAGAAGAAAAGAAAATTAAAAATTACGAAAACATTACTTTAAATTATTTAGAAATTCTGTACCGTAAAGCCAAACATGCATATGATAAAGATGTAAAATTTGCTGAACGTGCTCGCGATTATGTTGTAAAACTACAAAATGGCGATGATTATTGCCGAAAACTGTGGAAACAATTAGTACATATCACCATGAAACAAAATCAAATACTTTATGATCGCATGAATATTACACTAACATCTAATAATATAATGGGAGAAAGTTTATATCAAAACATGATGCCAGATATGGTATCTGATCTCAGGTCTAAAAAACTTGCAGTACAAAGTCAAGATGCAGTAGTAGTCTTTCTGAATGCAGAGTGCAATAAGTCTAGTGAGCTGACAGGAGTAATTATTCAAAAAAAGGATGGCGCTTATTTATACACTACAACTGATGTTGCTTGCGTGAAATATCGTTGCGAAACTCTACATGCAGATCGCATCCTTTATTATATTGATTCACGTCAAAAACAACATTTAGCTCAAGTGTGGCAGATCGCTCACAAGGCTGGTTATGTTCCAGAAAACGTCCAATTAGAACATCATATGTTTGGGATGATGTTAGGTAAAGATGGAAAACCTTTTAAAACTAGAACCGGTAATACTATTAAATTATCTGATTTACTAGATGAAGCCATAAATCGTGCTACTAGGTTAGTATTAGATAAAAACCCAGATATACCAAAACAAAAATTAAAAACCATCGCGGAAATTATTGGTATTGGCTCAATGAAATATGCCGATTTAGCAAAAAATCGAACTACAAATTATATTTTTGATTGGGATAACATGCTATCTTTAAAGGGTAATACTGCCCTTTATATACAATATGCTTATACTAGAGTGTTATCAATATTTCGTAAAGCAAACATCGACTTAAAAAAACGATTTAATGGATCTACATACCTTTCAAGTAATCATTCAGTAGAATTAGCTCTTAATCTATTACAATTTGATGAAACAGTAAAAAAAGTTGCTCATGATGGAATGCCTCACATAATGTGCGCTTATTTGTATGCTTTATCTTCTAAATTTTCACAATTTTATGAAACTTGCCAGATCCTTGAAGAAAAAGATAAAAAAATTAAACAAAGCTATTTAAAATTAGCGCAGTTAACAGCAAAAACCTTAAAACAAGGATTAACTCTTTTAGGTATTAAAACTCTAGATCATATGTAAATAAATAACTTGATCAACAAATATAGTCAATTTTAGATTTAATATAGGTCCATCAATGATCCAAAGCGCCTATTAATAAGCAATCATAATGTCAGACTCTATGACAAGAGCACTATATTAAGTTTCTGATTGTTGTAAGAGCATATCTATAATTTGTATTTCTAATCCTATCGAAGATATAATTTAATATGGTAAGCGGTCCAATTCTATAAGATATAGAATAAATATTCTTCACTTATCATGATACACTTGTATGAAATTTTCTATGACTGCAATGTATGCATGCGATGGGCTCTGTAATACATCCGCGCTCAATTATAACGCCAACTTGTTCTGCCTGTTCTACTGCGCTTGGTTTACTAACTTTAACGCGAATCCATAAAGACGAAAATTTATTAAGTAATAAGGCTGCCACTTCCTCTGCTACACGTTCAATTAATGAAAATTGCCCGCTACTCACAAAAGTTATAACAGCTTCTACTATACTAGTATAATTTAAACAATCTTTTATGTTATCACTCATACCCGCTTTGCTAGAATCTGATCCTATTTGAAGATCAAGCAACAATTTTTGCGGGACGATTTTTTCCCAATCATAAATACCAATAATAGTGATCACACTGAGTTTATCAATAAATATTATATCCATAATATTTCTCTTTAATTATATAGTAACCAATTATATTAGGTTTAGTATATCTTCAGGTATGGTATTACATAAATATAGAAACGCTACTATCTGTTATTTTGATATATTATAATATATCAAAATTTAAATCATTGTAAAAAATTAGATAAAATTAGAACACAGATGCATACTAAAAGGATTTCTAAAATTCTCAAAAAAATAAACATAAATGACTATTAAGAATAGTATATATAATTTTATATAAAATAATGTATTTAACACTATAATTTTCTGTAAATAAAAATCTTATCTTTATTATTAATAATAAAAACAAGCTATTCATGTCTTGAATACTGAAATAAATAATTTCACTATATTTTTATAAAATCTATTACTTTGACGTATTTAAGATCAAATCTTATCTATGTCTTACCGCTTTTGTTCCTTAATATATTGATTTATTTCAAAAAGTTAATATTAAAACCACCTTATTGTAACATTATATATAATTCTATGATATAATTATCAGTTTTTAATTACTCAATAGTAATTAAACAAATCACACAATAACATAATCTTTTGTTTTTTTCTTTTTTCTTTTTTCTTTTTTCTTTTTTCTTTAATATGTAATACTAAAGATAAAAAACCTTTAATAAAAGTGTATTATACAGATTTCTTTTTAAGCAATTTAATCAAAATAACAAGAACCTATAAACAGTATCATCATATACTAAAATAGTTAAGATAATGGCCAACGAGGATACACTTTAATATCAAGTGAATCATGTGTTATCCCCTTCAGACGAATCGCGCCAGCATACGCAATCATTGCTCCATTGTCTGTACAAAATTCAGGACGAGCATAAAAGACCTCTCCATTACGTCCTGTCATCATATCTGCCAGTTTGTTTCGTAATAAACAGTTAGCACTAACTCCTCCAGCAACCACTAATCGTTTAAAGCCACTTCGATCTAAAGCACGTCGACATTTAATAAGTAATGTATCAATTACCGCATCTTCAAAAGCGCAAGCAATATCAGCGCGAACTTGTTGTGTATTGGCATTATTATAGATAGTCTGAGCTGCAAAGGTTTTTAAACCAGAAAAACTAAAATCTAATCCAGGTCGATTAGTCATTGGTCTTGGAAAAATAAAACGTCCAGGTACACCATGTTGAGAAATTTTAGATAGTTCTCGACCGCCAGGATAACCTAATCCTAATAATTTAGCAATTTTATCAAAAGCCTCACCTGCGGCGTCATCAAGAGACTCTCCTAGTAACTCATAGCAACCCATTGCAGTGACACTAATTAACTGCGTATGACCACCAGATACTAATAACGCGATAAACGGAAAATCTGGGGGATTTTTTTCTAACATTGGCGAAAGAAGATGTCCTTCCATATGATTAATAGCAATAGAAGGAATATTTAAAGAAAATGCGAGCGATCTCCCAATACATGCCCCTATTAGTAAAGCACTAACTAAACCAGGGCCTGCAGTATAAGCAACTGCATTGATATCCTTTACTGTTAATTTAGATTCTTGTAGCGCAGCCTGTATGAGTGGTAAAGTTTGTTGAAGATGATGACGAGCAGCTAGCTCAGGAACTACACCACCGTAAGCCTCATGAACCTCTGATTGAGTATGCACTTGATTTGCTATTAAACCTGCATAAGAGTCATAAATAGCAATTCCAGTTTCATCACAGGATGTTTCAATACCAAGCACGCGCATTAATTTCACCTTATACTTACAATATATAATATTAAAAAAGATGCTCCTATAGACATGACGTCAGTTAGAACATACTGCCAATAACTTAAAAGTATGCTATTATATAATATAATTATATTAATTAATAATTAATCATATTAAAAAATACCTCAAAGTCTTTAACCTATTATCACTAAAAATTAATGAATGGTATAGAATTTCACTTAGCTGTTGAATTAAAATCCAGTCTATTTATTATTTATTTTATGCTATATTTGCTTTACAATGCAGGTGACATTAAGGTAAATTTAAATATTTTAATATAAAACATATTTTTGATTGCCAAAAAAGACAACAAAAAACTATATGTTTTAATGTGAGGGTTGCATGCCAGTAATAAAAGTACGTGAAAATGAGCCATTCGACGTAGCACTGCGCCGCTTTAAACGTTCCTGTGAGAAAGCAGGAGTTTTAGCTGAAGTTCGTCGTCGTGAATTTTATGAAAAACCAACAACTGAACGAAAACGTGCTAAAGCATCTGCTGTTAAGCGCCACGCAAAGAAATTAATACGGGAAAATGCACGTCACACTCGTCTTTATTGACATATAAAATGATTTTACCAGCTTGATAAAATAGTTGCTTATTAATTTGGCCGTGTTTTTAATAGGAGAACACGGCTTGTTTTTGTTGGTTTGATACTTATGAAGTTTCAATTGATTTCATAATTCACATGAGAACATTATAACTATTAATAGGATATCATGTTACAACGTATTCCACCTGAATTTATAAGGGACCTTCTAGGACGTACAGATATTGTTGATCTTGTCGATACTCGTCTTACATTAAAAAAACAAGGTAAGAATTACTATACGCACTGTCCGTTCCATAAAGAAAAAAACCCTTCTTTTGTTGTCAATGGAGAAAAACAATTTTTTCACTGTTTTGGTTGTGGTGCACATGGAAATATAATTGATTTTCTCATGAAATATGATCATTTAACATTTATTGAAAGCATTGAAGAGTTATCAGTTAGTTGTAATCTACCAATACCATATAATACAAATAATAGTGTAAAAGTTTTTTCATATACTCACCAAAAAAATTTATATAAATTCATGCATGATCTATGTCTTTTTTATCAAAAAATCTTAAAACAAACATTATCATCAGTAGCAAAAAATTATCTTGAAGCACGCGAAGTTAGTCAGATAGTTATTCAACGTTTTTCTATTGGATATGCCCCACCTGGATGGAATAATTTATTGAAATATTTTGGAAATAACGCATTGTATCGTCAATTATTGCTTGACACTGGAATGCTTATTAAAAATCTTCAAGGACAAACTTATGATCGATTTCGTGAACGAATTATGTTTCCTATTCATGATAAACTAGGTCGTGTAATTGGTTTTGGAGGACGAATCCTTAACAATGGAATACCAAAATATCTCAATTCACCAGAAACTATAATTTTTCATAAAGGTAATCAATTATATGGTTTGTACGAAACACTAAAGAAGAATTCTCAACCGTCAAAATTACTAGTTGTAGAAGGATATATGGATGTTTTGGCGTTATCTCAGTTTGGAGTAGATTATGCGGTAGCATCTTTAGGCACTGCTATTACAGATAAACACATTCAGACACTATTTCGTATAACAAACACAGTAATCTGTTGCTATGATGGAGATAATGCTGGACGTCATGCTGCATGGCGCATGCTAAAAATTGCACTACCTTATATGCAAGATGGCTATCAATTACGGTTTATGTTTTTACCTGAACGAGAAGATCCTGATACGATCATACGTAAAGAAGGCCAAAAATTATTTGAAATGCGTATTCAAAATTCCGTTCCTATGTCAACATTAATTTTTACCACACTAATTTCACAAGTTAATCTATGCGATCCAGAAGGACGAGCAAGACTTAGTACTCTGGTGTTGCCTCTCATTCAAATGATACCAGGAGAGCTTTTACGCATATATCTACTACAAGAGCTAGGTAATAAGTTAGGAATAATCGATGAAGGTCGGTTGAATAAATTTTTATTACAAAAAATCAAAAATAAACAACCTGTTTTTACACACTCATTTTTTGAAAGAAACACCACTATGCGTATATTAATTGGTTTATTAGTCCAAAACCCTGCTCTATCTAATATCATACCACCAATAAATGGACTAGAAAAAGCAAAAATACCAGGTTTAAATCTTTTTTTTCACCTATTAAAAACTTGCCGTAATTGTCCTTTTTTAACAACCGGGCAACTGTTAGAACTATACCGCAATACAAAATTTAGTAAACACCTTGAAAGACTGGCAATCTGGAACCACATGATTGTTGATGAACAAATAAAAACTATGTTTTTAGACGCTTTTGATAATCTTTATCAACGATCTCAGCAATTAAAACTGGAAAACCTTATTGCCCGTGATCGTGTCAATGGTTTAAACAGCCAGGAGCGTCGTGCATTATGGGCATTAAGTCAAGCTATTAAACATACTACATAATTAATTTATCAAATACTTTTCTATAATAGAAAAAAGAAACATTCCACAAGTGATTAATAATAGTATTGCTTAATATTCATTCTATTGATAACGCAAAGAATAATTTAGCCATTGCTAACATAAAACGTTGGTATTTTTACCAATTGAATTAAAAATGTATAATTTTTTGAATAGGGTATTGTGATCATCATCACAACCCTAATACTATTACTCTTGGCAGATGGCCGTCCAAGATCAATCTAATTTTTAGAAGTATGGATACAGCCTTATGGAGCAAAACCCACAGTCTCAGCTTAAATTACTTGTTACACGTGGTAAAGAGCAAGGATATCTAACCTATTCTGAGATCAATGATCATCTTCCCGATGATATTGTAGATTCCGATCAGCTTGAAGATATCATTCAAATGATTAACAACATGGGCATTCAGGTTGTAGAAGAAGCACCTGATGCCGATGAATTAATACTAAACGAAAACAGCAATGATACTGATGAAGATGCCGTGGAAGCAGCCGCTCAAGTTCTATCTAGTGTAGAGTCTGAAATTGGACGTACAACTGATCCAGTGCGTATGTACATGCGTGAAATGGGCACAGTTGAACTGTTAACACGTGAAGGTGAGATTGACATTGCTAAACGAATTGAAGATGGCATTAATCAAGTGCAATGTTCTGTTGCTGAATACCCAGAAGCAATTACATACCTTTTAGAACAGTATGAAAAAGTTCAATTAGACGAAGCCCGTCTCTCTGATTTAATTACTGGGTTTGTTGACCCCAATGCAGAGATAGATATACCACCTACTATCACTCATATTGGCACGGATCTTCCTTTAGAAGCGGTCAGCGAGAACGAAGATGATGACTCTAATGATGAAACGTCAGATGATGAGCATAACATTGATGCTGAATTAGCACATGAAAAATTTAGTGCTTTGAGAAATCAATATGAAATAACTCGTACTGTGATTAAATCTAGGAGCCGTAGTCATATTAATGCTCTTG
Organism: Candidatus Erwinia haradaeae; assembly: GCF_900698995.1. GTDB lineage: Bacteria > Pseudomonadota > Gammaproteobacteria > Enterobacterales > Enterobacteriaceae > Erwinia_E > Erwinia_E haradaeae_C. The sequence goes on along the minus strand of NZ_LR217735.1, from coordinate 469,740 downwards.
AAGAAATAAAAAATCTCTCTGATGTATTTAAACAGTTTCGACTGGTTCCAAAGCAATTTGAATTACTAGTAAATAGCATGCGTATCATGATGGAACGTGTCCGAACACAAGAACGTCTTATTATGAAGCTATGTGTAGAATGGTGTAAAATGCCTAAAAAAAGCTTTATTACTCTATTTACCGGTAATGAAACCAATGATAATTGGCTACAAACTGCAATAACCATGAATAAACGATGGTCAGAAAAACTCAAAGACGTTTCAAATGACGTAGTATATAGCCTTAAAAAACTTCAAGAAATTGAACAGGAAACTGGCTTAACTATTGAGCAAGTAAAAGATATTAACCGTCGAATGTCTATTGGTGAATTAAAAGCACGACGAGCTAAAAAGGAGATGGTGGAAGCGAATTTAAGGTTAGTAATTTCTATCGCTAAAAAATACACTAATCGTGGTCTGCAATTTTTAGATCTAATTCAAGAGGGTAATATTGGTTTAATGAAAGCAGTGGACAAATTTGAATATCGTCGCGGTTATAAATTTTCAACCTATGCTACTTGGTGGATTCGCCAAGCGATTACCAGATCTATCGCAGATCAGGCACGTACAATTCGTATTCCAGTGCACATGATTGAAACCATTAATAAATTAAACCGTATTTCACGACAGATGCTACAAGAAATAGGTCGCGAACCAACACCGGAAGAGTTAGCTGAGCGAATGCTTATACCTGAAGATAAAATTCGAAAAGTAATGAAAATTGCTAAAGAACCAATATCTATGGAAACACCGGTTGGAGATGATGAAGACTCACACCTTGGTGATTTCATTGAAGATACTGCGTTAGAGCTTCCTCTGGACTCCGCAACTTCTGAGAGTCTGCGTGCTGCAACATATGATGTACTAGAAGGACTGACTGCACGTGAAGCAAAAGTTTTACGCATGCGTTTTGGGATCGATATGAATACTGATCACACATTAGAAGAAGTTGGAAAACAATTTGACGTAACTCGAGAACGTATTCGTCAAATTGAAGCAAAAGCATTACGTAAGTTACGTCATCCAAGTCGATCAGAAGTTTTAAAAAGTTTTTTAGACGACTAGATTTACGGTATTTTAATCACCAGTATATATCATATGTTGATATCATCTAGAATCACAAGTGCATATATAGTTCTAAAATGACTCACGTTTTATATATGATTTGATTTAGCATGCTTAATAAGCTTATAAAGAGACTAGAGTCAGGATAAAGAAAAAAATCCTAATTCTAGTCCCTCAAAAAAGATCAGAATCATTCCTGATAGACTTATGTACTAAGTGAAGATATAATTTATAACTGCGTTGTAAAATATAAAGTTGTCAACAAGATATAGTTAAATAGAAATATACCATATATATATTATATAGATAAAGGAATAGGTATTTTAAACTGAAGTGATAAATCTAGTACTTCTTCAATACATGTGACAGGATGAATGGCTAAATTGGAAACAATATTATCTGGAATATCCTCCAGATCGCGTTTATTTTCCTCTGGAATTAAAACGGTTGTAATGCCACCACGACGGGCAGCTAATAGTTTGTCTTTTAAGCCGCCAATAGGTAATACTTGACCGCGTAAAGTAATCTCACCGGTCATAGCAACATCAGAACGCACTGGATTACCAGTTAGACATGAAACAAGCGACGTACACATTGCAATACCTGCGCTAGGACCATCTTTAGGCGTTGCTCCAGTTGGAACATGCACATGAATATCTTTTGTTTCATAAAAATCATTTTTAATACCTAATTTTGATGCCCGAGCGCGAACTACTGTTAATGCAGCTTGAATCGACTCTTGCATAACTTCACCCAATGATCCTGTGTAAGTAAGCTTTCCTTTACCAGGTACACAAGCTGCTTCAATTGTTAGCAGGTCACCACCACCAAATGTAGTCCATGCTAACCCCGTAACCTGACCTACACGATTATGAGAGTCAACACGAGTATAATCATAACGTTGGACACCAAGATAATCTTTTAAATTGTCAGGGTTAATTGCAATCTTCTTGATAGTTTTATCTATAAGAAGTGTCTTAACTGCCTTACGACATAATTTTGATAGTTCTCTCTCTAAATTTCTTACACCAGCTTCACGTGTATAGTACCGAATAATACTAATCAGTGCGCTTTCATCAATAATTAATTCATCTTTTTTTAATGCATTTCTCTCGAATTGCTTAGATAATAAATGCCGTTTAGCAATATTAAGTTTTTCATCTTCTGTATAACCAGATAACCAAATCACTTCCATTCGATCTAATAGTGCTGCTGGGATATTCGTTGAATTAGAGGTTGCGAGAAACATGACATCCGAAAGGTCATAATCAACCTCTAGATAATGATCATTAAAAGCAACATTTTGTTCTGGATCTAGTACTTCAAGAAGAGCTGAAGATGGGTCACCACGCATATCCGATGACATTTTATCAATCTCATCTAGTAAAAATAATGGATTTTTTACTCCTGCTTTAGTTATCTTTTGAATAATTTTTCCAGGCATAGAACCAATATAAGTACGGCGATGGCCACGAATCTCCGCTTCATCACGCATCCCACCTAATGCCATGCGCACATATTTTCTTCCAGTTGCTTTAGCAACAGACTGACCCAAGGAAGTTTTACCTACTCCTGGAGGACCGACTAAGCAAAGGATTGGTCCTTTTATTTTACTAGCTCGACTCTGAACAGCTAAATACTCCAGTATTCTGTCTTTCACAACAGTTAATCCAAAATGATCAGTATCCAATGTTTCTTGTGCTTTTTGTAAATCTTTTTTCATCTTGCTACGATTATACCATGGAACTTGTATCATCCAATCAATATAACTACGAACAACAGTGGATTCTGCTGACATAGGTGACATCATTTTTAACTTGTTTAACTCAGCTTCGGTTTTTTCTCGCGCTTCCTGTGGCATTCTAGCTCGGTCAATCTTGCGCCTCCAGGCTTCATTTTCATCAGGTGTATCCTCTATATCACCTAATTCTTTTTGAATTGCCTTTATCTGTTCATTTAAATAGTACTCTCGCTGACTTTTTTCCATTTGTTTTTTTACACGAGCACGAATACGTTTTTCAACTTGCAGTAATTCCATCCCTGATTCCATCAGAGCCATCAAGTATTCTAAACGTTTACTAACGTCTGACATCTCCAGAATAGACTGTTTTTCAGAAAGCTTTAATGTCATATGAGCTGCCACGGTATCAGAAAGACGCGCGGCATCATCAATATTATTAAGTGACGTTAACACTTCAAGTGGAATTTTTTTATTAAGTTTTATATACCCTGCAAATTGATCAATTGCGGAACGTACTAGCGCTTCTTGCTCTTTCGCTTCCATTACTGGAGATACTAAATACTTAGCTTTAGCTGTAAAATAATCACCATGATCACATAAAGTAGTAATTTTAACACGTTGTAATCCTTCAACTAAGACTTTTACAGTGCCATCCGGTAATTTTAGTATCTGTAAAATCGAGGAAACGGTTCCAACCAAAAAAAGATCCTGAATGCTAGGTTCATCCGTTACAGATTCTTTTTGAGCAACGAGAATAATCTTTTTGTCATGATTAATAGCAGTTTCTATACAACAAATGGCTTTTTCACGTCCTACAAATAACGGGATAACCATATGCGGATAAACCACTGCATCTCGTAACGGTAAGACAGGGATTTCGATGAATTCAGAACACTCAGGATTCATAAAGCTCTCTCTTATTTTCATTTTGGCCAAAGTGAATTAGGCCTCATAATTTTTAATAAATATTGTAAAATAAAATAGCAAATTACGTAAGACAATAAAACTAAATAATATAAATAAATATTTATATCAAAATAAATACATATCATAATCTTTATATAAAAGATATGATATTAAAAAATTCATTGACAACTCATTATACAGATATTGTTTATAGAATTATATTCTTATATAAACTAAATAAATTAAGGAAATTATTTAGTTTTAGTAATATAAATCTAATTACATATTATGTATATTCTATGTCTTTCTATCATTTTTCTTCTATACGATTTATGTATAATATAATCTGATTGAATAATTCCATATTTTATCAAGTAATCATTTTATTATTATATATCATAATATAGATTACAATAACACACATCATATAAATAAATTACAAAAATAAAATTGAAAGTAATATTTTATTTTTTAGAAAGATTACGCGAAAATACATCTATCACATCTATAATTATTATTTTCTTTACTAAAAAATAAAAGCTATAAACCTATTCAACTATAGTCAAGATTAAAAACTTTACTTTAATATAGCTAGAAATATAGTTAGAAATATAGTTAGACATATCGTTAGATATTGAGTAGTAATTTGATTCCATGGGTTTATTTATGGATTGTTGTATCAAATTAACGACTAGCTTATGGTATTCAATACCGACTACATCCTATCAAACTATATTAAATAAGGAATGCAGTTCCATTTTATACATGTAAACAATCTGTGCTACCTTTTAGAAAAAAGAGTCAGCATTTACTCTTTAAATATATCAAAGATAGCACGTTTATGTATTACATAAAATATGTGGGACTATTAAATCTAAATCCTTAGGGATTAAATAAAAATTTTTAAAAATTATTTTTTAGGTCTATCCGCTTCATTATGCTTCGTATAATAACTTGTGAAATAAGGCAAGTTTTTTAAAAAACATAAAGCTAACAAAGTTACTCATATAGTAACAATCTATACTGATCTAAAGTTATTTTTAAAAATGATGCAAATCAGATTTAATCCTTTTATATTGCTTTATAAAAAAATATTAAATTTTTTATAAAAATTATACTGTTTTATTGAAAATAAAACAGTATTCCTCTTGCCAAGATACTATGATTTTTATCAATATCATTATATTTTTAATAGTTTATGTTATAATTTTTTTAGTTTGAAATCACCAGCGGACTGTTAAATCTTAAATAACCCCCTGTAATACTCATATCTAAAATAAAACAATACATGACGCAAAAATCAAATGTCATTAATACACATTAATACACTACAAGAAGAATTTTGTTAGAATATTGATGAGAACTTATTATATAGATAGTTATCTATATGACTATCACTATCATAATAGAATTCATAAAGATTATTAATATTTATTAATCAGAATAACACTGCATTAAAATTAAAATTATTAATGCAATATGTTAATCACGTTAAAAATATTTAGACTGAAGTTGCTTAATTTTTTGATATCACAATAAGAATAATATTCATAAATATATAAAAATATTAAGATCAACACCTTGATGATTTGAATTGTTAATATTACTATATGCACATTTATTTTACTTATATCATATCTCTTAAAATGGCATAAGTTAAACAAAAAAACCAAAATAATACTTCTAAGTTTAAAATAAAATCTAAATTATGATAAATGAAACCTATTTTAAATTACCAAATCAAGAATTAAAACTTCTTATTAGAATCTAAAAAATATTAAAAGTTTAGAAGATTCACAGTGAATCACTATATATATTTTTCATATTATTTTCGTGTATCATGCATACAGAAAAAATATAACATTTTTGAACAACCTGATGATTTAATCTATTTTTAATATATACTAAAACTATATTTTATTTTTAAAGACAATATTTAGCATCAAGTAAGCATGATATTGTAGCTTTATCGATTAATCTCTAATAAATAAGCATAAATTTAGATATATATGCATGTAGTGCATTTTCATGCATTCTAGTTTTGATAAACTATCAATTTTATTTTAATATGCAATAATCAATTAAGATTTCACCATCGTAGATGTTAGATATAATATCTATATATTATAAATAAAAAAATAGATACTATGTAACTAGACTTATCGCTTTCTGATCTTTTAGATTTTTTTAAAAAACTGATCAATTATATACCAAGATCCTATGATATATTTCTAGTAATAATGAGATAAACGGTTGTAAAAAATAAATAACTTAATGTAGCTATGCATACACTTACGCGATAAAGAAATATATTCTAAAAATCATCAAATAATACGCTAATTATCATAGTTTAATAGCAAAATTTTTTATTACTTTTTCTGTATTTTTTATATATAATATATAATTACTACCAGTAAATCCCAACTTCTACTACTAAAACACGAATGATCTCACGATTACTTGCGTTATCAAAAAACTCTTTTAAATGATTTGCAGCTGCTTGACCAATACCATGAGCTGAACTTAATGTCTTTAAATCAGCTGATAGAAGAAGATTTAATGTAACAAAATAAGATGCAAGATTTTCTGCTGCAACTAATCCAATCTTGCTTATTCCTAAAGCGTATATAAAACGCGCAAAAGTAGTTTTTTTTGAGATAATCAATGCATCTATTATATTCTGTGCTAACTTTTGTCCAACACCCTCTAAACTGATAAGTTGATCTATTGTAAGCATAAAAAGATCAGCTGGATTATTTATATATTCTTTATCCACTAACTGATCAATTATTTTTTTACCTATGCCATTAATATTTAATGCTTTACGAGAAGCAAAATGCCTTATAGCACTCTTACGCTGCGCTGGACAAGATAAACCACCTGTACAGCGTACAGTTGATTCACTTGATATAAACTGTATTTTAGAACCACATCCTGGGCACTGTTTTGGAACAGTAATACTTTTTAAAATTGGATGAGCATCAATGTCAGATTTTACAACACTAATTATTTGCGGGATGACATCACCAGCCCTACGAATGACAACGTTATCTCCAATTTTTAATCCAAGTCGATCAATTTCATGCATATTATGCAAGGTTGCTCTACTTACAAGCACTCCTGCGATTCGAATAGGTTCTAATTGTGCAACCGGCGTAATCACTCCAGTTCGACCTACTCGAAATTCTACATTATTTACTCTCGTCATAACTTCTTGTGCTAAAAACTTAAAAGCTATTGCCCATCTTGGAGCATGCGAAGAAGAACCTATTTTTCTTTGTAATTCCAAATTATCTACCTTAATTACTATCCCATCAATATCAAAACCAAAAAATGGACGATTTATTTCCGCATCATGATAAAATCTAATTACTTCTCTAGAAGAGTAACAAAGGCGCATATAATTACTCACCGGTAATCCCCAAACCTTAAAATATTGCAAACAAGCTATATGACTACATGGCATTGCTCTACCTTTAGAAAAACCCAACCCATAACACATAAAGGTTAGAGGACGTTTTGCTGTAATACAAGGATCTAAATGACGCAAAGAACCAGAAGCAGCATTACGCGGATTGGAGAAGATTTTATGTCCATCTCTATAGGCTGCCTGATTTATTTTTTTAAATCCTGCATGCGACATAAATACCTCTCCGCGTACCTCTAGATAATCTGGAATATTATTACCTATGAGATGTTTTGGAATAATACTAATAGTTCTAACGTTAGCAGTAATATCTTCCCCAATCAGTCCATCACCGCGAGTAGACGCCCTAACCAGCCTGCCATTGAGATACAATAAGCTAACTGCTAAACCATCTAGCTTAAGCTCACAACATAATGTAATGTTACTACTAATGTTTAATCTTTTTTTCAGCCGCTGATAGAAAGCGAGAAAACTGCTCTCATCTGATACAGTATCTAGAGATAACATCGGAATTTTATGATGAACTTGTTTAAAAACGCTACTTAAACAAGATCCGCCTATACATTGGGTTGGGGAATCCTGTGTCAGAAGATTAGGATTTTCGGTCTCTAATTGACGAAGATTCTCCATCAGACGATCATATTCTGCATCAGGTATGTCTGGTTCATTTATCACATAATATTGATATTGATAATTTCTGAGAAGAGTTTTAAGATAAGCAATGGTTTTTTGTGCGGATTCCATAAAATAGCATCCTAAAAGGTATCAATTCATATTATTGAAATAAAATAAAAAAAATACTTATATTAATAATACAATTTGATAAATATTTATCATGCAGAGGCTATATTTTATATTTTATATTTTATATTTTATATTGTCATAACCTAACTACTATTTCAAACCTAATTAAGATATTATGATCACCTATACTAGAATAATATTCTACCATATTATGATAATATATATTATATATTACTTATCTAATATATTACCTATCTAAAATCTTAAATAGTTATATAAATATATTATAACATACATCACTACTCTGTTATCTAATTTCTGTGCTTTATAAACACAAAATTATAACTTATTAGTCCATGCCAGATACTAAATATTACATAATATTATTTTGTTTTTTAAAAATCAGATGACAGAAAAAAGATAATTTAAATGGTATTTGAATGTATTTGAATTATTTTATTAATTAGTCATACTATCATAAATTTTTAAAATAATGATAGTTTTGATATGGAAATCTTATTTTACTAAATAAATTACTGCAAATAAGATGCAAAAAATATAAAACAGCTCATAAAGAAAAATATTAACACGAATAATGAATATTTATCTAACAATAAAAAATATCCACTAAGTTCTAATATCCTAAAATAACCTTTATCTGCTAATGACATGCTTGCACTAAAATTTTAATTTAAGAACTTACAAACATCAGTCACGCTAATTTTCGAGTCAATAAGATCTATTATCTATATCGAGCAATAACAATTATTTTTATCATAAAGGATCACTAGCTCCATGAAAGAGCAATATAACCCTCAAGACATAGAGACCTATGTTCAAAAATACTGGAATCAACAAGAAACATTTAAAGCAACCGAGATTGAAAATAAAGAAAAATATTACTGTCTCTCTATGATTCCTTATCCTTCTGGCGCTTTACACATGGGGCACGTACGAAATTATACTATTGGTGATGTCTTATCACGTTATCATCGTATGCTAGGTAAAAACGTATTACATCCAATTGGGTGGGATGCTTTTGGGCTTCCAGCTGAAACTGCAGCGCTGGAGAATAATGCACTACCATCATCTTGGACTTATACCAACATTAACCATATGAAGCATCAATTAAAATCACTTGGATTAAGCTATGATTGGAGTCGTGAAATTACTACTTGTCAGCCAGATTATTACCGCTGGGAACAATGGTTTTTTATTCAACTTTATAAAAAAGGTTTAGTTTATAAAAAAACTGAACCAGTTAATTGGTGCCCTCACCATATGACAGTATTAGCTAATGAGCAAGTTATTGATGGTTGTTGTTGGCGCTGTCATTCTATTGTTGAAAATAAAAATATCCCACAGTGGTTTATGAGAATCACAAATTATGCGGAGGAATTACTAAATAGTCTTGATACTTTAAAGGAGTGGCCTGAAAATGTTAAGACTATGCAAAGAAATTGGATTGGGCGCTCTGAAGGGGTAGAGATTGATTTTAAGATTGCAGATAGCATCGAAATAATCAAGATATATACTACGAGAGCAGATACTTTAATGGGAGTAACATATATTGCCGTAGCACCAAATCACTCAATAGCTAATTTAGCTGCTATGCAGGATCAATCTATAGCAACCTTTATTAATAAATATTGTAAAACTAAAGTACCTAGAGCCGATAGTAAAAAAATTGATCAGATCGGCATACTGACAAGAGTGGTGGTAAAACATCCTCTCACGGGAGACTCACTACCAGTATGGATATCAAATTATGTACTAATGGAGTACGGAACAGGTGCTGTTATGGGAGTGCCAGGTCATAGTCAAAATGACTGGGAGTTTGCTCAAAAATATCATATACCTATTAAACCTGTTATTCTATATACTGATAATAGCATTCCCGATCTTACTCAATGTGCAATGACAGACAAAGGCACGTTATTTAATTCTGGTGAATTTAATGGTTTGTCATATAAAGAAGCCATTATAATGATAGTTCATGCCATAACTCAAAAAGGCGTAGGAAGGCGCAAAATAAACTATCGCCTAAAAGATTGGAGTGTATCACGTCAAAGATATTGGGGCGTGCCAATCCCAATGGTTACTCTAGAAGATGGTGAGATTTTGCCCGTTGCAAATAATCAACTGCCAATTCTTTTACCAAAAAAAAATTTCTCCAATTATATTGCTAATTCTATAAAAATTGATGAAACATGGGCTAAAACCATTGTAAATGGCCAAAAAGCCTTTCGTGAGACTGATACTTTTGATACCTTTATGGAATCCTCTTGGTACTATGCGCGCTATACTTCTGCTAACTATCAAAACGGAATGTTAGACCCCGTCTCTGCTAACTATTGGTTACCGGTAGATTGCTACATAGGAGGAATTGAACATGCTACTATGCACCTTCTTTATTTCCGTTTTTTTCATAAACTTCTGCGTGATGCAGGACTAGTAGATTCTAATGAGCCTGTCAAGCGTCTTTTGTGTCAAGGCATGGTTCTATCTGATGCTTTTTATTTTACCAGTAACCGAGGAGATCGTCGTTGGGTATCATCTTGTGATATTATCATTGAGCGTGATCATAACGGAAAAATCTTGCACGCTACAGATGCAGATGGTAAAAAATTAGTTTATGCTGGCATGATTAAAATGTCAAAATCTAAAAAAAACGGCATTAACGTAACAACAATGGTAAACCGTTACGGAGCTGATACTATTCGATTATTTATTATGTTTGCAGCACCGGTAGATATGAGCTTAGAATGGAAAATTAAAGGGGTTGAAGGAATGCAACGATTTTTAAAACGGATATGGAAATTAGTTTGGCAACATACTATGCTAGGCATTCCACAGATGCTTGATCATCCGGTATATTGTTATGAACAAAAAATCTTGCGTCGTCATTTGCATCAAACAATTAGAAAAGTATCTCGGGATATAGGACAGCGTCAAACATTTAATACAGCTATTTCTGCTATTATGGCAATAACAAAAAAACTGATAATCACACCACAAAAAACAGCAACAGATCGCATATTAATGCAAGAAGCTCTTATCGCTATAGTTCGCATGCTACACCCTTTTACCCCTCACATTACCTTTATCTTATGGAAAGCTCTGGGAGAAAAAAAAGATATAGATTATGCGCCATGGCCTCAAGAGGATAAAATTGCCACGATTGAAGAGAGCCAGGTAGTGGTTATACAGATTAATGGTAAAATGCGTAGTAAGATTATACTAGAAAAAAACTTAACACAGAAAGAAATACAAGAGCGTGCCAAACAAGATCCTATAGTTCTAAAATATCTTCATGGCATTCAAATTAAAAAAATTATTTATGTACCAGGAAAAATACTCAATTTTGTACTTACTTAAATTAGAGAGGTACTTTGAAAAAACTACTGGTTGCTTTATTTCTTGGTATTTTTATATGGGGTACAAATGGATGTGGATATCATCGATATCACGCTATTGAAATACCATTTGGAATGAAAACACTTGTATTAGACACAGAAGATCCATACGGTCCTCTGGCTATGACATTGCATGAAGCACTTCAACTACATAATATACATGTGATTAAAAGAAAAAGAAAAAATATAAAAATATCCTCTATACGATTACAAAAAGAAGAGATTAGTCGTAATGCGCTGTCTATTTTTTCAGATGGAAAAACATCTGAATATTCAATTACTATGACTATTTTTATACAGATGATTATACCTCATAAAGGCATATATCCAATAACATCAACAGTATCTCGTTCATTTTTTGATCATCCATATGCCCCCTTGGCAAAAGACACAGAGCAAAGTATTATTATTAGTGACATGAGAATGCAAGCAGTAGAAAACTTAATACATCAATTTTTAAAAACCTACTATACGGCAAATCACACTACTATTAAATTACATGATAGCTAATTATTAGAAAATGTTTATTTGATGCCTACTGAGTATCATCAACACAGAAAAATTACAATCGATGCAAAAAATTTATCCTGAACAACTTGAGTCGCAACTTGCTAAAAGCTTAAAAACATGCTATATGTTAATTGGTAAGGAACCTTTTTTATTGGAAGAAGCAAAAAATATTATTCGAGCGGCTGCTCAAAAACAGGGCTTTACAGCCTATCTAAAAATTGAATTAAATAATAGTATAGATTGGCAAAATATTTTTAATATTTGTCAATCATTTAGTTTATTCAAGACCCGTCAAATATTTTTACTTGTTTTTCCAGATTGCGATCCTAATTCTTTTATAAACACACAACTAATACAACTTTCGAACTTCATACACAGTGATATCTTACTAATACTTCAAACTTCCTCGTTCTCTAAAAAACAAAAAAATACTATATGGTACAATAATCTCTCTATAGATGCACTAGAAGTTTCATGTCACACAATAGAGCAAGAAAAGTTATCTCTTTGGGTATCATCTAGAGCAAAAAATTTAAATTTAAGAATAAATGATGAAGTGCAACAATTATTATGCTATGCTTATGAAGGTAATTTACTAGAATTATCAAAGGTACTAGAGCAAGCCTTAATATTATGGCCCAATACTTTAATCACTAAAAAACATATTGAAAAAATTATTTATAATTCAGCACATTTTACTATATTTCACTGGTTACACTCTGTTCTTGCAGGAGATGGTAAACGAGCCATCCACATCCTGCATAAAATAAGTTTAGACAATACTGAACCAATGATTCTGCTACGTATGCTACAGCGTGATCTAATATTACTTCTCATTATAAAAAGAAGAATAAACAATACTCCATTACATACTATATTAAATCAGCATCGAATATATCCACAACACCGTACTTATTTAACTCTTGCTGTCAAACGTCTTTCCAATATAGATTTTCTATATGCATTTCATCTTATGAGTAGAATAGAACTAAAATTAAAAAAAAATTTTAATCAAGCAATATGGTTAGAAATAGAAGTGTTAACAATGATATTATGTGGATTTCGTTATCCACTAAATATTGACGTAAACTCACTATAATTATTAAATAATAAGTGGTCATTTATACCAGATGTGACCTAAAAAATATAAACAATAACAAAAAAAATTATTACTAATTAAGATACAGTTTACGAAAAATAAAAAATTAATCAAAATTAATTACTCTTTAAAAAAATATACACTCGGTCTGATGCTAAGATTAATGTTAATAACAAAACCGCTCAATATTTATCCAGATCCCTCATTAAAATAATCTGTTTACAAGAGATAAAATAATTTATAAATCCTTGTATTTTAAAAAAAATGATATAATCATTATGGACAAAAATGTAATTCATCCGTATAAGACAAATTTGTAATATATACATTGATCAAATATAAAGAGAATTTATAAATATTTAAGTATTTCAAATCTGTTTCAAAAATTATTTAAAAAAATTAATTATTAATATACACACAATAATTTTAGTTAATTACTTTATTTTTTTCTTTCCTGCACTATTTTTTATATATATCAATACTCAAAACGAAGACTAGTATCACTAGTATCATTAACATGAATACGCTAAAACAATTTTTAATCAAAATTAGCGAATAATGAGAACTTCATATAATATATAAATTTTATTTTTATAAAATTAACTACTTCAGAAAATCATAATCTTAACAATGATCTATAAATATATAAATTTAGTCCTTTTAATATTTTTTAGATTAAGCCTTGTCAGGTCTCTGTGAATAATAAAAAAAACCAATCATTAATATTATCGCTATAGCCACCTATATTGTTTTATTAACATCCTCATATTACCTTTATTACATAATAAGCTTCTCCATGATACGCTGATACATTCTGCTTAACACTTGCAAGTCTGATGCTCTAATACATTCATTGCTTTGATGGATAGTAGCATTTACCAGCCCCAACTCTACAACCTGGGCTCCAATTTTTTTAAAAAAATATCCATCAGAAGTTCCACCAGTTGTTAATATTTTTGGAGCACAATTTGTATAGTGTTCAATTGTTTTAACCACTACATCTATTAAATCACCATTGATGGTTAAAAATGGTTTTCGAATACTCTGCCATGTAATATTATAATGAAAATCATGTCGATTGCACAATTCCTGAACACGTTGTTGAATTAATATTTCTGTAAGTTGCGGGCTAAATCGAAAATTTAATTTAATAAAACAATCTCCTGGAATAATATTGCTTGCACCAGTTCCAGCCTTTATATTAGAAATTTGCATGCAAGTTGGTGAAAAAAATTCATTTCCTGTATCCCATTGAGTCAAAAGTAACTCGTGAAGAATTGAGATAGCATGATGTATTGGATTATCAGCAAGATGTGGATAAGCAATATGCCCTTGGAGACCTTGTATATGAAGATTAGCAGTAATTGATCCACGACGACCATTTTTTATTACATCACCTACTGTCTGAATGCTAGTTGGCTCCCCAAGTAAACAGTAATCTAAAGTTTCATGACGTGCTATTAATTTTTCAACTACCTTTATTGTACCATTCTTACCACTACCTTCTTCATCTGAGGTAATCAAAAATGCTAACCGCCCTTTGTGCCTTGGGTATATCATTAAAAAACGTTCAGCCGCGATAATCATAGCTGCTAGGGCACCTTTCATATCAGCAACTCCACGACCAAATAACATACCATTCTGCATGGTAAGCTCAAATGGAGGGTACATCCAATATTTTAGATCACCAGTTGGTACTACATCAGTATGACCTGAGAAAACTAAGCTTTTACCATGACCACGCCATGCCCAAAAATTTTTTGTATCCCCAATATTCATTGGTTCAATTGTAAAGCCTATCCTCTTGAGACGAGAAATTAAAATGACTTGACAACCAGCATCATCCGGACTAATAGATGGACAGGAAATCAATTGTTTTGTTAGCTCAACAATTGGACAACTAATCATATATAAAATACCCCAAACAGTAACTTAACTAGTTAATTTATCTAAAATCTGGACATATTAAGGAATTATATGCACATAATGGAGTTTAAGATATATTACATCATATAAAATATATATAACTTATTTCCTGATAAAAAACTCATGATATTTAGAAAAATTTTTTAATTATTGTCTAATTGTATTCGACATATATTAGTTCTTTCTGGCATAGGATCTATTAATCTTTTTCTAGAAAGAAACTCTTAAAAATGAAAAACACTTAGCAATCAATACTCCTAATAGCATAGATGAAAAAAGTTTCTCTAGATATCTACTATCAAATATCTTTCATACTTATTTTTTCAAACTACATTCGTAATTATTGAAATAATTTTTCTGCATTGGGTAATACGCAAAGGTCAAATTTGTACCCTATCTATTTCTAGAACCAGATCTAATTTATAATTAAAAAAATAAAAATAAAAATATCATTACTGATACAATGCTCGATATCTAAAAATTAAAATTTATTTCTTAGGATACAGATCGCGACGCTTATATGGCTCTTGGTCACCTGGCTTACGTGTTTTTAGTAGTTTTAATATCCAAGTGTACTGCTCTGGATTAGGACGTACTAACACTTCAACTTCTGCATTTAATCGCCGCGCCTGTTGAATATTATCAATCGCAAAAAGATCTTTTATTAAAGGCGCTCTTAAATAAATATCTAGAGAATGTGTCTTGCTATCATATACTGGAAAAAGTGGTACAACTGTCGCGTGACATACTTTCATCATTCGACCCACAATGGGTAAAGTAGCTTTATATGTTGCAAAAAAATCTACAAATTCACTCTTCTTCTCTCCATGATCCTGATCTGGCAAATAATAACCCCAATATCCCTGACGGATAGAATTAATAAAAGGTCGTATCCCATCATTACGGGCATGCATGCGTGCACCACATCTGCATCGCACTAAATTCCAGATATAATCAATAACTAGATTACTCTGATGATGAAACATAGCGGCTATTCTTTGACCTTCAGCTGCCAATAACATCGCTGGCAAATCTACTGCCCAGCTATGAGGTACTAATAGTATTACATTTTTTCCACTTTGACGTAAATCGTCAATAATATGCCTTCTGTGCCAATGAATACGAGATTTTGCTACATTTGGTCTAAGCGCCAATTCAGCCATCATAGCCATTGCCTGTGACATAGTAGAAAACATAGAATCTACAATTTTTTCACGTTCTGATTCAGACTTTTCCGGAAGGCAATAAAGTAAATTAATCAATGCCCGACGTCTAGCTCCTAGAGCTAGCCTGCCTGTTAACCGTCCTAATATGCCTAAAATTGGATCACGAAAACATGCTGGTATTAAAGTGGAAATAGATAACGCAGCGATGCCTAACCAAATACCCCAGTATCTTGGTAATAAAAAAGATTTATGAAAAACAGGAATAAACTGAGCGTGACTTTGTTTTTTATTGTCCATGCACTGACTCTAAAATAATAATCAATGGATCGTGTAAAAGAAGACGCATAATCAATCAAAAGACAACAATGAATAATAAAAGAACTTTTTAAAAAATATGCTTATATTTAATTAACAAAATCATTTAGATAAATCGTTATTGAACGATTTTCTGTATCTTGTTAATATTCTATCAGAAATAACATACTAATTTTTGCTTATCTATAATTCTGAAAAAATTTAAATTATATCCTATTTTGAAAAATATATATCTACTCTAAAAATAAAAATATTGTATCAATCTACACCCTACTGTTTTCTAGTAGATTAGAATTTTTAAGAAAATATCAATATGCTGATCGGAGCACAAAGATTTAGATTAGTTAATACAATCTCGTCAAAATATAGAGAAAAACTCTAAAAACAATTACATTTGTAATGACGTCAATATTCTAACTCAAATAACCAATTTGAGTAATATTTATAATCCATATATTTTTAGTAAGGAACTAATCCAACCTGTATTCAAAAATGATCTATTATTATTCTATCAATCATTATAATAATTATACTTACTCTAATATAGATCTAAAATATATCAATATCGGCATCGATCAGTACAATATTTTAAGTTAAAATGTAAAAAATAATCGCTGATATCGAGCATTAAGCACACTATAAACCAAAAAAATATTAGTTATTAATAGACATCCAGCTAATTCTATAATGTTTATAAGTTGACTTTATCAAAAGAAAAAAGTTTGAAGTAATAATAAACATTCGATTTGAGTAGCAATAGAGTATTATAATTCGGTCATTATACTAATGAAAATCTGAGGAAGCTATAGCAAGGCAGAATATGATTCATAAAATAGATTCAGATATTATAATTTGAAATCCCTGATGAATATGTAAAGATTCGACAAAATATTTATCTAGAAAATTTTTAATAGTTACTCATAATATATAGTCTTTTATTATGCATTAATGTTATATTAATAACATTACATTAGAATTATGATATATAATATTTATTATCTACTAATTTTATAACGTAGATTTTTAGAAAAGATCGCTATTATTTAAATTGCGTCTATCCCTATCACAGTAATAAAAACTAATTATTTTTATTATAAATGCTGTTTTATATATCAACTTTATCTCCTAAAGCATAGACATTTTTTTCTTTCTTAAGTTAAGAAATATATAGAGTCTCTATAATTTTATAAAAAAGAAAATTATAATTTTCTTTTTTATAAAATAAAGTAATTTATGATATTACATTTTATTTTTTAACATCATTAAAAAGCAAATCTACAAAGATCCATACGGTAAATATAATTGTTATAGTATACAACACTGAATCTTTTATTATTACAGTATAATAGCGTCATTAAGAGATCTATAATTATAGTATCAATCCACGTGTATCATCTAGGTATGTAGCAATATTTCAGATAACCTTGACCAATACATACATTACTAACAGAATATAGATACTATATAATTTTATTTTTTAGTCTTTTCTATAAAAATCAATTTTCCTATATAATTGATGATCAATATTAATCTACTATCAACATAAGGAATAGCCCAATCAATGTAAGGTGATTATTTTTTTAAAATTTATTATCTCAGACGCTTTGATTCTCATCACTAGTGACACTTCTATTGCATGTACTATCTATAAGATATACGTAGCATTTTAAAAATGATAATTCTAGTCACATCTAGAATAGATGTCATCTATATATTAGATATTAAATGTTCTTCCAAGCTATTATTAAAATATTATTTATAATAATGTGATTATTTAGTTAAATTTTAACAAGAGCGCTGATTGTATATCTACCCATTCATTAATTAAATTCTAGTGATTTAAATTTTAACAATCTTTGTCTATCTAGCTTTAGCTAATATTTAAATAAAAATTTTTCATTTTTATTATCAGTGTTTTATTGATCACGATATTTTATCATGATCATTATTGGACTTTTTAAATATATCACTCTATGAATTGATCACACTTAATATGTTATGCATGTGCCTATATTAGTTCTCTGATTACAGTCATGATATAATATGTTTCTTACAAAAATGATATACTAAAACTAGTATATCATCAAAAGATTTAATCTTATATCTATTAATAGATATAAGATTAATGACTATTTATCATAAAATCACTGTATATATAATATATATTATTTACTAATATATTAGTCTCATCCATGAAGATAGATATACTAAAAATATCTATATGTAACAAACTGTCAGAACGTTTTATTCTATAAAGAAATTCTTTATTTTCAATCTACTATCTATCTAAAACCTCATAACTTACATACAGAGTACTGTCAATCATTATAGGTTATTAAGTTCATTATAAATTATCTGATATAACGCTTAGTAAGCTATCAAAACATCTGCTAAATAGTAATCTCATCATTTGTATTTTTTAAAGTTTCATTGGATCTAATATTATTCTGTGCTAGAATAAATTCATTACTAACAGAATAATAAAAGTGTTTTTAGTAATGAGTAAAATTCACATAAGATGCGTAACTATCTTTGGAACTCTTCCCATTTACCATTAATAAAATATGCAAACCAGCCAGTACTTTTACCATCTTTTTTAGTGCTCACGTACTGTTTTTTAGTTTTTCTGCTAAAATGTATTGTTGCTATATTACCATCTGAATCTATCGTAGGTGCATGAGTTAAATATAACCATTTTTCTGGTAAAATATCACGATAACGTTGAAGTTCTACCACTTGAGGAGCTCTAGTCTCACGTGATTTAGGAAACGTATTAGCCGCTAAGAACATTCCAGAAGCCCCATCACGTAAAACAAAAAAAGCATCTGACTTTGCACATATTAGCTCTGGCAAAGGCACTGGGTCTGTTTTTGGTGGAGCGATATCACCATTGCGCATTATTTTTCGTGTATTTTTGCAATCATGATTAACACAAGCAACATATTCCCCAAAACGACCTAGTTTTATAAACATTTCAGCGTTACACTTCTCACATTTTATAACAGATTTAGTATAACTTTTTATGTTAAATTTACCGTATTCAATCTCATAACCATCGCATTCAGGATTTTCTCCACAAATATGCAGTTTACGTTCATGATCTATAAAGTATATATCCATAGCTACACCGCACAACTTACAACGACGTCTTGTGCATAATATATCTGTATCGCTATGATTGTCACTTGACATATTGAGTAGTGCAGAATTATCCTGAATAAGATGAATAGTCTGCTTGCAGCGTAATTGTGGTTCTAAAGTATATGCACAGCATCCAAGAAAGACTCCAGTTTTAGCGGTACGAATATTCATATATCGTGTACATGCAGGGCATTTAATAGAAGTGTTTACTATTTTATTAGGCCTCATCCCGCCTTGCGTAGGGTCTCTTTCTGCTGCTGTTAATTGCTCTCTAAATTTTATAAAAAAATCATCTAAAACTATTTTCCATTCTGCTGTATTATTTGCCACCTGATCTAAGTTATCTTCCATATTCGCAGTAAAGTTATAATTCATTAAGTCAGGAAAATTTTCTGTTAGCCGATCAGTGACTATCTCACCTATTTTATTAGCGTAAAAACGACGAGAATCGAGTTTCACATATCCACGCTCCTGAATAGTGGCAATGATAGATGCATAAGTTGAAGGACGACCAATACCACGTTTTTCTAGTTCACGCACAAGTAACGCTTCATTAAATCGAACAGGAGGCTGCGTAAAATGTTCATTAGGCAAAAGTTTATTTAAACTTAACTCACTGCCGACTACCAATTTCGGAATAATCTGATCTTCATTATCCTTTCTTGAAGAAGGTATTGCTTTCATCCAGCCATCAAAAAATAGAGTGCGTCCATTTGTACTCAATTTAAAACCTTTCGCTTCTACGATTAAAGTTCGAGAATGATATTGTGCAGAGACCATTTGACAAGCAACAAACTGACGCCAAATGAGCTGATATAACTTTTTTGCATCAGCTGACATATTCTGCAGTTGTATACTAAGTACTTTTACATCTGATGGGCGAATAGCTTCATGAGCTTCATTCCTGTTCCCTTGAATACGATATACTCTCGCTATTTTTGGGAGATATTTTGTACTAAATTTCTCTTTAATATAACTTCGAACCATAACCAGTGCATCCTGACTGAGATTAGTCGAGTCAGTTCGTATATATGTAATATACCCTGCCTCATATAATGTTTGTGCCATCATCATTGTGCGTTTTACGCTAAAACCAAGACGTGTGCTTGCAGTCTGTTGCAATGTAGAAGTAGTAAAGGGAGCTCCTGGTTTCATGGTAATCAATTTATCTATACAATCTTTAACGATAAAGTTAGATTTAGATAATAAAGTGCTAGCACTATGAATTTCAGAAAGACTTATAGGACAAAAAGATTTTTTGCGATATTTCTTTACCTTCATTTGAAAAACAATATCATCAGGGGTTCTTAAAAAGGCATGAAGCGTCCAATATGCTGCAGGGATAAAAGCTTTAATTTCACGTTCACGCTCAACAATCAGACGCACTGCTACTGACTGAACACGACCAGCAGATAATCCTCGTGAAATTTTTTTCCAAAGAATCGGTGATATCATATAACCAACCACGCGATCCATAAAACGACGCGCCTGCTGCGCGTTGACACGATACATATTCACGACACCAGGCTGACTAAAAGCTTCAGAAATAGAAGATTGAGTTATTTCATTAAACACCACGCGACTATAACGTGATTGCTCACCACCAATAACTTCTTTTAAATGCCATGCGATAGCTTCCCCTTCGCGATCCAAATCAGTTGCAAGATAGATATGATCGACCTTTTTAGCAATTTCCTTAAGTTCTGACACAACTTTTTCTTTACCTGGCAAGACGTGATAATTAGCCTCCCAGTTATTAAAAGGATTTACTCCCATACGACTAACTAGACACATTATCTCATTTCTTTTTATCTTTGTATGATTGCCAGCAGTGTTTAAATCAGTACTTTTATAAAATGACGAACCATTAATAGGCAAATCACGAATATGCCCTACACTGGACTTCACTATGTAGTCCCCGCCAAGATATTGATTAATGGTTTTTGCTTTTGCCGGAGACTCAACTATTACTAAAGCTTTACCCATAGTCATTTTCGCCCAATGATGACCTTATAAAGTTATGCATACCATTGTATAAAGTTAAATATACAGTGAAATAGTTTATTTTAAGAGTAGCTATGCCACATAGAATAATTTTAAATCACTTGATTTAATTTTTAATTTTAATGTATACACTTTACTATGCAGGAAATGCATCTACGTATCTGATACAGCACAAACATTACAGTTATTCTGGCCTGTCCTGTTTTTTGAAGCATCAGTTTAAAATATCAGCTATAGTAACCTAAATAATCAGAATCTGAAAATATACTACTTAAATATACTAATATTAAGAGAAAATATTAAAGACTCTCTTTCTGTAGTTTTTATACATACAAAATATATAATATAATTTATTTATGCGATATAATAAAATATAGTATCTATCTTAGTTCATCTTATATACCTCATTAGTATAACTCTATTGTACAATCTATCATGAATTTTATTCATATAAAAATGAATAAAATCCCCATTCTGTCTGCAAGACAGTTGCGCAATCTAAAAATAATCAATAAGGATGAAATATTTACATTGTAAATGCCATACACTTAATATTTGCTATCGATAAAATATAGATAAAACAATTTCAGAGTTATTTAAAATAAAATTTATTTTTTATAAAAAATTTATACAGTATTCATATTTTAGTAAATTTATATTAGTAAATAGTACATATAATATATGTAATATATCATTGATATAAAGATACTAATGATCAAAATGAAAGAAAGAAATTGCTATATTAATTTTACCTATGAAATGCATTATCATACGTCATATTCAATAATAGATATTTCTATACAACTACAGTTTTTTAATATAAAAATTCGTTAATAATCTTTTAGAAATACTTTAAAATAAGCCATTAATTACTATAAAGTAAACCCACATTATAGATCTAACTATATATTGCTTAATTATATTAGGAGATAAATAAGAATAATGTACTAATATTATAAATCATTAAATAAGTGTGTATATATTTTTTGACAATCAAATAAGCACTAATAATCTAGTAACAGTACTACTAGATACACCAAATAATTAGAAATTATATTATTTGTAGATGTACAATATAGCCTTGTAATAATAATGTAAGTATTGTATGTACATTATCTAACACTGATTAAGAATATCTAAATTAGATTTATATAACAATCTATCAGATTTATATAATTTCATAAAAAGATATCTATTAATAAATTAATATTCTTCTTTATAGTGTCTCTTGTATTAAAACACCTACCACTCTATTAGCATATGAAAATACAAAGAAGAGGTCTTTATTTTTTATTAATAACTACTCTTTTTCTTCTTTATCAGACAATCCAGGCTATACGCCATTTCTATAATGACATAATCTTATGTGTATTATGTTTAAATCAAACTCTATAGATCTAACTGATATTGATATATTTGCTTCCAAAGCGCTCGTTTAGCGCTTGGATTATAATGCAGCTCTGATAATATAGGTGACGTAATTTGAATTCCGGTAAAAAGTTTAGAAGATTTTACACCTAGAAGCCATCTGTACTGATTAGCATCTTTTGGTAACAATAGTAATTGTTTTTTAGTTAAAACCTGCACTTGTGTTAATTTTATATGTAAAGTTCGCAACACATCCACTATTAGTGAATCTGTTAAAATCGGCGGTCTATCTGAAACGATAACTAGACGAGTTTCTACCGGAAGCTTAATCACTATATCCCCTGCCAAGACATAAAGACGCTTCAATATATACTGAGTGATACCTATTTTTTGTAACAACTGATCGCGACATCTTATAGACATACTAATTACCTATCTAGTAATTAAACCTTAACACTACTCATTAAGTGTATATACATAATAAATAAAGAGAAAAATTGTGCTTATAGCAATTTTATAAAACTGTAGAAATACAATAAATATCCTATCTATTTTTCTAGAAAATCACCAGACTTGTATTAATGTTTAGTAAAACTATAAATTAAATTTAGTATTAGACAATACTAAAATATTCTATTATTCTATTATTTTATAATATAATATAATATAATATAATTATATATAATATATTAAGTATATGATAATGATCAATCTATCAACCAGTCTGTAAAATATAAAATTATACAATTACAGCTATGATGAAATAGGACGTATTAATGTCCATTTTTAGTCCAGCTAGCGCAATGCTATTACGGCATCATAATAAATTTAATAAACGACGTATAGTATTTTCTGGTCATCTACAAGACACATTATCTGCTCAACTAGAAACAGAAAATAGTTATATACATACCCAACAATATCATCAATGGGAAACTCTTAGAAAAATACCACAAACTAAGGTTTATTTTAGCCTATCACCTATATCAAGCATCTTAGATAATTGTGATACTCTCATATATTATTGGCCAAATAATAAAAAAAAAGCGCAATTTCAGTTACAAAATTTATTATCCTTACTAACATGTGGAAGTGATATTTTTATAGTTGGAGAGTATTCTAGTGGCATACGCAGCGCTCACGGTATGCTTGAAAATTGGGTCAATCTAATAAAGATTGATAGCGCTTATCGTTGCGGTCTATATTATGGATCTCTTGCCAAAAAATCATATTTTAATCTATGTGAATTTTGGCATGAACATTTAGTAGAAGGAATAACCCTTAAAAGTTTACCAGGGGTATTCGGATATAATGGTATAGATAACGGAACTGAGCTTTTACTATCAACTTTCAGGAAAGACATGGAAGGAAAGATTCTAGATGTTGGTTGTGGTACAGGTATAATTTCCGCTGTTATAGCTAACCGCTCACCATCAGCTAATATTACCTTAGCTGATATAAATGTAGCAGCCCTTGTGGCCAGCAAAGCTACACTATTATGCAATAACCTAAAAGGAGCTGTCCTAGCTAGCAATATTTACTCTAAAATCACAGGATGCTTCGATATGATTGTGGCAAATCCACCGTTCCATGATGGACCAAAAGTAACCTTAGATATTGCACGAACATTGATCAAAGATGCGCCTAATTTTTTATATAAAGGAGGTGAATTAAGAATTGTTGCTAACTCGTTTCTTCCTTACCACCATATATTAAATAAAGTATTCGGTCATCATACAGTGATAATATGTAATAAATATTTCAAAGTTTATAGTGCTATAAAAGATAATTAAACCACTTACAACAAACACCTTATTTATACAAGTTCATATACAGACAATAGATAATCCTTAAAAAAACTATGCTTTTGTAATCATAAATTATGATGACAACTCTAATTTAGGAAAAAAACTTATATCTAGCATAATTACTTAATATTCATGATTTTCTGCTAAAATAAGACTTAAATTATTATCAATTGCCAAATTGTTTGAAAGTAATACAAATCTTAGCCTCACTATAGCACTCAATGATTTAACTTATTACATTTTGTATTATCTAGTTCTTTAATATTATTAAGTTCCTGAAATATCTTATTATATAAGAAACTTATAGTTTCACACACAAAATAGATTCCTTTTATTATTATAAATAATATTATATTAATAAAATTACGAATCTCTTTCAATCTCATAGATATATTATCTCTTATATATCTATGACATATAAAAATACAATATAACCTGTCTAATTTTAATTATCTAAAAACTAAAAATCTAAATAACTATAAACTCTATAAACATTCATGCAGAGACACATAGTGAAAGTTGATTAAATTCTAGAATAATTATTCAATTATAATTTTAATCATTTTACTAAAAATTTTCCATAAAATATGTACATAAGTATACAAGATGTTATAATATATTAAATTGATATATATTAAAGTTAATATATGATATTTTATATATCATATATATAAAATATGCTATAAATATATTCAAACACCCCATAAGACAACTTAGTAAAGGAATAACCTTTATTAGATCTTAAAAAGGTTTCTTTGATACAAAAATACACACAATAATATATGTAAAAACTTTGATTATCTGACAGATTACTAAAATTTAAACAATTACTACAATGTTACTGTTGCGCTTACTAACTAAGTAAGCAAATATGCTTGATATATTAACGTCATTTTTCATAAAATCATTAAATATGTCCATATACACAGCTCTCCTGAAAGAAAACTAATGAGTAAAATAAACGTTAAGTCTAATTAAAATTAGACAAAAAAAACCCATTACAAAACAGACATAAATTCAAATTATCACATTTTATTTTACTCTTTTAAAAAACTATTGACTATTTTAGAGTATAATTTTTATTTAGTTTTTAAATTACCATAAATGATTTATTTATTTTTCATTATTCTAGATTTATTCAGTATATGTGAGTAATTAAAAAATAAAATGTTAAATCTTAGGTGTTTTGATTATATTCATTCAATAAATAATTATCAAAAAGATCAAAAACATCTTGTAAAGAGTATGTATCCATAGCTTAAAAATTAACATCATATTCTATAGTATTAGCATATACTGCTAAATTTAAAAAAGTTTTAAATACTTTACTGAGAATTTTGCCGGATAGTTAAGGCAGAAATTCGACGTCTACAAAGCTCCTCACGTACTTTTTGTCCTATAAATCCCGCAGAGATAATTTCCTGAGTCGATACACTCTGGACAATTTTCCAAGTATGATAAAAATACTCTCCCTTAGAGGAGAAATTCTCTGAACATGTTTTACATTTACTAGAATCAGCATCAATAATATACGCGATCTTCTCTACACGATATGGCTTTCTCCAAGCATCTATACGATTAAATAGTGTGATCAACTCCTCAGGAGAAGAAAGATGAATGGTATGCAATACACCATAAAATTCAGATACTAATAATGCAAGATCAC
Organism: Candidatus Erwinia haradaeae; assembly: GCF_900698995.1. Lineage (GTDB taxonomy): Bacteria > Pseudomonadota > Gammaproteobacteria > Enterobacterales > Enterobacteriaceae > Erwinia_E > Erwinia_E haradaeae_C. Next base: position 443,400 of record NZ_LR217735.1, on the reverse strand, counting down.
GATATTTTTTTGGAATCTGCAGACTGTTACAAAAAATTGAAATGATCCTAGTGCCTATCTTATCAGCCTTGCCATTATTAGAGATATTATCTTGTGTTATTATAGATTTTTTCAGATCATAGCACAACGCAGCAAATCGAACATCAACTTCTAAGCAATGTTTTGCCACTGTAGATAATGTTAAAAAAATATTTTTTTTATTAGTGGTAATCAAGGGACCTTGTGTTTTTTTGAAAAAAAAAGAACAATATACCAAATTTAATTCAGGGAATAGTTTATTCAGAGCACCGCAATCCTTTAAAACCTGCAAAAAAACCTGAGGATGATGTGTTTTAAGGGCAAGATCCATCTCTCTCCATATACGTTCTCGAGAAAGAGAAGACAATTCTCCACTATCTACCACCTTTTTCATGAGATTCCATGTTTTTTGAGCAATTCGAAACTGTAAATTAGCAAAATAAGCAGAAAAACGAGCTATACGTAATACACGTAACGGGTCTTCACAAAAAGCGGAAGAAATATGACGCAATTTTCGCTTTTGAAGATCAATACGTCCACCATATGGATCATAATATACACCATATTTATCCTTTGCAATAGCATTAATAGTCAGATCACGGCGAGCTAAATCTTCCTTAAGGGTAACATCAGGTTTCGAATAACAAACAAACCCGATATATCCTTTGCCTGATTTTTTCTCAGTGCGAGCTAATGCATATTCTTCACGACTAATTGGATGTAGAAAAACTGGAAAATGACGGCCAACTTTTTTATAGCCTAATTGAAGCATTTGCTTGGGGGAACCTCCTACTACTACCCAATCTTTATCCTTCACTGGTAAATCTAATAGTTCATCACGAATAGCGCCACCAACTAGGTATATTTCCATTCTTCTGCTCCAAAAAAATAAAATCAATTATTCTTAGAATAACTTAATTAAATTAATAAGAACTTTATTAATTTAATAACATTCAGAATTTTTCTTTTATAAAATGAAGATTTTCACAGAGAAGTAAATGATTTATATTCTACATATAATATGAAATTTCTGGAATGATCATGCAAATAATCTTATTATAAGAACTGAATCTAATATAAAAATCACAAACGGCTTATTATACTATCTGTTTTGTGCCTTTTTATTTATTTTTATCTCTGCAACATATTTTTATCTCTGCAACATATCTGATGTCAAAATGAACATTTTACATACTTAATTAATGCTGAGTAAATCTTAAATGCTTCTTAAATTACTACCAATAATAGTAATTATGCAAATAGTCTACTGACAGTTATTTATATAATAGTTCTTTTAAAATTTTATTTTTTGATCAAATTATAACACAATCTCTAATTGTTACATCTACGTGAAAATATATAAAAATTTTTACAATCAGTTTACATAATAACTCATTATGTCATATAGATAGTTATGTTAACTGTTAACATACAGATGATAATTTCCATGAATCATTCATAACACATGTATATATATTATATATCAATAAAAATGTAATCAACTTAATATAAGTTGATAAATTATTTGAAAAAAATCTAATAAAAAGAATTGGTATATAAAAATCATACTCTTATTTAATTTTATATTAACATCCATATTCTTTACGTGATAAAATACAAAACTTAAAACCTGTTGACTTATAAATAAAATTATCGTCATATAATTGATATTTAATGTGATAAATATTAATCTATATGAAAAAATAAACCTAACTATGAAAATTTCAAAATATTTCCTAGCGACAGATTAGATATCTATAACTACAAAATCTATCTATTAAATAGATAGATTAATATCTCTATTAAATAAAGATTTAAAGTAAAAATATAAATATAAAGATACCTATTATGTTATGTAGTGATTATAATCTAAAATATTTTAGATCTTTTACAGAAACTATAAAACAAAACTTACTATCAAATATACAACAAACTCGATAGATCTTTCACATCTTATTTTGAGGCGGATCAAGTGGATTTACTTTCTTTTTATGGACTCTTTCTTGCTAAAATTATTACTATAGTGATCACATTAATAGTATTATTAGTTATGATTCCTAATCTTACGAAACGTGGCAATAATAGAGCCGGAAAACTAATATTAACTCGATTAGATACATATTATCTTGAAATACAAGATAGAATAAATTTAGAAAAAATGCTTCCTTTAGAAAAAAAATTATGGAAAAAAGAATATAAAAAGAAAGAAAAAAAGAAACAGAAAGAACTAAAACAAAAAAATAAGGTAGGACATTCTACAAACAAAAAAAAACCAACGTTATATATACTTGATTTTATAGGTAGTATAAATGCTAAAGAGGTATCATCGTTACGACAAGAAATCTCTGCAATTATATCTGTTATTGAGAAAGGTGATGAAGTATTATTGCGTCTTGAAAGTCCTGGTGGGGTAGTGCATGGCTATGGTTTAGCCGCATCACAACTTCAACGGTTACGACAAAAATCTATTCCGCTAACAATTTCTGTAGACAAAATTGCTACTAGCGGAGGTTACATGATGGCATGTGTAGCTAACTATATCGTTGCCGCACCGTTTGCATTAATTGGATCAATTGGTGTGGTAGCGCAAATCCCTAATTTTCACCGTCTTTTAAAAAGAAACAAAATTGACATGGAGCTCCATACCGCTGGAGAGCATAAACGTACTTTAACGTTATTTGGTGAAAATAGCACAGAGGGAAGAGAAAAGTTCTGTGAAGATTTAAATCAAACACACTTACTATTTAAGCAGTTTGTACATCAAATGCGGCCACAATTAAATATAGATATCGTATCAACTGGAGAGCACTGGTATGGTAGTCAAGCATTAGAAAAAGGATTAGTAGACCATATTACTACTAGCGATAATTGGATCATGGATAAAATCTCAGAATATAACATCATAAGTCTTTGCTATACTCAAAAAAAAGGAATTCTAGACCGTTTTAATCATAGTATACACCATAGCATGACTCAGATCTTGGAAAAATTTTTAAGAAAATAATCACGTAATTATTTTTACGTATAAAAATATATTAATATTTTCTCACTGAAAAATTTTTTAATATGGTAAAAATTTATTCAATCTAGAAAAGAATAAGATTATTTTTACAAAAGCTAGAGAAAAAGGATATATTTATATATAATATTTAGCCTGTTATTTATTTCAAAAAAATATTTATCTAGTAACATCAAGATGATATATCTTATAACATAATTTATTTATAATCATGGTATTACTAGATACTCCATAACCATAAGAGGATTTATGGTTATCAATGAATTTTCTATGGTATTATAATTAACTATTTGAGATTTATGTTATGAGGATACTGCATACTAAATTTTATCTACAATATTTGATCTAATGATCTCTGTTCTTATATTGAAACTTATAAAACATCAACGTTTTTATATTTAAATGTATTCTACTGTAAGAAAATCAAATTTTTAGGTCATATAAAAAAATTTAAAAAATCTACTAATACTGATTAGATATGTTTACTAGAAGTATTATAAGGATCCAAATCTTTAGAGCTGTATCAAATTCTGTCGATAGTAGACTAATTCTGCAATAGAGTCATAAATATCATCTAGTGCTCGATGCGTGCCTTGTTTTTTAAATCCTAATAGAAGCTCCGGTTTCCAAAGACGTGCTAATTCTTTAAGAGTGCTTACGTCCAGATAACGATAATGAAAATAATTTTCTAAATCTGGCATATACTTAAATAAAAAACGCCGATCTTGAGCTATACTATTACCACACATAGGTGAACATTTAGCTGGTATCAATGTTTTTAAAAACTTTAAAATTAAAATCTCAGCAGAACGTTCACTTTCTTGGCTATTCTGTACCCTAGAAATTAAACCACTAGCAGTATGCGTCTTTATATTCCATTCATCCATTAAGCTAAGAACTTCCATTGATTGATATATCGCACAAACCAGTCCTTGAGAAAGAACTTGTAGGTCTGAATTTGTTACAAGTATAGCAATTTCAAGAATGCGATCTCTTTCTGGATTTAAACCAGTCATTTCCAGATCAATCCATATTAGATTGTTCATATTCAAAATTATAAGTACTCTCATAAAGCATGTTAATTACTTAAATAGATAAAGCATATATGTTCTTTAAACATTATACTTATTGCTTAAAATACTATAAATAGATCATGTGTAGCTGTCTCTGAAAAATGTGAAAAACTAAAAAAATCATAATTTAATAATTTATTGCTCTGCCTAGATTGCTTTTATTTTAAACGAATGCTTCGATCATACTATAGCTATAGAGCTCTCTATAAATAAAATCCTTCCTGCTTATAAAATATCTAATATTGTTGCATATATACTATCAACAAACTAAATACAATAAATATACAGAACATAGATGAAATATTATTAGACAACACATTTTTAATGATTTGATCATATCTTATCAAATAAATTATTATATTGTATATATTTTCAAAAATCCGTCGATAATGTATCTTTGTGCAGATATCTTTATTTTATACAAGAAACACATCTTAATTTATAAGATTAAGATGTGTTTCTTGTATCATTATCCAAAAATCCATAGATACGCTATTATACTAAGATCTTTTCTATCAAAGATTAAGATATTTAAAAATCAGATAATTATGTTAATATATATACATCAACATATATGGATACATTAATTAAAGATTGATCGTTAATAAAAAAAATACTCGACAATAAGTTTGCTAATAAATATATAACGCTTAACTTATCGAATACTTGGCTATCAACTAGTAGCAAAATAAATATCAAAACGATGTTTTTTAGTTTTTATAGACTTATCACTTATAATTCCTGCTAATGATTGCGCATAATGCGGACGCTTCACTACCACACGATTTTTTGCAAGAGCACGTGCAGGTTCTAATAGCTTATCTGCATCTTCATCTAAACCTACTAAGTATTGCAATATGCGCATTTCTTTTTTTACTAGAGCACTTTTCTTTTTTTTAGGGTACATTGGATCAATGTATATCACATCTGGTTTTGGATAAATCTTGCTCGAAACTAATAAACTAGAGGAATTTAATAAAATCAAACGCTCGCATAACCATGATCCAATCTCTAAATTAGCATAACCACGCCTTAAACCATCTTCTAATAGTAGTGAAATCACTGGATGACGCTCTAACATCTGCACTTGACAGCCACATGCTGCTAATACAAAAGCATCACGAGCTAACCCTGCGGTGGCATCTAATATGTTTGGATAATAATTTTTCTTTATACCTACAGCTTTTGATAGGGCCTCTTCAATTCCTCCGCCAAAATTACGTCTATATAATCGCGCTTTAGAGGAAAAATTCACTACTATGCCGCCAAGCAAGGGTTCATTTCGTTTTTGTAATTCAAGATGAGATGGCTTCATTACTAAAGCCATTATTGTATTATTATCATGCTCTAAATTCCATCGAGCGGCTAAGACAGATAGATTATTTTTATTTATTACACCTGATTCATCTAATAAGCAAATACGCATAAATAACTTATATTGTTCTATTTGTAGATGTTATTCCATATTGCTTTAACATTGCATCTATTGTTGGTTGACGGCCACGAAAACGATAAAACAAAGTCATGGGATGTTCAGATCCACCACGTGTTAAAACATTATCTAATAAAGACTGCCCAGTATCGCGATTAAAAATACCTTCTGTCTCAAAACGCGACCAAGCATCTGACGCTAAAACATTAGCCCATAAATAACTATAGTAACCTGCCGCATAGCTCCCAGAAAAGATATGATTAAATGTATTAGGAAAACGACTCCATTTTGGTTCCAATACACCAGATATCTGATATTTTATATCTCGAAATAACTCTATAATTTTTACACTTTTATCTTGACCGCATTGCAAATGCAAATGAAAATCAAATAAAGAAAACACTATTTGTTTTTGTATAAATAATGCTATTTGATAGTTTTTTGTTGCTAATAATTTATTTAAAAATATTTGTGGTAATGCTTTGCCAGTTCTATAATGACCAGAAATTAACATTAAAGATTCTGGTTGCCAGCACCAATTTTCCATTAATTGACTGGGCATTTCAACTGCATCCCATGGGACACCATGAATACCAGACACACCACGTGTCTCAATTTTAGTTAACATGTGATGCAAGCCATGACCATATTCGTGAAATAACGTAATTACTTCCTGATGAGTAAAAAGTGCCACTTCCCCATCATATGGACGATTAAAATTACAAGTTATATAAGCTATTGGTTTTTGTAAAGTACCATCTGATTTACGCATCCGACTAACACAGTCATCCATCCATGCCCCACTGCATTTATGATCTCTTACATACAGGTCAAGAAAAAAACTACCACGCATAATTTGATTTTCATCAAATAATTCAAAAAATCGAACATCCTCATGATATACTTCAACATCATTACGCTCTATAGTCGTAATACCATAGACATTCTCAACTATTTTAAAAAGTCCCTTAAGAACCAAATTCTCTGGAAAATAAGGACGTAATTGTTCATCAGAAATATTATACAGACTCTGTTTTTGTTTTTCACTGAAAAAAACTATATCCCATGGTTGTAAATCATTAATGTTATATTCTTTTTTTGCAAATATGCGTAATTGCTCTAATTCTTCTTCTGCTTTTGAATGTATGCGTTGCGCTAAATCATTAAGAAAAAGAATAACCTGATCTGAATTTTCTGCCATCTTTGTAACTAATGACTTCTCAGCATAAGAAGAAAATCCAAGTATTTTTGATAATTCATGACGTAAAGTTAATGTTTCATGCATAATTGATGCATTATCCCACTTACCGGCATTTGGGCCTTGATCGGAAGCGCGCGTGAAGTAAGCATAATAAATCTCTTCACGTAAGGCTCTATTATCACAATAAGTTATCACGGGTATATAGCTAGTTACATCTAATGTTAAACGCCATCCATTTTGGTTTATAGTTTTTTCCTTTAACTTCATAGTCGCTAAGATGCTGTCTGGTATACCGGTAAGATCATTCTTATCTGTGATAACCTTCTCCCACCCCATAGTAGAATCGAGCACATTATTACTATAAGTTGCAGAAAGTACCGACAAACGCGTAGAAATCTCTTTATAGCGACTCTTTTGAGCTTTAGATAAACCTATTCCAGAAAGCTGAAAATCTCGAAGAGTATTATCTATAAATTTTTTTTGTGCGATATTTAATGATTGATAGATAAAAGCATTACCTTTCAGTTTACAATATGCTATATATAGCGCTTCATTTTGACCAACCCAGGAATTGTATTCAGATAACATACATAAAACTTGCTCATAAGCTAATCTCAATTCTGGATCATTTTTTACTAAGTTTAAATGGCTAATAGGAGAAAATACACGACTGAGATAATTATCTGCTTCCATTAAAGGCTGTACTAAATTATCCCAATCATAGGGACCACATTGATCTATTATTTTTTTTGCTACTTCTCGACACTGGCTCAGAGCACACTTGATAGCCGGAATTATGTGTTCGGCTTTAATAGAACAAAAAGGAGGAAATATAAAAGAATCAAGCAAAGGATTAGTCATTATACAACCCTGATGTTAGGAAAATTATTCAGCATTCAATAATACATAATAGTATTATCATGAATATTATTCAAGTAGAAGCCGTAGCTATAACTTTGAAATGATCTTTTTAAAGCTCTAGCACTATACATAATTCTTATTATTTTATATAAATCAAACATTTTACACTACTATTAATAGTGATTTAATAAATATTAATCTATTAATTTTTATGAATAATCTACTTAATACATTTAATATAAATAGATTTTGTTTTTTTCAATAACATCTCTACGGTTATGAATATAGATTCTTATTTGTATCACCTAATATTATATATATTATTGATGCTGCTTGAATTTTATTATCTAATAACATGCCTAATAAACGGTCTGTTTTAATCATATATTCTTTAGAATATATGATAGATGATAAAAAAATTACAGATATATATACTTTAGAATATATCTATTATCGATACACTTTATTCTTATTTGTCTATAAATATAATCTGTTTAATTGTACTATGATATATATACTTTAGCTTCATCAAATAAAAAATTTAACTAATGTTCTCAATAAGGTCTCTACAAATAAAATAAGAAACGCTCTGCCAATACTTAATGTAGATTGATTTGTGAAATATATAACAATTAATATATTAACATTTAAAATACTTATTATAGTATTTAAATTTTTTTATTGTGTATAAACATATTTAATGTGCAGCAGATATTTTTATCTTCAACAAAACGAAATTATGTTGAGCATATTAATACCTCTATACGAATATATAACACCTTATTGTACATTTAAGCAATAAATCAATCAATCAATTATAGACAATGAAATAAATTATTAAAACACACATATCTTATATATAGTTAAAAATATTTAAATTAGATCGGTATGATGTATATCATCATTTAAGATACTATATATAAACAATAAACATTTCTACATATCATATTAATGGAAAATTTTTTAATATTTAGAATATTAAAAAATACATGCCTGCAATTTATTAATAAACTTTTTTATGGTTAAACTTATGTAACTAATAAGTACAAACATGTTAAGTAACTACAAAACTGATTGTTATAGATTAAGAAAAAATATCTTCACTTGTTCGAATATAATCTATATACTCCACACATAGGAAGACTCTATAAAATATATTAGGACTATAGAAAAATTCTAGCTAATGAGATTTTTTTAAAAACAACACTATATCTATCTATATAGATTGTGAAATAATTTTTTTAATAATATTACTGGTAGTAATACCATCTTTTAAATTTAAAATTCGTACATCTCCACCATTAGCCAAAACTTCTTGACTACCTGCAATATCTTTCAATTTGTGTTCGTAATCCCCCCCTTTAACTAAAAAATCAGGTAATATTCTTTTAATAATTCTCCGCGGAGTATCCTCTTCAAAGCTAATAACCCAATCTACCATGTCAAGAGCACTTAAGACACTCATTCTATTCACCAATGTATTCACTGGTCGAGAGATTCCTTTAAGACGACTAGTTGATGCGTCACTATTAACTGCAACAATAAGTCGATTGCCTAGCTTTTTTGCACTAATAAGATAAGAAATATGACCAGCATGTAAAATATCAAAAACACCATTAGTCATTACTATTTTTTCACCATATTGCCTAGCTTGATTCACTGCAATCATCAATTGTTCTTCATTTACTACTCTACAACCCTTCTCAGATCTGTTTACCATTGCTCTATTAAGCTCTTCTGGAGAAACCGTTGATGTACCAATTTTACCGACTACTACGCCTGCTGCCTCATTAGCAAGAAAACAACTCTCTTCAAGAGTTCTGCCAACCGATAAAGCACTTGCTATAACAGCAATAACTGTATCTCCAGCACCAGTTACATCAAAAACTTCCTGCGCTTTAGTGGGCATATAACAAGGTGATTTTTCAAGTTGCAATAAGGTCATTCCATGTTCTGAACGAGTAATTAGTAATGCAGAGATAGAATACTGTTTTAATAATGTCATGCCTCGCGCAATAATATCGCCTTCACTTGAGCATTTTCCAACCACTTTTTCAAATTCATGCAAAGTAGGCGTTAGAAGAGTGGCACCATAATAACGGGAAAAATCTTTACCTTTAGGATCTACTAAAATCAGAATATTTAATTGCCGTGCTAGACTAATAATATTTTTTACATTAGTCAGCGCCCCTTTAGAGTAGTCAGATAAAACTAATACATTTACCTGTGGTAAAAACACCTTAATGCAGTCATCAATAAGAGAATGATTAATATCTTTAAATTCTTCTTCAAAATCTATACGAATTAATTGCTGGTTTCGTGAGAGTATGCGTAATTTAATCATTGTAGAATAATTAGCATTAGAGATTAGATTGCAATATACATTTCTATTTACTAAGGATTCCCTAAGAACTTGAGCTGCATCATCTTCTCCAATTAAACCAATCAAATAAGATTTAGCACCCAGAGTTGCTATATTCATAGCAACATTCGCAGCACCACCTGGAAATTCTTTCACATTATTAACTTGGACTACTGGAACCGGTGCTTCAGGAGAGATTCGATGAGTTGAACCATACCAATAACGATCTAACATTACATCCCCAACGACTAATATGCTTGAATCGTTAAAGCCAAGCAGAGTATTTTTCATTTAGAAACTCCACGCTAGATTCAGATTGATTGCGTTTCAATAAATAGAGTAACTGTGAGCCAACTAAGTGCTTTTAGAAAAATAGACAGAATATAACCATGACCCATCGGAGACAAAAACTACTCAAAGTATTACTCATCAATAATCCACCTGTATAAAAATTACGGATAGAATATAATAAATAACACTGTTCTTATAATATAAGAACAAAATTTTTCAACTCTAGGTGAATAATTTTCTAAATTTAAACTGATATATCTGGTAAAGCTCTAGACTTTATAATTCTATACATTTTTATTATTTTAAAAGAATCTGAACTATTCTATAAAATCTAATATTCATCTAAAACACAAAAAACTAACATTATGATAGTTTTGAATCTATTCATAAAAATACAATAAAATGAAATTTATCAAGATATTAGTTATATTAAGAGCACGCCTTTATGCATACCTACAAATAAATGAATTACTGCCTCTAATAAAACTATATCAATTCACACTACATAAAACGTATCAATTTTATACTTACTTGATAATTCTTAAGGAAAATTGGCGTAATTTAATAGCTCACTAAGTAATTTTTCAAATTATTCATCTATACCATCACATTAAGGTTAAGTGACACCTAATGATACATTAAAAACTCTCTGAAAAGTTTATAAGACCTATTAAATATTATTTTTAAGTTAAGTATAAATTAATATACTTAACTGCTATATTAATAAATCATTGACTCGTTTTTATATTATATGCTTAAGATTTCTTTATCTTTTATTAGAATAATTTCAAAAAATTAAATATCTAATTGATCTATGATCTCCACCAATACATAAAAATAAAAAATTAAAAACCTTTAGAAAAAGAGCTTTATATATTAATAGTATTATTAATTCTATTAATTGTAATTTATCTATCACAACAAAATTTGATTACTATGCATTCTAATATTTTCTGTAAATTTTTTTTATTCAAATAAAAATATTATTAGTTTTATGCACTCAGTAAAGATGCAAACACTGTCTAATATTATTTTGCTCTATTAGAACATGAACACCTTTCAATTATCAAACATCTGATTAATCATTATAGACACCTTACAGGTTTAGGGAGCCCAGCGATTTTAGTTGCTTGTTTTGCTGGACCTTTCGGAAATAGCCGAAAAAGATAGCGACTATTTCCGTATTCTGGCCCATACTGTTTAGTTAAAGCCTGAACTAACATACGCACTGTTGGAGATATATTAAATTCTAAATAAAATCTGTGCACAAAATTAATAATCTCCCAATGCGCAAAACTAAGATCAATGCTTTCCTCTTTTGCTAACTCTTTTGCAAGATTCTGATTCCAATCTGCTAAAGATATTAAATAACCATATTCATCACGCGCAACTTTGATATTAATATTTTTTAGCTGATTATGCTTCATAATAAATACTCAACTATTTGCATCAATAATTTATGTTATCATCTTTGTAAGATTACAATAACTTTTTATCAAAAAATATTATCTGAAAAATAAACCATAACATAAAAAAAATAATTCAGTCTGCACTCTTAGGACGATCCATGAACTCAATATATGCCATTGAAGCATTGTCACCTAATCGAAAACCGCACTTTAAGATTCTTGTATACCCACCAGGTCTATTTATAAAACGTGGACCAAGTTTAGTAAATAATTTGGCAACCACCTCATGATGTCGAATACGAGAAAATGCTAAACGACGATTAGATATACTATCTTTCTTGGAGAGAGTAATCAGAGGTTCGAGCATACGGCGAAGCTCTTTTGCTTTTGGAACAGTTGTTTTAATAAACTCATGCTGTATCAAAGAGATAGCAATATTTCGAAACATAGCTTTACGATGGCTTCTGTTACGATTCAGTTGACGACCACTCTTACGGTGTCGCATAACTTCTCCTTCTCAATAAGAGCTTAATTTTTAATTAAGTTATTTATTATTAATTCTGGGGGCCAGTTTTCTAATCGCATACCTAAAGACAAATTACGAGTTGCTAACACATCTTTAATCTCTGTCAAAGACTTCTTACCGAGATTAGGCGTTTTTAAAAGTTCTACCTCTGTGCGCTGCACTAAATCACCAATATAATGAATAGCTTCTGCTTTGAGGCAATTAGCTGAACGAACTGTTAACTCTAAGTCATCAACTGGCCTTAATAGGATTGGATCAAATTCTGGTTTTTCTTCTTTAACTTCAGGATGACGTACGTCACGTAAATCAATAAAGGCTTCTAATTGTTCTGATAAAATGGTAGCTGCTCGTCGAATAGCCTCTTCTGGATCAATAGTTCCATTTGTTTCAATATCTATTACTAATTTATCCAAATCTGTTCTCTGCTCTACACGTGCTGATTCAACATTATAAGCTATGCGATCCACTGGACTATAACATGCGTCAACTAATAGTTTGCCAAATATACGCCCATTTTCTTCAATATTTATACGAGAAGAAGCAGGAACATAACCACGACCACGTTGTACTTTCATGCGCATATTAATACTAGCGTTCTCATGAGTTAAATTACAAATTAAGTGTGTCAGTTGCACAATTTTAAAATCTTCGTGACGAGTAATATCAGCCGCCGTGACCGGACCAATGCCGGACTTACACAACGTAAGAATAACCTCATCTTTTCCGTATACTATAATTGCTAGTTCTTTTAAATTTAAGAGAACCTCAAGAATATCTTCTTTGACACCTTCTTTTGTACTATATTCATGTAATACACCATCAATTTCAACCTCTGTAACCGCACAACCAGGCATTGATGATAATAAAATACGACGAAGTGCATTACCTAATGTATGACCAAAGCCACGCTCTAATGGTTCAAGGGTAACTTTAGCTCGTGTTAAGCTAACTTGCTCAATATTTACTAGTCGCGGTTTTAAAAATTTAGTCACAGAACCATGCATTATGTCCTCTCTTAAATACTACCTTACTTAGAGTAAAGTTCTACAATAAGGTGTTCATTAATATCTGCAGTAAGATCAGTACGTTCCGGAACATGTTTAAATACCCCTTCCATTTTTGTAATATCAACCGCTAACCACGTTGGCTTTTCACGCTGATTTGCTAGCTCTAGCGCAGCTTTTATGCGAGATTGTTTTTTTGCTTTATCTCGAATACTAATAACATCATTTAATGATACCTGATAAGACGAAATATTTACTACTCGGCGATTTACCATAATTGCTTTATGACTAACTAATTGTCGTGCTTCAGAGCGTGTAGCACCAAAACCCATACGATACACTACATTATCCAAGCGACCTTCTAAAAGAGATAATAAAATATCTCCAGTGTTACCTCGCAATCGAGCGGCTTCTTTATAATAATTGCGAAATTGACGTTCTAGTATCCCATACATACGACGAACTTTTTGTTTTTCTCGTAATTGAATTCCGTAGTCCGATAAACGTGTTTTATGAGCCCCATGCTGACCCGGGGCTTTCTCTAAATTACATTTTGTATCAATTGCACGCACACCAGACTTAAGAAATAAGTCTGTGCCCTCACGACGACTAATCTTTAGTTTCGGACCCAAATATCTTGCCATTTTCTTTCTCCAATCTTTCTTAAAAAGAAATTTTATACTCGACGTTTCTTGGGTGGACGACAACCGTTATGTGGGATTGGGGTTACATCGGTAATATTTGTAATACGAAAACCAGCGGCATTCAAAGCCCGAATAGTTGATTCACGACCTGGTCCAGGTCCTTTAACCATTACCTCTAAATTTTTAATACCATAATCTTTTACAGATTCTGCACAGTGTTCTGCAGCAACTTGTGCAGCAAATGGCGTAGACTTGCGAGAACCACGAAAACCAGACCCACCAGCTGTTGCCCAACCTAGTGCGTTACCCTGACGATCTGTAATAGTAACAATAGTATTATTAAATGAGGCATGAATATGAGCCACACCATCAGAGAGTTGTTTTTTTGCTCGCTTACGTGAACGAATTGGTACCTTAGTCATTATTTAATTATCCAGATTATTTCTTGATCGGTTTACGCGGACCTTTTCTCGTCCTAGCGTTAGTTTTGGTTCGTTGGCCGCGAACTGGAAGGCCGCGACGATGACGCAATCCACGATAACACCCAAGATCCATAAGACGCTTAATGCTGATGGTAACTTCTCGACGCAGATCGCCTTCAACAATAAATTTTGCCACTGCATCACGAAGCATGTCAAGTTTCTCTTCGGGTAGATCACTGATCTTAACATGTTCGGCAATACCCGTTGATCTGCAAATAAACTGCGAACGGTTTTTGCCGATTCCAAATATCGCAGTTAATGCAATTACGGTATGTTTTTGATCAGGAATGTTAATCCCTGCTATACGGGCCACTATGCACTCCTATAAATTACGAATTAGTGTATTTTTATCCAAAAGCCCATTTTAGAATACTTCTATTAGAACATATAGTCAACACACAAGTATCTAAATCAGTATAATCCAATTAAAACATGTAAGAATTGTTTACCCTTGTCGCTGTTTATGTTTAGGCTCGGTACTGCAAATTACACGAACCACTCCATTACGACGGACAATCTTACAATTACGACATAATTTTCTAACAGAAGCACATACTTTCATTTTACCCTCTTAACGACTATAACCTTTTAAGTTTGCTTTTTTTAATACAGACTCGTATCGACTGGACATTAACAGAGTTTGTACTTGCACCATAAAATCCATGATGACAACTACTACAATCAATAAAGACGTACCACCAAAATAAAATGGAACTTTCATTGAATTACGCAAAAACTCTGGAATTAGACAAATAAATGTAATATATAGAGAACCAATTAGTGTTAATCGACTCATAACCTTTTGAATATACTTTCCAGTGTGTTCTCCTGGACGAATGCCTAAAATAAATGCACCACATTTTTTTAAATTATCTGCTGTTTCACGTGGATTAAAAACTAATTCTGTATAAAAAAAGGAGAAAAAAATAATTGCTGTTGCATAAAGCAACACATAAAGTGGCTCTCCAGGCTGTAAAAAAAGTGAAATTTTCATCAATAAACCAGAACCAATACCATCACCAAACCATGATATCAACGTTGCTGGAAGCAAAATTAGACTAGAAGCAAAGATAGCAGGAATAACCCCGGACATATTAACTTTTAAGGGCAAGTGTGTGTTATGTGCAGCGTAAATTCTTCGACCTTGTTGACGCTGTGCATAATGTACAACAATACGTCGTTGACCACGCTCAATAAATACAACAAATAAGGTAATAGAAAATACTAAAACTGCCAATAATATTAACCCAAGAATATGCAGGTCGCCTTGTCTAACTTCTTCAAGAGTATGCCCAACTGCAGATGGCAAGCCAGCTACGATACCTGCAAAAATTATCATAGAAATACCATTACCCATGCCTCTTTCTGTAATTTGCTCACCTAACCACATAAGAAACATAGTTCCTGTGACTAAACTAATCACAGCAGTAATAAAAAACCCAGGTCCTGGATGTAATACTAGACCCTTCATTCCTGGCATATTCGGTAAACCTATAGCAATGCCAATTGATTGAAGTATACCTAACGCTAAAGTAGCGTAACGGGTATACTGACTAATTTTCCTACGACCAACCTCTCCTTCTTTTTTTAATTCAGATAAAGTAGGATTAACTATTGTTAATATCTGAATAATAATCGATGCAGAGATATATGGCATTATCCCTAAAGCAAAGATAGAAGCGCGACTTAACGAACCTCCAGAAAACATATTAAACATATCAATAATAGTTCCACGCTGCCTCTCAAGAAGATTGGAGATAATAGTAACATCAATTCCTGGAATTGGAATAAAAGAACCAATACGAAAAATAATCAGCGAACTTATAAGAAACGCTAATCTAATCTTTAGCTCACTCAAGCCACCTTTTGTACTTTGAAAGCCAAGTCGCGATTGCTTAACCATCGATAAGTTATGCCTCAATTTTTCCGCCAGCAGCAAAAATTAAAGAACGAGCACCTTGGGTAACACGTAACCCACGAATTATAATAGCCGTCTCAATACCACCACAAAGTATTACTTTTACAAATTTAGTCTGCATACTAATTAAATGCGCTTCTTTTAAAGCATGAAGATCAATAATCGTGCTTTTAATCCTATTTAAATCAGATAGACGCACTTGTGTGGTAAATCTAGCTTTGCGAGATATAAAACCAAATTTTGGTAAACGCCGATATAAAGGAGTCTGGCCACCCTCAAATCCGCGATGCGCACCACTACCAGCGCGTGATTTTTGCCCTTTATGACCTCGCCCAGCAGTTTTCCCAAACCCAGATCCAATACCTCGCCCTAAACGCTTGGCTACATGTTTAGAACCTTTGGCTGGTGATAAAGTATTTAAATACATTTATATCCTCTCCGCCACTTTAATCATGTAGGAAACAGCTCGAATCATACCTCGAATAGCTACCGTATCTTCACGATATACAGTATGACGAATTCTCCGAAGACCTAAACCAAGCAAAGTAGCCTTATGTTTAGGTAAGCAACCAATCGCACTACGCGTTTGAGTAATTTTGATCATTTTAATTGCCATTTGAACTATCTCCAAGAATATTTTCAATAGATTTGCCACGTTTAGCAGCAACTATTTCTGGAGATCTCATTCTCATAAGACCGTCTAAAGTAGCACGTACTACGTTGATTGGATTTGTAGAACCATAAGCTTTAGCTAACACATTATGAATACCAGCCACCTCTAAAACAGCACGCATCGCACCACCAGCAATAATACCTGTCCCCTCTGATGCTGGTTTCATAAATACACGAGACCCTGTGTGAGAACCTTTCACAGGATGCTGTAATGTGCCATGGCATAACGCAAAATAATTCATATTTCGTCGAGCTTTTTCCATTGCTTTTTGAATTGCGGCCGGAACTTCACGTGCCTTGCCATAACCAAACCCCATGCGTCCATTACCGTCCCCAACAACAGTGAGGGCTGTAAAAGAAAAAATACGCCCACCTTGAACAGTTTTAGAAACACGATTTACCGAGATGAGCTTTTCCTGTAGTTCACTAGATTGTTTTTCGATATGTGCCATTTTACACCTTATGCCTTAAAACTGCAAACCAGCTTCGCGAGCAGCGTCTGCTAATGCCTGAACACGACCATGATACTGAAAACCAGAACGATCAAAAGCTACACGTGTTACACCCTTCTTAATTGCACGCTCGGCAACTAGTGCGCCAATAGTAACCGCAGCATCCTTGTTTCCAGTGTATTTTAATTTTTTGCCAACTGATTTTTCTACTGTAGAAGCAGATACTAAAATTTCAGAACCATTAGAAGAAATAACTTGTGCATAAATGTGACGCGAGGTACGATGTACCATTAAACGAGTAATACTGAGCTTTTTTAATTGATAACGCGTGCGAGTTGCTCGTCGAAGACGGGCAGATTTTTTATCCATAGTATTACCTTATTTCTTTTTAGCCTCTTTGCGACGAATAATCTCATGAGTGTAACGAATTCCCTTACCCTTATAAGGTTCAGGAGGACGATAAGCACGAAGATCGGCGGCAACTTGACCAAGTAACTGTTTATTTGCGCTGTGTAATATAATGTCAGTTTGACTAATACATGTAGCGACAATACCCTTCGGAAGCACATGATCAATAGAATGAGATAAACCTAATGATAAATTTAATCGATTTCCTTTTAAGGCAGCACGATAACCAACACCCACAAGCTGTAACTTTTTAGTAAAACCTTGAGTCACGCCTATGACCATCGCGTTCACTAGAGCACGAGCAGTGCCTGCTTGGGTCCAACCACTAATAAAACCTGGCTGTGGCGAAAAAATTAGGGTATTGTTAATCTCTTTTACTAATACAGCTTTATTTAACGTATGAATTAATTCATCGTTTCTTCCTGTAATAGTAATAACCTGACCATCAAGTTTTACCTGTACATGGATAGGAATACTCACAGGTGCTTTAGCAACACGAGACATTTTCAACCCCTCCAATTAAGCTTACGCTACACACAATTAAGCTATATAGCAGACAATTTCACCGCCAAGTCCTGATTGACGAGCTGAACGATCTGTCATCACCCCTTTGGAGGTAGAAATAACAGAAACACCCAATCCTGCCATAACCTTTGGCAGTTGATGTTTTCTTTTATAAATCCTTAATCCTGGGCGACTCACGCGTTGAATACTTTCGATAACAGATTTTCCTTGAAAATACTTTAAAGTTAACTCTAACTCTACCTTAATACCATTTATAATAGAATATGTTAAAATATATCCTTCTTCTTTTAGAACACCAGCAATAGCTAATTTTAATTTAGAAGAAGGCATTCTAACCGAAATTTTATTCGCTGCTTGGCCGTTACGGATACGGGTTAGCATATCTGCAATTGGATCCTGCATGCTCATCTTTTTACTCCTAATATATAACCGACACTTACCAGCTAGCCTTTTTTAAACCAGGCACTTCACCGCGCATTGCCGCCTCGCGCAATTTTATGCGACTTAAACCAAATTTACCAACATAACCATGAGGCCGACCAGTCTGACGACAGCGATTACGTTGACGAGAAGGACTAGAATCACGAGGTATATTTTGTAATTTTAACATAGCATCCCAACGCTCTTCCGCAGATGCATGAACACTAGAAATAATATCTTTTAGTGCTTGACGTTTAGAGCGATATTTCTTGGCCATTTTTATGCGAACAACTTCGCGTGCTTTTAATGCTTTTTTAGCCACAAGAGCGCCCCCTTATTACTTGCGAAATGGAAAATTAAATGCAGATAAAAGCGCTTCCCCTTCAGCATCAGATTGTGCAGTGGTAGTAATACTTATATCCATACCACGAATTCGATCAATTTGATCATAATTAATTTCTGGAAAAATAATCTGCTCTCGGATACCTATACTATAATTACCATTTCCGTCAAAAGATTTAATTGATAAACCTCTAAAATCACGAATACGCGGGATAACAATAGAAACTAAACGTTCAAAAAATTCCCACATACGTTCACCACGTAGAGTTACTTTACAACCAATAGGATAACCCTGACGAATTTTAAAACTAGCAATAGACTTACGTGCTTTAGTAATCAAAGGTTTTTGCCCAGATATAGCTGTTAGGTTAATCACTGCATGATCTAATAATTTTTTATCTGAACTTGCTTGACCTACACCCATATTTAGAGTAATTTTTTCAATTCGTGGCACACGCATGACAGAGTGATACCCCAAATCAGTCATAAGTTTTTTCACTACTTCCTTTTTGTAAACAGCATATAATCTTGCCATCGAACTACTCCATATTACTTATGGTTTTTCTGTTAGATTTAAAGAAACGAACTTTTTTTCCTTCCTCAAATCTAAAACCTACTCGATCAGCTTTCCCGGTATCTGAGTTAAAAAGTGCAACATTAGATATCTGTATGGCCGCTTCTTTTTTAATAATACCACCCGGATGATTAATGGCTGGAATAGGCTTTTGGTGCTTGATAACTAAATTAATACCCTCGACAAGAATTTTACCACAAACTAATACATTTTTTACTTTACCACGTTTTCCTTTATCCTTTCCACTTAACACAATTACTTCATCATTACGCCGAATCTTAGCGGCCATTTTTGGTTCCTTAGAGCACCTCTGGTGCTAAAGAGATAATCTTCATAAATTTTTCACTTCGCAATTCACGAGTTACGGGTCCAAAGATTCGCGTCCCAATTGGTTGCTCATTGTGATTATTTAAGATCACGCATGCATTTCCATCGAATCGAATGATAGAACCATCTGGGCGTCGCACACCTTTTTTGGTGCGAACAACTACTGCTTTTAGAACGTCACCTTTCTTAACCTTACCACGAGGAATAGCTTCCTTAATGGTAATTTTAATAATATCGCCTATACCTGCATAGCGTCGGCGCGAACCACCCAGAACCTTGATACACATTACACGACGCGCGCCAGAATTATCGGCAACGTGCAACATCGTCTGTTCTTGGATCATTTTAGTACTCCGCTAATTTCAACTACATACTTACATACCCACCGCACTCAAATTTTATTAAATTTTCTATAAAATACTAGAATAGTATAACACTGCTTCTATTATATATATAGAAATAATAAACGGCTCTCTATCGGAGCCGTTTCTCTTTAAATATGAGATATATAGTGGCATCCTATTATATAATTGCTTTCTCTACAACGCGAACGAGAGTCCATGACTTAGTTTTAGATAACGGACGACATTCACGAATACTCACAACATCGCCAATCTTACATTCATCATTCTCATCATGCACATGTAACTTAGTTGTACGCTTTATGAATTTACCATATATCGGGTGTTTTACAAACCTCTCAATAACCACGACAATCGATTTGTCCATTTTATTGCTTATTACTCTACCCTGCAAGGTACGAATTTTTTCAGTCATGATAATTTAGCCTTGTGAGTCAGCTCAGTCTTTACGCGTGCAATATCACGGCGAATCTGCTTAAAAACATGAGTTTTTTTTAACTGACCGGACCCTGATTGCATACGTAGATTAAACTGTCGACGCAAAAGGATCACAAGTTGGATATGCAGATCTTCAATGCTTTTTTCACATAGATCTATAGCTTTCATTACATCACCGTTTTAGTTACAAAGGTGGTTTTAATGGATAGTTTGGATGCTGCTAATTTGAAAGCCTCACGAGCAAGCTCTTCTGAAACACCACTCATTTCATATAGAACCTTTCCTGGTTGAATCATCGCCACCCAATATTCTACATTGCCTTTACCCTTGCCCATACGAACTTCTAATGGCTTTTCAGTAATTGGCTTATCTGGAAAAATACGGATCCAAATTTTTCCCTGACGCTTCATAGCGCGAGTCATTGCGCGACGTGCCGCTTCGATCTGACGGGCAGTTAAACGACCACGATCAACAGCTTTTAGA
Organism: Candidatus Erwinia haradaeae; assembly: GCF_900698995.1. Classification (GTDB taxonomy): domain Bacteria; phylum Pseudomonadota; class Gammaproteobacteria; order Enterobacterales; family Enterobacteriaceae; genus Erwinia_E; species Erwinia_E haradaeae_C. The sequence goes on along the minus strand of NZ_LR217735.1, from coordinate 422,157 downwards.
CCAAAAACACCGAAGCTAATATCTCTACCTTGCGCTAAACCACGATTTCGACCTTTTTGCATCTTACGGAATTTTGTGCGCCTTGGTTGCAACATCGGCGATTCTCCTTACTTACGGATTTTACGCTGTTTCTTTTTAGGCGGGACAGCTTGTTCTGGTTGTTCAGTCGCGGTCATGCCACCTAGAATCTCACCTTTAAAAATCCATACCTTAACCCCAATAACACCATAAGTAGTGTGAGCCTCGGAGGTATTATAGTCAATATCTGCCCGTAAAGTATGTAGCGGCACACGACCCTCGCGATACCACTCAGTACGTGCAATTTCCGCACCACCTAGACGACCGCTTACCTTAACTTTGATCCCCTTTGCGCCTAAGCGCATTGCGTTCTGCACGGCTCGTTTCATAGCGCGACGAAATATTACACGACGCTCTAATTGTGCCGCGATATTGTCAGAAACTAACTTGGCATCTAGTTCTGGCTTGCGCACTTCAGAAATATTAATCTGTGCAGGAACACCAGCAATTTTTGCGATAACTTGGCGAATTTTTTCTACATCTTCACCTTTTTTTCCTATAACAATACCAGGACGAGCGGTATGAATAGTTACTCGGATACTTTTAGTTGGTCTCTCAATTACAACACGAGAAACTGATGCTTTAACTAGTTCTTTTATAAGAAACTGACGAACTTTAAAGTCACTATCTAAATTATCAGCAAATTCCTTGGTATTAGCGAACCAAGTAGAATTCCAAGACTTCACGATACCCAATCGCATACCATGAGGATGTACTTTTTGACCCATTTCCTACTCTCCAGAGTCTTATCGATCGGACACGGCCAAAGTAATATGGCTAGTTCGCTTTAAAACGCGATCCGCACGACCTTTTGCACGAGGCATAATTCGTTTCATACTAGGACCTTCATTAATAAATATTTTTGTAATAATTAAATTATCAATATCAGCACCCTCGTTATGCTCAGCATTAGCAATGGCGGATTCTAAAACTTTCTTAACTAAAATCGCGGCCTTTTTGTTGGTATAGGTTAAAAGATCCAAAGCTTTTGAAACTTTTTTACCTCGTATAATATCAGCAATTAAACGAATCTTTTGCGCAGAAGATCTAGCATGTCGTTGTTGCGCAATAATTTCCATCTTTATCCTCCTCTTTTATCGTTTTTTAATTTTTTTATCAGCAATATGACCGCGATAGGTACGAGTAGGAGAAAACTCACCTAATTTGTGACCAACCATCTCATCAGACACAAATACAGGAATATGTTGACGACCATTATGAATTGCAATGGTTAAACCAATCATCTTTGGAAAAATTGTCGAACGACGTGACCAAGTGCGCACAGGCTTTCTTTCTCCGGTTACTAAAGCTTTTTCTACCTTCTTTAGTAAATGTAGGTCAATAAATGGACCCTTCTTAAGAGAACGTGGCATGGTTTATCCTTTAAATTTATTTAATACGGCGACGCACGATAAATTTATCAGTACGTTTGTTTCTTCTAGTCTTTTTACCCTTAGTTTGCAAACCCCAAGGAGAAACGGGATGCTTACCAAAGTTGCGACCTTCACCACCGCCATGAGGATGATCAACAGGATTCATAGCTGTACCGCGAACAGTGGGACGAATACCTCTCCAGCGAGCAGCTCCTGACTTACCTAAAACACGCAGCATATGTTCAGAATTACCAACTTCACCTAAGGTGGCACGGCAATCTATCTCTACTTTGCGCATTTCACCAGAACGCAAACGTAATGTCACGTAAGAACCTTCACGAGCAACGATTTGCACATAAGACCCAGCTGATCGTGCAATCTGCCCACCTTTCCCCGGTTTCATTTCTACATTATGTACAGTAGATCCAACTGGAATATAACGCATGGGTAATGTGTTACCAACTTTAATCATAGCTCCAATACCAGATTGTATTTGATCGCCAGATTTTACCCCTTTAGGTGCTAAAATATAACGACGAACACCATCTCGATAAAGCACTAACGCAATGTTAGAGGACCGGTTTGGATCATATTCAAGACGCTCAACAAGTGCTGGGATTCCATCTTTGTTCCGTTTAAAATCAATTACGCGATACGCCTGCTTGTGCCCGCCACCAATATGTCTAGTGGTAATACGACCGGTATTATTACGACCACCAGTTTTAGTATGTTTTTTTACAAGAGAAGAAAATGGTTTTCCTTTATGTAGCTCCGAGTTGATTACCTTAACCACATGACGACGACCAGGAGATGTCGGTTTACATTGCACAATTGTCATTATTATTCTGCTACTCCTTCTTTATTCAGCTCCACCCACCAAGGCTATATTTTGACCTGATTTAATAGTGACATAAGCCTTTTTCCAGTTTTTGCGATGACCGATGCGCTGTTTATGACGTTTAGATTTACCTTTTACTAACAATGTATTTACACATTCCACTTCTACTGAAAAAATCTTCTGTATAGCTGATTTAATTTCTAATTTACTCGCATCTATAGAGACCTTAAGAACAATAGTATTATTTTTTTCCATTGCAGCAGAAGCTTTCTCAGAAACATGAGGACTACGCAATATTTTTAATAAGCGCTCTTCAAAGTTCATACAAACATCTCCTGTATCTTCTTCATTGCATCAACAGTAATTATAATTTTTTTGTAAGAAATCAAGCTAATTGGATCAATACCTGCTGCATGACATACCTTAACTGTATATAAATTACGTGAAGCAAGAAGTAAATGTACCTCTATAGAACAAAGAATAATTAATACATTGTCTAAACTCATCTCTTTAAGCTTATTAAGAAGCAGTCTAGTTTTAGGTTCTTGTATAAAAAATTTCTTAACAACAAATAAACGATCCTGACGTATAAGCTCAGAAAAAATACTTTTCATTGCGCCACGATACATCTTTTTATTAATTTTTTGGCTATAATCTTTAGATTTAGCAGCAAAAGTTATACCACCAGAACGCCAAATCGGACTTTTAACAGAACCAGCACGCGCACGACCTGTTCCTTTTTGGCGCCATGGTTTTTTACCTGATCCAGTTACCTCGGCTCGAGTTTTTTGTGAGCGAGTGCCCTGACGAGAACCCGCTGCATATGCAACAACTACCTGGTGCACTAATGCTTCGTTAAAATTGCAGTTAAAGGCAGTATCAGAAACAGTTAGCACCTCTTGTGCATCTTTTAATACTAATTCCATTTCTATACCTCTTCACCCCTTTACAGCTGGTTTAATGATTAAATTACTGCCAGTGGCACCAGGAACCGCCCCTTTCACTAGAAGCAGGTTTCGATCAATGTCAATACGCATCACTTTCAAGCTTTGAATAGTTACACGTTGATTTCCCATATGACCTGCCATTTTTTTGCCTTTAAATACTTTTCCTGGAGTCTGATTTTGTCCTATAGATCCAGGAACTCGATGGGATAATGAATTACCATGTGTTGCATCCTGCGTACGAAAATTCCAACGTTTAACAGTACCAGTAAAACCTCTACCTTTAGAAAAACCGGATACATCAACTTTTTTTACACCAGAATTAGATAGAATCTGAATATCAATACTCTGTCCTATATTAAATAATTCAACTTTAGAAGTTTTAAATTCCCATAAACCACGTCCAGCTAAGATGCCAGATTTTGCAAAATGACCTGCTTGTGGTTTAGCAATGCGATTTATTTTCTTTATGCCAGTAGTTACTTGAATAGCAGTATAACCATCTGTTTCAACTTTCTTAATTTGAGTGACACGATTTTCTTCTAACTCAATTACAGTAATAGGTATAGCAAGACCCTCTTCTGTAAAGATTCGGGTCATCCCAACTTTTTTTCCAATGAAACCAATCATTTTGACCCTCTTCCTGCTGAATATGCAAACTAACCTAGACTAATCTGCACATCTACACCGGCAGCTAGATCTAGCCTCATCAATGCATCTACTGTTTTTTCAGTAGGCTCGACGATATCAACTAAGCGCTTATGCGTGCGAATCTCATACTGATCTCTCGCGTCTTTATTAACATGAGGAGAAATCAGAACAGTAAAGCGCTCCTTACGTGTTGGTAATGGAATAGGACCATGTACTTGTGCGCCGGTTCTTTTAGCCGTCTCTACGATCTCTAAGGTAGATCGATCTATTAAACGATGATCAAAAGCTTTCAGACGGATACGAATTCTTTGGTTCTGCATTATACCAGAACTCCAATTATTTATAAAAACCACTATGACTAATCTATTTTTTGATTAGTATGTGCGTATAATCTTTAGTTATAAAAATACGGGTTATGAGTGATATATATGAGTGATAATAATTTATATTAACACCATTTTTAATATTAATCAGTGTAGAATAATATTCTTAATAATAACATATTATATTATGTATACACACAAAGCAACTGCAATGTTTTTTATCTATATATTCTCTCTCATTAATAAAGCTACATCAGAGATCAGCGGATTATATTTATTCTCTACAGATCTCTGATTAAATTTAAAAAGCTAATTAGAGATAAAATTTAACAAATTACTTTAGAGACAATTCCAGCTCCAACAGTACGACCCCCTTCACGGATAGCAAAACGCAATCCTTCATCCATAGCAATTGGATGAATTAAAGTGCCTTTTATATTGATATTATCACCTGGCATAACCATTTCAACACCATCTGGAAGATCTATGGTACCTGTTACATCAGTTGTTCGAAAATAAAACTGCGGTCGATAACCTTGAAAAAATGGAGTATGACGTCCACCTTCTTCTTTAGATAAAACATAAACTTCTGATTCAAATTGAGTATGAGGTTTAATAGTTCCTGGCTTAGCCAAAACCTGCCCTCTCTGAATATCTTCTCTCTTGATACCACGTAATAAAATTCCGCAATTTTCTCCTGCCCGGCCCTCATCTAAAAGCTTACGAAACATTTCCACACCCGTACAAATTGATTTTACAGTATTTTTAATACCAACAATCTCTACTTCGTCACCGACTTTAATAACTCCTCTTTCTACACGACCAGTTACTACTGTACCACGCCCAGAAATAGAAAAAACATCTTCAATTGGAAGCAAAAAATCTTGATCAATAGCACGCTGAGGTTGTGGAATGTAATTATCTAAATGATTAGCTAATTCGATAATTTTCGCTTCCCATGCGGCATCACCCTCTAGAGCTTTTAACGCAGAACCATAAATAATTGGAGTGATATCACCAGGAAAATCATACTGAGATAAAAGATCTCGAACTTCCATTTCAACAAGCTCTAATAATTCTTCATCATCAACCATATCACATTTATTAAGAAAAACAATAATATATGGAACCCCTACCTGACGACCAAGCAGAATATGTTCACGAGTTTGAGGCATTGGGCCATCCGTTGCAGCAACTACTAAAATTGCTCCATCCATCTGAGCAGCGCCAGTAATCATATTTTTGATATAGTCAGCGTGCCCAGGGCAATCAACATGCGCATAATGTCTTTTTATAGTATCATATTCCACATGCGAAGTATTAATAGTAATACCACGCGCTTTTTCTTCTGGCGCGTTATCTATCTGATCAAATGCACGCGCAGTACCACCATACGTTTTAGCTAATACAGTTGTAATGGCTGCAGTTAAGGTGGTTTTACCGTGATCAACATGACCAATAGTTCCAACATTGACATGCGGTTTAGAGCGTTCAAATTTTTCTTTAGCCACAACAATATTCCTTACTTTCTGTACCATCACGATACTTGGTGGGGATAATGAAATAATATTCAATAATATAAACCCAGCAATTTATTTACCACGAGCTTCGATAACAGCTTGAGCAACATAATTTGGGGCTTCAGAGTACTTTAAAAACTCCATAGAGTACGAAGCACGCCCTTGAGTTTGTGAGCGTAAATCGGTTGCATAACCAAACATTACAGATAAAGGTACCTGAGCACGAATAGTCTTACCAGTACTAGTATCTTCCATGCCCTCAATAAGTCCTCTACGACGATTCAAATCACCAATAACATCACCCATATATTCTACCGGAGTTTCTACTTCAACTCTCATTACTGGCTCTAGTAGAACCGGTTTTGCTTGATTAAATGCAGATTTAAAAGCTAAAGCAGCAGCTAATTTAAAAGCTAGCTCAGAAGAATCAACATCATGATATGAACCGTAATGCAGGCGCACTTTAACATTCACCACTGGATATCCAGCTAATGGACCAGATTTTAGTTGTTCCTGAATACCCTTGTCTACAGCTGGGATAAATTCCTTTGGAATAGAGCCACCGACAATATCATTAACAAACTCATAACCTAGGCCACTCTCTTCTAGAGGACCCATATCAATTACGATATGAGCAAATTGACCGCGACCACCTGACTGCTTAATATACTTACTTTCAATATCAGTCACTGTTTGACAAATAGTTTCACGATAAGCTACTTGAGGTTTGCCGATATTAGCTGAAACATTAAATTCACGCTTCATTCGATCAACTAATATCTCTAAATGTAACTCTCCCATGCCGGCAATAATAGTTTGCGATGATTCTTCATCGGTCCATACACGAAATGAGGGGTCTTCTTTTGCTAAACGACCTAAAGCTATACCCATTTTTTCTTGATCAGCTTTAGTTTTTGGTTCCACTGCTACAGAGATAACTGGGTCAGGAAACTCCATACGCTCTAAAATAATCACATTGTTCACGTCACATAACGTATCACCGGTCGTAACATCTTTCAAACCGATAGCAGCAGCAATATCACCCGCATATACTTCTTTTACTTCTTCACGCTTATTGGCATGCATTTGAACAATACGACCTAAACGTTCGCGCTGTAATTTCACTGGATTCATTACTGTATCACCAGACCTAACAACACCGGAATACACACGAAAAAAAGTTAAATTACCTACAAATGGATCTGTAGCAATTTTAAAAGCCAGTGCCGAAAATGGCTCATTATCATCTGAATAACGTGCTACTGAGGTGTTCCTTCCATCATCTAAAACACCTTTAATTGCCGGCACATTAGTTGGTGCTGGAAGATAATCAATAACAGCATCTAACATTGCCTGAACGCCTTTGTTTTTAAAAGCTGAACCACATGTTACAGGAATCACTTCATTATTAAGAACACGTTGACGCAAAGCATCCTTAATTTCTTTTTCAGTTAATTTTTGACCACTAAGATATTTGTCCATTAGTTCTTCAGAAGCTTCAGCAGCAGACTCAAGTAATTTTTGATGCCACTCTTCCGCCAGTTCTTGCATGTCCGAAGGGATTGTCTCATATGTAAAAGTCACACCCTGATCAGCATCATTCCAATAAATAGCTTTCATTTTTACCAAGTCAATAACACCAATAAATGTTTCTTCTGCACCAATAGCTAACTGAATTGGCACTGGATTTGCTGAAAGTCGTACTTTAATTTGATTAACAACTTTTAAAAAATTCGCGCCCATGCGATCCATTTTATTAATAAATGCAATACGCGGTACTATATATTTATTAGCTTGACGCCAAACCGTTTCAGATTGTGGTTGCACGCCTCCTACCGCACAATAAATCATAACTGCACCATCTAGAACACGCATTGAACGTTCTACTTCAATAGTGAAGTCAACATGCCCTGGAGTGTCAATAATGTTAATTCGATGAGACGAGAATTGTTTGGCCATACCAGACCAAAAAGCAGTTGTAGCTGCAGAGGTAATAGTAATACCGCGTTCTTGCTCCTGCGCCATCCAATCCATAGTGGCCGCACCGTCATGAACTTCACCAATTTTATGGTTAACACCAGTGTAAAACAAAATACGTTCAGTGGTTGTCGTTTTACCTGCATCGATGTGTGCGCTAATACCAATATTACGGTAACACATTATAGGTGTATTACGAGCCATGTGATTCCTCTGAGTCTCTGCTGTTTTAGTCAATACGGAAAGCAAATCAGTTATTTATTCAATTATTCTAATAATTTAATTTTACCAACGATAATGTGCAAATGCCTTATTAGCCTCAGCCATACGATGAACGTCTTCACGTTTTTTTACTGCATTCCCTCTATTGTCTGCAGCATCAGCTAGTTCATTTGCTAAACGTAACGCCATAGATTTATCACTACGTTTACGAGCCGCCTCAACAATCCAACGCATTGCAAGCGCATTCCGACGTACAGGGCGAACTTCTACGGGAACCTGATATGTAGACCCACCAACACGTCTAGATTTTACCTCTACAATCGGACGAACATGATCTAAAGCAACTTCAAATATTTCTAGCCCCTGCCTACCAGAACGCTGGATCACAGTCTCTATCGCACGATAGACAATAGTTTCAGCAATAGATTTTTTACCATCAACCATAAGGATATTGACAAACTTAGCTAGTAACTCAGAGCCAAATTTTGGATCAGGTAAAATTTTACGCTGACCTATAATGCGACGACGTGGCATAAGATACTCCATTATTCATTCATAATACTTAAACACTCTTAGGTTCTTTTCAAACTATACCAATTAAATAACCCTTGACCTTATTAATAAAATTTAGACTTTCTGAACTCTTACAGAAAATCATTTACAAATTAAGATTTTGGTTTTTTTACGCCATATTTAGAACGTGCCTGCTTGCAATCTTTAACACCAGAGCAATCTAATGAACCACGTACAGTATGATACCGCACACCTGGCAGATCTTTTACACGACCACCACGAATTAAGATCACAGAATGTTCTTGAAGATTATGACCTTCCCCCCCAATATAAGAGGTAACTTCAAACCCGTTAGTTAAACGAACACGACATACTTTACGCAAAGCTGAATTTGGTTTTTTAGGGGTAGTCGTATAAACGCGAGTACATACGCCACGTTTTTGAGGACATCCCTCTAACGCAGGTACATTGCTTTTTACAAGTTTTCGTACACGTGGTTTTCGCACCAACTGGTTAACTGTTGCCATAACTCGCTCCTAGACTTCTGGATTTTTCTGATACCAGCAATTTTTCCTTGTGACTGGCAAAATAATACTAATTTAAAATTATTACACTTAATACTATCAAAAGTCAAGAAATAACAAAAAGAACCGCCGCATGTTATTTACCATGCTATTTGCTGAAGATTTTTTATTCTTAGTTTTATAAATTCATCATAACTAATAACTTGTACCTTCGAGGATATATATATTAGCAGACCGCGAGCAACAAGATCCTCCTTTAAAATGTATAAGGTAATCCTTGCGCTTAAAAGCTCTTGAAGAATGTTAGACCCCTTTACTCCAGAAAGAACACCATCCTCTAATAATAAGACATCATCCCCTGTAGAGATAAGACGTAAAATAGCTGGGAAATCACAATAAAAAGGTGAGCGAGAGATAGTATGTAACATGATAATCCTAAAAAGTAATTATCTGATCATAGTCATTTAATTTAATGCGTAAATCTCTTGGAAATAATATATGTACTTTTATAAGAAACTGGTTCTTAGTTGGTATACCACGCTCTTCGAGCGCTGCTGCACAAACATAAAACTGTGTGATATCATATAAAGGAAGAACACCAAATGTAACACTGTAATTACGTGCTAAAATAACATTGCTATTTTGTCCTGGCAATAACTGTAAAACGCCATCACTCACAAAAAATAAGCCAATTTTTTTAGTTAACGTTAATGCCGCTAAAACTGCATCTAGACCTTCACGTCCAGAACTGGAGCCATGTGGACACTGTGTAAAAACAAAAGCAATATCATTCATTAAAATTTGACTACTCGATCAGAGGTGAGCACTGCTTCTGCTAAGGAGACTAAACCGGTACATCGAAAACCTATAGCTAGATTAGCTTTTCCTAAATTCAGCGCTAATGATTCTTTTTGATTACAAACACCACGTCGTAATGCTGAAGAAATACAAATATTTAGAACAACACCATGTTTCTGATGTAATTTTTGCCAAAAATTAGTTAAGTTAACTTCGTCGCTAGCAGGCGAATGTAATGCGTTTGCATTCATAACACCCTCGCTATAAAAAAAAATACTATTAAGAGTATGATTATTAGCTATAACTGCATTAGCAAATAACCAAGCACTACTAGCATTTTGAGTTCCATAAGCTGGCCCTGTAACTATAAGGCAAAAACGCATAATTAATCCTTTGCTAAAATATATACATATTTAAAATATTCAAAGTCTATATATAGACCAATATCTTTAAAAATCTTAAATAAGTACACATACCAACTTTTCATCTTTAGGCGATATCAATAGAATTTCTCTCTAAGTATCTATAAAAAGAGATGCTTCATATTGACTAAATCATATCTCATACACAATACACTAAAAATGTTTTGAGCTATCTTAAAAGCGCTATATTACTATCTAATATTATAAAATAAATAGAACAGATTCGAAATGACCATCTGAGTTTATGCATACAGCATTTAATATTGAAAATATTTTTATTTACTATAAAGATTGAAAAACTATCTCACAATATTGCGTTTTGGTTAATAAAGCATATCGATCTTTTCTATAAACTTTATATTATATAGATATGTTTGAGAATGACTCGAGTCTAGTAATCTCAAATAAAAGCAAAATTTTTACTTTTCTAAGAATTATGATGTTATCTAATAACAATTCTTAATAATGTGGTATGATTACTAATTAGATGAAGATTATAAATCTTTATTTTGAATTTCACTAAAAAATTTATACTTTCTCATTAATTTTTTCACAGAAAAAGATTCATATTATTCAATATTAAATATTAAATTTAAACTATAAACAAATAAGATGTTATTTAAAGTAAAAATTACCTCCTACTGTTTCACAAACCTCTATATTATATAATATCTATCTTTATTTGTATTATAGAATAATATTCTAACAAAGCATAATATTAGTTAATATTCAGTTGATATTTTATATAGTTTGTATATAAAAATATTATATATACAACATATACAAAGCTTTTAGTTTCTTATTAATTTTTTTAATAAAGATCTTGTTTTTAAATAAGTAATAAGTGCTTGACTAATTTGGATTATATAAAAATTCTATATAATCCGATTGTAATCAATACAAGCTACTTCTGATTAAAAAAGTTTTTAGCAACTGTTACATCATTTTGAATTTGTTTTTTTAACGAAGACAGAGAATCAAAACGCTTTTCATCTCTTATTTTATAAAGAAAAATTACTTCAATATAATGACCATACAAATCAATGGATGTATCTAATATATGCACTTCTAATTGTGTATACAATCGTGTTAATGTTGGGCGCGTTCCAATATTTGCTACACCATGAAACATTTGATGATTCAATATTTTGACATATACAACATACACTCCTATTATCGGCGATATAGTATGCAGTAATGCTATATTAGCAGTAGGAAACCCAAGAACACGACCAATTGAGTCTCCAGACACTACTTTGCCACATATACTAAATGGGCGCCCTAATAATATTGTAGCTAAAGATAAATTATTTGTAGCTAATGCCTGACGTATTGCAGTACTGCTGATACGTTGTTTATCATTCAACAATGTCTTTGCGCCAAAAATTTCAAAACCATAACGGATAGAAGCATTTTGTAATAAAAAAAAATCACCGCTTCGTTCTGACCCAAAGCGAAAATCATCCCCTACTGCTAATAATGTTATACTTAATTTATTTATTAATAAATCAATAATAAAATTATGTGCACTTTGTGAGGCAAAATTATGACTAAAACGAATACATAATACTAAATTTACTCCAAAATTTTTCAAATAACACAACTTTTCATGTAATCTGGTCAAACGGGGAGGAGCTGACCCTAGGGAGAATCTTTCTAATGGATGAGGCTCAAACAACATAACCATTACTGGAACATTACATTCACGCCCTTTTCTGCATAATTGTGCCAATAGTGCCTGATGCCCTCGATGTACACCATCAAAGTTACCAATAGTTAATGCACAACCACGATCTCTTGCCCTTAAGTTATGTATACCACGTATCAACCGCATAATTATCTCAAATAATGCAGAAAAAGAGAAAAAATGATCATTTTATAAAAATCTGACAGACTATAATCTTATTGTTATCTTTCACAAGATAAAATCTTTAATTATGTGATCTTTTATTAGGCAAAATAAAATTTAAATTAACTGAAAAATATTAAAAAAGTTACTAGTTTTCAACAAAAATAAAACTAGTAACTTTTAGGATTACATAATCAAAGATAACCAATTATCATCCTTAAGTATTAAAATTAACAATACAATATCTTAAATGCTAACATTTCGCCTATAAGTTGATTTTTTTGTCAAAAAAATAGTTTAATTATTAATATTAAGTTTTCTCGCACTTTAATTACAACATTACGCATGCATTATAATTGATCTATATGCATATCTAAATATTGAGAAATCCCATCAGGCGATGCTATAATACCATTTTTACCTTTTTCCCATTGCGCTGGACATACCTCTCCATTCTTTTCATAAAAATTAAGTGCATCAACCATACGTAACATTTCATTAATATTACGACCTAATGGTAGATCATTTACCACTTGATGTCGAACTATACCGACTTGATCAATTAAGAAAGAGGCACGTAATGCTACACCGATTTGAGGGTGCTCGATACCCCAAGATTTCTGAATTTCATGCTTAATATCAGCAACCATAGTATACTGAATATCACCAACTCCACCGCGATTAATTGGTGTTTTACGCCATGCGTTATGAACAAACTGCGAGTCAGAAGATACGCCAATAACCTCTACATCACGCTTCTGAAATTCTTGATATCTTTTATTAAACGCAATCAGCTCAGATGGACACACAAACGTAAAATCCATTGGCCAAAAGAAAAGCACACACATTTTTCCATTAACGTGTTCTATAAAGTTAAATTTCTCTATGATATTACCGTTTCCCAAAACAGCAGCAGCAGTAAAATCAGGGGCGGGATGTGTCACTAAAACCATGATCAACTCCTAAATAAAATTCTGAGAATTCAGAGGTAAAAGAGCTCATTAACATCTCACTAACATTCAAAATCATCTTTTAGATGGTGTTAATTTTAAACACTGTTAAGTCTTTTGACTATCAATCAAACGCCTCATTAATTATGATTAATAAGTTAAAATCAAAAAAATCAACCATAGCACAATCATTTTATTCAAAACTACACTCACGGCTCTAACTCTATTTAATATTCAATATATAACATAAACATAAATATCTAGTATTTATGCCTAACACTTCTAGTACTTAATGTATGATATTTAACTATACAAATTATTATAAGACAGCAATTATTATAGAGCAATTTTTACAAGAATGATTTAAATGTTCCACGGTACTTGTAATATAATTACATTACTTTAACAAAAAGATTTAAATAACACATACTAATCATTTTATAATACATCTTACTCAAAAAATAATTTTATTCTAAAATCTACACTTTCAAAAAAAACCAATTATATCCAAAACAGTGTAAAAAATAGCATTTAAGCGATATAGAAACTTCATAGTACAAAATCAAAACTCATGTTAGAATACGATAGATTTTACATATGTTCTCAGTCTAATATTATATTTATAAATCATAGAAATAATTATAGAAATTTCTTACAATTGATAATATATAAATCTGTTTAAAAGACATTACCTAGCGAGATGTTATAATTATATCATCATACATGATATGCAAATTCTATATTTTCAGGTCCAGTCTCAGTTAGTAAACATACTAATAAATAAAATATATTTATATTATAAACTATATTTTGTGTGCATTTACCAAAAATTGTCAATAAAAAATTTTAATCAACCCATCATTCTGAAAACTTATTCTGATAGATGATATTTATCTTTACAATAAAGATATCACACCACTTACATCAAACTAGTTCTCAATGTATATTTTAGTAAGCTTTTTAGCGATTACGCGCTCTTAAAAATATTTTCTAAACAAAAAATCAACAATAATAGATCTATATTTTTTTAAATGTCGCTTAAAAATAAAAACTAAACAAATCAAACTAATTCATATAAAAATAATTCACTAATCTTAACATCTGAAATGTAAGATGATAAGCAATTTAGACAAAACTAAAAATACAAATTTATTAGCGATTTGTAATAAAAATATCTATATATTTGTATTTTTAAAATTATACGCTATAATTATATTAATATATTTTTATCATAGTATGTCTAGATATTATTCATAAAAATTAAATCTTACTACATTTATTTATCATCTATCTTTTATTATATAAATAATTTATTATATATTATAATAATATATTTATATTTCAATAAAATTTTTATCAAAATTAATTATTCATAAAAAACTACTAAATAGATAAATTATACATCCTAGTATTTATTTCAATCAGTATAAATAGATACTTATCTAAAGAGCGGAATACAATGAAAGCATCATAAGATAAATATCATTTTTTAGCTCGTAATATATACAAAAATATAACATAGCATGCCAAATATACTTATAGACCTATTTAAAGTCATTATCATCTAGTAGATAGAATATCTCTATATATAATTCTAATCGTTTATCATAATTACTATATTTTCCCTGCCTACTACCTACTGCCTACTACCTAGACGAGGATAAAAATGTATAAAACCCGCATTGAGCAGGATTCTATGGGTACTATTGAGGTTCCTGCAAATCAGCTCTGGGGTGCACAAACACAGCGTTCTCTAAAATATTTTTGCATTTCCACAGAAAAAATGCCAGAAGAGCTTTTATATGCAATAGCACTCACTAAACGTGCAGCTGCAAAAGTTAATCAAGAGCTTGGTTTAATAAAATCTACTCACGCAGAAGCGATTATATTAGCAGCTGATGAAGTACTAGCTAAAAAACATTATAAAGAATTCCCACTTTCGGTCTGGCAAACCGGATCTGGTACTCAAACAAATATGAATATGAATGAAGTTCTCGCTAATCGCGCCAGTGAACTTCTTGGAGGCGAGCGCGGAATGTCTCGCTTAATTCATCCGAACGATGAAGTCAATAACAGTCAGAGCTCTAATGATGTTTTTCCGACTGCCATGCATATTGCAGCGGTCTTAGCTATAAAAAACAATCTAATCCCAGCAATAAAGGCACTCCATACAACACTATACCATAAATCTAGAGTCTTTAAAGATATTATCAAAATCGGTCGCACTCATTTACAAGATGCCACTCCGTTAACTCTTGGGCAGGAGATTTCAGGTTGGAAATCAATGCTTAAGCATAATCTAGTCCACATTCAACAAAGTATACCTCATTTATTAGAGTTGGCGATAGGAGGAACAGCTGTAGGTAATGGTCTAAATGCTCACCCTGAGTATGCCTTTCGTATGGTCAATGAAATTGTCGCGCTAACCAAAATAAAATTTATTACAGCGCCAAATAAGTTTGAGGCATTAGCAACTTGCGATGCTATAGTCCATGCTCATGGTTCCCTAAAAAATCTATCAGCTTCTTTAATGAAGATTTCTAACGACATTCGATGGTTATCTTCTGGTCCAAGATGTGGTATTGGTGAGATTAATATTCCCGAAAATGAACCTGGCAGCTCCATCATGCCAGGCAAGATAAATCCTACTCAGTGTGAAGCGGTAACCATGATATGCTGCCAAGTGATGGGAAATGACGTAGCAATTAATATAGGTGGAGCATCGGGTAACTTTGAATTAAATGTATACAGACCCATGGTGATATATAATTTTTTACAATCCTTGCGCATATTATCTGATGGCATAAATAGTTTCAATCAACATTGTGCACTGGGTATACAACCTAATTATCATCGTATTCGTAAATTACTTGATGAATCATTAATGCTTGTAACAGCTCTTAGTTCACATATCGGTTATGATAAATCAGCAAAAATTGCTCAAAAAGCTCATAAAGAGGGGTTAACATTAAAAGAATCTGCAGTACAACTGGGATTTTTAACAGAAGCTCAATTTGATACCTGGGTTAAACCTGAAAAAATGGCAGGTATTTAAAATTATCACTATCAAATATAAATATAGTATATTTATACAGAAAATAGAATTGAGGTATTGTAGATACTACAACAACTCATTGTTTGAACTTATGAGTATCGAATAATTATCTCTTAATGCTATTGTTTTATTTAATTTTAGAAAAGATGAAGAATTATTCTACTGTTACTGATTTTGCTAAGTTACGAGGCTTATCTAAATCAGTACCTCGTATAAGGGCAATATAATAGCTTAATAACTGTAATGGCACAATATAAACAATAGGTTCAAGTACTGCTGGAATATGAGGTAAAGGAACAATATGCATGTTATTACTACTTGAAAAATTAGAAAGAGAATCAGTAAAAATATACAGAAGACCACCTCTAGCACGTACCTCTTCAATATTAGATTTGAGTTTATCTAATAGTGTGTTCTGTGGCGCAACTACAATAACTGGCATCTCAGAATCAATTAATGCTAATGGACCATGTTTTAATTCACCAGCAGCATAAGCCTCAGCATGAATATAAGAGATTTCTTTTAATTTTAGAGCCCCCTCCATAGCTATTGGATATTGTTCTCCTCGCCCAATAAATAAAGCATGATTTTTATTAGAAAAGTTCTCTGCTAATTTAGCAATGAGTTTATCTTGCAATAATACCTTTTCAATACAATCTGGCAATATCCTTAGAGCATTAACAATCTCTCTCTCTACTTTTGAGGTTCCACCTTTTAAACTACTAATTTTTGCTACTAGAATTAATAAAACCACTAATTGAGTAGTAAAAGATTTAGTTGATGCTACACCAACTTCTATTCCCGCTTTCGTCATAAGCGAAAAATCAGATTCACGTACTAAAGAGGAAGAAGATACATTACAGATAGATAAAGATCCTAAATATCCTAAATTCTTAGATAAGCGTAATGCTGCTAATGTATCAGCCGTCTCTCCAGACTGAGACAAAGTAATAAATAAACTGTTTTCTCGTACTACGAATTTTCGATAACGAAATTCAGAAGCAATTTCAACATCACAAGGCATATTCGCTAGCGACTCAAGCCAATAACGAGCAACCATTCCGGAGTGATAAGACGTACCACATGCTACAATCTGTATATGCTCAACTTTTTCTAGAAGAGAATAAGCCTGATCATTAAACTCAGAAAACTCAACAAGACTATTATTATAACGACCACTTAGCGTATTTTTTAATACCAAAGGTTGTTCATAAATCTCTTTCTGCATATAATGATTATATAAACCTTTATTTCCTGCATCATAATGTGTGTCTAATTTTATTTCGCAACGCTGCGCAATATTATTGCAGCGATCTATAATTTCAATACCATAAGAGCTAATTTGTGCAATATCTCCTTCTTCTAGATATATAAAACGACGGGTCACTGACAGTAATGCCATAGGATCCGAAACAATAAAATTTTCACCGATACCACAACCAATCACTAAAGGACTGCCAGAGCGAGCAGCAATTAATCTATCAGGAGAGTAAGTGTCTAATATTACCATACCATAAGTACCACAAAGATCTGGAATAATACGCTGTACTACTGAAAGTAATGAACCGCCCCTTTGTTGCTCCCAGTGCACTAAATGAGCCACTACTTCCGTGTCAGTCTCTGAAAAAAAAGTATAACCCCGATCCCGTAATTGGTCACGTAATAGCTCATAATTCTCAATAATTCCATTATGCACTACTGCAATATTAGTAGATATATGTGGGTGAGCATTAGTTTCTTCTGGTTTTCCATGCGTAGCCCATCGTGTATGCGCAATACCAGTTTCTCCTAAAAGTACAGCATGTTCTGCTGCGCAGATTAAATTGTTCACTTTTCCAACACAGCGCAAACGGTTTGCCTTTCCGGTGGAGTTAACTACCATAAGACCAGCAGAATCATAACCACGATATTCAAGACAACGAAGCCCTTCAAGAAGAATTTTTGCAATATCCCGCTGGGAAACAGCACCAATAATTCCACACATAGTTATGAGTTCCTGATAGTGTTATTAAGTAACCAGATATTTTAACCTGATATTCTCAGGAGATCTAATTGCGCCCTCAATATGATCATAAATGATAATGATGTTAATATATTTAATAGATATTCTCTAGATATGAAACATGTAATTTTAAAATTATTCTTCTTTTTTCTTCAACCGATTCCAATTAGAATTAAAAATTTGTTTTTTTTGATCGTAAACCAACCCAATATCTGGAATATCTCTTATAATAGTAGTACCAGCAGCAATAGTAACGCCAGGTGATACTTGAACCGGAGCGACAAAACGAGACCCAGAACCAATAAAAACATCATCACCGATTATAGTCTTTGATTTTTTAACACCGTCATAATTACAAGTAATAGTTCCTGCTCCAATATTAACATTTTTTCCGATCTCTGCATCACCAATATAACTTAGATGTCCTGCTTTGGAACCTATCCCGAGATGTGAATTTTTCAATTCTACAAAATTACCGACACAGGAACCCTCTTCTAATTTACTTCCTGGACGTAAATGAGCAAATGGCCCAATGACAGACCTTGGCCCTAAGTAAGAGTCCTCAATAACGCTATAAGGATAAATTACACTATTATCAGATATAATACTGTTTTTAATTAAACACCCACTGCCAATAGTAACTCCATTTCCAACAACTACATGTCCTTCAATAATTACATTAGAATCAATAACTATGTCATAACCATGTTTGAGTGTGCCACGTAAATCAAAACGATTAAGGTCTTGCAACGTCACACCCTCTAAAAGCAATTGTTTTGCCTGTTCAATTTGATAGAGACGTTCTAACTGGGCAAGCTGAAGGTGGGTATTTACTCCACCTGCCTCAATACTGCTTGCAGGATGCACTGAAACAATAGGACAATCTTGCTTATGAGCTATTGCAATAATATCAGTTATATAGTATTCACCGATTATTTTGTGACTAGTCAGCTGACCGAGCCAACGCTTTAAATCGGCACCACTCGCCAAGAGGATACCTGTATTAATCTCATTGATTTGTAGTTGTTCTGGTGTGGCATCTTGTTGTTCTATAATGCCAACTATTCTCCCTTTTTGACGGAGAATGCGACCATAACCAGCTGGGTTATCCAATTTTCGTGTAAGTAAAACAATACCACCTTCTATCTTTGCCATTTGAAGACGGGACAATGTTGCACTTGAAATTAAAGGAACATCACCGTATAACATTAAAATATCTTCATTATCATCAAAATATGATGAAGATTTCTGCATGGCGTGACCTGTACCAAGTTGTTCTTCTTGAAAAATCCAATTTAATGATTCATCCTTGAGAGTAGTTTTTAAAAGATCACCGCCATAGCCATAAACTAAATGAATGTTGCGTGCATTAATTGCTTTAGCGCTATCTATAACGTACTGAACAATAGGTTTTCCTGCAAGCAAATGTAGCACTTTTGGTATATGGGAGTGCATACGGGTACCTTTACCAGCAGCAAGAATTACTACGCTTATAGAATGGTCGAACATAAATATCTCAGCTAATTATTTATTCAACGTGGCAACGGAGCAACGGTAAGACTTTATATGAGGTGAAACTATGTTTACTCTACGGGTAGGCATATAAAACTTATATATTAAAAAAAGTAGATGCCATTACAAAAATACTTATTATATAGCTATACATAGAAAAAGCATTGTCATATTCTCATAAATTATGCTAAATAACCACATATTATAGTATATATTACTCTACAATATGCATTTAATCCGGTATTATCTAATTTAACCATTTTAATTTTCTTGATTTTATAACTTACGGTCTTCCTATCTGTTCTATACCTCACACCATACCTCATGCTCATATTTAATCTATCAAATACGATAAAAATATCTAGATGCTATTATATATAAAGCAATAAATCAGAATATCTCTAGTTGTTTTTCAATAGCAAAGATAACAGAAGTACATATTAAGATCATTTAACTAATAATAATTAAAAACATTTTATTTTTTAGATTTTTAAATTAAATTGCTATAATTATATTTAATTAAATATATAAATTGTTATATATGTAAAAATACAAAACCATCACTATACTTTAAGTTATAAAACATATCACTTAAAAATATCCATTGATTAGAGTTATAATTGGCAATTATAAAGATCTATTTATGTGATCTATAATTTTTAGATAATTTAGCTGAAATATGCTATCTAAATGCTAATTTTACTAATTATAGTATTCTATTAGAAAATAAAGTATTAGAAAGATATCATCTACACTGATAAATTTTATTTTACGTTTTATAACCTATTTGCAACCTATAATATAATAAAATAAAATATATTATATTTTATAATATATATAAATAATCAATTTTATCTCCTGCAAAAGATAAAACACATATAAAACACATATAAAAATATATAACACATATTAATCTATATTGATAGATTCTTCCTCTCATTACTCTTAAATTTAAGATAATCTACCAAGTATTAGTACCTATAAATAATTCCCCAAAAATAGCAATAACTCTAATTATGTTTAACAAAATGATGTTTTTGTATAACTACAAAACATATCCACTTTATTATAAAAGATTTAATCCTATAATAAATCAAGAAATAGAATTGTATTCTATAACAAATAATAACAGACACATAAAATTTTCATACATCTCTTAATAAAAAGATAGCAGTAAACAACATTTGAGAATCTATTAATACTCAATGTGGTAATACTTTTAAGACTGATTTATTAATGATTATTGCAAATATAATAAATTTAATGATAATTATTAATCATTAAAAGATTGCATCTAAAACTGAAAGTAATAATTTTATACATACACTAAGAACGAAATATCTGCCAAATCAAAAATATAAGATAAATTTTCTAAAAATTATCACTTTTAAGCTCAACCTAAACAGCGGCATGATCTTTGAGGTAAAACTATATTTATTAAAAGTAGAACCTATCAAAAACAATGACCTCTCTTAGCACTATTCTACATTTAGAAAATGATAAATTTAAGATTTTTAAAAATTATCATAAACTAAGAGCGCAGATAAAAAATATTCTATAGAAAATTAGATTATTAATATCTTTATAGATCTAATTTTATAAAATATAGATAATATATTTATTTTTTGATCAAAATTAAATAAAACGATTTATTATAAAATAACAACCATACATCTCATTTCATTAAATAACAAGATATGTAGCATACTGACATCACATCAAAAATTATTGGCTCCAAGATGAACATATTAAATATAATAGGATATAAGGTAAGAATATAAAATTACAATCTTTTTAAAAAATAATCTTTAGCTAATCTCTTCTATTATAAAATAAAAGATAATATTTAAACTATAAAAAATTTTTGATCTATTATCTATAAAGATCAGTGATCTACTATTTTGATTTAAGTTAATTACATAATTAGCGCGCTAAATTTAAAATTAGGATCATTGTCTACTATAATATCATTATTTATGATATTTATTGACTATAGCTTAAAATAAAAAATTCTAATAAAATTTAAACAAAATAATAAGATATGCGTGTAAATTTTTAAATATATAAAAGAAATATTCTATTATTAAGATTACAATAACTACTTGTATATTAGTATTTATTATATATAAATCAAAGTACTTTTTATAAAACTATGTATAATATATACGAGATGATTATCTGTTCACGTAATATTTGATTTACTGATAATTTATTATTGTATCTTTTCATTTCAAATCTTCGTCAATAAAATATTTTATAAAAAAAATACTGTTAATAAAATTAGTATAAATTAAGTGATATTTTTGCTAAAAATAACTATCCTGCTATCAGGTAAAGATCACAAGGCGCCTGTCTCATATGTAAAAATAACAAAATATTATATCAAGACTTATTTTGATCTTCACCTATAATATTTATTACTCATCACATATTTAATGTCTTTTCATAACCAGGCTTGTTAACAACAATTAATATTGTACTATAACAATTTATATTTTATAGTTTTAGGAAAACAAAAAAAATTTTAATCCTTAACTTTTATTCTTTTCAAAATCTAATATTTACAAATCAACAGACATTCCGGGTAAGAAAAAATATCTTGAGATCAATTACTATCAATAGATTTTTTTTGAATAAAAAAATTTTACTAAAGTAAATGTAAAAATTTTTAAATTATTTAAAACAAATATAAATATAAATATAAGCAAAATCAGTCAGATCTCTGTCATTAAATGTTTTATAAGTTATTTTTTTCATATATCAGAATAATTTATCTTTTTTATGCCAGTCTATCTCTTATTATAAAAGCTTTCTTAAACAACTTACATTTGACATCTATATAAATATTTAAAAAAATCATTATAGATAGTTTTTCAATATTTTTAATTTATATATCAATGTTAAATAAATTCCTAGTAAGTGAAAACATTATGTAATACTTATCAGATAAGATTTTTCCAAAACGTGTTGTATGAGATATTACTTTATATTATCAAATTAGTGAAGATTCTCTATTATTAACATAATATTGCATTTTACTTCAATTTTGAAGCCATTCTATTGATGTACTAAATATTCGTAGAAAAAATAGTACCTACTATGCAATAGATCACAATTACGTCCTCTGTCAATATATTATTTTACTGCCAATCAAAGATAAAAATATGTTGAAGTACATACATATATAGAGAAAATTTACTTATTTCCAACTAAAAAATCTTTAAAAAATATCTTTGTATTATTATTGCACTGATAAAATCCGTCTATAGTCCAAGACGTTTAGACCTCTATTGAATAATTTTTTCATATTTTATGCAGTATGCACAGTTATTAAGGTGTTCTGTTAAAAAATTAATATCTCTGACATCTATGCGAGACGATAAAGATTGTGCTATAAATTATTTTTTATAAGTTATATTTTATAATTTATTATAAAGTTATAAATATTTTTAGTCCAGACTCAAACCAGAAAAATTCTATAGAAGGAGAGTTTCATGGTAAAAATAGAATGTTGTCTCTTCTCATTTTTCACGTCCTTAAAACACAATCAACATAAATAACAATAACCCATTACATTATCTAATCTCAGAATCATGCTCTATATAAATCATATTTATAACATATTCTTTAGAAAATTTTAAAAACTACAACTATAAAGAAATATCAGAAACGCGCTCAAAAATTAGAGAAATGATATGTTATGATAGGACAAAACTATTTAAAAAGAACACATAACATTATAAAAAATATATCTAAACTAGTAAACCGCATATCATCGACTTCTGCATATCTTACTTTGTATGTCTTACTAAAACATAAAGTTTTTAGCTATTGATACATCTCCTGTTACTATTTAGCATATCGCGTCTGTTGATCATAAAAACATAATACATAAAACGATTCTGACACAATATAGATTTTATTCACTGTTAAATTTTTAAAACAGACCAGTAAAATTTTAAAAAATTTACATATATTTTATTATACACTGTTTGCTATTTCTAATATTTGTAGCTGGCATACCCCAAATATATTTGATAATATAATGATTAACTAGATAATATAATTTATAAATTTTATCTTATCTAAAGATAGACGGTGTGATCAATAATAAAGACAAATCAGTAACGCTGACTATAAAAAATTAGAGAGTCATTAGTCATAAATTTTTCTGTAAATGATACTTATCAGACATATAATAAAAATTGCACTAAGAATTTAATTAAAACAGAGAATACAACTTATTTTTCTGCTTTAACATGATATAAATACTGTAAATATATAGAAATACTCTAAAATCACCATTTTTTTTGATGTGTTTTATATATTAACTATTTAATTTTATACACAACAGTCTTAAGATATGAAATACACTATCGTCACTATAAATAGTGATAACATAACGATCTCTAATATTATTAACTTTTTAGTAAAATAATTATAGGAGTGCATATTACTTAAATGCAAATCATCAAACTGCTCTTGATCATATCCGGAAAGGTCAGCTATACAACAAAACAATGAATAAAATAAAAAGATATTTTTAAAATCAGTAATTATAAAACAAATAAATATAATAATTAAATTAAAATCAAAAACAGGAGAATGATTAAAAATATTTATTTAATTGAAGAATTTATTTTATAACTAAAATCAGAATATAATTCTAAAAATATAGAATATAATTCTAAAAATATAATAATGTAATATAAAAGGGATAATTGCTTTATAATTGGTTATTATGTGAAATATCTAACATATTTAGTGTATTAAAAACACTATAAAAATATAAAAATAATATATTATCCGATCACATCGTTAAACATATCCTTATATCTTATTTAATTTTCATAGTAATTGACTCGGTTTAATAAAAGTACTAATTATATAAATCGTTAAAAATTAATAATTTTACAGAATCTACGTGATTTGTTAAAAACATTATGTATAATATTTTTATATATTATACATAATGTTTTATAAAATATCTTGCTACATTAATAATAATGTACCTCAACACATTATATCGCAAAAATTCACAATAAAAATTTAACTGATAAAATACGATGAACTTTATAATCTTACTTCATTATCTTTCAATCTCTTGCTGAATATTTTTAATAAACTTTGCAATATCATCAAAATATACCTTTTATACCTTTATATATTTTTATATGTCTTACCATATTCTAACTGCATTGATCAATTTTATTTAAAATAAAACATTCTTAAAAATAAAAATGTATAAATCATGTTGAGTTATATATCGTACGTTATTCTAGGGGATAATTTAGTATCCAACTATAGATTGAACATACTTAATCTAATTAAAATATTTTGTAAAAAAATCACTAACTATATATATCTATAATTTGCTTAAAAATAAAATAATTAAGTCTCTTATATTTGTATATACAATAAAAAAAATATAAAATTATATAAAAATTCAAGCTATTTTAATTTCTTTATTTTATCAGAAATTTTATCAGAACTAATAAAATAACTTTTTCACCAATAGAGGTATTCAGATCAATATCACAATACAGTGATACTTTTTAAGTATCAAAAAATACTATAACACTATTGTAGTCTATAATAAAATATGTATTTATATTACATAGAACACATTAATAATAGTGACATAATAATTAATAAAATAATAAACAAAAATACCACCAGCCTAGATACAGTCAGCTAATCTATTGTTCTATAATTATCGCTAATATAAAAGTTCTTCATATATATTTAAAAAGCCTAATCAATAACATACTTACATATAAAATTTACACATAAAATTTAAATAAAAAACATTAAATTCCTACTATAAGCAATGAAAATTATACTTAAAAATATATACATATATAGATCATCTGCGATATAGATATAAAAATACTAAATCTTACTTTCTCATATAAAAATATGAGAGATATCAACTATGTAATTAATATTATCTATTGTATAATAATATAATAAATACCTGTATAGAAAAATTTAATATTGATTCATAGATCTGTTTTATCTTAAAATTATCGTATTGCATTCTACAATGTTTAGATACTTTCTTATAGAAAGATTTTCATAGGTATCAATAACATTCAAAACAAACTAGTCCTAGTGGCTTAATTATATTACGAAAAATCACATTTCAAAGTAAAAATTATAAATAAGTATAAAAAGTTTTTATGACTATCATGCATAAATTTATCAACACGTAGCAGTGAAAATCTTTAACATGATTAATGGCTTGCATTTAAATTATGGTTAACTTTTAATAGATCAGATAATTTTAGTATAGAGGTGCCCTATTTTTACCAGAGTGGCTAATTTTTGTCGAAAAGTCCGTGGTTGCGAAGAAGTAAGCGCAACTAAAATAGCAGAAAACTATCCAGTGGCTATTGTTACTAGAAATCATCACAATATCTCGCATAAAAATATTAGTGATAATGCTCTTAAAGTATTATGCCGTCTTCATAAATTTGGATACGAAGCTTACCTCGTAGGTGGTGGAGTACGTGATTTGTTGCTTGGTAAACAACCTAAAGATTTTGATATAACTACTAATGCAACACCCGATCAGATGCGTCAGTTATTCCGTAACTGTCGTTTAGTTGGCCGTAGATTCCGTCTTGCCCATATCATGTTTGGAGATGAAATTATTGAAGTGGCTACATTTCGCGGACACCACAAAATAGAATCAAAAAATATTAATCATCGTCATCATGCACAATGTGCTCAAAATGGTATGCTATTACGTGATAATATTTTTGGATCTATTGAAGATGACGCTCAGCGTCGCGATCTGACAATTAACAGTCTATATTATAATATAGCTGATTATACAGTCCGTGATTATATGGGTGGGCTAAATGATCTTAAGACAGGAATTATTCGTATAATTGGAAATGCTGAAACTCGTTATCGTGAAGATCCAGTTCGAATGTTACGAGTTATAAGATTTTCCGCTAAATTAGGAATGGATATTGCCCATGAAACTCAAGAACCAATCCCACGTCTAGCTACGCTGCTATATGACATTCCTCCTGCCCGTCTTTTTGAAGAAATACTAAAACTTTTTCAGACTGGTTACGGATATAATACATATCTTGAACTATGCAAACATCAATTATTCCAACCCCTGTTCCCGATTATTACACAATACTTTACTGAAAGTGGTAATAGTTACATGGAGAAAATGATTCTTCTAGTATTAACAAATACTGACATACGCATCCATAATAACATGCGCGTTAATCCAGCGTTTTTGTTTGCCGCCATGTACTGGTACCCGCAGCTCATAATATCGACAGAACTTGCCAAAAAAAACAATCTTAACTATTACGATGCTTTTATATTATCTATGAATAATATCTTAGAAAAAGCCAATCAAGTTTTGACCATACCAAAGCGTATTACTACATTAGTGCGAGAAATTTGGCAATTACAATTTCGTTTAACTCGCCGACAAGGTAAACGAGCATTTACAATTATGGCACATCCAACATTTCGCGCTGCATATGATCTTCTCAAAATGAGAGCTCAAATAGAAAACAATCATGATTTGCAAAATCTAAGTACATGGTGGCTTGAATTCCAAATATCCGAAATACCCGAGCAAAAGATAATGATTCAAATACTTGATCATCACCTAATTCGTTCATATAAAAAGCAAGCAATATGTGCATATTCAATCACTGATTTACATCATAAAAAAATAACTAAAAATAGTGATTATTAAAATGCATCGCGTATATCTCTCATTGGGTAGCAATCTCGCCAACCCACCACAACAAATTAATAATGCTCTGAAGAGCATAGCATCTATTAAAAAATCTCACATTGTTTCCAAATCTCTACTCTATGAGACTGTATCTTATGGTCCAATAAATCAACCTAATTTCTTTAATATAGCAGTAGCTCTTGATACGAATCTAAATCCTGAAACGCTATTGAGTCACACCCAATATATTGAAATCAAACAAGGACGTATTCGATTGGAACCTAAATGGGGGGCTCGTATAATAGATATTGATATTATGCTATTCGATAATATAACCATTAAAACATCTCAATTAACCATACCACACTATGATATGCATAATCGTGCTTTTATGATCATACCTCTTCTTGAGATTAATCCAAAAATTTGTTTGCCAAATGGCCAAAGATTATCAGCCATCCTAAATAATCTAGATTATAATACAATAAAAGATGTCAGAAAAATCTAATTTTTGTGACCTATGCCAAAATTTCAACTATAAACCAATTAAAGACTCTATATTTATAAAGATATCAATAACAAGTGTCGATATGCATATTAAAATATTAATATACTACTTGATGATTTTTCAAGACCTCTTACTCTAAAAGTGATGGCATTATTGAATGTTTTTGAGATAATAGAAAAATATTTATCTATAAAATTTAGATAGACTCTAATATCCATAACCCTGATAGTGAATATCGTACACATGTAATACCTAAATATATAATGTATTGACCAAACTCAGCGAACTTTTAAGCTTATTTATAATGAAATTAAATTCTTACACCATTGATGTATAAATATGATTTTTCTTAGAATTGTCTAACACATATCTCTTGTGTTACATACAGCGCTAGAATATCAGTTTTCTATAAGCTAACTCATATAAATTTATCATATTTATTTTAAAAGCATTAATGCCTGATTTATTAACGATCTGTACCTACCCGCAAACAAAAAACTCATATAAAAGCCCTACTAAAAATAATCTGAACGGGTTGCGTTTCTTCTGAAAATCCTATAAAAAATAAAATAGATTATAAATTATAATTTCTATTGATTAAATATTAAAAATATTTAGCAAATTCTGCTTTTAATAAAGAATAATATAATATTTATTATGCATACAAGAATTATTATATTCCCATTCCCTTAGTATCAGCGATATATTACTTTTTATTCAACAAAAATTGAACCACATCAGCGTATTGCTGAACATAGGTAGCTATAGAGCTTGTATCTAGTTTATCACCGTTAACCATATATTTTCCATGTATGATGATTGTCGGTACTCCTTTAAGATTAATATTTCGTGCAACTCTTCCTTGTTGTTCACATAATGCATCAATTACCTGGCTATTCCATGCAGTATCATATTGTTCTGCCTGTATTCCAGTTGATTGAATAAACACTTTTTTTAAGGAAACTCGATCAACAATGCTCTTGTTAACAAGAACTCCTTCAAAAATAGGCAAGATTGCTTTCTCTTCTACCCCCATCATCATAGCAATGGCCCATGCTCGAGTGAGGGCATAACCCATATCTCCACCAAAATTAATAATATGATACTTAATTAGTTTGCCGTGTCTTGGAAAATTCTTCTGAACGGTCTGATTAACACACCATTCTTTTTCAAATTCGTAACAATGAGGACAATAAAATGAAAAAAATTCAAGAACATGAGGCATACTAGTAACAGGTTGATCGAGACTGATATACTTTTGACTGTTTCTTAATAGAGAGGCGCTGGCATGAAAAGTAAACATAGTAACTAATAATAGTAATAGAATATTTTTGATTGCATACTCTCTTTTTTTCTTTAAAAATTGCATCATTAAATCCATTATCAATCAGATGTACAAGTTAAAAACGATTTTAAATTACACTATTATGCGTAAATGCTTGCTATACTATATCAGTATAATAATTTTTATATTTGATCACTATCTCTATATGTCAATGTTACATAACCACAAGAACTCTTAAAAGATTATTAATGAAAATAGAGATAGAATAGTGGATAAATTAATATTTTGGAAAGCTCTTATTAGACATGTCTCTTGACATCATTCTATTACAGTCTATATAATAAGTATATCATAAGTATATAAAATCAGTTTGGATTCGTTTAAATATCCAATAATCGCATAAATAGTCAGTATGGAAATACTATGACATCATGGTTTGATTATCATCAATAATACATCTAAAATCATAGAATCTATAAATTCTATATAAATCATTTACAAAAATTATCTAGATTACTATAGATACTCCGATAAGAAAACTAAAAATCAATGTTGGTAATTTATGCTAATCAATAATTTCTTATTATCATATAAATGATAAAGATTATAGAAAACGCATTAAACATATATGTTCATTCTATATTTACATAATTAGATAATAAATTATGGTGATTAACATATTTCCTTTTAAAAGTATGAGAAAGAAAATCATTTCTTATACTCTCTGAAGAGAAGTATATTCTTTCAGATTATTTTATAACTTGTAACAATTCTATTTACTAAACCTGCAACAAAATTAATATAGTTATATATTTTATATAATACTACTCTACATCAAATAAGTTTAAACTTAAATATACATTATATGTTTTATAGATAGGCAACTTTCATTAAAGCCATTACAGATTATATTTATATAATACCTAAAATAACACCGCAATATCTATTTAATTGTCTTCTATTTAATTTATATTATATTATAATCTAATGCAAAACGAAAAAAAAGAATTTTAGATATATATCTAAAATTCTTTTAAAGATAATGATTATATATCATTAAGTAAATTTTAAACTTCATTTAACGCATTTCTATAATATCTATATATAATCTATATTATAGTATATGTAACACAGCTACCAAACTTATTTCCAGCGCATAAAAAGATCATTCTCTAATTGAATATCGAATTGATCTAATATGCGGTTTACCGTTTGGTTAATGACATGCATTAAATTATCAGGACGATGATAAAATGCTGCTACTGGGGGCATAATAATTGCTCCCATTTCAGCTGCCGCAGTCATCATACGTAGATGCCCAAGATGTAAGGGGGTTTCACGAACACCTAAAACTAATCGACGTTTTTCTTTTAATACCACATCGGCAGCACGGATCAACAATCCATCCTGTGAACTATAGACAATACCAGATAAAGTTTTTACAGAGCATGGTAAAACTAACATGCCAATTGTTTTAAAAGAACCAGAAGAAATGCTAGCCGAGATATCACTGATATCATGTACTACATCAGCCATTTGATATATATCTTGTACTGAGTAATCACTCTCTAGAAGGAGAGTTTTAGATGCTGCTTTAGTGATTATAATATGTGTTTCAATATCATTAACCTTCTGTAAAACTTGTAAAGCTCGTATACCATAAATTACTCCACTAGCGCCAGAAATTCCAAGAATGAGTCTTTTCATATCGTATTCTCCTATACAACATGAACAACAACATAAGGCAGCAGATGCAATAATACCTTATTAATCAACCCGCATATTAAGCCTACCAAATGAATGCTTGATTAATCATGATTATATGATTTTTAAAAGAAGTAAGCGTTATTAAAAATAGCTATACTTGAATGAAATAATTTTTATCTAAACATATTTATTGGTATATTGTTCTAAACAGTTAATTTATTTATAGATTGATAAATGATGTCTTATAAAAGCTAAATAGTCATAAAACCTACGTTATAAATACTATTTTGATCACCAGGCTATTCTTATAAAAACTAACTTTAGATTGATCATAAAAAAACTAAAATGATAAACATTTTAAAAATATATATATTTATTTCGTGCAATAATTAAGTTTTAATATGAATTAAAAATTCATATTAAATAAATCATTTTGATAGATAGTTATCATATTATATATAGAATATACTATATTAGTACCATACCTACTAAAGAAAATTTTAATATTAAATTAACTACAAACAAAAAATCAAATTTTATCTCATAATTTAACAATAGAAATCAGATATATTGGGTACATCTGTGACAAAAAAATTAAAAATAATAATATCATAATCTCAAATGTTAACTATAAACAACATAAAACTTCCACAAGAATTAACTAATTCTCCGTTACTCATTCTAAAAATGTAATAACATATAGAACCACAACATTGTAGTTATAATCATGCTATTTTATGTTTCATTATATATTTCTAAGCTCTCCATATCATTTTGACGCTGTAATATCTTAGCATCATCATTACGTAGTAATTGCAGATATTCAAGGTACTCTTTGTCAATATCTTTAGTAATGTAAATACCATCAAACACAGAGCATTCAAATCGTTTAATTTCAAGATTATCTTCTCGAACAGCTTCAATTAAATCTTTTAGGTCTTGAAAAATCAATGCATCAGCACCGATTAGCTGACGAATTTCTTCTATATTTCTTCCGTGAGCAATGAGTTCGCTAGCATTTGGTATATCAATACCATAAACATTTGGAAAACGAATTTCCGGGGCCGCTGAAGCCAAGTAAACCTGATTTGCCCCCGCTTCACGTGCCATTTCAATGATTTGTTCTGAGGTAGTTCCACGCACGATAGAATCATCGACTAAGAGTACATTTTTACCGAAAAATTCAGCACGATTAGTGTTTAATTTACGCCTTACAGCACCACGACGCAAATGCTGCCCTGGCATAATAAATGTGCGACCTACATAACGATTTTTTACAAATCCCTGTCTATATGGTCTATTAAGAATGCGTGCCATCTCTAGTGCTATATCACAAGATGTTTCAGGAATTGGGATCACTACATCAATAGTGTGATCTTTCCATTCTCTAGCAATTTTAAGACCAAGTTTAGTTCCCATACGTACTCTGGCACTATATACAGAAATCTTATCAAGAAATGAGTCTGGGCGTGCAAAATAAACATACTCAAATAGACATGGATTACATTGTGGATTCTTAGAGCACTGCTGGCTAAATAATTGACCGCTCACTGTAATATACACTGCTTCTCCAGGTGCTACGTCACGTAAAATTTTAAAACCAAGCATATCTAACGCAACGCTTTCAGAAGCTATTATATGTTCAACACGACCATCAGCTCTTTGACGTTCACCAATAATCAATAAACGAATTCCATTAGGATCACGAAATGCAACTAACCCATGACCAATAATCATCGCTACACATGCATAAGCGCCACGAACCTTCTCATGCAATTCAGAAACAGCTGCAAAAATATTTTCTGAAGAAAGCCTGTGCGATTCAAAACGATTTATTTCTTGCGCAAAAATATTAAGTAAAATTTCTGAATCTGAAGTGGTATTTACATGACGATGACTATCTTCAAACAACTCTTTACGCAATATATGCGCATTTGTAATATTTCCGTTATGTGCAAGAGTAATACCATAGGGAGAATTTACGTAAAAAGGCTGCGCCTCAGAGGCACTACAGCTACCAGCTGTAGGGTAACGGACATGCCCAATACCCATATTGCCTTGCATGCGTCGCATGTGACGAACATTAAATACAGAACTTACTAATCCATTTGCTTTTCTCATATGAAAGCAGTTTAAATCATCAAGAGTCACGATACCAGCAGCATCTTGTCCGCGATGTTGTAACACTGTTAATGCATCATAAATAGATTGGTTTACTGGCATAAAACCTGCAATCCCAACAATACCGCACATATTAATCATTCCTCATAAGCTAAACAATAACACGCTTACCGTGGCATAAAAATTGATGTGCCTTTAAAATAATTTAAAATCCAATGCATTAGACATATAAACTTCGGAGCAAGTTGAGATTTTTCCCAATCTAGAATTGTATTAAAATCAGTAAATGTATCTAAAAAAAAGAGCATTAATGAAACAATTATTATACCCCGCAATCCGCCAAAGCACATTCCAAGGACCTGATCTGTTCCTGAGAATCCAGTCTTTAATACTAGACGCCCCATAATAGAACTTGCAATAGCTCCTAATGTTAGCACCCCAACAAATAAAGATGTTATAGCAATTCCATTGCAAACCAAAGTATTATGTAATCCTGCTATTGTTAACCAATTTGATAAAAAATTATAACAATAATAAGTAATAAATAATGCCAGACCCCAGATAACGAGAGATAGCATTTCTTTAATTAAACCACGCTTCAAACTTATAAAAGTTGAGCAAGAAATAATCGCTAATATAGTATAATCTATCCAGATCATTACACACTTCCGTTATAATTTTTAATTAAAAATATATCAGTATTTTTTCTTAAAATTATATATTTCATGCTTAAAATATATAAAAATATGGCAATATGTGCTTAATACTAACATCATTAAAATATGATATTAAACAAGAATATCCACGATATTATCTATAAATAACCAGTATTAATTTTTAAGTTAGCTTTTCTAGGATAACCTTTAGAATCATTTTATTATGTCATGTTACCTCTACTTTATTTGCAAATAATGAAAAATAAGATAAAATTTTAGCATTAGATATCTTTATTAATTCAAAACCATTAAAATCAATAATAACAATCTTGTTATGTTTTCACTTATATTATAGCAAGAAAAAATTATCTAGACATAGTTTATTCAAACCATGCCTCTCTAATAGTGTCTTTTTACAAATAAGATACCTTTTCCATACAATATACTTTCCTACTTAATATAACTAAAAATAAGAAAACATTAAAAAGTTTTCATAAACCTTTAATGGTATTATGATGATTGTTTTTCCAATATCACTAAACGCTGTTCTAGAATAGAGAGTTTTTCTCTCATACGTAATAAAGCTTGCACTTGAACATCAAACTCTGTGCGGCTAACTAAATCCAGTTGCATTAATTGTGACTGAAGAATCTGCCGAATTTTCTTTTCCATATCATACCCAACATCTCTGACACTAATCGGCATTGCACTATGAACCTGACGAGCTAAACTTTCAATTTTTTTTAAATCAATCATTATCGTTTACCTAAAAATCTCTTAAGGATAAATTATCGTACATACTTAGTTCTATCAAAAAGAACAATCAGTATTATAGATAACATTTACATTGTATAAAATACACCCTTCAGATAAAAACATTTTTAAGCGAATACATGATATAAGTATATATTAATGATTTAAAATCACATACCATGCAAATATCTAGTTTCACTATTAGCATAATTATATCGCCTAATGATATTACCACATTATACAAAAACTTCTTAGAAGCATACATGACTAATTCCCTGTATATTATAATACAACATGCAACCTTCTCTCAATGCTAAACGCTAATTATTATTCTTAATATTAATTCAGAGAAAAATATTCATTAGTACTACAGATAATATTATTATAACATGCAATATATTTTTATTTATTTCTATACTACCATCACATACATTCCGTTTATAATGGATATACTACGATAAGTAATATTTTTAAAATTTTTAAATATATTTAGATATTTTGTTTTTCAAGCGAAGACAGGTTAACTAAATCATATGCTTATTTCTCATAAATATAGATATATTCACTATCAGGTATGACTGTGTTATTCTATAAAAATTTTGAAATAAGTAACGAAATATTCATTTAACATATCATCCTCTCATCCATCCTTCTTATCTGATCTATCATTATACATCCTGACTATTATAGTCAGTAAACATACTTTATATAGAATTTTAATTTAATCAAGATAGTGCTTTATTGTGCTAACCAATTTTCTATTTGTTTCTGAATACCTACCCAATCTAACTGATAATCAATACGAATTTCGTCTTGAGTTCCTTGAGGAATAAACTCATCCGGAAAACCAATATTTAATACTGGCAC
Source organism: Candidatus Erwinia haradaeae (assembly GCF_900698995.1). GTDB lineage: Bacteria > Pseudomonadota > Gammaproteobacteria > Enterobacterales > Enterobacteriaceae > Erwinia_E > Erwinia_E haradaeae_C. Next base: position 386,992 of record NZ_LR217735.1, on the reverse strand, counting down.
TAATTTACGTTTAGCCATAAAAAGTTCATTAATTCCACTACCAGCACCACCTTTAATCGCGCCCTCTTCAATAGTCACTACTGAGTGATGATTCTCTAATAAACCCAACACTAAAGACTCATCTAAAGGCTTGACGAAACGCATATCAATTAATGTACTATTGATTTTTTCTGCTACCATTTCCGCTTGCTGAAGGAGCGTGCCAAAATTTAAGATCGCTAATTTTTCTCCTTTTCGTTTTATGACACCTCTCCCAATGGGGAGAAGTGATAGTGGCTTAATAGGCACCCCAATTCCATAACCTCGTGGATAACGCACAGCACTGGGTCCTCCTTGATGATGGTATCCAGTGTATAACATCTGACGACATTCGTTTTCATCGCTAGGTGTCATGATAATAATGTTAGGAATGCAGCGTAAAAAGGAGATGTCAAATGCTCCTTGATGAGTTTGTCCATCAGCACCCACTACCCCCCCACGATCAATCGCAAATAATACTGATAATTTTTGAAGTGCAACATCATGAATCACCTGGTCATAAGCTCTTTGTAAAAAAGTAGAATAAATTGCAACTACAGGGCGATAGCCGCCAATTGCTAATCCAGCAGCAAAAGTCACTGCATGTTGCTCAGCAATGGCAACATCAAAATATTGCTTTGGATACTCACGTGAGAAATTCAGCATTCCAGAACCTTCACGCATAGCTGGTGTCACTGCCATAAGCTTATCATCAGTTTCTGCGATCTCACTAAGCCATTGGCCAAAAATTTCTGAGTAACTAGGTAATTTCTCAGTATTCCGAGGTAATAAACCGATATCTAGATCAAACCTAGGAACAGCATGCCAACTTATAGGATCTTCTTCTGCTGGCGCATAACCTTTTCCTTTTTTCGTAATCACATGTAAAAACTGAGGACCGTCTAATGTACGTATATTACGTAACATAAGAATTAACTCTCGAACATCATGCCCATCTACTGGACCGATATAATGAAACCCAAATTCCTCAAATAATGTACCCGAAACAGGAATAGCTTCACAACTACTATCAGTTCTCTTGAAGATCTCTTTTAGAGATAACAACCCATGAAGAATGTCTTTACTAGTTTCACAAATACGGGAACAAGTTTTCGTAGGTAAAATTTGATTAAGACGATTATTTAATGCTCCTACGTTTTCAGAAATTGACATTTCATTATCATTAAGAACAACTAATAAATTAGCCTTGATATCTCCTGCATGGTTCATTGCTTCAAATGCCATACCGGCAGTGATTGCTCCATCGCCAATGACGCAAACTGTTTGGCGACCTTTGTCCTCTTTTGCAGCTGCAACAGCCATTCCTAAACCAGCACTAATTGAGGTAGATGAATGACCAACACTTAAAACATCAAATTCACTTTCTTCACGCCATGGAAATGGATGAAGTCCATTTTTCTGTCGAATAGTGCCTATCTGATCACGGCGGCCTGTTAAAATCTTATGTGGGTATGCCTGGTGACCGACATCCCATACTAAGTGATCAAATGGCGTGTTATAAACGTAATGTAATGCCACAGTGAGTTCGACCACACCTAACCCAGAAGCTAAGTGACCACTAGAACCGCTAACACTTGAAAGTAAGTACTGTCTTAGCTCATTGCAAAGCAATGGTAGGTTCTCTTTTGGTTGCAAACGCAATTCTTGTACTGTGCGTACCCAGGCAAGAGTAGGATACTTTTTAGATTCAAAGCTCATTAGCATCTCATGTAATGTTATTGATCACGTGTAATGATAAAACTTGCCAGAGCTTGTAACATGGTTGTATTATATTTCTGTTTAGAAAGAATTTCTAATACACTTAAAGATTTATTATAAAGATCTTTTATTTTTGCTCGAGAATTATCTAGTCCAATTAGTTCGGGATAAGTATTTTTTCTAAAACGACCTTTAGAAATAGTTCGTTTTTTCAAACTCTTACTATCCTTAGCAATATCTAAAATATCATCTTGAACTTGAAAAGCTAAGCCAATTGCATCAGAAAATTTATCAAGATCTGGAATAAAGGCCACACCAATATCCCCAGCCGTTAATGCGCCTAAACGAACTGCTGATCGTATTAATGCTCCTGTCTTGCATTGATGGATTCTCTCTAAATTCTCTATAGTAATCGTCTGGTCTTCCGAAATTAAATCTAAAATCTGACCACCGCACATCCCTGCTACACCGCTAGCATGCGCTAACTCAGAAAGCATAGCAAGACGGTTTGCTATTGTAACCTCAGGCATTTGAGAGTTGATCAATATAGAAAAAGCAAGTGTTTGTAAAGCATCTCCAGCTAGAATAGCAATGTCCTCTCCAAATTTATAATGACAGGTAGCTTGATCGCGACGCAGGACCTCATTATCTATCGCAGGCAAATCATCATGAATAAGAGAATACGCATGCATGCATTCAATCGCTGCCGCTGAAGCATCAAGCGATACGTCTTGCACATGTAACATGTTACCTGTTGCGTATACTAGCAAAGGGCGTAAACGTTTTCCGCCTAGCAATACACTATATTCCATAGCTTTAACTAAAGGGGTTTTTCTTAAAGGTAACTTAGAAAGGTAGTCTTTTAGCACTACGTTGATACGATCATAATGACTATTTAGTGACACATTGAATCTCATTACGTTTTCCGTTCTTAAGACAGCTTTAGATGATATCGTCACTGTACTATTATACCTCTTCGTCAGCTTATATCTATATCATCATTATATTTAATATACACTAATATACTTTGCAATCTTGCACTCTGTCCATCCACATTAAATGAAATTTAATATCAAAAGACAACAAATACAATATAATATAAAAGATAAACAGAAGATTATATACCTTATGTAACAAACAGAAAACTATTCTGTAGACTTAAACATCGCTATATGAGAAAATAAAAATTTATAGTATTTCATGTGATCTAACTATTATCACTAACACTAATCATCACTATTATAATTGTTTCGAGTAAAGAAATGAATAAACCTGCATTTATCATCACTATTGATACTGAAGGTGATGATCTTTGGAATAACTGCAATCAAATCACAACAAAAAATACTTATTTTTTACCACGTTTTCAAGAGTTATGCGAGACATATCAACTTAAAACGACTTGGTTGACTAATTATGAAATGACTCTTGACCCAGAATATATTGAATTTGCCAAAAACATTATTGCTAATAAAAGTGGTGAAATAGGTGCTCATTTACATGCTTATAATAACCCCCCTATATATAATTTGACTGGAGATGACTTACGTTATAAACCTTACTTAATTGAGTATCCAAAGAAGCAAATGAAGGAAAAAATCGTTTATTTGACGCACTTATTAGAAGATGCGCTACAAGTTAAAATGCATTCCCATAGGGCAGGTCGATGGGCATTTAACACATTTTACGCTCAGTTATTAATTGAACAAGGTTATAAAGTAGACTGCTCAGTGACCCCAAAAATTAATTGGGAGTGTTCTATTGGGGATCCAAAATGTTCTGGTGGTGTTAATTATCAAAATTTTCTTGATCAAGCCTATTTTATTGATGAACAAGATGTATCAAGACCAGGCGGCTCGACACTTCTTGAAGTACCGATAACTACTCAATATAAACATGGTTTATTAATCAATCAGGTGCAAAAACTTTTACACAAATTACATGGCAAACGGCATCATCCATCAGTGCACTGGCTTCGACCAAAAAAGGGGAATATAAAACAAATGATAAAATTAGTCAAAAACACTTTATCTAACGGTAAAGATTATGTCGAATTTATGCTACATTCCTCTGAATTAATGCCAGGAGGAAGCCCAACATTCAAAAATAAAAACGAAATCGAAGAGTTATATGACGACTTAGAGCAATTATTTGAGTATGTACATATACGCACGGTTAGCATGACATTGTCAGAATATTATACAAAAAAACTTCTTAGACATCGTGCAGATCCAACACTCTAAAATATTTTTCTCTCCTTAAATGCAGGGGTAACTACTATTTTTACATAAATTATATTTACATAAATTACATATACAACATTAAGCATCTATCCCACTATATTACATAGAATTGATTTGTCCATATTACATGCTGACATGTAATATTTAATATACTTATTATTAATATTCAAAAAATGTCAAACAAAATAAGTAGAGAATTTGTTTGCTTCAAATAAATAATCTGTGCAAAATATATGCCCTAATATTCTATAATTGGTAACTATAGAAAAGCATTTTCTATAATACGCAAAAAAATCTTTCTCTATAACTTGCGCCATAATTTATAACAATTAATGAGCCCATTAGTAGAACTGTCATGACCATTAACATCTTCCGCGTAAGATAGATCGAAAAGAATACGGCTTGCTGCTTTTTTACTCATCTCAACGCCCCATTGATCAAAGCTAAAAATATTAAGAATAGCTCCTTGTGTAAAAATTTTATGCTCATAAAGCGCCATGAGCGACCCAAGAGTATATGGAGTAATGTAACGTAAAAAAATCGAATTAGTTGGGCGATTTCCCCTCAGTGCTTTATAAATAATTGCCTTTTGATCTAACGAGAAATCACTTTGATTATAAGCGTATTCTTTTTTTATTTTTTCACCGGTTTTACCAAAAGCTAACACCTCTGTTTGAGCAAAAAAATTAGCTATTAACTTGTTATGATGTTCGCTTAACGTATTCCAAGATACTGCAGGTGCAATAAAATCGCATGGTATCAACTTAGTTCCTTGATGTAACAGCTGATAAAAAGAATGCTGCCCATTAGTGCCCACTTCCCCCCAAATGATGGGACTAGTCTGGTAAGATATTAATCTCCCGGCACGATCGATATCTTTTCCATTAGACTCCATGTTGCATTGTTGAATATAAGCGACAAAACGATGCATAGATTGATCGTATGGTAAAATGGCTTCTGTTTCTGAATGAAAAAAATTACTGTACCAAATGCTAATCAAAGCCAATAGTATTGGTAAATTTTTTTTTGATGGAACCTCATAAAAATGACGATCCATAGCATGCGCTCCACTCAGTAATTCTTCAAAATTTTCAAAACCAATAGAAAGCGCAATAGATAAACCAATAGATGACCATACCGAATAACGCCCCCCAACCCAATCCCAGAGCTCAAAAATATTATTGGTATTTACCCCAAAATCATTAGCCGCTTTTTGATTACTAGATAAAGCAATAAAATGCTTAGATATATCAACCTGTCTTCCTGAAGTTAAAAACCATGTACGCGCGCTACGAGCATTTGTTATGGTTTCTTGAGTAGTAAATGTTTTTGATGCAATTAAGAATAGTGTAGTATCCGGAGTTACAATGCTTAATACTTCAGCAAGATGCTTATAATCAATATTAGAAACAAAATGCATTCTAAGATGATTTCTATATGGTCTTAGCGCCTCTGTAACCATATATGGTCCAAGATCTGATCCACCAATTCCGATATTTACCACGTCAGTGATAGCTTTCCCGGTAAAACCTTTCCATTGACCATGAATTACTTCCTTAGCAAACACCTTCATTCTTTGTAGTACCGCATTAACTTGAGGCATAACATCTTGCCCATCCATAATAATCGGTATATTTTCACGATTACGCAAAGCAATATGTAGCACTGCACGATCTTCAGTGTAATTAATTTTTTCACTAGAAAACATAGACTTGATGGCATTATGTAAATTAGTTTCTCTTGCTAGTTCTTGTAACTTGTCTAGCGTTTCGCTAGTAATAATATTTTTAGAAAAATCTACAAGCATCTGATTCTGAAAAGATATGGAGAAATTAGAAAATCGCTGTGCATCATTAGAAAAAAGTTCACTAATTGTTACATTTTTCATTTTTTTAAAATGATCTTTTAAAGCCTGCCAGGCAGCAGTATATGTTGGATTAAAATTTTTCATGAAACTTACTCTTAATGCAGAACGTACCAAACAAGTTGATAATACATGGCTTCCAAACAACCTAATAGTTACCAAAATGATGGCTATTAATGTGATATTCTATAGAAACATTCTAATAATTTGAACATATCATCGCGCGCCATTATAGAGATATAGAAAAATAAAAAATAAAATTTATATGATGTAATTACCACTGTATGATGTCATCATCAATAGAAATAACCTAAAAATAAACTATAAAATATCTTATTTAAAATATTTAAGCGATATAGCGCGCAACAAAAAAACTATTTCATACTAATAAAACACTAAAACATTTTATTTTAGATCATGGCATAACGTTACAGACATAATAAGCAAAAATTTCCAATATCTTATTTGTTTCACTGATAAAACTAAATGAAGAAGGGTATTAAAAACTACATGAATAATGTTATAATGCAGTTTATTAGAGTTTTAATAAACTAAATATGGTATATTTTTAATATATAATTTTCACTCTATATTATATAATTTTTACTTTATATTAATAATATGAACATAACTGATATATAAACAGATAACTAAAACCTTATGAAGTACTTTACCTATAATGCAATCATAAAATATTAAACATAGCAATAGCTATGCAATTAAATCTATAAAAATCTTACTGAACAATGTCAAATAGAGTCATTAAGACTGTAATAACCATATAGTATATTTACAACAAAGAAAATTATATATAAATAACTGTAATATAATTGCATACAATCATCATACTGATTATCAATGTTTAATGAAAATATGAAAAGATCAACACATGCTACAAGATAAATCCGGAGTTCTTCTGGTAAATATTGGTACACCTGAAGCTCCTACTAAAACAGCCATAAAAAAGTATCTGAAACAATTTTTGAGCGATCAAAGAATCATTGATATACCACGATGGCTGTGGCTGCCCCTATTACATCTAATCATACTACCTACTCGATCGCGACGTTTGGTACAACTATATACCTCAATATGGATGAATCAAGGGTCTCCATTAATAGTGTATAGTCAAAGACAATGCTATGAATTATCTAAAAAATTAGATATCCCTGTAGCGCTTGGCATGAGCTATGGCAACCCTAGCTTAAAGAGTGCTCTGGATATACTAGTAAGGCAAAAAAAGGTTAAAAGACTGATCATTCTTCCCCTATTTCCGCAGTTCTCTTGTGCAACCGCGGGAGCAGTATGGGATGGAGTACATAAGGTGTTTTCTGGTTACCGAAGTATACCGTCAGTCTATTTTATACGTGACTATGCGCAAAATCCGACTTATATTGCTGCATTAAAAGCCTCAGTAATTTATTCATTTCAAAGATATGGTACACCAGATCTTTTAATTGTTTCATTTCATGGTATTCCAAAGCGTTTTGTTCATGAGGGTGACGACTACCCTGAGCGCTGTTATGCAACTTTTAAATTACTTATCAATGCCTTAGGTATGAACCTAAATACAGCGATGCTAACCTTTCAATCTCGCTTTGGATATGAATCTTGGTTGGCTCCATATACTCAAAATACCTTAAAAATATTACCAGATAAAGGAATAAAAAACGTTCATGTCATCAGCCCTGGGTTTTCAGCTGATTGCCTTGAAACTTTAGAGGAAATTAACATACAAAATAGAAAAATATTTCTTCATGCCGGTGGCACGCATTTTGAGTATATTCAAGCACTCAATGTTAATGAAGCACACATTAAAATGATGAAAGAACTAGTAACCCCTTTCTTTTAATGATTAGATACATAGAGATTTTCTATCTAATATTTAAAATCATATATTTTTAGTATTTTTTATACATTTAAATTCTTTTGCTTACATATAAAATATATATATTTATTTTTTCTAATTTGATGCCAAACGTAATAAATTCTAAAAAAGCAAAATTAATATTATTATTTAACTTTATTTAAAAGAAATATTTATTTCTATGGTAGAATATCAAATATTTATTATACTACGCAATAAGCTATTATAGGTAGTATAATAGGAAATAATTTATATATATAGATAGCTCATCTTATAGGTAGTTTAATTATAACATATGAAAAAAAAGAATAAAGTTATTAAGAGAATTGTTTAAATAATTTAAATTTTATTATGAAATGATTTGAGTAAACTGTTATAATTATAAAAATATACAATCATTTATCAAACTAATAATGACCTACCTAGTTAAGTATTTTATTTTTAAAAATTTTATAACCATTGATAAACAAGATTAACCGTAATGAACAATAATCATTAAAACTGATATTATTTATCACATAATATTATTAATATTGATATAGGTTTTTCTAATAACTAAACCTCGTTACTATATACTAAAATATAGTATGAATTTTAATTAATATACTATGAAGAGATTCTGCAAATAAAATATTACTATTATTTATATTAAATTATATTCAAATATTTAATTTATCATATATCTATCACTAGATATATTGTTATATAAATAAATAATTTTAATATATAAACATATCAATATAATATATCAATTTTTATTTGATTTCTATCTTTAGCTCTATACATTAAAAAGAAAATGCATAATATCACCATCTTGCACAATGTACTCTTTTCCTTCTGATCTGATTTTTCCAGCTTCTTTTGCTCCTTTTTCCCCATTATAATTTATAAAATCATCAAAAGAAATAGTATGTGATCGAATAAAACCTTTCTTAAAATCACTATGAATTTTACCAGCCGCTTCTGATGCTACTGTTCCAATAGGAACAGCCCATGCCCGAACTTCTTTTATACCCGCTGTAAAGTAAGTTTGTAAACGTAATAAATCATACCCAGTTTTAATGATACGCTGCAAACTAGTTCTTGGAATACCTAATGCACTCATAAACTCCTTGCGTGTAGTATTTTCTAGCTTTGAAAGTTCTAATTCCATCGGCGCACAAACTGTTACTACTTCTGCAGATTCTGTAGTAGCAAGATTATATAATTGATCAAGATATCTGTCATTTTTATAACTATCTTCATGCACATTAGCTACATACATACTAGGCTTCAATGTAAGAAAATTTAAATCACGAATTAAGTAAAGATCTTGAGCGCTTAAATTTAAAGTAGAAAGCATAGAAAAGTTTTCTAGATGTGCCAAACACTGTTCATAGATACCTCGCTTAATTTTAAAATCTCCATCCTTGTAGAATGCTTGTTTTTTTATAATACGCTGTAAAGCGCGATCACAAATTTCTAAATCAGATAAAATTAATTCACTCTTCACAGTGCTAATATCATCTAAAGGATTTACTGTATTATTCACATGTATAATATTATTATCTTCAAAGCAGCGAACAACATGGATAATGGCTTCAGTTTCTCGAATATGGGTTAAAAATTGACTTCCCAATCCTTCACCTTTAGACGCACCTTTCACAAGACCTGCGATATCTACAAACTCTATAGTAGCAGGTATTACCCTCTGAGGCTGTACAATCTCTGCTAATTTTTCTAAGCGTATATCACGAATCGCCAAAATCTTGCTATGAGGTTTTATAGTACAAAATGGGAAATTTTCAGCCTGTACATTTGAACCAGTTAACGCATTAAATAAAGTAGATTTCCCAATATTTGGCATCCCAATAATTCCACATTTTAAACTCATTACTACACCTTATATAATACCATGATAATAAGAATGTCACCTTTTAACCTATGAATCTAATAAATCAATCTAAATTAATACGCTATACTAAACTATGCTCAAAATTAGAATAAAATTCTATCCATGATGTTTCGAATAACGCATCATATTATCTAGTCTACAAGACTATCAAAAATCTTCTTTTAAAAAGATCAATAACATATTAGCGTCTGATGACGCATAACCAAAAAAAAATATAAAAAATATATTTTATTTTAACAAAATTTATATATCTATGAAATACATAAGATTCATATAATCAAAACTATTTTTACTTAATAATATATCTCTATCTACTACTTAATAGAGTTATTATCAATCAAGAGAAAATACTTTGAGATTTATTATCTACACAAATTAATCGAGACCACAAAAGAATCTTTACATAATACAATTATTGATTAAAATGTAATATAGAATATATTTTTTGGAAATAATAGAAATTATAATACTTTTAAGATTACTATTCTTAATCTAAGATTATACTAAGATTATACTATATAAATAGTAATATCTTAACAATAATTAAGCATATATAAATCTTGTTACTTTCTTATGCATGTAGTATAAAATTTATGTCATTTAAATGACAAAAAATTTTGTATTCAAAAAAATAGCCATAAAAATGTCATTTTAGCATCAAATTTTTTAATACGATTTGTCAGAATGTATATCAATATAATTAATCGCTAGTGAAAACAATATTCTTAAAAATTTTATACAAATTTAGTAAAATTATCTATTAAAATAATATTTTTTAACTTGCCTCTCAACAAGAAAACTACCTAAATGCAATAGTTAGAGAGAGCATGTTAAAATTTAATACATATTAAATATAGCGAGATATGTATATACATGTAAAAATAAAAAAGATTCGATTACAGCCTGCTTTCTCTCAATAAGACGCTCATTGCTTTTGATTCTTACAATGGAACAAAATATCTAGCTTAGTTTTCTATTTTAATTTTTAATGTATTCCTTAGCTTATGCACAATGAATAATTTTATAAATTTATCAAATAATCCTGATACCTAAAATAATTTAAAATTTACTCTTAATTAAAGAAATATCTTGCAATCTAGTGTAACCATTAGTAATAGCGCGATCAAATAATCAGATAAAGTTATATCTAACTACATATACATGGTACGACTTGAAAGTTTCTAAAAGACTCCTTGATAACATTTTGATGTGTATGGATGGATATAATAATACCAAATTCAGCCATAAAAACTATCAATGCCCACCAACCATAACTAATAATAACTAAAAGAACTCCCCTACCACTGGCAAAAAACCACTTACCATGCCGATATTGACGAATACGTAGTAAATAAAAAAACTATTATAAATCCACCTGAAAAACCCTGCCAAAAGTATTCTATAAATAAACTGCTATTAATAATCCACATATAATAAGTAACACATACAGCATAAGAAGAAATGTAATTCCTGCTAATTCTATCGCTTCAGCCATAATAAAAAAATAAAGTCCGCATACTTCTCAGGAAGTAACTCTAACTGAGATTGAGTTCCATAAAGCCAACCTTTACCGGGAATACCGCCAGAACCAATAGTAATTTTTAACTAAATAATATGATAAACTGATCTAAATAAATTACTTTAAAGAGAAAACAAAATGCGCATGCGATTACGTTGAAAATCACGCATGCAGTAGCACCATACTATAGGCGCAAACGCCGCAATAGCAATATTTGCTATTACAACCCAAATCCGGCTTATACCTGATAAAAATCATACAAAAAAACCAGCAATAGCAATACATATCAAAGTACCTAAATCAGGCTGAAACGCAACTAAAATAGTCTGAATTGATAGGAGAATTAATTTGATTATAAAACTATCTATGTTTCGTGGATACATATCACAATTTACACATCGAGCTAGAATTAAAGGTACAAAAATTTTAGCTATTTCCGATGGTTAAAAATGTATCACAAAAAGATCTAGCCAATAATAAACCTCTTTTCTTATTTGTTTAGATGCGTCAAAAAAATGAGTAAGATAATAAAAATCGCATATATATAAGGAGTCAATATCTCACAAATACGTGGTGAAATGTTTACCATAAGTATCATTATACCAATACCATACTAACCTGAGTCACTTTATGTACCATAATACCAAGATGCTGTTCACTGGAGCTCTACATTCTTAATAGACTCATAACTAATAATATATTAATAATTAAAAAAAAGAACAGATCTATATGCATGCGATTCAAAATACTTCTATCCTTAATAGTCAATCATTATTGGCTAATTATCCTCATAAACAAGACAACAAAATCATATACAAAAAACCTTCTAGTAATGATGCGCAGACATCATGTAATAATCTAAAATTTGACGTGTAATTTTTCCAACAGATATACCATCCCCGGCATTCTCAAGAATTATAGAAACTGCAATACGTGGATGATTATATGGTGCATACGCAACCATCAATTTATGATCACGGAGGCGCTCATTGAGTACATTAGCGTTATAGACTTCTGTATCTTTTAAATCAAAAACCTGAGCTGTACCTGATTTAGCAGCAATTTTATATGGTGCATCTGCAAAATTTTTTCTAGCAGTACCGTTGATGTGATTAGCTACACCATACATTCCTCTTTTAGCAATCTCCCAATATTCTCTATTTACCTGATAAATAGAGGTAGTATTTGTCTCATTCCATAATACCTTGTGATCCCCTTGTGTAACATAGAGAAAAAAATGTGGTGTTTTGATAGTCCCATTATTAATCAGGACCATAAGGGCCTTGTTCATCTGTAATGGGGTAGCAGTCCAGTAACCTTGCCCAATACCAACTGGAATAGTATCCCCTTGATACCAATGATTTTTAAAGCGATTTATTTTCCATTCACGAGTTGGCATAATACCAGAATTTTCTCCTACCAAATCAATTCCAGTCGGACACCCATAACCAAACTGCTTCATCCAGTTACTTAAACGATTAATGCCTATATCATATGCAATTTGATAAAAAAATGTATCAGAAGATTCTTCTATCGCCTTTATTACATCTAGATTGCCATGACCAGATCGCTTCCAATCTCGAAAGCGTTTAACAGACTTTGGTAATTGCCACCACCCAGGATCCAAGAGAGTAGTATGACTTGTCACTACCCCAGATGTTAATGCAGCAACAGCAATATATGGTTTAACCGTAGAAGCTGGCGGATAAGTCCCTTGAATAGCACGGTTAATTAATGGACGATTACTATTATTTAGCAAAAGCTTATACTGGTCTTCTGAAATACCACCTGCAAATAGATTTGGATTATAACTAGGCATAGATACCATTGCTAACACTTCTCCGCTACGTGGATCAGTTACAACAACAGCCGAACGGCTACCCCGCAAGAGAGTCTCAATATATTGTTGTAGTTTTAAATCAATACTCAGGTAAATATTTCCACCCGCCTGAGGTGCCATTTTGTCGAGTTGACGAACAACTCGCCCATGGTCATTAACCTCAACTGATGCATATCCAGTGTTACCATGTAATAAACTTTCATAATAACGCTCAATACCGAATTTGCCAATATTACAGGTCGCTATATAATTAGACCAGCTACCATTAATTGCCAATCGTTGTATATCTTGATGATTAATCTTTGACACATATCCAAGCACATGAGTAAGAACTGATCCATAAGGATATAATCGTTGCTGATAACCTTTTATGATCGCCCCTCGAAAGCGATACTGATTAACTAAAAATCTGGAAACTTGACTATCGCTTAAATTGGTTTTTAAAACAATAGAAGCAAAGCGATTCACTCGTTTTCTCGCTTTGTTAAAATCGTTTAATTCTTTAGTTGTCAAATTGACAATAGGCGTGAGTTGCTGCAAAATTAATGATAAGTTTTCAACTTTTTCTGGTATAATTTTTAGCTGATATATAGTTCTATTTAGCGCTAAAAGTACGCCATTTCTATCACAAATAAGACCTCTCTTGGGAGGAATTGGTATTAATTTAATTCGATTTTTATTGGAATGCGTATTATAATCTTTATAATGGATAATTTGTAAAGAATAAAGATTAATGAGTAATATTCCAAATAATAACAAAATTCCTACAAAAAGAATGTATATGTGATAAACAAATAGTTTTTTTTTAGCACCATGATCATGGAAGAAGCTATCTTTTGATTTCATTTGATACTTTAACGTTTATTATTTAATTAACTAATATAATGAACATTCTATATCATAATAAAAATTATTTATCGCAATACTCCGTACGATTTTATCTATCAAAGCTTTTTACTAAAGACATTGATTTATATTAAAATACTAAAAGTTAGCCAACTCTCCTCTATTTTCATTTTATTACATATTCGATAAAAGCGATACATTGGTGATACAGAAAAAACATAACGTCAGTTTAATCTGATATTCTTACCTTACAACTATCAATAACAATCACTATGTGATATAGAAATATTGCTAACATAAATCTTACTGGCTTCTTAAAATATCCTTAAATTATATATTTATACTAAAACATCTGCACTCATAGTTAAAATGCTCTAAATTTATAGTGTAAATTTAAAAAATTTAATAATTTTTTTTAACATAAGCATCATTCTTTACAATATAAGGATATATCATGAATATACTAATAATATTCATAAATCACAAAGCATGACCTGTTGTCATAATACATGCTCAGTATAAATAATACTGCTATTAATTTTCTAATAACCATTTCAATATTATGGTAGATTAATCTTTTTTATATTATTTTATATATTCTAAAATAAAAAAACTACAAGAAACCTTAATTTAATTCAATATTATATTACAAATTAACATTAAGCATATACTAATTAATTATACTAAGGTGGCTAAACAGAAAAGCGATAAATGCAATTGCGAGGATTTGTCATTAAAACTCATACTATATGATTCTTTATAACTATAATTGAAGATCGCATGGTTATTAGAATAATAATTCTCTAACTCACTATTAATTTTTAGATATTCAATAATTTTAGTTATTAATATAAAAGCTTAAAATAAATATTTTCTTATTTTACCATGGAAATATATTATCTGTTAATTAGAAAGCAAACATATAAAATGTAATTACTATTATAAAAAATATAATCCTAATATAATTAGTAATATATTCCATTAAACATAAAAATATTCTATACACTAATAGTACTCTCTCCATATGATCGATAATATAAAAAATTTTTACTTTCATTACACATGCGTATTGTATGTACTGTATAAATAGTAAATTTATTTATTTTTTACCTCTTTCATATAGAACAGTATGTTACGATTTAGAAAAAAACTTAATTAATTCAATTATTATTAATGCAAAAATATTCCATAATGTAAGAATGTTAAAAAATACGAATAACTTCTTTCCACTATCAGCTTTACGAGTTTTTTTCTGCTGCAGAATGAACGCAAAAGATGTTACAATCAAGACATAAGGACATAAAATATTTTTAACGCCACTCATAATCACTGATAAAACAATCATATTGTATAAAGAACACAAAGATTATCATTTATATGATAACTTTTATCTAAATATATTAATTGTCTTTGTATGTTATTTCATAACAATGATTACTAAATGAACGTTACTGGCATGAATATACAAAAAATTATATCAAAATCCATAAAACCTTAATCTCTAAAAAACTAAATTTTAATCATATCAAGCAAAACATAAATGAAAATTTAATCTTACTTTTCAATGAACGATTTATAAGAGAAAAACTTTAACTTAAAAGATATAATATACTCCATGAAAACTCAAGAATAAACATAACTTTTGATAGTTATAGTTATATGTGTAAATATTATCTATACATGACTAGTAGTACATATAACTAAACTAAAAAATTGAAAAAACTAGATATACTAAAGATAGTTTTTTTTAAAAAAAAGACCATTAAAATTATAAATTCTAATATATTACTTTCATAAACATATGAAAATTATGAGGCTCAAAATTGTTTATCTAATTATGCTGTTAAGCGATATTTTCATGGTATATTCATCTCATAATAGTGCTTTATTATATCATATAGCAGATTTTATCTCTTAAATATTATACATAGAAAAAATATAAAATAGCGCAAAACTATTAAATATAGATATGAGAAATTATATCCCATGACACAGAATGACACGATAATCACACTATAGATAACAATAATACAAAGGAGTCCTTTTGCCGAAAATTTATATCTATCTTCTATCGGTTTTATTTATTATCAGCATCTATTCTTCTATCGCCAGGGCAGATCAGGCTAATTTAAAAATCATCGGGTTACCGAAAAATTTAAAAACTAACGTTCAAGCACATTTATCTGCATTAACTAATCAGGAAGTTTTTACAGATATCCGTTGTCGCTCTCATATTAGCGCAATGATTAAAGAGGCCCTTAAAGCATTAGGATATTATGAACCGAAGATCACTTTTTATCTTATACAGCCTCAGAGACCCAATCAAACCCCCTTACTTATCGTACAAATCATACCAGGCAAGCCAATTACAATTTTTCAAGCAAGAGTAAAATTAAGAGGCAGTGCATGCAGAGATGGCGATTATCTTGCGCTAGTTTCAAAAGAAAAACCTCTAAAATATAGCATCCTAAATCACAAAAAATACGAAAACTTTAAAAATTCTTTAGACAAAATAGCATTACGTAAAGGTTACTTTGATGCTACTTATCTTAAACGTCAATTACAAGTGGCCGTCTCTCGTCATATAGCATTTTGGGACATTGACTATGATAGTGGAGAACGTTACTGTTTTGGCGCAGTCACTTTTATAGGCTCACATATCCGTGAAGCATATTTGCAGAACATAATACCATTTCACGTAGGCGATTTCTATTCTGCTAATAACGTAGCAGAACTAACGCGGCGATTATCAGCAACTGGCTGGTTTAATTCAGTAGCTGTTATTCCAAGTTTTGATAAAAAAAACATAGATAAAAAGGTACAATTTAAAGGAATTGTTACAACACGCGCTCGTAATATTATTGAAACTGGTTTTGGATCTTCAACGGATATTGGGCCACATCTAAAAACAAAATGGAAGAAGAGCTGCGTTAATAACCGAGGGCACAGCTTTCATACTATCATAAAAATCTCAGCGCCTGAGAAAAACCTCGAGTGGACATATAAAATACCACTTTTGCAAAACCCACTAGAGCAATATTACCTATTACAAGGCGGCCTGAAACGCACTCATTTAAATGACACTAAGTCTGATGCTTCCACTTTATCTATATCACAATATTGGGAGCGATCCAATAGCTGGAAATGGGCCGCTCATATACATTGGATACTAGACCATTTTACTCAGGGTAATAATACTAATACTACAATGCTCATTTATCCAGGAATTACTCTTGATCGAACCCGTTCACATGGTTCATTGATGATGCCAAATTATGGTAATTCTCAGCATTATTCTGTTGATATATCAAATTCCTTATGGGGTTCATATATCGATTTTATCGTAATACAAGCAAAAAATGTATGGATTCAAACTGTACAAGAAAGATCTCGATTTATTGAACGAATCAATCTAGGCTGGATCCGTACTAAAAACTTCTCAAAAATTCCACCGGATCTACGTTTTTTTGCTGGTGGCGATCAAAGTGTTCGAGGTTATAAATATAAAGGACTATCTCCACATGATAATCAGGGAAAACTAACTGGCGCCTCAAAGTTAGCAATAGGATCAATAGAATATCAATATCATATGACCGGGAAATGGTGGGGAGCAGTATTTATTGACTCAGGCTCGGCTCTTCAAGATCTTCAAAAAAATCTCATTAATACTGGTATTGGTGTCGGAATACGCTGGCAATCCCTTCTAGGTCCGCTAAAACTTGATATTGCACGCCCAATAGGTAAAGGCAATGCGCATAATATACAATTGTATATTGGTCTTGGACCGGAACTATGAAATGGTTTAAAAAGGGACTGACTTTCTTTTTTATCTTAAGCGTATTAATATTGTGTTTTATTGCGTTCTTAGTAAACACTACTAATGGCATGAAGCTGGTATTGCACACAGCAACAAAATCTATCTCTGCTCTCCACATCAGCACAATCAACGGAACTTTACATGATGGTGTTTTAACAGGAGTCCTCTATAACACACCAGGTATCAGCATAAATATAGACAAGGTTCACTTCAAACTAAGTTATAAGTGCTTAATGCATAAAAAACTCTATGTGAATGAATTAATGCTAAAAAAGGTTAATATATTGATCGATAATAATTGGCCATCATTGCAAATCGCTAATCTAATAAAACAAAAGAATTATAAATATAATATCTCCTATTATCCTGTAATACTCAAAAAATTAGCTCTTTATAAAATAAATATACAGATAAAGAAAACCGGAATATATCTCGCATCTTTTATCGGCGGGGCTAAATGGCAGCCACATGAGCTCACATTAACATCATCTCATATGCAAGGGCTCACAGTTTCATTACCGAAAACTAAAACCAAAAAATTAAACATACAAGAGTCAATATATAATATAAAAAAACCATCTATACACCTATTATCCTGTATTTACATAAACAAAATAATTCAAACACTACAAAAACAGATATTAATTCAAGATCTACCAATATTTCATCTTCCGGTTCATATAAAGCTCATGACGATTTTCTGCGAAAATTTACATTTTATAGGAGATCATCATATCTCTATTTATAAAGTTTTAATTAAAGCTACTATTAAGAATCAAAAGTTATATCTAAAAAATCTAGCAGTCAATTTTCCAGGAGGAATGGTACAATCCTATGGCCACATAACGTTCCATGGCACATGGCCACTAAACTTTATGTTACATAGTATTATTCATCGTAATAAACTACAACCTGAGAACATATACGCTAATCTGAATGGAGATGTATATGGTCATCTAAAATTAAAGTGCAAATTATCTGGATCGATACAGGCACTCGTAAGTCTCAATGCCCAATTAACTCCTTCTGGAGAACAAATATATATACAACTACAAAGCTCTAAATTATTTTGGCCACTTTATGGAGCAATACCGCTCCGAGCGAATAATGTTCATTTTATTTTTAGAGGTAATCTCCATGACTATTCTATATCTTTATCGGCAGATTTGGGCGGACAATATATACCATCTATCATGCTAATTGCTAATGGTGAAGGTAATGCAGATGAACTAGTTATTAAAACACTACAGTTAAAGTCGTCTAAAAATATAACCGAATTTAAAGGAAAAATTAACTGGAAAAAATCAATGAACTGGTGTGGAGAACTCAGGTTTTTTGATATCGCTCGTGACAAGCAGAACCCCATAACAGCCCCTTCTCTAAGTCAAGAACCGATGACTTATGGTAGTCTATATACTAGAAAAAACAAAATATTTAAAGATCAAATATGGCAAACAAAAAATTTAGGGATATATTTTCCAATAACAAGAAGTTTATTACATCACCCATTAAAAATTTATGGCTCATTATCTACTGACAGTGTGGGTCAGTGCCATATCCCAGTTATTAAATTAAATTTAGGTGGCAATACCATTACCATTAAATGTATTTTCAATAAACAGGTTAATGTATATGTGCATATTAATGCAAAATATTTAGAACATTTTGTTACAGGATTGTCTGGTGGTGCACATGGGGATATCCATGCTCAAGGTGATCTTACAAAACTGCGTCTTTTAATAAATCTCAATGCTAATCACCTAAAATGGCATAAAGTGCAAATTGTTCACATGAAACTGAACGGATCTATTATTACTAATAATAAAATACAAAGCGAAATAAATCTATACGCAGAAAAACTCAAACAAAACAACATGCTAATAAACTTTTTCAAATTACATGCTATTGGCACTGTCAAAAAACACATACTCACAATTAATCTACAAGGAAATCACGCCGTAAGTCAAATTACTATTCAAGGATCTCTTGATCCAATAGCAGGCCGGTGGAGTGGTACATGTCCTAATGTCTACTTTTCAAATACCTTAGGGACATGGCGCTCAAGCAATAATATTACTCTTGATTACCTTTACGAGAAACAAATATTTGGCATAGGACCTTCTAGCGTAGACAAACCTAAAATAGCATCATCCAGACTAAAGATAATAAAATCTAATACATTTGGTGATCTTAAAATTTCTTTAAATCATGTCAATCTAGCCATCTTTAACATGTTTATGCCAGTTACAACTCAGTTATCAGGAACACTCAATACTGGATATGCGCACATTACATTGAACCGTCATACCTTGCTTTTCAACGGAACTATGTCCGTAATAGGTAACCATATTATAATTAATCACAATGTTACTGGACATAACATACCCATTATATTAAATAGTTTTCAAGTATATTTAGCGTTTAAAAATAATTGTATGCAATTTAAATGGCGAGCTAGCATTATTCATAATGGCGTGTTATATGGTAACATTCAGGTTTCTGATCTTAATGGAGAACGTATATTACTCGGAGATCTTAATGTTGATTCTCTATCTATAGGACTCCTCAATGCAATTTTAATGCCAGGCGAAACAATTTCTGGAATAATAAATACACATTTGCACCTTGGAGGCAGCTTAAAAAAACCACAGGTATTTGGTAATATGTTATTAAGTAATGCTAGTTTTGATACTGGTTTCATCCCCATGAAACTCTCTACTGCAAAAGTGGATATATTATTTAACGGTGTTACCTCAAATCTAAGAGGAGTCATGAAAACTGAACAGGGAACAATCATTTTTCATGGGATTACTGATTGGAGTCAACTAAATAATTGGCATACACGTATCTCCGTAACAGGAAACAGAGTAAGATGTACAGTACCACCCATACTAAAGATGGACATCATACCAGATCTAACATTTGAAGCCGCACCAAAATCATTAACTCTAGTAGGGGATATATATATACCATGGGCGCGTTTCTTATTGCAAACAGCCCCATTAACTATTAGCAGAGTTTCTTCTGACGAAATTCTGCTGGATTCAGATCTAAAACCTATAGCACCACGATCTATGACAATACCTATCAGTAGTCGCCTTAGGATCCATATTGGTAATGATGTTATTCTGAAGGCATTTGGCCTACAGGGAAAACTGCACGGTAATTTAAAAATTACACAAAATAAAAAAGGTCTAGGCCTATATGGGCAAATAAAAATATTAGCTGGTCGCTTCCATGCCTATGCTCAGGATCTTACTATACGTAAAGGAGAACTGCAATTTTCTGGATTAATTGACCAACCATATTTAAATATTGAAGCAATTCGTAATCCAGAGTCCACTACAGATGATGTAGTTGCTGGAGTAAAAATCACTGGCTTAGCAAATGATCCTAAATTTGAAGTTTTTTCTGATCCAGAACAAACACAAGAATCAGCTTTGTCCTATCTTCTTCGGGGTCAAAAATTAACTTCTGCTAGTAATGATAGTTATGCATTAACATCCACACTAATAAGCATAGGTCTGGCGCACAGCGAGAGTATTATTAGTAAGATTGGTAAAATTGTTAGAGTCAAAAATCTCTCTATGGCCACTATAGGAGCAGGTGATAAACAGCAAGTACAAGTTAGTGCTTATATCCTGCCTAGTCTACAAATAAAATATGGTTTTGGTATCTTCGATACACTAGAGACACTTACCCTCCGTTGTCAGCTCATGCCAAAACTATATTTAGAGGCGATATACGGCCTGGATCAAGCTATTGACATTCTTTATCAATTTGAATTTTAGTAATTAATATCACAGAAAAAACATAAAATGCTACACTACATTGAGCTATGTAAATAAAAATAATCTAGAATAATTTAAAGAATTATTTCAGTTTATTTTAATAACAAATACAAAAATACCTAAAAATTTTCTACAACAATTTCTACAACAACTAGAATATAACAACCTTGTGTGACTAACTCATTATCACATAATAACACTTAAAGCTACGCTTTATAATAAAAGTTGTTACCTTTTATCTTCTGCTCTGCGTAACACCTAATCATCTTAGGTTAAACATATTTTATGCACTGACGATCTTATCTTTTTAATATCTCGCTATCTAAGCAACCATTCTTCTCACCCTAGTGAACTTATCGTAATGAAAGCAATTTTATTTTACTGTATATTACACTTTAATTTTAAATATACTTTTATTATAACATAGGTGACGTTACTAAAAAAAAATTAGTTAATGCCGCAGCGATTGCATCGACTTATAACATGATATTATTCTTAATATATCAAGCTAAATTTATAGACCTTGCATAATCAATAGATATTATTTATTAATAAAATACTTTTATAAGTATATAGTTTTCTTAAAAAAATTTACATCTATCTTAAATATTAATAGATATTGTAATTAAGGTATAATTAATAACAAACCCCCGTTTTTGTCTATATGATAAAAATTCTTTAATCAAATTTTTCTACTTAACAAATGATTTTTGTACAACAAGCAGCGCATCTATCTAGTTTTTAAAAATATATTTACTGTTATCTCTCGATAAAGATTTCGTTCAAAAAAACCCTTTCCTCATTTCTAAATTTTTACATTATTTTATATATGCATCATTATACTATATAGAGCTGTATATCAAAGATTAGTTATGCGATTCATTTACAGTAGCAACAAAAGTAGATGTATCATGGTAATACTTTATAATAAATCTACATGACAATTATCAATTATCAATTATAAACAAGTCATACTTACCGAAGACATGTCAAGATGAAATAAAAAAAATATTTTTCAGCATTAGATAATATAAGATTTTCTTAATTGCTAAAAAATGTCAAATAGTTTTCTTTTAATAACAATTAAAAATAAATTTTATGCGCTACATTAATAACATTGTCAATGAATCTTATGCATGCATTTCATTTAAGAGACATAATTAAGAAATGAGTACACTAAAAAACGATCGTTATCTGCGCGCCTTATTGCGCAAACCAGTGGATAGCACTCCTGTCTGGATGATGCGTCAGGCTGGACGTTACTTACCAGAATATAAAGCGACTCGTGCTATTGCAGGAGGTTTTATGTTATTATGCAAAAATCCAGAGTTAGCTTGCGAGGTTGCATTACAGCCATTACGGCGATATGCTTTAGATGCAGCGATTTTGTTTTCTGACATTCTTACTATTCCTGATGCTATGGGTTTAGAACTTTCTTTTTTAGATGGGGGCGGCCCGCGCTTCGCTTATCCAATTACCTGTCGCGCTGATGTTAAAAAATTATCCATTCCAGATCCGGAGCAACAGCTTGGTTATGTTATGAATACAGTGCGCGCTATTCGTAAGAGCTTAAATGGACAGGTGCCAGTAGTTGGTTTTTCTGGTAGTCCATGGACTTTAGCAACTTATATGGTTGAAGGTGGTACTAGTAAAATCTGCTCTAAATTAAAAAAAATGATGTACACAGATCCCAATACCCTGCATCTGATGCTCAATAAATTAGCAGATAGCATTATATTATACCTAAATGCACAAATACTTGCTGGGGCACAAGCCATCATGATCTTTGATACATGGGGAGGCATTCTAGAAAAACGTAGTTACCAAGAATTTTCACTTCAGTACATACATAAAATTATTGATGGTATATTCCATGAGCATGATTGGCAACGCGTACCAGTGACATTATTTACAAAAGGCGGGGGACAGTGGCTTGAAGCGATGGCTGATATCGGATGTGATGCACTTGGGATAGACTGGACTATAGATATTGCTGATGCTAGACGGCGTGTAGGTAACAAAGTAGCTATCCAGGGCAATATGGACCCATCAATATTATATGCTTCTCCCTCTCGTATCAGACAAGAGGTATCGACAATACTTGCAGATTATGGTCATGGTAGCGGGCATATTTTTAATCTAGGACATGGAATTTATCCTGATGTATTACCAGAAAATGCACATGAGTTAGTTGAATCTGTACATAAACTTTCAAAAAAATATCATCTAAGGTAAGAGGTCTATGTGCAATTTTTAATTCATTATCACTCATCATAAAAAGTTCTACAAAGAGTACACTACTATCGCAATCGCAATCGCATCAGATCTATAAGCGATATTTATAATACTAAAATAAAAATTCATGTTAAATATCTAATATTATATATATTAATATGGATATGATAGACTTTTGAATGTATATGTAAAAATTTTTTCAAATATGACAATAATTAATAACAAATTATTAATCAATTATTTGACTACTATTTTACTACTATAATAGAGTAATTAATAGAGTAATTAATAAAATAATTATTTTAGATGTTGAAACATCTCTATCAGTACAATTATGTAGATTAATATACCACTATTTGATATTGCAAATTCTTTCAATATCAAATAGAGACGCATGTAACCCCAATATATAGTATTTGAGAATATTACTAAATTTTTTATATTATATTGTAATATATTTTTAAAAATTTTTACAAAATACTAATAATTATACACAACCTTTGTTCTATAATAGTTCTAACTATTTAAAATATGAAAATATACTTTATTATATATCATTATTAACTTTATTTATATTTATAAGTTTAGCTTCAACTAATGTTATCTATTCAATAGATAACTTATAAATAATACTTTTTAGCGTTATTGGCAATATTAATTAAAACATAAAAAATAAATATAAATAATTTTTATAGATCTTATTTTAATATGATACATAAATGATATTATTATTCATAATACTTTTATAATTAAATATAAAATAACTATTTATCAATTTTAAATATAATTAATGAATTTTATTTTTATTATTTCAATCTACCACTTCATGTATACTTTATAACTCTAATTATAGAGTATACTATACAAATTTTTTAGCAAAGATAATTTTGAAAAAACATACTCCTATTAACAAGTAACTTACATGATTTTGTAATAAAAATAGTCTTGTTATTTTTATTTATATTAAAACTAATTAACCTGTAAAAATTATTTAAATAATGCTAGTTTAGGTACTAAAACTTCTATAATTATCTGAAGATTCCAAAAAAATATAGAACACATTTATAATGAAATAGAGAAACAATTTTAGTATATTGGTGTTTTACATAATTTTAAAATCTAGTTAATATTTATCAAAATAGAATATTCAAAAACTCTTATTAAAAAATAAAAGGAAAATGAACTACATTTCATATGCAGACAGTATTTATGCACGAATAGGATCGCACTATTATGTCATGTTACTCATACTAGATTGTTCGAATATACTAATATTTAATTTACCTAGAGATCTTATTATGTAAAAAATTACTGACAAATTTAACAGATGCTGCTATTATTATTTAAAATTTTTTTCTTAAAATATAAAACTAGAATATAATACAGGATACGGCAAAATCTTAAGATTAAACATCACATAGATTTACATAGACAGTAACCTAAAAAAATCTTAAAACACTTTTAGTAGCAAAATAATAGTATTATGGTTGACTCTAAATCATTAATTCATATTATTTAGCCAAATGATTAATAATTTTATCGATCGTTTACTTTTTGAGCGATGATTTTTAGAGAATAGGTAAAGTAGATAAATTCATGTGCATGAGTAGAGTTAAAAGTGTTATCACTAGTAAAATATTCACCCAGAGGATTTAATGGCTAAAGAAGATAATATTGAAATGCAGGGAACAGTACTAGAAACACTACCCAATACAACATTTCGCATTGAATTAGATAATGGTCACACTGTAATAGCGCATATATCTGGAAAAATGCGAAAAAATTATATTCGTATTTTAACTGGTGATAAAGTTACAGTAGAAATCACCCCATACGACTTAAGTAAAGGCCGAATTATTTTTCGTAGTCGATAATATGATTCTATAGTTCCTTGATTTTATAAAAACGTTTTATCAAAAAAATGATTTTTATCATAAATAAAATTACTGTATATACATATTATTTTATACTAAACATAGTATAAAATCTCTTAATATATCAACATAGCATATCCGTGACTAGTATAAGCTCCTAGTAATGTTAATAAATGGTAATAAATTAAATAAGGTGATACTGTTATTATAAAAATCTAAATAAAAATTATTCTTTAATATTTGATGTATATTTAATGGTGAAATATATGTAATAAATTTATTCGCTAATTTAGCTCTATAAAGTATATTTATATATACAGATAAAATCTAAACACATGAATTTATACAGATCATATATAACTAGTTTTAAAATTGCTTACATTTTTCTTATTATTTATAATAAAATAATTAATTTATGATTATTAATTATTTTTTCATAGATTTTTGATTATAAAAACAAATTTTTAGAGGTTACTATACGCATGGCACTTGTTGGTATTTTTTTTGGTAGCGATACAGGGAACACTGAAAAAGTTGCAAAAATGATTCAAAATAAACTTGGGCATAACATCGCAGGACTGTTTGACATTGCGAATAGCACCAAAGAAGATCTTGAAAGTTTTGATATTCTATTATTAGGCATTCCAACATGGTACTATGGTGAAGCTCAATGTGATTGGGATGATTTTTTCCCAACTCTATCAGAAATAGACTTTTCAGGTAAATCAGTAGCCTTATTTGGCTGTGGTGACCAAATGGATTATTCTGATTATTTCTGTGATGCAATGGGAGCTATTAGAGATATAATTATATTAAAGTCTGCAGTAATTATCGGCAAATGGTCCTCTGAAGGTTATACCTTTGAAAAATCTAAAGGGATGTTAGATGATACTCATTTTATTGGCCTTGCGATTGATGAAGACAGACAACCAGAACTTACTCACGATCGGGTTAATCAATGGGTAGATCAAATTTGTTATGAGCTTAATTTGAACTTATCATAATAACAATCATTAGACTATTAAAGTTTTATATTGAAAAATATTCGATATAATCACTCAAGATAGGATAGTATTTTTATAAATTCACAAATATTACTCGAATATATTATTGTTATGATATTTTCTAGAATTATTATTGTTTGTATAAAAATTTTATAACATATGCCATTAATAACAAGTAAATTCCTTTGATATATGTCACTATGTGTTTAACTAACGATATAGTTAAGTATAATTAAACCAAATTTAAAAAATTTTGTAGAAAAGTTATAACTGTTACAGTTGCTTCTTATTACATGACTATATTTAAAAATAGTACTGATAATAACTTTAAAATATCAATTACAAAGACTTTTAGATTTGTGTATCAATCCAAATATTCTCTTAAATATCTTTAGTATAAAAATATTTTTATATACGAAGAAAATTTTGCAAAAGATACCGTTATATATACTGTTATATGTTTGCTCGATTTTATATCATCTGTATTACTTAATAATAATTAAAACTTATTAACCTATCAATGAATACAGCCCATACTCTTATATATGCAGATATATGCAGATAAAGAAAAATACAAACAACATGAAATTATATATATATACTCATTGTCCGTTTTGCATAAAAACACGTATGATTTTTGGTTTAAAAAATATTGCCGTAAATCTTATTGTACTGATGAATAATGATGAAATTACACCTAAAAAAATGATCAATAAGAAAATGGTACCGATTTTAATGAGAGAAGATAATAGATATATGTCAGAAAGTCTTGATATCATTAAATATGTTGATACTTTAAACCAAACTCCTGTGATAATAGGTAAAACTAATCCTGAAATACATTACTGGTTAAATCATGTCAATAAATACATATACCATTTGCTTATACCACACATAGCCATCGCACCATTTATTGAACTATCTACTCCTGAAGCGCGTAACTATTTTAAGATAAAAAAAGAAAAATCTTATGGCAATTTTGAAAGCCTGACTAAAGATTTTCCAAAATTCATCAATAATATTAATGACGACTTACAGCAACTCGCTGTCCTTATCTCTAAGTCTGATTCAGCGAATAGTCAACTTTCTCTTGATGACTTTCACTTATTCCCTCTGCTATATCTATTATCCCTTGTAAGACAAATTAAATATCCAACACAGGTTTCTCACTATCGTGATGATATAAGTAAAAAGTCAAAAATACCTCTAATCTTTTAGATTAAATGTAACACATAATCATCAGATAAATATTTTTATAAAAACTATTTTCTATGTATTTTTAAAATTTTACATATTATTAATATCAAGATATTGTTACTTAATACCAACCCACGATAAGATATATATCAATTTCTGATCATCTAATCGAAGTATATTAAAATAATTTGTATAAAATTTTTTAATTAGCAAGATTCAATGAAATAAAAATAAAAAAACAACAAAAATTTTAAAAATTTTATACTATATAATATATATTAATTTTTATTTAAAGAATCTCTTTAAGGATCTAGGGTAGGTACATTAATTTATATTGCTTTATAAGCAATATAAATTTTATATTTTTAGTGAAAAATCATGCCTATCAAATATTATTAAAAAAATAATATCTAAAACATCCTTCACTATTGATTGCCATCTAATACTATTTATTTATTTAAGTGACAACTAGAAATATTTATTCAATAGTACCAACAACTAATCTATAGATGAATATGCTTCTCCTTTTAAACATAACATCAATAAAATCTTCATATATAATTATCTATAACAATTTATACAATACTATACTAATATATAGTTATAATTACTATAGCTATAGTTTGTATATAAAATAAAATATTTAATAAATCTTTATATGTGTGTTTATAAAAAATTTTTAATAAAAAAGCGCCTATAATTAAGATTTATCATCATTATAAAGCAAACTGTCATCTTATAAAATATGAAAGATAGGTTTAAACGAAAAATTTTTGATTCCCATACAATCTTTGTATTATTACTAATAGTTAAAAATATTTATTATTTTTCCTATTACATGCGTGTAATCCATACTTTGCAGATGCCTTGTCTTAAAGATAAAATATAATCTTATTATGATATAGTATCCACTAAAGTATTCAAATTAATTGATGAATTAGATTTAAAATATCTATATATCTTAAAGTTCAACTATGCATAAAATTTTATGAATACGATAAATTATCATTAGCACTATTAAAATCTATATTATATTCACAATCAATCAACCCCACATTAAACTAAAAACTTTTTATGAAATAAAAAACTATCGATTCATTAATTCATATACTTGCATTATACATGCATAACATGTCTTTTTTGTGATAATCAATAATATAAAAGTAATATAAATATTATTTCAATATCTTATATTTATAGATACAAAATCACTGGTTTTTAAAAATCTTAAACAGAAAATCAAAATAATTATTCTGTAATTAATTATTAATCATTGGTGATAAAAGAAACAAATAAATGTTTTAATCTTAATTTTTGACACAATATCCTAAATTCATAAATATAGGTAAAATTAAATAATCTATTTAATTATTATCTCATTTTTTAATTAATAATAGATAAAATTTTATCTAATTAATTATTTAATTTAATAAATTAAATTTCATACAAACAATAACATAAAATAAGATATGATTAAAATCATTGGATATATTATCACCATTTTCAAGAATCATGTGAATTACCTAACGATTCAGTTATTACATACTTATATAATTATAAAACTAATTTACAATCAATACTAATTTTGTATATCATACAATAATATATGTTTAACTTTAATATATGCATTTTATTTTATTAACTAATTCTTGATTTTATATTATATGATATGTTTGGCAAAAATCATTAAAGTAATATTATTTTGATCAATCTATTATATCATGTTAATATGTCATATTATAAAAGTCACTTGAACTATATTACAAATATAAATCATAGCAGGATGTCTCTTTTAAACACTTCCAGCACTTCATATTAGATATATTGCTCTAACAAAATAACTGCTAAATTTTTCTCTACGTGAAATACTCCATATATGCATACATGCATATATACAGAAATTTAGAGTTGATTTCAAGGCAATAGATAACAAAAATCTATATAAGATTATCAGAATATAAAAAATATTCCTATAAAAATTACAGATCTATCAATAAATTTTTGTAAGAGATATAAATATTAATCTCAGTATATAATAAAGTCATCTAATGTTAATATATTAACATTAGATTTTAAATAAATTCTTTTATAATTACTCATTATGTATTTTTTCATATTCTTCATGTATTTTTTAATACATAATTATATCAATTAATACAAGGATGAAGATTGTTCATTTTATAACAATACTCTCATATTAAGCGCTTATAAGAAACTTATTAATATAATAGAGTTCTTTAATTAATAAAATATTTTAATGGTTGGTATATTATGAATTTTTAATAAATGCTATTCTCGTAGTTAAACATCTTATATACAGAGAGAATATTTAACTATCAGCATATTATTCTAAATTTTTTTACTAACTTATGCTATTTCTTTTATCTAATCATAATTAGATGTATACTTTATATGATTTTTATCTCTCAAAGAATCTTACATAAAAATCACTGAAATAGCATACAAATAATTTGTAGATCTCAAAATATAAGTATGAGCTACATTAAAAACACAGAACATATTAATAAATAACTAATCAAGGAGATTAATTGCTATGATACGTATTGCTCTATTCCTCCTAACTAACCTTGCTGTCATGTTAGTATTTGGATTTATCCTAAGTTTAACAGGAGTAAGGTCGAGCAGCTTGACTGGTCTTATAATCATGTCCGGCCTATTTGGCTTTGGCGGGGCTCTTGTCTCGTTATTGATGTCAAAATGGATGGCATTACGTTCGGTTGGCGGTGAAGTAATTCAGAATGCTCGTAATGAAACTGAACGCTGGTTAGTAGAAACGATCACTCTACAATCAAAAAAAGTAGGCATCGACACTCCACAAATTGCTATCTATCATGCGCTAGACATTAATGCTTTCGCTACTGGTGCACGCCGTAACTCCTCATTAGTTGCAGTATCTTCTGGCCTACTACAAAACATGAGCCGTGATGAATCTGAAGCGGTTTTGGCGCATGAGATTAGCCATATCGCTAATGGTGATATGGTCACTATGACTTTAATTCAGGGAGTTGTAAATACTTTTGTAATTTTTGTATCGCGAATGATAGCTCAACTAGTATCAGGTGTTACCTCAGATGCAGATGACCATGCAGAAGAAAAAACTAATGGTCATCCAATGATTTATTTTCTTGTTTCTACAGTACTTGAGCTTGTTTTTGGCATGCTTGCTAGCATTATTACCATGTGGTTTTCACGTCATCGTGAGTTCTATGCTGACGCAGACGCAGCTCGTTTAGTTGGATGTAAAAAAATGATTGCTGCCTTACAGCGCTTGAAAACTAGTTACGAACCAGAAGAGCCTGGTAATTTGATGGCATTTTGTATTCATGGTAAATCTAAACGGATCAGTGAACTTTTTATGTCACACCCGTCACTTGATAAACGTATTGAAGCTTTAAATAAAATAAAAAATCGCATGCAAGATAATAATCTTACTAATTTCTAACTTTTAATGCATTGTATATATTTTGAAAATTAATTTTATAAATTTTAGATAGATGTCTATCTAAAATTATATGTCTATAATACAAACATAAATTAATAAAAATTTCTTAATTTTTTGACAATGTACACTTTGGTGCGCTAAAGTAGCTCTAACAAATTGTTAAATCTGACAATGTGAATGTTCTAACCAACTTTCTAAAATAATTGCAGCAGAAAGTGAATCAATAAAATCTTTTTGAAGTAAAGCGGAAAAGCCTCCTCGTTTAAATATTTCCGCTCGCGCTTCAATTGTACTTAAGCGCTCATCATGTAGGTCAACCGTTATTTTATAACGCGTATTAAGACACTGTGCAAAAAAATATGTTTTTTCTGTAAAAGGCTGCTTGCTTCCGTCCATATTAAGTGGTAAACCTACCACAATCTGAGTTGGTTTCCACTCTTGAAAAAGATAATCTACTTGCTTCCAATCAGGTATACCAAATTGTGCTTTGAGCGCTTTCAACGGATATGCTGTACAAGTAATGCGCTGACCAATAGCAACCCCAATACTTTTCATACCAAAATCAAATGATAAAAATGTCTGATGAAGAATCACGCGTGGCCTGCTTCGCTAACAATATTATACATATCAATACCGAGATTCTTAGCTGCTGCGTTCCATCGCGATGCTATAGGGGTACGAAATAGCACATTACTATTTGCAGTAGTAGTTAACCATGCATTCTCCATGAGCTCTTGCTCTAACGGACCTTGTCCCCATGCGCAGCAACCTAAAGCAACTAGCACATCATCAGGTTGCTCATCAGTACCTAAAGTTTCTAGAACGTCGCGAGATGTGGTCATAATCGTATCATCTGAAACACGCATACTAGAAGAAAAGGTTTGTTGTGCTGAGTGTAAAATAAACCCTCGATCTTCTGCTAACGGCCCTCCAGCAAAAACTGGCTTATTTAACTTAATTTTAGCTACTTTAGAAGAGTGAACAATCTTTAATTTTTGCAACATCCCTGAAACCATAAGATTATCCATGGGTTTGTTAACAATTAATCCCATAGCTCCATCAGCATTATGTTCAAAAATATAGACTACTGCTCGCTTAAATAACGGAGTTTTTAAAGTTGGCATAGCAATTAAAAAATGATTTTGTAAATTCATACTAAATATTCTACATTTATTAAATACCTATTGTTTTAGGTATTATTAAAAGAAATCTCTCTATAATAAAGGATAACACTCTGCTATAGAAAGCATTAAGTTAAACGTTTTTCGATGACATCCATCAATAATCCACTAATGGATATTGATAAAGCGGCCTCGATCTCACAAATACAGGTTGGGCTCGTGACATTAATTTCAGTTAATTTGTTACCTATAATATCTAATCCGACAAAAATAAGACCTTTTTGTTGCAATGTTGGAGAGATGCGATCTACGATTTTTCTATCACTGTCAGATAGCACTCGAACCTCTCCATAACCACCAGCTGCAAGATTACCCCGTATTTCACCTGCTTGTGGTATACGAGCTAAGCAATATGGTACAGCTTGACCATCTATGACCAGAACACGCTTATCACCATCTAGAATTGACGGTAAATATTCTTGTGACATGCAATATACACTTCCATATTGAGTCATAGTCTCAAGAATCACTGATATGTTTAAATCATCCTGCTTAATACGAAAAATCGATAAGCCTCCCATTCCGTCTAATGGCTTAACTATAATATCATGATGCCGTTTCCAAAATTCACGAATTTTTATAATATTCCTAGTCACTAGTGTCTCTGGTATTAGATCAGAAAACCATAAAGTAAATAATTTTTCATTACAATCGCGCAAACTCTGCGGTTTATTAATAATAAGAACACCTTGCTCCTCAGCCCGTTCTAAAATATAAGTAGAATATAAAAACTCAGTATCGAACGGAGGATTTTTGCGCATAAGTATTACATCTAAACTAGATAACGCTATATCTTGTTCATTTTTAAAGGAAAAATAAGGATAATTATTATTTTGTATGATTATATTGATTAATCGCGTACGAGCACGTCCATCACCCTTATATAAATACAAGTCAGACATTTCCATATAATACACTTCATAACCACGAAAACTTGCTTCTGTTAACATGGCTATACTAGAATCTTTTTTTAAATTAATCGAGGTAATTGGATCCATTACTATACCTAGCTTGATCATCCTTATTATTGCTCCTGTCAATCTCCTTCATGTTTGAGTACATAAATTCCTCATATATACATATATACATAAAGCATAATATTATATTTTTAAGTTTTTAAGCAAAATTAAAGTCTCCATCTAACAGACTATTGTTATCAATAGTTTTAACTATTATGCAAAGATTGTATGTTAAAGGTGAAGGACGGTTCTAAATATCTGACAACTCAATCAAGATATACCTAATACTATTATAGCATATATGTTCAGATCTAATTTATAATATGAATATGTACTGTACCAGTAAAATACATTACAACTTTATATTCTCAAGATTTAAATTTTTACCAAATTTATATATCATTCATTGTATAACAATATTATCAGAACTGTTCACCCAAGATAGATTGTTATTTTATATGGTATTATATATACTTAGTTATATTTTATATGATATATAATATTTTACATATTTTACTAAAATATAATTTAAAATTAACAATAACCGTGACATCTATGACTAATTAATTAGGAAATTTTTACACTTCTATGTCTCTAACATGATCATTAATAACAGATTGCACTAGGCACATCAATACAAAATTCACAATTTTAAAGAAAACAATTCTTAATTTAAACATGAACTTTTTATACATTAACATTATCTTTTAATCACTTATTAGATAAAAAGATTCTTTTAGATCATGAAAATGTTTAATTTACTCAATCTTATCACCATAATGAAAACAGTTAGGATTAAATTAATTGAAATACTTTAGCGTCATATCATTTGACATGACTTTTTATTATATTAATTTCCAATTCCAATCATATATACAGATTTTTATTATTAAAAAGCAAAATGCTGCATGATGTGACTAAAAACTATATTATAATAAATAACTATTGCATCTCTTTATGTTTAAAATAATCCAAAATTTTTATTTTATACCATACTATATTCTCTACATATATAATTTTTGCATCAATAATTATGATATCTTAATCTATTAATCTTTTAATCTTTTAATCTTTTAATCTTTTAAAGAATACGATATTATCTTTTATAATAGATGAAATATAATTTACGTACACATGATATAATATTTTAGTTTGTTTTATAACCTTAACGTAGATGGTGCTACATGCGTAAAATCTACACGTGTTACTAGAAGCTGGTCAATCCGGTAACTATCAATATCAACTACCTCAAATTTATATCCTTTTAATTTTATAAAATCAGTACGTTTAGGGATTTTTCGCAACATAAACATCATAAAACCACCAATAGTTTCATAATTTTCTGAATGAGGAAAAGAATCAATCTGCAATACACGCATAACATCGTCAATAGGAGTACTACCTTCAATGAGCCATGAACTCGCATCACGCGCAATAATCTGATCTTCTAATCCTTGTCCAGCTAAATTACCTGTTAAAGTTGTCATCACATCATTAAGAGTAATAATACCAACTACTAGTGAATACTCATTGATGATAACTGCAAAATCCTCTCCGACAGTCTTAAAACTTTCCAAAGCTTCAGATAATCGAAGGGTATCTGGTATAATAAGCGCAGAGCAGATCTGTATATTGCTATTTAAAGATAAGGGCTGGTGACTGAGAGCGCGCATTAAAAGCTCTTTCGAATCTATATAACCAATTATATAATCAATATCATTATTACAAACTAAAAATTTTGAATGCGGACGGCATGCAATCTTCTTTTTTAAACTACATTCGTCTTCATCGAGGTCAAACCAAACTACATTTTCACGTGGAGTCATGGCAGAAGTCACTGTCCGTAATTCTAATTCAAACACATTTTCAATCAGCTCATGTTCTTGTTTTCGCAATACACCAGCTAGTGCTCCTGCTTCAACTATAGCGTATATATCATCAGAGGTAATTTCATCCTGACGCACCATTGATATTTTAAAAATTCGAAATATAATAGTAGCACCGCCATTAAACAACCAAACCAGCGGACGAAAAATAAATAGACACACACGCATTATATGAATAATTTTGAGTGACATTTTCTCCGGAGCATTCATTCCTAAACGCTTAGGAAACAAGTCAGCGAATAATATAAATAGACTAGTAGTAAGAGTAAATGAGCATATAAAACTAAGACGTTCTGCAACATCAGCGCGAACTATATGCACAAAAAGCGCAAAAAAAGCTGGAGAGAAAGCTGTATCACCAACGATTCCACCTAAAATTGCTACCGCGTTTACACCAATTTGTATTACAGTAAAAAACATACCAGGATTTTCTTGTATGTTAAGAACATGCTGAGCATTAATGTTACCATCATCAGCTAACATCTTAAGCTTAATTTTTCGAGCTGCCGCCAGGGAAATTTCTGAAATCGAAAAAAATGAACTAACTAAAATAAGTAGTATTATTATAAGAATACTATCTAACATAAAAAATCCATATTGAATCTCAACAATCCATATCGTAGGTCAATGATTTGAATTAAAAACAAAATTATTAACGTAATATATTCAATCTAAAACATAAATGTGCAGATTTCCGCGTTTACTCATAAAAACATTAACATTATGATGTTATATATACTAAAAAATCTATAATTTTATATACGTTGTAAAAAATAACATTACAGTTATAATCATGACCTAATATCAGTATATATTTCAAAAAAAATCATGATCATTGTATAATTTAACTATGGAGTAATATTTTATAAATTGTTAATTGCTACTAATCAAATCTAAATAACTTTTATAGGAACTACTATATTTTGATAAATTCAGATATACTAAAATAGTATTACTATTTTTATAAAAAAAAACTCTAAAAATATTTTTAACCACATTCATCATAAATAAGTTATACAATAACTAAAAGACTTATATTGTTATTCCAGGTAAGCAATTAATTATCTAGTCCTAATAGATAAAAACGATATTCGACATAATATTTTATCCATAACACTCACATATCTTAAACATATGATATAAATGCATAATATATTTTATATATCTACAAATAATATGCCAGAATGATATCTCAGAATTCTCCGAAAATCTAACTACCGTGCAATCATTATCTCACAACAATAATACTAGTAGAGATATTTAAAGATCATATGAAAAAAAACATAGTAGAAATCAAAAACTTAAATTTTTCTTATAATAATTTATTAATTTTCGATAATATTTCTATTTCTGTGCCTAGAGGAAAAATAACAGCTATTATAGGACCATCTGGTATTGGAAAAAGCACATTATTACGATTAATTGCAGGACAGATCCATCCTCAAAACGGAGAAATATGGTTTAACGATAAAAATATCCCTGCGCTTTCTCGTTCATGTTTATATAAGGCGCGAAAAAAGATGAGCATGTTATTTCAAACTAGCGCTCTATTCACAGATCTCAATGTGTTTGATAATGTTGCTTGGCCGCTTCGAGAACATTCTTATCTACCAACGCCATTACTAGAAAGCACAGTAATAATGAAACTCGAATCTGTTGGATTGCGGGGGGCTGCACACTTAAAACCTTCTGAATTGTCAGGTGGTATGATGAGAAGAGTTGCATTAGCACGTGCTATTGCTTTAGAGCCAGATTTAGTTATGTTTGACGAGCCTTTTGTTGGACAAGATCCTGTTACTATAAGTGCTTTAATTAAACTAATTCAAAATCTTCAACATTCTTTAAATATAACTTTTATTATCGTATCTCATGATGTTTTTGAGATTCTCAGTTTTGTTGACTATACATATATTATAGCGGATAAAACAGTATTGGCGCAAGGCACAACAGAAGAACTACGTAAACATGATAACACCCGAGCCCATCAATTTATTAACGGGATTACTGATAAATATATACCATGCTTCTTTCCTTCTAAAGATTATCTACAAGATTTAATTGGATCAAGAAAAGGCATATAATAATGTATCTAAAATTATTGGCTTTACTAGGTCGTAAAATAATTAACTTTTTCGCTTCCTTAGGGCGCGCTGGATTAATACTCTTCCATGCACTATTTAGTCTTCCACGTTATCGCTTGCATATGTCGTTATTAGTAAAACAACTATATAATATCGGATTTTTATCACTATTAATTGTTATGATTTCTGGATTATTCATTGGCATGATTTTAAGCATGCAAGGATACCAAGTATTGAGAACTTATGGTGCTGAAAGCAATCTTGGGATGATAGTAACCTTATCACTTTTACGCGATCTAGGGCCAGTAGTTACAGCACTTTTATTTGCCGGACGTGCTGGATCATCTATTACTGCAGAAATAGGTCTTATGAAAGCTACGGAGCAACTTGCAAGCATGGAAATGATGGCGGTTGATCCATTAAAACGCATTATTCCTCCTCGATTTTGGGCTAGCTGTATTAGCATGCCTTTATTGACTTTTATCTTTATCTCGGTTGGAATTTTGGGTTGTGCGGTAGTAGGTATCACTTGGAATGGCATTGATTCTTGTTTTTTTTGGACTGCTATTCGTGATGGCATTCACTTAAAACAAGATATTACAAATTGTGCAATTAAAAGTGCGATATTTTCTATAACTGTCATATGGATAGCGTTGTTTAATGGCTATGATGCCGCTCCAACCTCTGAAGGAATATGTCAAGCTACCACGAAAACTGTAGTGAACGCCTCACTAGCAGTACTCAGTCTAGATCTTATTTTGACAATGATAATGTCAGGGCGCTAATATATAATGCAAACAAAAAAAAATGAAGTTTTAGTAGGTATATTCTTGCTCATTGCGCTAAGCGCAATTCTTTTTATATGTCTTAAAGTAAGCGGTGTCAGTCCATCATTCAATACGCCAACATGGAAATTATATGCCACTTTTGATAATGTAGGTAACCTGCGAACAGGTTCACCAGTGAAAGTTGGCGGTGTAATGATAGGTCGTGTCACCGACATCACACTAGATCTAAATAATTACGCACCAAAGGTTCAAATGGAGATTAAAAATCAATATAATAATATCCCAAATACCAGCTCACTCGCAATACGAACCTCCGGTCTATTAGGTGAACAATATTTAGCACTTAATATTGGTTTTAGTGACCCAGAGATAGGTACTTATATGCTAAAAGATGGGGAAACTATTCAGGATACAAAATCCATAATCATACTTGAGGACATAATTGGTCAATTTCTATATAAAAATGATCATACTGACAGTAAGCATCGACTTTCTATAGCTGATATTTCAAGCCCAAAAAAATCACAACCTCGGTTAACAATCAATAATCCATAACAAAGGCTAATATGTTCAAATTTGTATTTATCTTGATAATAATATTCTCTTTACAGGTAAAAACAACAGAAAATACACAAAACAATCCTTATAAAATTATGGCAATAGTTGCCATGCATACTTTTGATCGCATTAAAAATGAACAGACAATTATTAATCATAATCCATCCTATCTTCAAAAAATTATAGAGGAAGAACTTTTGCCCTATGTACATATAAAATATATAGCCGCATCGGTATTAGGGCCTTATTACCAAAGCTCCACCCAAGCTCAACGTAATAACTATTATAAGGCTTTTAGCATATATGTATCCCGTATTACTACTCAAATGTTAGCAATGTATAAAGGACAGTCTTTTTACATTACAGAAGAAAAACCAATTCATACCGAAACAATAGTTCCTGTCCGTATAACTATTGCAGATCCTACTGGCGGACCAAAAACACGATTAGACTTTCAGTGGCGAAAAAACAGTATCACGGGTCATTGGCAGGCCTGTGATATTATTGTAGAAGGCGTGAGCATTATTATGACTAAACAAAATGAATGGAGTTGTATTTTGCGCCAACAAGGTATCAATGGTTTAACAAAAAAACTACAATCCTATACTCATCAATCAATCATATTGAATAAAAAACAAGAATGAATAACCAACTCAAGTGGACAATAGAGAAAAAAAATCTCTATCTTAGAGGTGCATTAATACACAAAACATTACTACCTTTATGGAACCAACGTCATTTAGTAATGAAATATGTAGAGAACATAGATGTCTGTAAATTAACACGAGTCGATACAGGTGGTCTTGCGTTACTAATTCACTTACAAATGAAGAATGTACATCATCAAAAAGAACCACGTATTTCTATTTCTGGAATCACGAGTCAAATCCATGCTCTGATTACACTTTATAACCTGCAAACAATTATTAAGAATAATAACTAAGGATAAAATCGATAATACTGCTTAGCATAGTAAAATACTAACTAATAACTCAGAAAATCCTTCAAGAGAATTTTTATTACTTTTACATCTGATATTATATACCATAATAGTATTATTTAATAATATATAATTATAGGTTATATATATTATAAATAGTTTTTCAGCAATCTATAACACCATGGAACCTTATAAACTCTAATCGATCCTATTATAAATCTAATAACTTACAGAGAACTATATTATTTTACCAAGCATTATTTTAACATAGTCAAAACTTAATCTTAATTAATCAAATTACCTTAATATCTTATGAGATAATTAACATTTATTGTGTAGACGCCATAAATGTTTTTTATAATTTCTAATTTATATATAAGGCCTTTAATTATAAGCCTGACTAATTCTGCTATCATCGTCTATATAACTTATTATGCAGCTAATGTATATAAATACACTATGAATTTTTTGTTTATTAAATTTAAATAAAAATATATTTATAATTATTATGCATACATATCACTTTTAATTATTAAAATAGATAAAATCTTCTATGTACAATTTAAAAAAGATACATGCCCTTATGTACTGATAGTATCAATATACTATATGTATAGTTGCACAACTTCCATGAGGATACTAAGAGATCTATATCATGTTCTGTATCATCAACACATATAGCAACTAGTTATTTTTACTTAAAATAAAAAGAACTAATAACGGGATTAATTTTTAAAGAATATAAAAAGATACTGATATATCAAATTTTTTCGACCTAGGTGATGATATATTACATAAAAATATACACAAGATCTCTATTTAAAAAGTTATTTAAATATCCTGCTTAATAATTTTAAAAAATTCAAATTTTTAACAATAAAAGTAATTATCTAAAATGTTAAATAAAACATTACCCTGTACAATTTTATATAGTAATCTATTCAAGTATTACTAATTTATGTCACTCATGGAATTTAAAATTCTATGAACCTATTTTTCTTAAAAGAACCATAGCAATTAATTATAGGAATAATATAAATTTACATTTAATAAAACTTTGTTAGATTACCAATAGATGATAAAAGTAATAATTAAAGCAATATAACAAAAAAAGTTGAGTGATCCATAAAATATTCTCTTAACTTTATTACAGAATCACGAAATTATGTAAAATTCTAAGATAAAAGTATTTTTTTAGAACCTTTATCTTCTCAATAAGATATTTACTTATTTATGATATAGTGAGATTTAGAAAATGGTTGATAATAGTATTATTAAATCCGTTCTGCTAAAGATATTACCATTACAAAAAGTATATGTTAGTGGTGATAACAGTCATTTGAAAATTATCGCGATTGGTGCAATCTTTAATGGACTTAGTCGCGTTCAAAAACAAAAAATAGTATATGCCCCTCTAGTATCCTATATTACCGATAATCATGTACACGCTATTTCCATTAAAACGTTTACCCCAGAAGAATGGGATCGTGATTCGCAATTAAATGGTCATTCAATCATAATATGATAAGAATATCATTTTTATGACCATATAAAATAGTTTGCAGAACTTACTGGTAACCATTTCTAGAAATTTCGAGTAGTGATAATGGATAAATTTCGTATAAAAGGTCCAACCCGGTTAAGTGGTGAGGTTACTATTTCTGGAGCTAAAAATGCTGCATTACCTATTTTATTTGCTGCTTTACTTGCTGAAGATCCAGTAGAGATATATAACGTCCCGAAATTAAGAGATATAGAGACTGCCATAAAATTACTCAGAAAGTTAGGCGTGAAAGCTGAGCACGATAATGCAGTATATTTAGATTCTAGTAAAGTTAGTGTATATTCCGCTCCTTGCGATCTGGTAAGCACTATGCGAGCCTCAATTTGGGTTTTAGGACCATTAGTGGCACGTTTTGGACGAGGACAAGTCTCACTACCTGGAGGTTGCGCTATTGGTGATCGACCAATTGATTTACATATCACTGGTCTTAAACAACTAGGTGCTCATGTTAAACTCAAAGGTAGTTATATTAATGCTTCTGCACAAAATCGTCTAGTAGGTGCTCACATTATAATGGATAAAATTAGTGTTGGCGCTACAGTCACTATCATGATTGCAGCCGCACTCGCCAAAGGCACCACTGTTATTGATAATGCAGCACGAGAACCAGAAATTGTTGATACTGCTAATTTCTTGAATATGTTAGGAGCAAATATTACCGGAACAGGTAGTGACTGTATAACGATTATAGGTGTAAAGAGACTAGGTGGTGGTGTTTATCGCATTTTACCCGACCGCATTGAAACTGGAACCTTCCTAATTGCTGGCGCTATCTCTGGCGGCAAGGTAATATGTCGAGCCGCACAACCAAATACATTATGTAAAGTATCTGAAAAACTACGTGAAACTGGAGCAGACATCCAAGAAGGAAAAAATTGGATTAGTATAGATATGCATGGAAGACGACCAAAAGCAGTTAACATTTCGACCGCTCCTTATCCTGGATTTCCAACTGACATGCAAGCTCAATTTAGCCTTTTGAATTTAATTGCTGATGGGTCTGCACAGATTACTGAGACTATTTTTGAAAATCGCTTTATGCATGTTCCAGAACTTTTGCGCATGGGTGCAAAAATTGCAATTGAAAACAAGAATACCCTGATTTGCCATGGTGTTAAAAAACTATCTGCAGCGCCAGTCATGGCTACTGATTTACGTGTTTCCGCTAGCCTTGTGTTAGCAGGGTGCATTGCTGACGGAATTACCTTAGTGGATTGTATCTATCATATAGATCGTGGCTATGAACTAATTGAAAAAAAATTAATTGCATTAGGAGCAAACATCCAGCGCATTAAAAATTAACATTAAATATACCCGAACAATATTATCAGATATCAAACAACTAATGTTGCCATTACTAAAGAAATAAGTAAACTCTGGTTACTACTTTTTATACTCATTATTTTATAACTATCTATAATGTCATCGATCTAAATATGAATTTAGTGTATTTTTTAAAATTATATAATCTAAATAAATTATCGAATATCTAGATTTAATTAAAAGACGTTCTCCATTTAATTTTCTTTAAGATTAACTGATAACAAACCTTACATTAACCTATATTAATACGTTTATTGTGTAGAATATAAATTCTATGCATGGTTATTTTGAATATACAACTTTATAATACTTTCTTTTAATATAAAAATATATTTTTCAATATTTATTTAAAAATAACTTACTTTAGAAAAATTTTACTAAAGACTTTAAAATCTAACGGTGAAACATTAAAAATAAAATAAAGATATAGCATTATGCCAATGGTGCAATTATTATTAATTAACATATATTATATATCATATATGTTAATTATGAATATAATTTTTGCTATCACTAGGTTAAAAATAGACGCTTATAAGCACGCTATCAAAAAAATAGTTGATTATGCTTAATAAGCAAACTACATAGATCGTTCGTTATATATTTCTAAAAGGTTAACTCTTATCTATATAAAATAAGACCCAATCAATATCAATCATAAATTAATAAACTTTATAATTATATGTATAACACTACAACAAATTATTAAACAATATTGCAATGTCAATCAACATTCTCTATCTTTATCTATTTTCAATAAACCATATTATATTCCAATAAATACCTTACTCTAAAACATAGATCTATTCTCTAAAAAAACACTATCTTCTGTTAAGTACTACCCAAATATTCTATGTTTTATTGATAAACATACAAATAACATTATGTAACGCTACGTAATAACTGGTTGATACTTGTTTTTAAAAGAGTTTGAGCATCTACTGTCTTAACAATAACTGCACAATAAAGGTTATATTTTTTATTTTTTGATGGAAGGCTGCCAGGAACTACAACAGAACCTGCTGGAACACGTCCATAATATACTTGATCAGTATCACGTGCATAGATTTTTGTACTTTGCCCAATATATACGCCCATAGATATTACTGAACCGGCTTCTACGATCACTCCTTCAACAATTTCTGAGCGTGCCCCGATAAAACAATTATCCTCAATAATTGTTGGTTTTTTTTGCAATGGCTCTAGAACTCCACCAATACCAACACCACCAGATAAATGTACATTTTTGCCAATCTGTGCACATGAACCAACAGTTGCCCAAGTATCGATTAATGTACCTT
The DNA here is from genome assembly GCF_900698995.1 of Candidatus Erwinia haradaeae. Taxonomy (GTDB): domain Bacteria; phylum Pseudomonadota; class Gammaproteobacteria; order Enterobacterales; family Enterobacteriaceae; genus Erwinia_E; species Erwinia_E haradaeae_C. Next base: position 343,220 of record NZ_LR217735.1, on the reverse strand, counting down.
CATCGATATATGCACCAATATTAACATAAGAAGGCATTAAAACAGTATTACGAGCAATATACGCACCATATCGTACTGATGCCGGCGGAACAACGCGTAATCCTGATTTTTTAAAGCAATTTTCATCATATCGTGCAAATTTCATAGGTATTTTATCATAACAAGGATTATCTAAACTACCCATGATCTGATTATTTCTAATATAAAAAAAAAGTAATATCGCTTTTTTTACCCACTCATAAATTATCCACTCACTTTTAATTTTTTCAGTAACACGCAAACTGCCATCATCTAGATGAGATATAACCTCATAAACTGCCTCACGAGTACGCTGATCATAGCTTTGGATGTTAGTAACACATAAACTATCAAAGGCATCGTTAATGATTTTTTCTAACTGTTTCATAAATATTTTAGCTCAGTTTGTTCTTTTTATTCATACCATTTAAAGATCGCTGTTCAATACTTTACTCAAAACCCTATACTTTTTGAAGTCAAGTGATAATATACACTTAATTACTTTTATATTCTAACAAAACCTACAAAACCAATTATTTAATAATATTAAAGATAATATAACCATTCTCTTACACTATTTGTGCAATGATACAAACTAAAAAATAAATATTATTCCTACATAAATAGATCTAAGATCTATAAAAAATTAAACATATACTTTTTACAACGCTCAAATAAAATCATCTAATGATATATATTAATAAAATTCCTAATGATTAGAAAATGCGCAATATACATTGATATATATTAAATAAAATAGATTTAAATGTATATCTATAAAGATATATAGTACCTTACATTAAAAATCAATAATCCGTATCAGTGTAAATAGTGAATACCTTACATGCCAGATGCTTGTTTAATAATTGCATATACTAGAAAAACTTACCTCTTCAATATCAAAAAATTTAGAAAAATTTTAACAGCATGGACTGGCTTGTTGAATTCATTATCTTGAGTAACAAAAATAAAATTTGTATATTAAAAACATCTTATACAAACAATCAGTAGATCTTTTAAATAAACCTTTGAGAAAATTTTTAATTATTCTAATAAATAAAAATTTTTAGAATTTTATGATTACATCTGCTATTAACACCACATTAAAACTAGCCCATTTTTACGCGTAGATTGCTTATATGAAAATTACATATTGCAAGGAAACTTAAAAGAATTAAAAATTTACTAAAAATTTAAGATTAATAGATAGACTATAGATCATAAGAAAAAATTATATACCTCTTGTCATCACTTTTAAGCATTTTAAGTCATTCATGAATCCTGATACGCTGAACAAGAGATTTAAAAATAACATGATAAAAATAATTAACACAAAATATTCGATAGTAGTTTTATAAGTCATCTGTATATGGCACGGTAGTATTACTAATAACAGGACTCTGCTTTCGGTAAGATTAACTATAAATCTTTGTTATTTCATGCAGATAAAAAGATCAGTTTCTAAAAAACTATAGAGGCTAATATAAACATATTATCGTCCAATGCGTATTTTTCAATAAGAGATGAATATTCTCTCCTACAAAGATATCATACGGATAATATTTAGGTGCATAATGTATAATCAGTGAACAATAAACTAATTCTAAAGTTTTGAACGATGAGAAAAAATGATTCTTTTTATTCAAAAAGATGAATATACAAAAAGCAAGGATAACTCTTTATATAACTATATTTTAGACCTCAGATAAATCAAGCATATCGAGTAAAACATGGTAGCGGCTAAAATAAAATTCACCCTGATCAAACATAAACATAATAAATATTAACAAATATAATTTAATAATAGTTTAAAAAAACTCAAGCATTGTCCAAGTAAACAATATACATTATATCGTAAATCATATTAATCAATATTAATATCAAAAATTATAATTAATATTCAGTAATATATTCCATATAAAATTAAAAAATCCTATGATTAGTATCATTAACATTACATATACTTTATATACTCAAGATATTATTTAAAATTAATTAGATCGTCAGAAAAATATAACCTTAACTTCATAATACCTTATGAAATTAATCTGTAAGTCTAGAATTAGAGTAATAAAAAAATTTAACATCGTAATAAAAATATAATCTGATGTATTTATATAACCTTCTATATTAATTAAATTCTATAAACAACCAAAAATATAAATTTTAATATAAAATATTACATACTTGAGCTATTGGTGGTGAGAGAGGGATTCGAACCCTCGATACGTTTCCATATACACGCTTTCCAGGCATGCTCTTTAGGCCACTCAGACATCTCACCAAAATTTATTTGGCACCAATTACAAAAAACCCTATAATATTAGGAGATTTTTCCCAATAAGATCCAAAAATTATTTATGTACACAATATTTTATGTATAATAGTGCCGATAGTTAATAGTAAACTTTTATTTCATATTTTGATGAACTGATTCACTATGATATAATAAAGATGCTTTACTATATGAATAGTACAAGCTTTAATATTTTTCTAAAATAGACTAGCCAATGTTATTTTTAGAGTTAATGACTTAATTATGATTAAATATCAAAAACTCTTGATAATTAAAAATTTTATTAAATAAACCTTCTTAATACAATAAATCTCAATGTAATTTTCTATTTTTTTTACCATCAGTCTCATTTTATTATATAATATATCTTATATTTTTATTACATTTTTTATATACGCTATCTGAATCTTATGTTATCGAATAACTGCAATTATATATAATCACTAATAATAATGTCACAAAAATCTATTTTTTACGCTCTATTAAAAATAAATATAATAATACGTAATTTTATGTATTGATATAATAAAACCATCTGTAGATTGTATATCGCATCCTATATACAGTCTGCCAGAAATAAAATTTATAAAATTTCTTGCATGATATACATTATTATACACATCTGAATAATAAAATAAGTTATTAACTCTATGTTTAAATATAAAATTAATAACTTTTACATCATATAACTTAATTACCTAATGTTATATATAATTATATTAATATACAATAATATGCGCTCAATCAATCACCTAAACAACGAGACTATAATTATTGAAGTTCCCAATTCTATCTCTATACACTCTATACTTGCGTTCTTTCATATATCTAGAATAAAAAATTCATCATGGGGAGAGATAGAGTTGTTCTCATAAAACAAATTTTTAAATTCTATTTATTACAATTATAAAAGTAACTTCTCTATCTTAAATATACTATACGTCACAATATCAATAACTGTCTTTATTTCTATAAACAAACAATACGTGATTAATTTTTACACCTATCTATTTATTTTTTTTCAAAAAATAATATTTTATTTCAGGCCTAACAAATATCTAATATTAAGTGATTTTATAATCGCATATTTTATAAATTAATGCAGTAATCCATTGTAGTCGTACTTTAGGATTAGATAAGTTGTAAATAAACCTAATTCGTACTGGACTATCTAAAAACCAAGAGCATGGTTCTTTTTCTAAAAGCTCTAAAAAATATCTAGTATTAATCCTATTATTTTTTTCTAATTCAATCCACCCTCCTTTTTCATTCGCCTCGACTTTTCGTATTCCAAATTGTTTGGCTAATATTCGCAAGGCTGAGATATCTAGAAGTGTACGAGTACTCTCTGGTAATAATCCAAAACGATTAATTAATTCTATTTTAATATTTTCGATCAAATCTAACTCTTTAGCACTAGCAATACGTTGATAGAATGACAAGCGAGTCTTTACATTAGAAATAAAATTGCTTGGGATTAGTGCAGGTATTCTAAGATCAATATCAGTTTGACTGTTAATTAAATCTGCCAAAGATGGTTCGCGCCCTATTTGCAAAGCATTAACAGTATTTTCGAGAAGTTCAGCATACAAGGAAAACCCAACCCCTTCTATCTGACCACTTTGCCCTTCACCAAGTAATTCTCCTGCTCCGCGAATCTCAAGATCATGTGTAGCAAGAGCAAGACCTGCCCCTAGATCTTCTATAGCTAGAATGGCTTCTAGGCGTTTATGCGCATTACTAGTCATTTCTTTTTGATTCGGGGTGAGCAACCATGCATAAGCCTGATGATGAGAGCGGCCAACTCGTCCACGTAGTTGATGTAGTTGTGCAAGACCAAATCGATCTGCACGCTCAATTATAATCGTATTAGCACTTGGTATATCTATACCGGTTTCAATAATAGTAGTACACACTAATACATTAAAGCGCTGATGGTAAAAATCATGCATTACTTTTTCTAATTCACGCTCACGCATCTGCCCATGACCTAATGCAATACGAGCTTGCGGAACTAATTCCGACAATTGTTGTGTGACTTTTTCGATATTCTCCACATCATTATAAAGATAATACGCTTGACCACCACGAAGCACTTCACGTAAAATTGCCTCATATACTATTCTTTTATCATATTCATGAACAAAAGTTTTTACTGGTAAGCGACGAGCTGGAGGGGTAGAAATTATTGACAGATTACGGATGCCATGCATTGCCATATTTAAAGTACGCGGAATAGGGGTAGCAGTTAACGTCAAGACATCAACATTAGATCGTATTAATTTTATGCGCTCTTTATGACGAACACCAAAGCGATGCTCTTCATCAATAATTAATAAACCAAGATCATGCCATTTAATTTTATTTTGCAACAACTTATGAGTTCCTATAAGAATATCTACTTTTCCTATAAATACATTTGTTAAGATCTCAGACTGTTCTTTATCTGTACGAAACCTGGATAACATTTTAATAGAGACCGGCCAGCGAGCAAAACGATCCAAAAAATTATCATAATGCTGCTGAGCTAAAAGAGTAGTTGGTACCAACACAGCAACTTGTTTATGATTCATGACCGCTAAAAACGCAGCACGCATAGCTACTTCTGTTTTACCGAAACCTACATCTCCACAAATTAAACGATCCATGGATACAGGTTGACACATATCTCTCAACACTTCATTAATCGCTACTGCTTGATCAACAGTGGCAACAAATGGAAAGCTTTCACAAAATAATTGATATTGTTCTAAATCTTTTTTGAACGCGAATCCAGTCTTAGCTGTACGCTGCGCATAAATATCAAGAAGTTCTACCGCTACATCTCGCACTTGTTCAACGGCTTTTTGCCGCACTCTAGACCAAGTATCCCTACCTAACTTATGCAATGGAGCATCTAATCCAGAGCCTCCTATATAGCGACTAATTAAATGTAATGATGATATCGGTACATACAGCTTAGCGTCTCCAGCGTACATAAGAATAAGGTATTCAACTGAAATTCCATTAGTTTCTAAGACAATTAACCCCATATATCTCCCAATACCATGCTCAATATGTACAACAGGCTGACCTAGATATAGCTCTGATAAATTCTGAAGAAAGATATTAGAATCAATATTATAAGGAGTTTTTTGATAGTACGGGGTCACAAAATTATCACCCAAAAGATCTCTTTCACAAATTAAAGCGCGCTTTTTTCTATGATCAATAAAACCTACCTCACTAGCAGAAATTAATAAATATTTACCAGAATCTCGTGCTTGCGCTAATGAATTAATAATTGTTAACCTGACTGAAATACAAGCCAAACGCTCTTGTAGGATTTCCAGACGCCCTTCGCTTTGTACTGAAAATACCACCTGTCCTGGGAAAGAATTTAAAAATTGGCGTAATTTGTCTAGTGGTTTTTTAGATGTTGTCTCAATTTTAAAACCTGGTAAAGGGGAATACTCTAAGTTGGTATTATAGAAATTTTCTTTTAATCGCTCAGACTTGAGTCGTATAGATGGCCATTTTTTAAGCTCACTGAAAAATTCATCGCGACTAAACCATAAGAACCTAGGATCTAGTGGCGGTTGCATTATATTAGCATGACAAGCCCTATAACGACGCTGCAAATCTTCCCAGAAACACTGTGAAGCAGACTCTATATCAGCAGTAATCAATACGAGCGTATTTGTCGGTAAATAATTAAAAAGTCCAGGTAACGGTTTTTCAAAAAATAATGGCTGCCAATATTCAACACCCGCAGGTAAAATACCTTTTTTAATCTGTTCATAAATATGATTAGATTTTGTATTAATTTTAAAATTTTTAAACCATTTCTGAATAAAAAGCTCAAGAGCATTATCATTAACAGGAAATTCATTAGCTGGCAGTAAATTAATTTTTGTAATTTCTTCCGATAAAAGTTGATTTTCACTATCTAACAAATGCAAACTATTAATCTGATTGTTAAATAAACTGATACGACAAATTTTGTTACTACCCATAGGATAAATGTACCAAAATTCTCCATTATTAGAAAACTCACCATGTTCCATTACGCGATGTACACCGCGATATCCTATTTTTTTTAGTTGAGCTAACAGTTGATCATGAGTTAATATTTGACTTATTTTTATTATATATGCAGCATTTACTAGAAAATTGTATGGACAAACTCGCTGCATTAAAGTATTAATAGATACAATAAAAATGCCATGATTTAATGTAGGTAGCTCATATAGCATAGATAAACGAGACGATATAATCTCTTTATCTGGAGAAAAACTATCAAACGGTAGCGTCCCCCAATCAGAAAATCGCATAACCATTCTGGTAGTAAATGTTTTAATCTCTTCAAATAAAAGTCGTGCATTCTTTACATCTTGTGTAACAATCATTACTGGACCGTTATGACGTTCAGCTATTTCAGAACACTCAATAGAATAGGCTGCGCCGGTTAGCTGTCCTAGATGACGCTGATCACCTGCTCTAAATGGCAGGTCATAACAATAAAGTTCTAGCATAATTAGTTATATAGTTTTTATGTAAAATCATCAATTGTTCCGGAAAGATACTGACCTCAGGTAAGTTAGTAAAATGCATTTTTATATTTTATAATATAATCAACAATATATAATCAATAAAATTATTTTGATATCATAAATATGATTAATCGCTCAAGATGGTGATTTTTTTTATATTTTTTCGATCAAATAAAAATTAAAAATATTTTTTATTAAAGATTTATTTTATATGTTATAATAAATTATTTTATCTTAATTTATTAGATATGCAGATACATATTATTCTCCAAATTCATAATAACCCCTATTAATTTTAACTTATAGCTGTAATTACCATACTTTCATATATGTTATGTCATAAGATCTCAGTTTTTAAGAATGTTTTATATTTATGAGTTATATATATCACCGTCTTGACTAATTTATCAGACATTATGAATGCAACTATTTTTAAATAATTTTTCTGTAATCTATTTATTAAAAAAACTAAATCATAACATTGTTGTTTAAATCTAATATTATCTGTTAATATTATACTATATATTTTATTTTTAATTAAATTGATTAAATGATTTTTATTGAATTACATAAATATTAGTAGATTAAATGATATAGCTTACATCTATTACATACATCAGATAAGTATAAAAATTCTTCCCTACATAAAAAAATTTTGTTTATCTAGATATACTCTAAAATATCTATTTAAGTTGAATGGTACATGCTTATAATAAAATTTAGAATATATAATAAACAAAAATATATTAATCACCAATATTGAATATTTTCATTTGCATACTTTTTTCTTTTGTCTTCCCGGTTCCATTATTAGTGACTAGAGCATTTTCCTCAAGAATTAAATTACGCCACTCAATATCTAATGCATTACGCTGCAAAAATAACTGTTCACGTTGAGCAACACATAATCGCGTTTGATATGTAATGTATACAACAAAAATCGCAGAAATTAATATCATCATTAAAAGCGATATTGCTATCTTGCTATTATGCATTAAATCTATAAAAATAATCTGCGGTAAACTATATCGCTTATTTTTCATAATCTAGATGCGCTCTGCAATCCGCAAAGTTGCACTTCGAGCTCGTGGATTATTACAGATTTCAGTTATATTTGGCATCATCTTATGTAGTGATTTTAGGCGTCTCCCATCTAAATGATCAAGTTGAGCTTCGGATATTGGAAAACCAAATGGCACCTGTCGTCTGTTACTGTTCTCTCTGATAAAATTTTTTACTAAACGATCTTCTAAAGAATGAAAGGTAATCACTGAAAGACGACCGCCTGATTTTAAAATTTGTAGCGTACCTGAAAGCACTTCTTTAATCTCTTCGATTTCATTATTAATTACCATGCGAATTGCTTGGAAGCTACGTGTTGCTGGATGTTTCCATTTTTCCCTAAATGGAATAGCTGTATAAATTACATCAGCCAAATCTTTAGTGCGGGTTATCGGATTCTTATGATTTCTTTTTGCAATTGCACGAGCAATACGTTTCGCAAAACGCTCCTGACCGAAAGCCCGTAAAACAAAAGCAATATCTTTTTCTTTTGTGCTCAACAACCATGTTGCCGCTGATTGGCCACGAGAAGGATCCATACGCATATCCAACGGTCCGTCCTTCATAAAGGAAAAACCACGTTGAGCATCATCTATTTGTGGTGAGGAAACGCCAAAATCTAGCATGATGCCATCAATTTTTCCCTTTAATTGATGCGTTGAAACATATTGAGCCATCTCAGAAAAAGAACTGTGAACAGCAGTAAAACGAGGATCAGTAATTTCAGATGCAATAGAAATTGCACACGGATCACAATCCATGGCATATAGACGCCCCTCCGTTCCAAGGTGCGATAAAATTACACGTGAATGCCCACCACATCCAAAAGTTCCATCAATGTATATACCATTCGATTTTATATTAAGCCCATTAACTGCTTCATTTACTAGCACTGGTATATGTTTTAAAATAGTTTGCATACGAATTTGTTAATTTTTAAAACCTATTATAGATGTATAATTATATTAAATAATTTTACATCTCCATTGTTTGCCTCAATAATGTGATTTAATTTTTCTCTATTAATTCCATAATATTTTTAAATTATTATATCTTATGTTCAAAACCTTCAATCTGGATGTACCCATGAGTTAAACGCAACTCTTTTAATCCAGAAAAACTCTATATGAATATTAAAATTTAGTATGTTAATAAAAATGTACAAAATAAACCGAATGTTTCTCAAGCAAAAATCCCGCTTACTTTAAATATAAAACTATATATTTAAATGATTTTCCACTCATAGTTAGGTAAGCATCTTCAATAGATACTAATACCATTAGTTAATAAAAATATGCATTTTACATAAAATTTTATTGAAATAAAAATATAAATATCATGTCTCTATCATTAATTAGTGTAATTATACTGTGTTATCACTCAATATATTAAATGGATAGGATGCTTCTCTTAAATATTGCTGATAAAAAATAAATAAAATTAGGTAATTTTTTTCTAATTAAAAAAATCAGTTGCTACAACCCCATTAAATTAACTAATACCACCATATTAATCAATTGATAATAATGGGTATTATCAAGTCACTTAATCACCTATCTTTTTTCTACATTGATTTTCTATAATCTTTTTTATAACTTATTAAATAATCAGTAGTTATACTTACGACATCACATAACAAATAAATAAGTCATGCTAGATTTTTCATACATCCTAATCTTCTACCTACTAAAGATGTTGATAAAATAAACTTGAACGTGAAATTTTCAGGTAAGATAAGGGGATTTGTTTTCAAAAAATATAACGAAACTTTTTTATTTAAACTTGATTATAAAGTATATAATAACATTTAATTATATATTAATACACTTTTAAACAAAAGCATTTATTAAAACTAATAATTAGTTAAGAAAAGTATAGCATACTACTCATAAATACCTCTAATAAAAGTAGAACTATTAGCACTTGCTATCTTATTTTTAAAGTAGTCTATAAAAAAATCTACACATAAAACGTTTTTATTTTAGATCCAGATTGTTATAAACAATAACAAATACTAAGTGAATGACCAACTAATTACAGACTAATCTTTTATAAAATCTCTACGATCATAGATATTATCATGATATTTAAATCTATTTAAGAAACACTCATGGTATAATTTTATCTAACACAACACATTCAATTAATGCATCCAAAAGAAAAACATCTTAAAAAAATCCAAAACAGTTATTTTTTCGGATAGATTACATTAAAAATGTGATTACCGTGTCAAATAATTAAATAAAAATCACGGTGAAAACGTAAATTTTTTCTCTATCCCCTCACATAAGTAAGCTACACAAAATAAAACTTTTCATATAAGATGAGTTAATAATTAATAAAGATAATCATATTTGTTACCTAGAAACCTGGAATCTTTTTATTTTCAAACACTATTGATCATTATATTGATAATATAAAAATACTAAGATATTAAATTTTACAAAATAGAACTAACAGTATAGATAACGCACTAAATAGACTTGTACAGAATATAAATAACTAAAAATCTCTATTAAAATTAACTCTTAATATCATAAAACTAACCTGATGAATAAAAAAACAATACGATGATTATATCATTAAGAAGAAATATCGTTGTTAACTAGGAAGATCCATGAAAATTACAGTATTTGGTGTTGGTTATGTCGGTTTAGTTCAGGCTGCTATTTTAGCTGAAGTTGGACATGATGTGCTTTGTATTGACATCGATGCTATAAAGATTCAGCGTTTAAAAAAAGGAAAAATTCCTATTTTTGAACCTGGTCTTTCTCCGCTAATTATCCAAAACTGTGAAGCGGGACGCTTACAATTCTCCATTTATGCAGAGGAAGGAGTGGGTCATGGGTTAATACAAATTATTACTGTTGACACACCATCCGATTCTGATGGTATGTCTGATTGTAAAAACGTTCTCTCTGTTGCGCGTGTAATTGCTAAATATATGGACCACTACAAAGTAATTCTAAACAAATCAACCGTTCCAGTTGGAACTACAGAGCATATTAGTTGTTTAATTAAAAAAATTTTAAAACAACGTGGTATACAATTGAAATATGATGTAATGTTTAATCCTGAATTTCTGAAAGAAGGTACAGCAGTTACTGACTGCATGAATCCAGATCGCATTATTATTGGGGCTAATAACACAAACGCTGTTAAACTTTTATATGAACTTTATAAGCCGTTTAACCAACATTGCAACCGTATGCTCCTAATGGATATTCGCAGTGCTGAGCTCACTAAATATGCCGCAAATTGCATGCTTGCTACTAAAATTAGTTTTATGAATGAAATAGCTAATCTGGCAGAACTCCTGGGTGCTGATATTGAAAAAGTAAGGCAAGGAATTGGCTCTGATTCACGCATTGGAAACTCGTTTATTTATCCTGGCTGCGGTTACGGTGGTTCTTGCTTACCAAAAGATATACGCGCCTTAATACGCATTGCTGAAAAACTTGGATATCAGTCATATTTATTAAAAGCAGTAGAAAATATTAATGAAATACAAAAACATAAACTACTAACCTTAATTAAAAATCATTACAAAGATGACCTAAAAGGAAAAACGTTTGCCCTATGGGGTATCTCTTTTAAGCCTAATACTAACGACATACGTGAAGCTTCTAGCAGAATTATAATGGAAACATTATGGGAATTTGGAGCTACCATACAAGCTCATGATCCAGAAGCAATACAAGAGACAAGACGTATTTATGGTTTTCGGAAAGATCTAAAACTTATAGCCAAAAAAGAACTAGCACTAAAGCATGCAGATGCTCTTATCATATGCACAGAATGGAATGCTTTTCGAGTACCAGATTTTAATCTAATAAAAAATACATTAAAAGAACCAGTAATTTTTGACGGACGTAATTTATATGACCCTAAACAAATGAAACAACGCGGATTTGTTTATTATGCTATTGGCCGTGGAGAATCCATTCAAAAATCCCTTAATACCGCATTGGATAGAGATATAAATGACTAATTACTACATAGATATAGTCTAAACTTTAGTGTTTATACGACGATTATAAAAATACAGATCCATATTAATAGAAGCATTACTAATATGTAATCATAAGTTAAATAAAAATGATAATTGTTTTTTTATTATCACATTATTTCTTTAAACGATGACAAAACTAAATCATAATTTACTTTAACAAATAAAAAAATACCACAGTAATAAATATATTAAAAATATACCACTTAATCAGTACCGCCTACAGTTAACTTATCAAGTTTTATAGTAGGTTGCCCAACACTAACTGGGACAGTCTGCCCTTCCTTGCTACAAAATGAACCCCCCGTGTCTAACGCAAGATCATTTCCTACCATTGAAATATTCTGCATAGCTTCAATGCTAGACCCAATGAGTGTGACTCCTTTAACAGGAGTGCTCACAGCACCATTTTTTATTAAATAAGCTTCTGAAGCAGAAAAAGCAAATGTTCCAGATATAATATCTACCTGTCCACTATTTAATTTTGTTATATACAATCCATAATCGATACTTTCAATAATTTCTAGTGGCGTTGATAATCCTGATAACATGTAAGTATTAGTCATACGCGGCATCGGCAAATGTGCATAGGACTCACGGCGACCATTGCCGGTAGAACTCACACCCATAAGTCGAGCATTCAATTTATCTTGTAAATAACTTTTTACAATACCTTTCTCAATTAATACATTGTATTGACCTGGTACACCCTCATCATCAATAGACAGAGAGCCAGACAGCCCATACATCGTGCCATCGTCTACTATAGTACAAAGTTCAGAAGCCACTTTCTCACCGATCCGACCACTAAATATAGAGTTTTTTCGTCGATTAGCGTCACCTTCTAAGCCATGGCCAACTGCTTCATGCAAGAGCACACCTGGCCACCCAGAACCTAAAACAACAGGAATGGATCCTGCAGGAGCGGACGTAGCATATAAATTAACTAAAGCCATGCGAACAGCATCACGAGCCCATGATTCAGCTCGCACTTCACCGGATACTTTATCCAAAAAAAACTTATAACTAAAACGACCACCACCGCCACTTATGGCTTTTTCTAGTTTACCATTATCCTCTACTTGTACGTTAATCGATAATCCAATCAGAGGACGAATATCACCTACTAAAGTTCCATCAGTTGCCGCAACTAATACCTGTTCATATGAGGTACTTAAATGAACTGAAACATCCTGAACGCGCTTATCAGTCATGCGCGCTACTTGATCAATTGTATGAAGTAATGCAATTTTATCTTCAGATGTAAAAGCCTTAAAAGGATCCTGATGTGAGTATTTTTGGAAAGACATCTCTTTCTTAAAACAATCAACTCTTCTATTACCCCTCTCCAACGCAATACTTCGTGCAGCAATAGAACTCTGACGCAAAGCTTGTAGTGTAATATCATTAGAATAAGAAAAACCAGTTTTTTCAGCAATAACAGCGCGAACCCCTACGCCATGATTAGTATTGCAATAGACATCTTGAATAATTTTATCTTCTAATGTCCACGATTCATAATAAACATGCTGAAAATAAAGATCACCATATGTAATATTTCTCTCAGACAAAAAATCTAAAGTTGAAGATAAATCTCTTTGAGTTAAATTATTTTCAGTTAAGAGCTTCTCATTTATTAAGGTTACGTTCATAAATGTCCATTTTATATAATAAAACTAAAAATAATAATATGACCACCAAAAATACTATAAGTGGTATCACTGGAATGTTAAATCCGCGAAGATTATTCCTATATGAATCAATTTTACAATTTAACGCATTTAAAAATTTATAGTATATCTAATTTATACAATAAATATAAAGTCAATATCGCTTTATAAACATATATGAATAACATGACTGTTACTAACTACTAAAATTCTTTGCTTAATTTGGAGATTTTACTATTTTTAATATTCATCTACTATAAACTTTATAAACATTGACACGTAATGAAAATATATTTAAATATATACAACTTACTTCAAATATATAGATCAATAATAATATTAAATATTTAACTAAAATATAGTAATAGAACTATAGCTCATTAATCGTTGATAACGACGATCTAATAGTTCTTCTTTACGTAGAGTATCTAAATCTGCTAGATCTTTTAAAATTTGCTGTTTCATTGTTTTGCTAATGATCAATAAATCACGATGTGCTCCACCCAGCGGCTCAGGAATAACACTATCAATTAATTTTAATGCTTTTAAACGAGTAGCAATGATGGCCATAGCCTCAGCAGCCACAGAAGCCTTATCTATACTCTTCCATAAAATAGAGGCGCAACCTTCTGGAGAAATTACTGCATATATGCTGTATTGCAACATATTAACCTTATCACCAACACCAATAGCTAGCGCGCCACCAGAGCCCCCCTCACCAATGACAGTGCAAATTATGGGAACCGAAAGTCTAGACATCTCCCGTAAGTTACAAGCAATCGCCTCTGCTTGCCCGCGTTCTTCAGCTCCAACACCAGGGTAAGCGCCTGGTGTGTCAATCAGTGTAATAATCGGCATATTAAAGCGCTGTGCTAAATCCATTAGACGTAATGCCTTACGATAACCTTCAGGTGCTGGCATACCAAAGTTTCGGCGAATTTTTTCTTTAGTTTCTCTACCTTTTTGGTGTCCAATAATCATCACAGGACGTCCAGAAATTCGCGCAATTCCACCAACAATGGCTTTATCATCTGCATACGAGCGATCACCTGCTAACTCGTCAAAATCAGTAAATATAGTATTAATATAATCTAATGTGTGAGGACGTAAAGGATGTCGCGCTAATTGAGCAATTTGCCAAGCACTTAAGTTAGCAAAAATTTTACGCGTCATGTAAGTACACTTATCACGTAATCGGCGAATTTCCTTATCAACATTAATATGCTCAGGCTCTGCTTGACGCTGAATTGCTTTTAGAGAATTAATTTTTTCTTCAATCTCCATAAGAGGTTGCTCAAAATCTAAATAATTGAGGCTCATAGTTATCCTATTTTAATAAAATTCTAATTTTACTTTATCAAATCCCAATAAGAATCTTAAATCATTTAGTAAACTGTCATGTAATGAAACTCTCCATGATTCACCAAAACACAATGTAACTCGGTAATTATTACCTTGATAGTGTAATCTAATAGGAGAAGTTCCTGGACAATATGGTATCAATAAATCATGTAATTTCTGTATAATCCTCTCATCTGTGTTACTTTTTAATAAAAAAAGAGAGAGATAATGCGTATGCTTTTCACGAGCCATATTTATATCAATAATCTTCTGAGCTATTATCTGCATGCCACCATTAAATCTATCAACACTCACTTGACCAGTGACAATCAAAATACGATCTCTATCTAAAAGATATTTAAATTTATCAAGTAAATCTTTAAATAATTTTACTTCAATTTTACCCGAACGATCATCTAATGTACATACACCCATACGGTGACCTTTTTTTGTTGCTATAACCCGAGACGCAACAACAACACCAGCAATAGTAGTCATTTCTCCTTTTTTAGTTGGGCGTACATCTTTTAAGCGATGCCCGCTAGTATAGTTTGAAATTTCTTCTAAATATGGATTAATAGGATGCCCAGTAAGGTAAAAACCTAAGGTTTCTTTTTCTCTCTCTAATCGAACATTTTCCGGCCAAGGTTTTACATTAGAATATGTTTGCTGCACTAAATCCTGTGACTCCAACAGTACTCCAAAAATATCAGACTGCCCCATCTCTCCTGCCTTACTGTATTGAGCAGAAGACTTGATAGCATTAGGAAGCGCGCTTATTAATGCAGCCCGATGTTGTCCAAAACAGTCTAAAGCACCAGATATAATTAATTTTTCTAAAACTCGACGGTTAATTTTTTTAATATTAATGCGCGAACAAAATGAAAACATTTCATAAAAACAACCACCTTGATTTCTTGATTGAATAATTTCTGAAATTGGAGCTAAACCAACTCCTTTAATAGCTCCAAGACCATAAACAATTTCTCCTTTATCATTAACATAAAAGTGATGCAATCCAGAATTGATATTTGGCGGTAAAACTGTTAAACCTATTCGCCAACATTCACCTACTAAAATAACTATTTTATCTGTATTATCTATATCAGCATTCATCACTGCCGCCATAAATTCAGCTGGATAGTGAGCTTTTACCCATAATGTTTGATAAGAGACTAATGCATAAGCAGCTGAATGTGATTTATTAAAACCATAACCAGCAAATTTCTCAACCAAATTAAAAATTTTCATTGCTAACACACTATTTATGCCTTTTTCTTTAGCTCCTTTTTCAAAAATGCTCCGTTGTTTAACCATTTCCATAAGGTTTTTCTTTCCCATTGCCCTACGTAGAATATCTGCACTGCCTAGACTATAACCAGCTAAAACTTGAGCAATTTGCATAACCTGTTCTTGATACAAGATTATACCGTAAGTTGACTCAAGAACCGGTCGAAGCAGCTTATGCTCCCACTGTGCATCTGGATACGATATTTTTTCTCTTCCTTGCTTGCGATTAATAAAGTTGTCTACCATACCGGATTGTAATGGTCCAGGACGAAATAATGCAACTAAAGCAATAATATCTTCAAAACAATCTGGTTTTAATCTCTTAATTAAATCTTTCATACCGCGTGATTCCAACTGGAACACTGCAGTAGTCTCAGCATTTTGTAATATCTGAAAACTTTTTGGATCCGAAAGTGAGATCTCACAAATTTCAATTAATTTAAGACCATTTTTCTTAAGACGAGCATTAATCATTTCCAGAGCCCAGTCTAGAATAGTTAGCGTACGTAATCCAAGAAAATCAAACTTAACTAAACCAGTATACTCGACATCGTTTTTGTCAAACTGAGTAACTGGGTTTTGACCCTTTTCATCACAATATAATGGTGAAAAATCAGTAATTTTTGTTGGCGAGATCACCACACCGCCAGCATGTTTACCGGCATTTCGTGTAACACCTTCTAGCTTACGCGCCATATCAATAAGAGATTTGACTTCTTCATCTGTGTTATATAACTCGATTAAACTAGAAGAACATTGCAACGCTTTTTCTAGTGTCATACCTGGATCTAACGGTACTGCCTTAGCAATGCGATCAACGAAAACATAAGGGTGCCCTAATACACGCCCTACATCACGTATTACAGCTTTTGCTGCCATGGTACCAAAAGTAATAATTTGTGAAACTGAATGACGACCATATATATTTGCTACATGTTCAATTACTAAGTCACGTTTTTCCATGCAAAAATCAATATCAAAATCGGGCATTGATATACGCTCTGGATTTAAAAAACGCTCAAATAATAAATTAAACTCCAACGGATCTATATCTGTAATTTTTAAAACATAAGCTACTAATGAGCCAGCCCCAGATCCGCGGCCAGGACCTACTGGAATACCTTGCTCTTTTGCCCATTGAATAAATTCCATCACGATTAAAAAATAACCAGGAAAACCCATTTGATTAATAACCTGTAACTCTTTATTCAATCGTTGTTGATAGCGCTCATAATGGAGAATGCGCATATCTCTATCTGGAAAACGGTGCGCTAAACGAACCTTTAGGCCATGCTGAGCTTTTTGAATTAAATAATATTCTGTAGATATTCTGCCCGTAGGAAATTGTGGCAAAAAATACTTACCAAGTTGAATAGTTACATTACAACGACGAGTGATTTCTATACTATTCTCTAACGCTTCAGGAATATCTGCAAAAAGTGTACACATGTCCTCTTCACTACGTAAATATTGCTGTGCGCTATAAGATTTTGGGCGTTTAGGATCCCCTAAAGTATAGCCATTTTGTATTGCTACGCGAATTTCATGCGCCTCAAAGTCTGACTTAGAAAGAAAACATACATTGTTAGTAGCAACAACAGGAATAGTATATAACCCTGCTAACTCTAGTGCTGCATTTAGATATATCTCTTCATTAAGTCTGCCAGTCCGGCTTAACGTAAGATAATATCGGTTAGGAAAATGTTTCTGATAAAAATTCAAGAACTTGTGTGCTTGTATTTGATTACCACGTAATAACATTTTGCCAACATCCCCTTTATGTCCACCAGAAAGTAATATCAGGCCCTCCTGATGCTCTCGTAACCAATCGCGATCTATCGTTGGACCATGCGATCCATAACCACGCAAATAGGCACGTGAAATTAAAAGCGTTAGGTTTCTATAGCCTTTATTATTAGCTGCTAGTATAGTAATATGAGGTAATTCATTACCTAGAATGCAACAACTTATCCTAAAATCAGCGCCGATAATTGGTTTTAAACCATAGTCATGGGCTATTTTATAAAATTTAATAAGACCAAATAGATTAGTAAAATCTGTAATAGCAAGAGCCGGCATCCCCATATTTGCTGCATGCATTACTAATGAAGCTATTTTTGTTAAACCATCTGTTATCGAGTAGTCACTGCGCACATGTAAATGAATAAAACGAGGCTCTGGCATCTGAATTCCTATGCGCGAGTTAGAGAATAATAAAGAAAGGAAAATTATTGTAAGCCTTATGAGACCCAATAAGGATATTTTATAGTAAAATTACAACGATAGATCTAGATTATAACGATGCTTTCACCAATGAATTGACTATATAGTTAATGTAGATTACTTAGTCTAAAACTATCTTACTTATAGAATAAATCACCGTATAAGCAATGTATTAAGACACATGTAGTAGTAAGGTGTAAATGTGATTATTATCACAATTCTTAGATATATTAAAGAAATATGACACAAGATATAAAGATAAATATACCAATATTATATATTCTCTATAGCGTACGGAGACGTGAAAAAATCAAATCTTTATACATTAAAAATAATTTTTTAACTCCAATCCTTTTTAAATATATAGATTTTCTAAAAAATGAAAACAGTATTCACCAACATAATGCACAGTATTAGAAATACTATTATCTATTATCATATAGCTTCTTAACAGAAGAATAAACATAATATCTTTATGGAAATCACTATGATGCTCTTATGCGTTATGTAACTATACTTAATCATTTATTTACAAATCCCCAATACTGCCTCTGCAGCCTTTTCATTTGCATTTTGTCGCAATTGCTTGTGTAAATTAGAAAAAATATCAAATAACGCATAGCAACTTTGTTCTTGATCTAAAAATAATTCTAATTCAGCAGCAAGCCGTGATGGTTGGCAGTTATCCTGTAATAATTCAGGAACAAGTTTAAAACCTGCTAAAATATTAGGTAATGATATATACTCTGTACGAACTAATCGTCTAGCTAACCAAAATGTCACCGGTTTTACGCGATAAGTAACTACCATAGGGCACCTCGCTAACATACACTCTAGCGTGGCTGTGCCAGATGCAAGCAAAGTAGCGTCACTCGCTTGCATAGCCTGTCGACTTTTTCCGTCTAAATAACGCACCGATAAATTCGGTGAAACGCGAGATTGAATTGCTTTAAACTGCGCTTGATGTTTATCATTAACTAACGGTACTAAAATCTCTAATTCTGGATATTTTTCTCGTAAAATCATTGCTGTTTTTAAAAAATCTGCACCTAACATGTTTATTTCAGCGCTACGACTTCCTGGCAGCAAAGCTAAACATAAAGCTTTGTCTGAAATCCCAAGCTCATAACGCGCAAATGATTTATTTGGGACAATTGGCATAAGATCCGCTAAAGCATGACCAATAAAACAACAAGGGATATCAAAATGATCATAAAATAATTTTTCAAATGGAAAGAGTAATAAGATAAGATCTACGGCATGTCTAATTTTATATATGCGATTTTTTCGCCACGCCCATAATGCTGGGCTTACATAATGAATAGTTCGTATACCTTGACGCCTAAGATTTTTTTCTAGTGTTAAATTAAAATCCGGAGAGTCAATACCAATAAAAACGTCTGGCTTTAAATTAATTAATCGACGAGTTAAAACACGGCGAATATACCATAAGCGTCGTATACAAAACAATACTTCAGAAAACCCCATTACAGAAAGCTCTGACAGATCATACCACGCCACACACCCCTCAAGCTGCATGAGGGGTCCAGCGATTCCCACAAAATAAGCATTGGGGTGCTTTTTTTTTATCGCACGAATAAGCCCAGCGCCAAGTATATCACCAGAAGTTTCTCCAGCAACTAATGCAATAATTAAAGATTGTATAGCCATAGGTTAACGAATAATCCCTCTAGTAGATCGAGCAAAAAAATCATAAAATAATTGCACTTCTGGATGTGAATTCGCAATGCTCGCGATCTCTAGTTTTACTTTTTCAAGTGTTTTTCCGCTACGATATAGCATTTTGTAGGCAGCACGGATCGCACTTAATGCCTCTTTACTAAAGCCATGACGCTGTAAACCTACCACATTAATCCCAAATGGCCTTGCATGATTTCCTTGCGCAATAATATAAGGAGGTACATCCTGTGTCACACCAGAGCATCCACCTACCATGACATAAGAACCGATAATACAGAATTGATGTACTGCGGTCATGCCACCGATAATCGCGAAATCATCAACATTGACATGCCCAGCTAATGTAGCATTATTAGATAAAATACAATTGCTCCCAATAATACAATCATGAGCAATATGTGCATTTACCATTAATAAATTATCATTACCAATACGTGTAATTCCCTCTGCTTGTACGGTTCCGCGATGAATCGTTACACTTTCACGTATGTGATTACGATCTCCGATCTCAACTCGTGTTGGCTCGCCAGAATATTTTCGATCCTGATTAACATCGCCAACTGAGGCAAATGGCCAGAGAGTATTGTTTTTTCCGATAGAAGTATGACCATGAACTACCACATGTGATTTTAGAACTGTACCAGCGCCAATTCTAACATTAGAACCCACAACACAAAATGGATTAATCTGGACGCCAGCACCAATCACAGCGCCTTCTTCAACAATGGAACTAGGGTGAATAACGGCGGTAGCATCAATCACCAATTAAACCTCCCGGCTACGGGCACACATCATTTTTGCTTCACAAACAATTTTACCATCAACGGTCGCATCGCCTTTAAAACGTGTTAAACCACGACGGGTTTTTTCAAAGTTGACTTCCATAATCATTTGATCACCTGGAACCACTGGACGCTTAAAACGTGCTTCATCAATACCTGCAAAATAGTAAAGTTCACCCGATTCTAATTTACCCATGCTTTTGAATGCAAGAATACCAGTAGCTTGAGCCATAGCTTCTAAGATTAAAACCCCTGGAAAAATAAGTTTTCCAGGAAAATGACCTTGAAAAAACGGTTCATTGACTGAAACATTCTTCACTGCTCGCAAATATTTGTTTTTTTCAAATGCAATAACTCGATCAACTAATAGAAATGGGTAGCGATGCGGTAAAAGATTAATGATCTCTTCAATTTTTAGGGTATGCATGTGAATAGTCAAAATACTCTTCCCGTCCTAAAAGCTAATAGCATCAATAATGAGACTTGTAAAAAAAATTACAATTTTTCCACAAACCAAAAATCATTTGTTTGCGACCCTATACTTATTCTTGTTCACATATTATTTGATATACACTATATATAGGTTATGCAGTAGTTTACTTATGCTTCAATATTTTTGAATGTACGTTCAATATTTTTTAAGCGTTTTCTAATATCGTCAATATTCATTACTAATGTTACCATTTTACGCCAGGTTTTATTTGGTTGAATCGGAATTCCTGAAGAGTATATGCCAGGTTCCGTGATAGATCGCATGACCATGCTCATCCCGGTAACAGTAACATTATCACAGATTTCTATATGTCCATTAATAACACTTGCACCGCCAATCATACAATCTTGCCCAATCTGGAGGCTGCCAGCCATAATAACACCGCCCGCTATTGCAGTATTATTGCCAATAATAACATTATGTGCAATCTGGCATTGATTATCCACGATAACATCATTACCAATTTGTGTATTATCGAGAGAACCGCGATCAATCGTAGTACAGGCACCAATCTCAACACGATGCCCAATAATTACCGTACCTAACTGGGGAATCTTAACCCAATTACCCGAGCCCCGAACGTAACCGAAACCATCAGAACCAATAACTGCTCCAGATTGAATTAAACAATCCTGTCCAATTTCTACTTTATGATAAATTGAAACATTTGCCCATAGTCGACTCCTAGAACCGATATTAGTTTGTTTTCCAATAAAACATCCAGCACCAATTACTACATCGTCACCTAATATAACGTCAGATTCAATGACTGAATTAGCACCAATAGCTACACGTTGTCCAAGACAAGCTGTACAATCAATTACCGCACTTGGAGCAATCCTAATCGCTGGTTTAGGTGTTCTATCAAACAATTGCGCTATACGAGCATATGCTAGGTACGGATCACTCACTATTAATGCAGAACCATAAAAAAACTGCAGATCTGCTCGTGTTAATACCACAGCTGAAGCTTGGCAGCCTAAAAGCTTTTTAGAATAGCGCTTATTAGAAAGAAAAGTTATCTGACCTTTTTGAGCAGATTGCATAGATGAAATACCAGAGATAGCAATTTCTCCATCACCATGCAATTCTGCATGTAACTCCTTAGCCAAATCAGCCAGTCGAATAAAAAACATAGACTATTTTACCTGCTTCAAAACATCAGCAGTAATATCTTTCACTGAAGAAACGTAAGCGACCGCACCTCGATCCAAAACTAAATCATAACCTTGAAGTTTAGCAACTTTCTGTACAGCATTCTGAATTTGATATATAATTTTATCCCGTTCTTCTATTTGACGACGACGAGTATCCTGATCAAAAACTCGAACGGTAGTATTAAATGCTTCGCGCTTTTTGATAATTTCTTTTTCTATTTGAAGCTGATCACTTGCTTTCATGGTTAATCTATTACGCTGCATATTCTGTATTTTGGTTTGCAGATCATGCTCCATATTCTGCAAGGCAATCGTTCGATCCTTAAACTCTTTTTCTAACTTATGCGTTACAACAGTAAGTTGTGGTAATTGCTGAAAAATATCAGAAATATTTACTATTGCGATTTTATCAGAGGCCGCAGCAGATACAGAAAAAATTAAAATAACACTTAGACTTATAATGCGAAAAACCTGTTTCACTCTTGAGCTCCTTAAGACTTTTAGGTTATTGATTATCATTACGGTAAATAGAATATATCACTACAATATCGTATCACACTAACTGATTCATTCTAATGCAGATTATGGCTTATTATTTAACTCTGCCTTAATATTAACTCTGCCTTAATATTAACTCTGCCTTAATATTAACTCTGCCTTCATATTGTGCTACCAAGTTTTTCCTATATAAAATTGAAATGGTTCAGATTTGTCTCCATGATACTTATGAAAAGGGCAAGCATATGAAAATACTAATGGCCCAATAGGTGACATCCATTGTAGCGCAGCCCCTGCTGAGATACGAATATTTTTAGGTTTACTATAATCTGGAATATGCAGAAAACTCATCTCTTGAGTTTCTTTCCAGCGCGTATCCCATAACATACCAGCATCTACAAACAGAGAAGTACGTATTAAATTAATATATTTTTCATTCAGAAAAGGCGTTGGTGTAATTAACTCAGTACTTAATACTACTAGAGCATTACCACCAACCGAATCTGCAGACTGACATATGCTGCTCAGAGAACCACTAGTGCACTTAGATAAAGCATTATTATAATATACAGCCTTTGGTCCAATAGTGTTCGTGCGTAAACCTCGCACTGTTGTTAAACCACCAGCATAAAAGTTTTCATAAAACGGCAGCTCATGGCCATCAAAACCGTCTCCGTAACCTAAGCGACCGCGACACAATAGAATCCAGTCTCTGGTGACATTCAATGGAAAATATTGCTGCATACTCATCATGATTCTATAAAAAGTATTTTTTGAACCAGGTATAGTTATCTTACCATTAAGATTGGCATGATGTCCTCTAGTAGGAAAAAAGCTACGGTCTAATGTATTATAAGTCCACCCATAATTTAAAGTAAGATCATCTGTAGAGAACTCTTCAGTAGCAGAAACCGAAGGGTTCTCACCATGAGTGCGCAAATAACGCCACATCGCAACCTGTGGTTTCATATCAGAAAGACTATGATGAAGATAACCAAAACCAATATGGAGGGTGTTAGCTTCATTTAATGGAAAACCAAGCATACTATCACCTCCATAATATTTATTAGTATAATCAGACAAATCTGCGGCATGAGCTTTAAAATCATTATAAATAAAACGTCCACCGAGACTTACGCCAAAAGTAGTAAAATAAGGATCAGTTAAAGAGAGTTCAGCGTATGTCATATAATCATTTTTTGTGCTGTTTATACCAATAGCATTCCCCGTTCCTAACCAATTGTCCTGAGTGAGTCCAATCTGAAAATTCACACCATTTTCCGTCCCATAACCTATACCTAGGTTAATCGTTCCAGTATTGCGTTCTTGTACTCTATATACTACATCTACTTGATCTAAAGATTCAGGCACTCGTTGAATTTTAGAGCTAACTGAGATAAAGTAACCAAGACGATTTAAACGCTCTTTTCCTTGTTCTACCAGATCACTTTGTAACCATGTGCCTTCTATTTGCCGAGCTTCACGACGCATCACGGCATCTTTAGATACATGATTACCTTCAAAACGTACTTGACGTACATAATATCGAATACCTGAATTAATAATAAAGCTTAACTTTACGGTTTTTTTAGTATCATTAATATATAGATTCGTCTGAATCTTCGGATATATATACCCATGATGTCCTAAGATTTTTTTAATAGTTTCTTCTATACGCAAAGCATGCGTCCTGTTATATAAACTACCAATTTGCTCTGTTTTTAAAGTCTGAATCTCTCTTGAATCGAGTTTTATATTGCTATTAATCATAATATCAGATAATTGATACTGATCACCTTCTGTGATATTAATAGTAATATAAATACCTTCTTTATCTGGCGTCAAATTAATCTGAGTAGAATTAATATTAAAACGTGCATAACCACGATCGAGATAAAAACCTCGCAAGATGTTTAAATCTTCATTGACTTTTTGTGTCTGATATTTACTATCACTTAATAAATGTAACCAAGAATTTTTGTCTCTTAATTTAAAATGAGAGAGAAGCTCATCTGTGCTGAATATTTTGTTACCCACGATGTTAATTTGTTGAATTTTGGCAGGTCTCCCCTCAGTGATAACAAAATTTAAATCGACACGGTTACCTGGTAATGTAGTTGAGACAGTATTCACACTTGACCGATAATGACCGATACTATAGTAAAAATCCTCTAATTCTTGCTCAATAGAAGCAAGAGAAGAATGATCTAATACCTCTCCAATGAATATACCAAAAGCGTTTAAATTCTTTTTTAATAATTCTTCTTTAAGAATTTTATTTCCTGAAAAAGTGATACCAGCGATTACTGGACGCTCTTTGAGTTTTACAATTAGAGAATCACCATTACGTATAAGGTGCACATCATCGAATTTTCCAGTCGCAAATAATGCATGAATAGTCCTTCTAATATCTTCATAAGAGGCTACATCTGAAACATGAACAGGCATACTTCGCAGTACAGACTCAACAGAGATCCGTTTTAATCCATCAAAATAAATATTTTTGACCACAAATCTATCTGCACTACATACAGTAGCGCTACTCAAAAAAAGTGATGCTATGAGAAAATTTTTCATTGGCATCCTTTGGTAAATGCATCCCGGCTTTTATTATAAATTTTATTACATAGCACAAAGTTATGTAATTTTACGCAATCCACAATATGATAAATCATTATAAATAATAGCCCTTTGCAAAATACTGGACCAATGACATTAAAATAATAAAAAAGTTTATGAATTTGTTCAGGCATGAGGCTACCTATTATCTTCAATACTATAGAAAAAGTAGGTTATCACTATCTAGACTAACAGTGAACAAGGGTTGATCGTCCAAAGATTAACGCTGAAAGAGCGCCAGAAACATGATGTAGTAAATGCCGTAATATTCTATTCATCTAAAGAACAAACACTTGGTCAAATAAAAAATATCAATTAAAATTATGGCATTGTCTTTCAATTATGATTCATTTTAAATATTTTTAACATCAAAATTAAGTATATTTTAGATATAAAAATTTTTTTACAAATAATAACCAACGACTCATACTAGAAAACTATTCTATATTAAGCAGACGTACTACGCATACAAGGAAAAAACCTGTAATGTGCTTAAAATTTTTGTAAAATATAATTCTTTTCATTTAGAAAAGCTCTATCTTATAAAGCCACTAACTAAAGCTCTATACAAAGCAGATTTGTTAAAGTAATTTGACCATAGCACACCGAGATACTATAAGGACGATGATAATTTTTATCAAAAAATATTTTATTTTTTTAGTCTTATCGGCTCTCTATAAAGAATACTTATACTTCTAGCATCTGTCATCTCAATAGATCAACTTATAAGGTATAAATAGGACGAAAAATAAAAGTCATCTAGATTGTACTTGTAGTTAACAGGTGTAGCAATTTTTAATGCTCTATGTATCATAAAAAGATATAGTTGAATATATGGTACTGTATAAAAATATTTGCACTAATCATTTCACTACAACTTTTAAATAAATTATTCCACCCTAACTTATTTACTCTATCAATACATTTACTTACAACTACTTATTAAAGAACTAACCTACTAAAAGAATATTTACTTAACTATAATCAAAATAATGAATAAAATAATTTTTGAATAAACACATTTAAAAAATTATCAGAATAAAATTTATTTTCTCAATTAAAGATCAAACAAAACTTACAATTAACGCAGATCTTGTTTTGATCATACATCTATTAAATAATTTTAATTATTGATTCATTTCATAAAGACATACGAGATTCAAAGTAATTACGTCTTCATTTAACATTTCAATTATCAAAACTATCAATTTTATGAAATAAAACCTATTTAATATTTAAAAGAAATAAAATATTGCATTATTTATACTTTATAGTAATACACCATCTAAAATACCAACACTGATGTACAATGATCTTAATATTTTTTATACAAACTTTAAGAAAGATTTTCCAAGTATACCACCAAATAGTATACTCTCGCTAAATAGTATTCTCCCTTAGAGAACTTCTGTAATCATAAACTGCAAACTAGCGAAAATTGGAGCGGCAGAAGTCAGACTATCAATACGATCTAATATACCACCATGTCCAGGAATTAGTTTACCGCTATCTTTGATGCCAGCTGCACGTTTAAAAATGCTTTCACTTAAATCACCCAAAATAGAAGCGAGCACGGTAAATATAGAACATAAAAACAAACTTATTGGCGCTACACTCAATATTTTTAGCTGGGTAAATAAAAAAAAGATTATAAATGCACTAAATAGACCACCTAACAAACCCTCCCATGTTTTTCCTGATGAAATTTTTGGCACTAACTGATGTTTTCCAAAAACTTTTCCAAATAAGTAGGCACCAGAATCTATCCCCCAGACTAATATTAATAAATATAGAAGACGCCACGCACCAACAATGTGATCAAATTGATAGTGATATTGACGAACCGCCAGCATACCACAAAAAAACGACCAAATAGTTAATAAACCAAATAAAATACTCAAGACACGCGAATTTCTCCACAATAAGGCTGAAGATGGATAAAATAATACTAAAGGTATTGCTAATATCCACCACCATATTGAAACCCATAACATATCAGGAATTCTTAACCAATGTGCTCCCTTCAGCGCATTACCGGATAATATATCAAACATGCTAATGAATAAAATCAATCCACATAATATTATAAAGAATACCCGATGACAGCAAGAAGATAAACCTGCCAAAGGACACCATTCCCATGCAGCTAGCATGCTTATTAAAAATATAGTGATACCAAATAACAATATAGGTAGATAAAATAATGCTAAAATAATAATTGGAATTAATACTAATGAGGTGATGCATCGCATTCGTAACATCAAGCCTCCTAAGTTCCCATAAACATTTAAGTTCCCATAAACATTTAAGTTCCCATAAACATTTAAGTTCCCATAAACATTTAAGTTCCTATAAACATTTAAGTTTCTATAAACATTTAAGTTCCTGTAAATTTTTAAAGAGCAATACCACCAAATCTACGCTCTCGTTTTGCAAATGCATGTAGCGCGCCTTGAAAAACATTTTCATCAAAATCAGGCCACAAGATGTCTGTAAACCAAAACTCTGCGTAAGCCGCTTGCCATAATAGAAAATTGCTAATACGATATTCTCCCCCAGTCCTTATTACAAGATCAACAGGTACTATTGCACTTAAGCACAAATGTGCGCTTAACGTTTTTTCTTCGATTTCTTCTGGAAGAAGGCTCCCATCTCGCACCTGTTCTGCTAACGCCCGCACTCCATGAATAATATCCCAACGCCCCCCATAATTTACAGCAATATTTAATATTAAGCCTTGATTGTTCTGAGTTTTTTCTTCAGCGCATCGAATGCAGTCTTGTAAGCGATGGCTAAAACGGGTGGTATCGCCAATAATATTCAAGCGAATATCATGTTTATTTAAATTTTTAACTTCTGCATCCAGAACTAAGACAAATAACTCTAATAAGGCTATAACTTCCTGATTAGGACGACTCCAATTGTCACTACTAAAAGCATATAACGTCAGTGCATCTAATTGATAACTTACTGCAAAACTAATAGCGCGCCGAACAGATTCTGCACCTGCCTGATGTCCAGACATGCGTAATTTTCCTTGTTTTGTTGCCCATCGACCATTACCATCCATAATAATTGCTACATGACGGGGCTTAACCATCTTTTGGTTCTGATATTGTAATTGATCTTCGGGCGACATCGTGCGTCATGATTCCCCTAGTTCAGAATGAAATCGCTTCTGAGAATCTTTCTTTATTAAAGCTAAGCTGATATAATATAATTAGCTGTTTTATTAACATTATTAATAATCTCTAACTTCAAAGTCAGAAATTATCATCAATGATCATGAAGCAAATCATAACAGATCATTTTCTAATAAATCGTGACAATAACTCCCATGCTATAGATCTTGCTTCACAGTCGATAACAAGTACCGCATCAACGCTATCTGGCTCACAGCAGGACAAACTGTCTAAAACCTCAGCATTGAGTGAAACAATATCAGTAAAAGCTATTCTTGATGCTAAAAATGCTGCCACCGCAATTTCATTAGAGGCGTTCAATATCGTGGTAGCTGCCTGTCCTGCTTGGCTAGCCTGAATAGCCAGCTTTAAGCAAGGATAACGCACATAATCAGGCTTTGAAAAAGTCATTTCTGAAAGTTTCTGAAAATTAAGCTTTGGAGCTCCTGAATTCACTCTCTGAGGCCAACCCATACCATAAGCAATTGGCGATCGCATATCCGGGAAGCTTAACTGTGCCATAATACCACCATCTAGATAGCGCACCATAGAGTGTATAACAGACTGTGGATGAATAATCACTTCCATCTGCTTATCTGAAGCATTAAAAAGCCATTTTGCCTCAATATATTCTAAACCTTTATTCATCATCGTGGCTGAATCAACAGATATCTTACGTCCCATCATCCAATTTGGATGCAAACATGCTTGATCTGGTGTCATATAACGCAGTTTTGATAAAGGAATGTCGCGAAACGGACCTCCTGACCCTGTCAAAATAATACTCTCAACACCATTGTTTTCTAAAACAGCAAAACCTAACTGAGTCTGTAAAGATACAGGTAAGCTTTGAAAAATGGCATTATGTTCACTATCAATAGGCACAATCTGAGCTTGAGAAGAAATGACCGCTTCTAAAAAAAGGCGCCCGCATGTTACTAATGATTCTTTATTAGCTAGCAAAACTTGTTTGCCAGCTTGAATAGCTGATAAAGTAGGCAACAGGGCTGCTACCCCTACAATTGCCGACACTACCTGATCCACATCATCTAGCGCAGCCATATCGCAGATTGCCTGTTGACCATTTAAGACTTCAGTAGAGACATGAAAATAATGTAATCGAAAACGTAATTCGCGCGCAGCTTTTTCATCTAACATAACAGCAAAATCCGGGCGAAACTCTAAACATTGCCACATCATCCGTTCGACATTTCGTCTCGCCACTAAAGCTTTAACAGAAAATAGCTTACGGTTTTCTCGAACTACAGATAGCGTACTACTACCGATAGAGCCAGTTGAGCCGAGGATCGTTAATTGCTTCATACATTTACTCAGAATAATAAAATTCAGGCGTCACTGTAAAAAATCGAACAATCGTTCTAATTTAGGACATCATATATAATACTAACATATAAATATTGTGGTAAAATTTTTAAAAATCTAATATGTCCTTTTCTTTATCTAGCAGGATTCCATCTATTTTTTTAATGAAAATATCAGTGATTTTCTGTACCAGTTCTTGTGCACGTCGGTCTTCCTCTAGGCTAATTTTTTTTTGTTTTAAAAGCAGCTTAATATGATCATTAGCATCGCGACGTATATTACGAACTGAAATTTTTCCCTGTTCAGATTCACTACGTACCAGTTTAATGAGTTTATGTCGACGCTCTTCAGTTAATGTTGGAAGTCGAATACGGATATCTATACCTACTGTCTGCGGATTAAAACCTAAACCTGAAGTTATAATTGCTTTTTCAACTAAAGGAATGATAGATCTATCAAATACGTTAATTTTTAATGTGCAAGCATTTTCTACAGTAATATTAGCCAACTGAGATAAAGGAGAAGACGATCCATAATAATCAATAACTATACCGTCAAGTATAGATACTGATGCGCGCCCGGTATGAATTTTTCTAATGTTTTGTATAAACACTGCTACGCATTTTGTCATGCGAATTTCAGCGTTATTCTGAATATCATTTATCACTCTATACAGCCTTACATGCTATGGATATTATCACTATTCTCAGGAACTAAAACACAATCTGTCAATAACTTATCACCTTCATTAGATTGGCAGCGCCTACCTTAATTCTCTTTATTTTTATCTGGTTAAAATAAGACAAACATTAATTTGTAATTAAAGTTCCTTCTTTTTTACCCATAAGTATACGACGTAGAGCGCCTGACTTATTCATATTAAATACACGAATAGGTATCCCATGATCGCGCGCTAAAGTAAAAGCCGCCAAATCCATGATTTTTAGAGCGCTACTTAATACTTCTGAGTAAGTAAGTTTTTCATATAACACCGCCTTGGGGCAACTTGCTGGATCCGCAGAATAAACACCATCTACTTTAGTAGCTTTTAGTACTGCGTTAGCCTGAATTTCAATACCACGCAAACAAGCTGCAGAGTCAGTAGTAAAAAATGGGTTACCAATACCTGCGGCAAAAATAACTACGTGATTATTCTGTAAAAGACTATTAGCCTTGTCCCAACAATAAGTATCGCAAACAGTATTTAAAGGGATAGCAGACATAAGAGTGACCTGCATATTCGCACGATACATGGCATCTCTCATGGCTAAACCGTTCATTACTGTTGCTAACATTCCCATATGATCTCCTACTACACGATTCATACCAGCCTGTTCTAAACCTGACCCACGAAATAAATTACCACCACCAATAACTATGCCTATCTGAACACCTAATGCTACTAACTCTTTCACTTCTTTTGCCAAACGCTTTAACGAACTTGGATTGATGCCAAAACCTTCAGAACCTTGGAATGCCTCACCGCTCAACTTTAGCAGGATACGTTGATATACAGGTTTTATATAAGTCGCCATAGTCATGTCCTAGACGATGTCTGTAATCAGGAATTCTAATTTTCACTAGAATTATATTTTCATCAAAATCATCTTTCAAATCTCAAAGAGTTCTATATAACGCAGCTGAGATTATTTTTGAATAGTTAAATTTTGAAAACAACTATCTAAATGGCGATGCTCATAAAACTACTTCGTGATTTGAGCTAATACTGAAACTTCTTTTGCAAAATTTGATTCTTTTTTCTTAATCCCTTCACCTACCTCAAAGCGTATAAAATTATTTACAATTGCATCTTCTTCTGCAAGACATTGGCCGACATCTTTATTTAAATCTAAAATAAATGGTTGACTAGTTAGAGATATTTCTCGAATAAATTTTTGCATTCTACCTTTCACTATTTTTTCAGCAATCTCTTTTGCTTTTCCAGATTGCATTGCAATTTCTAATTGAACCTGATACTCTTTTTCTAAAATTTTAGGTGATACATCTTGTGGTGAAATAAATTCGGGTTTGCTTGCTGCGATATGCATAGCAATTTTTTTAGCAAAGTTAGTGCTTGATTTTGTCAGAGACACTAAAACACCAATACGTTGATTATGTACATATGACCCTAAAACCGAACCTTCTAGAGAAACTATTCGTCGAATATTAATATTTTCACCAAAATGAGAAATTAGAGACATACGCTCCTCTTGAAATTTATCTTCTAGTTTTTTTGCATCTATCACGTTACTAAAAATGGCAGCATCAAGTACTTTATCAGCAAATAATTGAAAGCGAACATCCTTAACCACAAAATCTGTCTGACAATTAATCTCCAAGATAACGCCATTATTTCCTATAATTTTGCATCTAATTAAACCTTCTGAAGCTATATTTTTCGTTTTTTCTGCTCCTTTAATTATGCCAGATTGACGCATATATCTTATGGCTAAATCAATATCACCGTGCGCATCAGTAAGTACTTTTTTACAATCCATAATACCTGCACCGGTGCGTTCTCGTAAATCTTTTACTAGAGCAGCGGTAATTGGAACCATTCTTTTCTCCTACGATTAACTCGCATTATATTTAAAATATATATATAAATCTAATATACAACAGTATGTTTTTAAAAAAAGACACCGATTTCTTTTTAAAAGAAATTATATAATAAATACCAAAAAAAGTCAAAATCTCACAACCTATTCAAATCACTATTTCATAAAAACTATTTATTAATAATAATAAAATATACCTAACATATCTTAAATAATAACTCAGTAGTATTATACATTCTATTATTTAACCTAAATTACGCTCTAGATAACCCATCACGAATAGTAGCCTCTACTATTGTTAGATATAAATTAACAGCACGAATAGCGTCATCATTTCCTGGAATAATAAAATCCACGCCAGCTGGATCAGAATTGGTATCTACAATAGAAAACACCAGAATACCTAAATTATTTGCTTCTTTAATCGCAATATGCTCATGATGAGCATCTACAACAAATAGTGCATCTGGCAAGCCACCCATATCCTTAATCCCGCCCAAACTATTTTCTAGCTTAGCTAATTGACCAATGCGAATCAGGGCTTCTTTTTTAGTGAGTTTCTCAAAAGTTCCATCTTGAGACTGAATTTCTAACTCTTTTAATCGCTTAATAGATTGACGCACTGTTTTCCAATTGGTCAGCATACCACCTAACCAACGGTGATTGACAAAAAATTGATCACAGCTTAAAGCGTGTTTTTTAATAGCTAAATTTGCCGAACGCTTAGTACCAACAAACAAGATTTTGCCTTTACGGGCAGAGATCTTTGTAATTTCAGATAAAGCTTCATTAAACATAAGAACAGTTTTTTCAAGATTAATAATATGAACCTTATTACGAGACCCAAAAATAAACGGTTTCATTTTTGGATTCCAATATCGAGTCTGGTGACCAAAGTGTACACCTGCTTGAAGCATTTCATGCATAGAAATATTTTCCATAATTATCCCCATAGAATATATAATACTAATTATATGATTGTGTAGTTAAAATTATACATATATAATAAAAAAACCTATTAGTTTTAAACTAAATAGGCTCATCATAGTTAAATCAATAAAATATCTTTAAGAACACAGAACGTTCTATACGCATAGATTTTATTATTGCGTGTTTATCACAAAGAATAACTAATGTCTTGTGCATATAATAATCTACTGTAGAGTTTTACTAATTAATGCAATATAAGGTGATTACACTGTATATTGATATTGTCATTATATACTGACGCCATGAAACTCTGATCATTATCGAATAAAATATGGTAATTAAGATATTGTTATCTATAGTTCTCCGACTGTTACTAACTGTTTATTTTAAGGGTTAGCTGTGAAAATGCTACTCGATTGCATTAACCTCTATTATATTAATCTAGATAATTATTATAATAGATTATTCATCGTCTAAATAAAGCATAGTCTATTAAAGACTAAGAAACAAGTTCAGATCTTGCGATACACATAGGACAATTTATACAGTACAATATAAATTATTTTTATAATAAAAAAAGTAATTAACTATACCTGGCATAATGTTAGTATAATTATTATCTAGCATAACCATGGTATGCATAGTTCTTTACATAACCATGACATGAATATATTTAAAATAAAATACATATTTAGAGTATTTATTATCAAACTTTATCTGATCTCCGCTCAAAGTATTTACATTAAAAATAACATTGGACATATTTTACATCAGAAAACCAACAGTACAAGAAATCATCTGGTCTTAATATATCTATCTCTGAAATATATCTCTTAGATAAGATAATGTATATCTTATCTAATATAAATGAGCTAATACTTTAACCAAAATATTCAAAACATACCACTAAACAAATAATAATGAATAATTAAAGAGCATTGTAATCGAACAATATATGTATATTAACTATGATCTTTTGATCATACAAGAAATCAAATAAAAAGACTAATAAATTAATGACAATCACCTTACTCTAAACTATGATGTGTTTCAAAATTAAAGAAAAAAAATATAAATAAAATTTTTTAGTTTATAAGATATATTAATATTCATTTTTCTTACATTTGTGATTAATTATAAAAAAGACTAAAAAAGACTGCGAACTTTAAACTACTAATAGTAAATAACATATTACTATATTTTATTATAATATTATTTTGTATTAATAATAATGTTATCTTACATTCCATCTTCTTATCAGAAAGTGTCTGTTTTTCTTACTTAATACGGATATATTTATTTTATGGCTATTTCAATTAAATCTAGCAAAGAGATCACTAAAATGAGAGAAGCTGGTCGCTTAGCCGCTGATGCTCTTGAAATGATTAAGAATCATATTGCTCCTAATGTTAACACAGAAAGACTAGATCGCCTATGTCATAATTATATTACTAAAAAGCAAAATGCCATACCTGCATGCCTAGGTTATCGTGGATACCCAAAATCCGTATGTATATCAATTAATGATGTGGTATGCCACGGTATTCCAAGTCAGAATGATATTCTAAAAAATGGCGATATTGTTAATATCGATATCACAGTACTAAAAAATCACTACCATGGTGATACTTCTGCTATGTTTTTTGTAGGTAAGCCAACTACTCAAGGTGAGAAACTTTGTCGTATTGCACAAAATAGCCTCTATCTTGCTATACAACTTATTAAACCAGGAATTCGCCTCAGAACTATCGGAAGAGAAATTCAAAAATTTGTTGAAAAAGAAAACTATTCCGTAGTACGAGAATACTGCGGACACGGTATTGGAAAAGGATTTCATGAAGAACCTCAAATTCTTCATTACGATGCTGATGATGGTGGCATAGTATTAAAAAAAGGCATGACATTTACTATTGAACCAATGATTAATGCTGGAAAGTGTAGTGTTTACACTCTAAAAGATGGATGGACAGTTAAAACCAAAGACTCTAGTTTATCTGCTCAATATGAACATACTGTTGTCATAACAAATAATGGATGCGAAGTTCTAACACTGCGTAAAAATGAAATAATTCCTCGAATATTTACACATTAGTATTTAAATATTAATAGAGAAATTTATACCAAATAATGTATCGATTAAAAAATCAATAAAAATATAACTATTACTAAATATAATACCTATATAATATAAATAAATAGAATATAAAATATTTCTCATGCTTCTAGATAATTTTAGCATTCTAAAATAGAATCTCTTATTACTGGTAAAATGTGAAAAATTGAATATATTCTATCCTTAACTAGTAAAATTACATAATAGATGAGCATAACACCAAAAAATTATAATACTGATCTGTATGAATTTATTTGAAAAAATAATCTAGAATATAAGACAGTGAATTAACACAAATAGCTTTTTGTCAAAAAAAAACAGAAAGCCTTAATAAAATTAAATGCTCTATATCTAACCAAAGAATATCACTGGTTTTCGTTAATAATCATATCTTTTTAAAAAAATCTCCTATATCCTTTTGTATTATTGTATATTACGTGCTATTTTTAATATATTATTTTAATTTTATAATTTTATGCAGCATAAATACATTGTTATCTATTGATAATTTCAAACAATACTTTCCTAATTTTAAATATTTTGAGGTTATGATAATTAATAAATGAAAAAAACCTTAACACTTTCCTTAAAAGTTTTAGTAACTATTTCGATGTCTACGACACCATTTATTCTATTTTTCGCATCCTATACTAAAAAGATACCACTAAATTTTAGACTATAAATTATTAATATGTCTCTACTAAAGTAGAGACAGTTATAATCTAATTCAATGATGATCTTCTCTTAAATTGTATAAATTTTCTTGTCAGGTAGAGATGACTTGAATGATGCTTTTATTAATACAAAAGGCAATTATTTGTATTAACACGACTACTTAGAAATAGCACTAAAATCACTATATACATCGACATGGTATATCTTCAGCGTCATGTATAATCTTAAGTACTTATTCATCTGTCTAGAAAGATTAAACCAGTAATACATCAAATATGATCTATTTATATGTTTGTATGTGTAATATTTTAAAGCATTTTCGCTCTAGATTTCATCTTTTATCTAAAATGTTATTAAAAGATATTATTAAAAGATATTATGAATCAAGATTTTCATTTAAATCAATTTTGTAAATACTACATACAAAAAAAATAAAATTAATATTTATGTACTGCTCTGATAGAGACGGTGAATATAAAAATGTTACTCATTCAATAAAATATATTAATAATATCTCTATCAATCTGTTTAATTTTTTATGTGAAAAAAGAATATAAAAACCTACACCTAATAATAATATATTTATTAACCCTGTATATCAACCTACATTATAAATTTTTAGAGATTGACACATAATAGAGATAAATATATATAAAAATTTTTTCTATTGTAGACTTTTTTACCGTAATGTTACAATGAATATTATGTTTACAATTAACCCAGTATACAATAATATTGTTTATATGCTATTTATCGGAAAATTAAGGATGTCTTTCATACATATAGAAATAATTTAATGTACAAATTAACATCCAAACGATCAGTCGTAACCCTAGCTAAAAAACTTATCTAATGTATTGTATTTTGCATAGATCTAAATATAAATACATATATTTATTAAGCATATACTATACTATATTTATTTTAATAAATAATAAACTTATTATACAATATAAAAATATCAATAAATTAATTATTATAATTTTCAATTCAAGCGCTAACTTATCTATGAACAGATACAATCTATTGTGTAATATTACAATGCAAAAATAAATCGTAAATCACATTTATCTACTATAAAGTGCCTGTATATCTATATAATACCATAAACATCAAAATATTTTTATTATTGACACTGTAAAGTGTCTCAAATAAATAAATAAAATAACTTTTAAAACATACTATATAATATATAGTACTAATGAAGTATATATTATGCAATTATAATAATAAATATGACTAACTCTTAGTAAAACCAAAAGAAAAGATGTAACATACCATACTTTATTACTCATTTAACTGAGAAATTATTTTCATTTTAGCTCATATTTTATGTGATATTATTATTCTTAATTTATTAATTAGTATATAAATTTAGGTGAAAATTAAGATTGATTTTTGTATTCTAATATCAGATACTTTAAGATATCTACATTTCTCCTATTAAGTAGATAAAATAATAGAAATCCATATAGCATATATCTTACATCATGCTTAGCTCATGGATCATGAAAACATACTTACCTATCATATTAATGATAAAATTAATGATTGAATGATTGAATGATTATTCAAGCATATAAAAAATCAAAAAAACAATATTAAATATTGAATATTTTCACAGTGATCGCAAGCTGTAGCAATCAAAATGTATACACATGTATCAGCATCTCACTATACAGCAGCACCTGCTATAATTGAAGTAATCATTAACAATTGCAATAAATAGCAAACAGGGTCTATTTTAATTTATATACTTTCAGAACTTTAAGGAATCTATTCTTAATTAACATATCTAGAATGTACATAAAGGATCTAAAATATCTACTAATATATTTATATTTAGTTTTAATATATATGTTATTTATCATATTATTTACTGCAACTGTATTGCTTGCACATCCTGGATACGTATCAGCTTATGGCTGAACTAAAAAAATTAAAAATTAAAAAATATAACTAGAATCCATGTGCTCATTCTAATATTTTCTTATATTTTTCTTAATGTATTCAAAAAATCTATAATCTAGATATGTAGTGTAGGAGGGTAAATGTATCGTAATCGCATTTCTGCGATTTTTTTAGATAGAGATGGTACTATTAATCTAGATTATGGATACGTCTCAACAATTGAAGCCTTTACGTTTATCGATGGTGTCATTGATGCAATGCGAAAACTAATGAGTATGGGTTTCTCTCTCATATTGATAACAAATCAATCTGGTATTGCACGCGGTATATTTAATATAAATCAATTTATGATCTTAACTAAATGGATGGAAAAATTTCTTGCAGATAGAAATGTCAAATTACATGGTATCTATTTTTGCCCTCATTATCCTTCAAGCGTAATACACTTACGACGTCAGTTATGTAACTGCCGAAAACCAAAACCAGGTATGTTCCTTTCTGCTAAAAAAGAGTTAAATATTAACATGTCAGCGTCCTATATGGTTGGTGATAAAATTGAAGATATGCAAGCAGCAAAAGCAGCAGGTGTAGGAAAAAAAATACTTGTACGTAGCGGTAGACATCTTGAATCTTCATATCAAAATAACGCTGATTGGGTATTAGATAGTCTTAAAGATTTACCGAGATATATCCAGAAATCTTAAGTTACCATTAATTTATTATTTATATTATATAATACTAAAAATCCTATCACAATAAACAAAACATTAATCTAATGTCTGCTTTTATCATTGATTCTCCAATATCTCTAACATATAATTTTAAACTTGATATTCTTCATATACTATATATGAACTAGTAGTACATTCTTCATACTACTCAGGAATATTTTTTAAAAAAATATTATATATACTCTTATATCCAAGTCGACAAAAAAAACAAACACATAATTCTATAATTATATCACCTTAGTAAAACTAGTGCGTATTTATATAAATATAATTCTTATAAAAACTGAATTGAATCTGCTTTCTAATTAAATATAATATAATCAAATATATCTCTATTGATTATAGCTGATTTACATTCTCTTAAAAATATTCTAAAATAAATTGGATAATTTTAAATAAACAACAGATTCTTTTAATTAAACAAGATCAGAAGATTAACTGCCATAATTTAAAGTGAATTAACATTGACAACAATTACTAATTATGAGTGATAAAAATCTGTTAATATTAAAAATTAATCTTGCTCACTAACAAAACGAATCAATAATAAATAAATTATCTAAAAATTAATATTTATTACGTATTATAAGTTATTATAATACATTACTAATTTTTATATCATTCATAAAAAATTAGTAATGTTAAAAACTCTCCTCATTTATAATTATTTGTCTTATTTAGATTAAAAATTTGCTTTAAATAAAAACGAATCCAGGAGACAATATAAATAAAATATAAATAACATAAAAACTAATCTGATACCAGAGAGGAGCTAAACTCAGATTAAAATACCCAATCTATCTCAATATTTAATGTATATATATCAAATCAATACCTATTTAGAAAAACTATAAATAGTATTAGATAATATTTAAATAAAGCTATTGTAATTAATATGATTTAACTATATATATCTAAAATTGATATAGATACGATTTTACTTGTTATATTTTTTTAAAACTTTCTGTAACATTAGAAAACATGAGATATCACGTTGCATGCTAGATGATAAATGAACAATATTATACACATATGTTATATACATATTCAAGATCACCTGATGAGATGATCATATAAAAATTTCTATTATTTAACTAAGCTGATTATAAATGAAAACCTTAGGATTAATTGGATGGCGAGGGATGGTAGGCTCTGTGCTCATGCAGAGAATGAAGGAAGAGGGTGATTTTGATATAGTACATCCTATTTTTTTTTCCACTTCCAAATATGGTCAAATTGCACCGATATTACATGGAAAACCAATTGGAATCTTACAAAATGCACTAGATATTAATGCATTACAGGCTCTTGATATCATCATAACTTGCCAAGGTATAGAATATACTAAATGCATATACCAGAAACTTCGTAATACAGGCTGGTCTGGTTATTGGATTGATGCGTCATCTACCTTACGAATGCAAGATGATGCAATAATAATTCTTGATCCAGTAAATTCTCCGGTTATTTATGATGGTTTAAGCAGAGGAATAAAAACTTTTGTAGGAAGTAATTGTACTGTAAGTCTGATGTTGATGTCACTAGGTGGTTTATTTACTAATAATCTGGTGGAATGGGTCTCTGTAGCGACCTATCAAGCGGCTTCTGGTAGTGGCTCACGTCATATGCGTGAGCTATTGACGCAGATGGGAATCATCCATCATCATGTTAAGAAAGACCTAAAAAACCCAGCATCTAATATTTTGGATATTGAGCGTAAGGTTAATGGAATAACAAAAAGCAGTATCCCTACAGATAGCTTTACCGTGCCATTGGCAGGTAACTTGATCCCATGGATTGATCAGCATTTGCATAACGGTCAAACGCTTGAAGAATGGAAGGGGCAAGCCGAAACAAATAAAATTTTAAAAACCACCCATACTATCCCGATAGATGGAATATGCGTAAGAATTGGCGCATTACGCTGTCATAGTCAAGCGATAACTCTAAAATTAAAAAAAAATATCCCTTTGTTAGATATTGAACAATATATACTAGAGCATAATTCATGGGTCAAGATAATACCAAATGATCGAGAGATGACTCTACGTCAATTAACACCAGTGATGGTATCAGGTACATTAGATATTCCTATTGGTCGATTACGTAAACTAAATATAGGGCCACAATATATTTCTGCTTTCACTGTTGGTGATCAGTTATTATGGGGCGCCGCTGAACCATTGCGCCGCATGCTTCGCCTGTTACTAAGCTAGCAAAATAAAAGAATTAATGTTATCATTTATCTTTTTTATTTTTATTTTTATTCAGATAATACGAAAAAACTGTGATGCTTCTATATTATAAACATAGAAAAATATTTATTTAATATTGACGATTAACTTCAATTAATTAGTACATATAGCAGATTAGGCTATCTAATTTTTATTGCATTAGACATAATAAAATCTTCCACTTAATTGTTAAAGATATTCAACGGTAAGGGTTTTAAGTAATAGATAATGCAAAAATTTACACAGAAAATACGCCAATTAAGAGAGATTTTATTAATGGTCATATAAATCTGAATCAACTGCCTAATATAATAGCATTTGTGTATCACAGAATTCTGTTCACTCTAAATTATAAAAAAATATATTTCACTATTAAATTTTATTAAATCAATTGATTTGTAAACTTCAAGATAGGCTTCATATATACTATAATCTTACTTAGATTATTTTTTATAGTATCTGAAATTATATTGAGTAAAACTATAGATATTAATAACTTTAATTATTAATTTATATATTAAAAATAAACTCAGGCCATTAATATTCATGCTTTTTACTTTATAAGGTTAACATTTTAATCTACACATCTAATCAATTTCTAAATCTACACGATTTTTTATTTTAGTTCATAACTAAATTCATAACTATTAACAGGATTAGCATGCTTGATCTTAATCTACTCCGCAAAGAACCAGATTCTATTGCTGCAAAACTATCACGACGAGGTTATATTTTAGATATAAAAAAACTACAGACATATGAGGCACAGCGGAAATCACTACAAATTTCAACAGAAACCTTACAAGCACAGCGCAATGCATATTCCAAGTCTATTGGACAAGCTAAAGAACGAGGAGAAGAAATTAAATGGTTATGCGAAGCGGTTAAATTACTCTCTGAACAAATTAATAGGCTTAAGAAAGAATTAGATTTGATATGTACTAAAATACATACTATTTTAGTATCAATGCCAAACATCCCAGATGAAGATGTACCTATTGGGCAAAATGAAAGTGATAATCAAGAAATCAACCGATGGAAAAAACCCAGAGAGTTTGATTTTAACATACGTGATCATGTTGAGTTAGGTGAGCGTGCTGCAGGATTAGATTTCAGAGCTGGGGTCAAACTAACTGGTTCTCGTTTTGTCGTAATGAAAGGTCAAATAGCACTAATGCATCGCGCACTTAGTCAGTTTATGCTCAATCTTCATACAAAAAAGCATGGATACCAAGAAGTATATGTACCATATATAGTAAATAATATCAGTTTATACAGTACTGGTCAGTTACCAAAATTTACTCAAGAACTATTCTATATAGATTCCTTAGATTCTGCATTTTCTAAGAAACATTATGCTCTGATCCCAACGGCCGAGGTATCACTGACTAACCTTATACGCGACGAAATTCTCGAGGAAGCATCTCTTCCATTAAAACTAACATCACACACACCCTGTTTCAGATCTGAATCTGGAACATACGGTCGTGATACACGAGGACTGATACGCATGCACCAATTTGATAAAGTTGAAATAGTACAAATTACTCGTCCACAGGATTCTCAAAATGCTTTAGAAGAAATAATTAAACATGCTGAAACAGTTCTACAACTTTTAGCTATACCATATCGCACTATGCTGCTATGTACTGGTGATATGAGTTTTAGCGCACAAAAAACTTATGACCTGGAAGTTTGGTTACCCGCTCAAAACAATTATCGAGAAATATCTTCTTGCTCAAATATGGGAGATTTTCAGGCTCGTCGCATGAAAGCACGCTGGCGCCAAATAGGTAGTAAAAAAACTCATTTTGTTCATACAGTAAATGGTTCTGGATTAGCCGTAGGCCGCACTCTTATAGCGGTTCTTGAAAATTATCAACAAGCTGATGGCCGTATTGCAGTTCCGGAAGTTTTAAGACCATATATGCATGGAGCATCTGTAATAGGATAAAACAAAAGATTGCATTAATACCTCATAATAATCATCATTACAAACAAAATTTTTAATACAAACCTTATTTATAAGTTCATAACTTTAATATATAAACCAAACCCGTATAATGGATAAATTCAAATCTTATTTCCTATATTTTGATGTTATTCATATTATGTCGTCATTAGTATCGCATATAATAAATTTTGATAATATTAGTCACTCACTCTATAGAAAAGATGGTCGTCTATCTTCTTAAAATTTATCGTGTTGTAAGATAAGATCATCTATTAGAGACATATTTACCTAAATTGGTATGTTATAGATAAGTATATATCTATATAATTTTATTATAAAAAATACAATACGTTAAGTATTAAAATATTATAAATAAAATAAAATTCTTATTTAATTTTACATAATTTACAATTTCTATTGTGTATCGCTATACAC
This sequence comes from Candidatus Erwinia haradaeae, assembly GCF_900698995.1. Classification (GTDB taxonomy): domain Bacteria; phylum Pseudomonadota; class Gammaproteobacteria; order Enterobacterales; family Enterobacteriaceae; genus Erwinia_E; species Erwinia_E haradaeae_C. The sequence goes on along the minus strand of NZ_LR217735.1, from coordinate 299,483 downwards.
TGAGTTAATGATAAAATCACTAAGATCTAAACACTAGTGAGATTATCATAAAAAAATGCCTCAGTGCATCCTTCATGCATATTAAAATGATCAAATCCTTTAAGAAATATCTTAACTGGTTTTTGATTTTTTAAAAAAGTTAATCCATGTTCTTTTGGGCACACTTTTCCAATACATGTATATGATACTCCGTGAGGTCCTAGTGCAATTTCTAAACTAGCGCGATTAATCTCTGGTACAGTAAAACATAGCTCATAATCTTCTCCGCTACTCAATGCCCAGCGTAAAGCTTGTTGTGCTGAAAAGTTTTGTGTAATTACTGAAGATATTGGTAATGCATCAAGATTGAGTTGAGCGCCACAGGAACTAGCACTTAAAATATGACCTAAATCTGAAATCAAGCCATCTGATAGGTCAATAGCAGAACTAGCTACATCGCGTAACGATTTTCCCTGAGGAACTCTAGGTATAGGCCTTAAATGACGTTGAATCAGCGCTTCGCGAGACACCGCATCATGAATATTGATTTTATGTCGCAGCAATTGAAAACCAACGACACTATCACCTAGAGTACCGGTTACATATATCCAATCACCAACACATGCACCACTTCGTTTTAATGCTAGACCTTGCGGAACTGTTCCATGAATACCCAATGTTATGCTTAGCGGTCCGCGAGTTATATCCCCGCCAATAAGCTGCATTTGATAGTAATCTAAAAGATTAAATAAACTATCACTAAAAGCTTGTAACCAATGATTGTTAACTTTTGGTAAAGTTAAGGACAAAGTTAACCATGTAGGATCTGCTCCTATTGCGGCCAAATCACTAAGATTTACAGCTAAAGCTTTATAAGCAAGATCAGCCGGATGAATATCCCGTAAAAAATGCACACCTTCTACTAAAGTATCAGTGCTGATAGCTAACGTTGTTTTTTCGGATACATTCACTAACGCACAATCATCACCAATACCTTTTTCTACATCATGCCGAGAGCATGATCCACGACCAAAATAACGTGAGATCAGCTCAAATTCACCACATGCCATAGTTATATCCTAAAACTTCAATCACGATAAGTGTTATAATCCATAAAGGTTATTTACGGTTAGGCCGAATCTGCAACGCAATTTTATCTAAGACACCATTAATAAACTTATGGCTATCTTCAGAGCCAAATACTTTTGCTAGCTCTATTCCTTCATTAATTGCTACTTTATAGGGTACATCTAAACGCTCCTTTAACTCAAACAGAGCGATACGCAAGATGGCCTTTTCTATATGACCAAGATCTTCAATATCACGAAAAAGATATGGTTGCATCAATGTATCAAGATAGGCAACATACATGGAAATGCCACTCAGGATCTCTCGAAAATAACTAATATCAACATTATAAATATCTTGTTCTAATATAAAGTAGTTGACAATATCCACAATGTTATTTTTAGAAATTTGCCAAGCATACAACGCCTGTACCGCGCACTGTCGAGCGCGACGACGAGAAGAAGGATTCATGAAGGAGCCTTTATATAGAGTTATTCTTTAATGACTTTTAAGATATTAATCATTTCTAGAGCAGTAAGAGCAGCTTCAGCCCCTTTATTGCCCCTTTTTGCTCCAGCGCGACTGATCGCTTGCTCAATATTTTTCGTTGTTAAAACCCCAAAAGATACCGGGATATTGCTGTGCATGGAGATATTGGCCAAACCAGAACTCGCTTCTCCTGCTATAATCCCAAAATGAGGAGTGCTACCTTGAATTACCGCCCCTAAAGCGATAACTGCATCATATTTTTCAGTTTTTGCTAATAACTTAACAATCAATGGAAGCTCATAAGCACCAGGTACCCATATAACCGTAATATTATCATCTTTCACTTGACCAATACGTTTCAGCACATCAATAGCGCCACTTAGCAAACATTCACTAATAAAATTGTTAAAACGTGCCACAACTAGCACAATACGCGCACATGGAGCAGTAGTAGTAGCTTCAATCAGATTCATAATCTTTCTTCCAAGTTATATGATGTACTAACAGGAAAAATGATAGCACATTTATACAAAAACCGCTTTATTTTACGTATATATAATATTAGATGGCTGTAAAGTAAGTCTGACATCTGGACCTATGGATACAATATCAGTAAAGCTTAAAACAAAAACATCATTCAATGTTTCTATACCTGATATCTGACATAATCCGCGACCAGTATCTCCTATTAATTTAGGCGCAAAATAAATAATTAATTCATCCACTGCTTTCGCTTTCAATAAAGCACCAGAAAACCGTGATCCGGCTTCTACTAAAATAGAATTAATTTCTTTTTGTCCAAAAAAAACTAACATAGAGACTAAATCAAGATAACCATTATAATAAGGTATGTTAAATTGCTTTACATTATCTGGCCATTGCTTTTTATCACATACATGTCTCATTAACCAAGTTTCACCAGGCTGATTAATTACTTTATGCGCTGGAGTGATACGATTTTGGCTATCTATGATGATACGTATAGGCTGCCTTAAAAGATCTTCTGGATACATCTCCTGAATAGCATTATCTAACTGATTATAACGCACAGTTAAAGATGGATTATCTGCGAGTATAGTTTCGCTAGTACTGAGAATAGCGGAACTTTGTGCTCGTAGTCTTTGTACGTCTCTTCTTGCCTCTGCAGAAGTAATCCACTGACTTTCTCCATTAGGCATAGCCGTTCTTCCATCTAAAGAAGAACCTATCTTTAACTGTATCCAAGGAAAACCACTACGCATGCGCTTTAGAAAACCGCGATTCAGTGCTTCTGACGCAGACATCATTAACCCGTGGTTAACTTCAATTCCTGCGTTCTTTAAGCACTCCACCCCGCGACCAGACACTTGGGGATTGGGGTCTTTCATAGCTATAAAAACATATCTCACCCCAGCAGCAATCAGTGCGTCACAACACGGCGGTGTTCGCCCATAATAACTGCATGGCTCTAATGTAATATAAGCAGTAGATCCTCTTGATTTTTCACCTGCCATGCGTAATGCACAAATTTCTGCATGTAATTCTCCAGCTCTTAGATGGTAACCCTCGCCTACAATATGACCATCACGAACCAATACGCATCCAACGTTAGGATTAGGAGAAGTAGTAAACCGACCGCGATAGGCCAGTTCTAGCGCACGAGCCATATAAGATTTATTACTCATTCGATACATCCTGCAAACTAACATTGAATTACTGGCGAGATATGAGCTGGTTAATATAAGAATTGTCTTTAATAAATGGTTAATATTACTTATTCTTTAAGTAAACTTTTCTTGCATAAATAAATACCAAAAACTATCTCAGTAAAATAAAGGCTAGTTAATTTTTAATAGAATTAAAAAATTTAATCACCTTCGACAATAAATAAAGCTGATGCGTTTCTAGTGTTTATCTCTATTAATTTAAATAATTTTTATCTTCTATATCACTACAACTTTTTTTAGAATAATTTCATGTTAATATAATAAAAATCACTGCTTATCAAGCATGATAGATTTTATTTTGAAAGCTATCTGTTAGTATCTTGAATGTATTGAGTAAATAAGATATTATTACAAAATAATTTTATATATTTAAAGGTTTATTAAACACTACTAAATACTATCTAAATATTATTACTTTGAAATGATTATATCGCTCATATAAAAAACTAAAAAAAATATATAAACATTTCAACTAAAAACTAAAATAGTCTATCTTGCAAATACATTAAATTTATATTTATATTAAATATAAAGAATATAAAATATTATAAGACAAAACTATCATCCATACTTTAATCAACGGACAAGTATAACCAATAGTGACTACTGATAAAATCATAATAATTGCATAACATAGCAAAAAATTCAATATTATGTATTTCTTCTTAGATTAAAAAATATTTGTTCTATTTTTAAAAAAATAAACAAAACAATTTTATTTAATATAAAGTAGATATAAAGATGTTCAACTCTCAATTAATAGTTGTATTATATTTTATATAACCTATTGTTTTTGTATAATTGTAATAAAATTTATTAAAATAATGATTCTATTAATAATAGGAAAAATTTTAAAATAAATAAAACATCTATTCATTACAGAAATATTCTTATATTTTTATATAATATCTCTAGACTATCAATAGATATTCTATATAATATTTTATTATATTTTTTTAATTAATTTTTAATATATTATGCATGTATTAGATATTCTTAAAACTAAACACAATTTAAATACTAAGGATAAGTATAACAATATGCTGTATACATGCGTACAGATCGTTTAAAATAAAAATAATTATTTAATTCATGCGCGTTACAATGATAATCAACCGATTATATTTATATGTTATCTAAAAATATATTATATGAACAATAAAATATTAAAAAAATCATAATGTATTATAGAAACATCTACATTATTCATACAATGAAAATTGTCATTGATAAAGTCATGATAAAATCAATTTTTTATAAAAATTCTATGAAAAATTATATACCTATTATATATAATAAAGAAAATTTTTACATTCTGCTAGCAAAATTTAAAAAAATACTGCGCTATATTCATGCCTAATATATAAACTCGAAAGTATTCTCTTAGCATCTGCCTCCTTAATCCCATAATAGTTGCTGTAAAAGTTTGCCATCATTATACTATTATAGATAGAATTCAGAGTAAAATACTCATAATATTTTTATATTATCTTATAAAACTCTTTATACCATTTTACGAATCGACGCACACCCTCTTGTATTGCGGTATATGGTTGGTATCCAATTATTTTAACTAAGTCACTAATATCAGCACCAGTGGAAATCATATCGCCAGGCTGTACGGGTAACATATTTTTTTTTGCTACCATTCCCAATGCGTCTTCTAATGCTTTAACGTAAGTCATTAATGCACATGGACGGCTATTACCAATATTAAAAAGTTGATACGCTGCTGAGCTACTAGAAATATTACCCCCTTCTGCTGTCCAATCTAAATTAACCGCAGGAATAATATCATGCAAAACCATAATAGCTTGAACTATATCATCAATATAAGTGAAATCACGCTGCATTTTACCATAATTATATATATTAATAGACTTGCCAGATAAAATAGCTTCTGTAAATTTAAATAATGCCATATCTTGACGACCCCAAGGTCCGTATACAGTAAAAAAACGCAAACCAGTAGTTGGAATTCCATATAAATGAGAATAGGTATGAGACATTAACTCATTAGCTTTTTTAGTAGCGGCATAGATTGAAACTGGATGCGTCGTATCATCATTTATAGAAAATGGCATCTTACGATTTAAACCATATACCGAGCTAGAAGACGCATACAAAAAATGCTCTATGTTACTTTGACGACAACATTCTAAAATATTTAAATGACCAATAAGATTCGCGTTAGCATAAGAAAGAGGATTTTTCAAAGAATAGCGCACTCCAGTCTTGGCAGCTAAATGTATGACACGCTGCACAGCATTAGATTGAAATACATTGGACATTTCTGTATAATCAGCAATATCCACTTTATGAAAAGAAAAAGCTATATAATCAGTGTGCATCTTTAGACGGGCTACTTTTAATTTTATATCTTGATGAGCATTGTTTAAATTATCTAACCCAATCACCTCATGACCAGCTTTAAGAAGACTCTGTGTCACATGAAAACCAATAAATCCCGCCACACCAGTAACTAAAAACTTCATATCATTCTCCTAAATGTAAATTTAAAATAATACTCTCATAGTTATGATATACTCATAACTATTCTGATTGCTCTCTTATAAATAAAATGAAATACATCATACAATAACTACCTCCATTACTATTTAATGCTTAAAGATCGCAAACGCTTTATAAAAAATTTTTTAAAGTTTAAAAAATAGATGTTTAAGTAATAAGATAGCTCTTATATCAATTATTTATCTATAGCGAAACGCTCAATAGTTATTCGTATATCTTGAGGTATTAAGTTCGAGAGGATTGTGTAGATATTCTTAAGGTGTTTATCCTGCGGATACTGAAGATCGTTAGACTCTTGCATATAACCTTGGTGACGTATCGTAAAGATTAAAGTATTTAATATTGTCTTATCAAAAAATTCTAAAGCATGAGCTCCATATAAAACAGATACACGCTGTGCTATAAAGCAACTTTTGTCTGAGATCATTTTTCGAGTGACCGTCGGATTAGCCATTAAGATTGCAAAAATAATAGCATAACGCTGTAGTGCTTCTTGCGCACCTGTCGCTAGAAGTTGCAGTATATAAACCAAATCTTCTTTTACAGAAATGTAGTTTTTTTCTTTTTTTAATAGTCCTTGACGCTCCATTTCGGATACTAATGCATCTAGCAATCCAGGCAATTCATCCCGTGACCAATGCAAAAATAACTCACTTTCAAGGATCGGATAAACCATGCTAACTTGATAATATAACTCACTACAATCTATTTTACGGTTCTTGATCAAGATAGAAGAGATTAATGCTGGTATGATGAACATATGATGAATGTTATTACGATAATAGAGTAAAAATTTTACCTTATTTTTTGGTAAGATAATAATGTCATCACTTGTATTTTGTTTTACCTCAAAATGATTCATACTTAATGCATGTTCTAAAAGTTTTTCAGCAGTTATTCTAGGCACCATCGCATCAGAGGAATACGGTACGTTGCGTAAAAGCTGCAAATAACAATTAAGGTGCTGAGTAAGCTGGTAACGTGGCAAAGAATATTGATCTGAACCTATTAAAGCCATTACACAAAGGTTAACAGCATTTATTGCCGCAGCATTGTTAATTCTTATCATTATATTTTTTGCAATATCATGTACAGCGGCAGTTAACCAGACTGGATGCTGCGTTTTAATTGGGTCAATAGATTTTCGCCATTCTGGTATTCGCGTATCTAGATACTTCATTAAAGAAAGTGGTTCTCCAAAGTTAACGTAACTTTGACCAAAATTACGTAAATTTTTTAGTCCACGTAATATAGAAAACAATCCTTCTTTTTCTTTAATAGCTCCAGCTAATTCATTTGAATAAGATTCAACTTCTATCACATGTTCATAACCAATATAAATAGGTATTATAGTAATCACACGTTGATTTTCACGTAACATTGCTTGTAAAGTCATTAAGAGAATACCCGTTTTTGGAGGTCTCAGGTATCCGGTGCGTGAACGTCCACCTTCAATAAAATATTCTACTGGGTAACCGTTAGAAAACAATTCACTTACGTATTCACGAACAACTGTAGAATATAGTTTATTACCATTAAAAGTTCTACGAATAAAAAAAGCACCTAAATAACGAAATATCTTTCCAATAGGCCAAAAATTTAAGTTAATACCAGCAGCAATATAAGGCAAAGTCAGCCCTTTATGATAAAGGATATATGAGATTAACAAATAATCCATATGACTTCTATGACAAGGCAAATATACAATTGCATGCCCTTTATAAGCTATATCTAGTATCCGCCGACCTCCTCTGACATTGATATTTTGATAAAGTTTACCTAAACTCCACCGCATAATGCGATCTGTAAAATAGATTGCTATATAAGAAAAATTCGCAGAAATCTCTTGGATTAATGTAATAGTATTTTTTTGTGCTTGCTGATGAGAAATACGTTTACTACTTGCCTCTTCTAAAATTGCTTTTTTGATCACTTTAGACTGCAACAATGTGCCCAATAAGTTATTACGTGTTGATATTTGTGAACCAGTTGCTACACGACGTTGCCGGATAAAATGTATGCGCGCTGCACGAATCAGTTTTGTAAAAATTTTCTTATTAGATCCATACTGAGCCTGTATATCACGTATTGATATAATCGATGAAAAATATATACAACCGTCACGTCCAAAACAACATACCTTCAATAATTTATTAATTTTACTAAACCACTTGTAATTTGTTATTTTGTTTTTACCATAACGATTTTTACTAATGGGCCATCTAAAAACTATTGATACAAGAACAATGTGCATATTTAGCTTAGAATTACGCTGATGTGATGCTAGTATAAAATTAAGTGATTCTACTAATTGTAGATTATACATAATTGCAGAACGAAAATTTGCGCTATCCTGAAGAAATACGTAACGGGGTAATAGATTACCAGCAATTTTTATAGGTAATAATGGGTCAGATAAACCTATTTTTTGACAACAATTTTGCAATGTAATTAAGTCAGTTTGTGATTTATCAGGAAGGATGTATATAATATTACTCTCTCTATCAGCATTCACGATAGATTGTAAATTATCTGAAATAACTCGATTGTGAACAAATATTTTAATAAGTATCTTCAATAAAAAATTATCTATTATACCACCAATAAACATAGATCCAACCAAAACGCTTTAAGCGAGTAAGTGCAATACTATACAGCTAATATTTTTATATTAATACTTTTATACCAGATCTAATCAATAGACTCTGAGATAATTGAATTATCTTTCATATTATTTCATTTGATGTATAATATTATAGTTAATGTACTTGTGTATATGCTATATCAATATAGGATCTTAATGCGATAATTATCTCTTTTAGGGCAAAACAAGTCGCTAATGCTCCTAGCATAGGATGAAAAGAATAAAAAAAATTAATAAAAATCTATAGCAGTATACTGTTACTTGAGAAGAATATATAAACCTCTTACTCATAATACAAACTATAAAATACTACAAAATTTTACTACTAATTAAGCAAAAATAATAGTGAAAACTATATTCTTGTATATGAATACTTCTTTTCAATAAATACTAATACTATTTTGATCTTGGTATTATGTCGAAATTTTATTTTAGATGACAGCGATGATGTGCACTGTGGTGAAATGCATTGAAAATACACAACAAAATCAACGTATTATACAAATATTGTATCTATAATGTGTGATATATATCAAAAATATTATAGAAAAATTTACTAAAACTTAAAGATATATTATTTTTCATTGGAATTGTAATTATATTCCCTAACGCGGGATATGCTAAACATTATTCATTGTAAATACTACCATAATTCATCTATGATGATATTTCTGTCGATTTTTAAATATCTTAAAAATATTAGAAAATCCTCTTAATGATATTATTTTACTAAGTTTTTTCTTCTCTTAAACATTTAAACCACGATAATATACATATTATTCAATCGATAGTTTAAAAAATACTGATTAGTATTTTACTCATCTTCAGGTTATCATTATTGGAATAAAGCGATAACTATGCAAGTTTATTATGTATTTCATTATATATTTCTATCTTCTTATAAACGCTTTATTTACTTAGATTTCATACGTAAAATTATATATATAATATATAAAACATAAAATATAAAAATATACAATCATTTTAAGCATTGCATTAAAAGTTAAATACCAATTACATAATAAGCTTAATACTCATATAAATAATCTAGTGTTATAAAATGTAAATCAATATGTACATAAAATAGATCAAGCAATAGTAATGAAATATGATCAGATAAAATAAAATAAAAAATTTGTGATATACTTTTGATTTAACTCCTTTATAGCTCAATGTAAGATACAATATATTCAATATATCTAAGTTCTATTTTAGACTAAATAAGAATATATAAGCTATATGTTCTCACTGTATCAACCTCACTAAATTAGTAAATATCCTTTCTCAATATCATTTCAAAGAATTAAATTTGTTAAATATTAGACATAGTAAAAAAATCAATTAAATAACTACGCGCTTTATTAGGCAATAAATAATAAAAAAAAAGAATAAAAAAATAAAATATTTATTAAAATCATTTCATTATAAAAATCAACTACTCGCTATAAAATATTTTATTTATTATCAAAGTTAAAGACAGGCATTTAATTTTATGTAATACATTTTATGTTATAAATAAACATAAAATACATATAAAAGATTAATATTATATTTATAACCAGGAATGATAGTATGTTCACTAAACTCAAAATCATTAATATTTATATTAATATTATACTATATATTATTTTAATATAAAAATATAAAAATATTATAAAATGCAATTTTTATTAAAACGCTCTTATTAAATAGACTCTGTTAAAATTTATATTATTATTACCATAATAATATTATAGATATTTTTTGACCTATGGTTCTATTTATGGTTCTACCTATGATTCTATATATAATATATATATGCAGTAATTATTATCTTTTATAAAAAATTTATTTATTGAGAATATTTAGCAAGCTAAATATATTTTAGCTTGATATATAAATAGAATATTTGTAAAATAATCTGGTGCGCTGATGTTTTTTTAAAAAAGTACACTTATTCATTTAAAAGTGGTAAAACTAAACTCAGGGTTTATAAATTTTATAATACATTACAATATCTAAACTAGATTTAGCTTAATAATCTTATATTGCATATCAACTATAAGATATAATTTTTGAAAAACTACTACTAAAAATCGTATTTGTATATATTGTGAAAATTTTATAACAATAGTTTTAATAAAATTATATCTCTAAAAACCTTTTATAATTTTTAAGATAAAATCTTATAAAAATCCCCAGATGGAGTAACACGAAATCGATTACGACAAAATAACAACAATGGATCATCTAATGTACTATCACTATAACCACTTTCAAGTTTTAAAGGTTGACCGATTCTCTTAGTTAATTGTGCTACTTTTTCACGCCCCACACATCGTCTTGATAACACTCTCCCTCCATAAGCCCTGATCATCTGACTAGCGATTAATCGAATATGTGGAAAAAAATCAACATTACAATATATTCGCTCTACTAATGCTTGCGGTGATCCAGTAATTAGCCAAACGTCAGTGTCTTGAGAGCTAATATATTCAGAAACTCGTTGATGTATTTTTAAAAATGGTGTTTGTCTCTGCAAAAACCAATTAGTGAACTCTGCTTCCTGTTGTAATAGTAAAGACTCACTACGTCCGACAGTTATTGACCACAAAAGCAAACTAATTGGCCAGCACGAAGCACGACCATTCATTATTAGCCCTAAACAAATTAATGGCAATACTACTAAAAGTGGGAGAATATTTAACAAGTTCCGACGTAGCAACCAACATATAAAAGAACGAAAAATATCCTCTTGATGCAATGTACCATCAAGATCAAAAAATATTATACGTCGTCTATGATAGGTTATCACACACTTTACCCCAGAATTATACGAAACCTATGAGGTTTTATGAAATTAACTCTTTGGCAAGAAAGAATTTTTATATAATCAAATATACTCTGTAAAAATTTTTTCAAAATCTTTTAGATAATAACAGCTAAACAAGTTAACTTTTAAAATAACAAAATCATATTATGTATTAACAATACATATACTAATAACTATGAAAATATTTCATTACTATCATTCTATACACATAACTTAAGATTTTTAATCCAGAATAAATAAATAGTTAATATTGACTATATTAATATGGGTAATAAATAAATTACAAGAATTAATAGATTTCTTACTATAAAAATTAATAGATTAATCTTATCAAAAAATAAGATAATCATTTAAATATCCATAATTCTATATATAAATCAATAAAAATCACTTTATTTCTATTTAATTTTTTATAATTATTTATAAGTTATTCATATATAAAATATATCGTATTTATTCTCTTTAATATAAATAGTACGTATGCTACTTACATTAAAATTTTATAGCGCTAAATATTACAAAATTTTTACTAAACATTAGTTCTATCTTGAGTACTTTCAGTAGAAAAATTATATTTTTTCGCAATTTTCTTAATTAACTGCTGCAATTCACCTTTTTGAAACATCTCAAGAATAATATCACACCCACCACATAACTCACCATCAATCCATAACTGTGGGAAGGTTGGCCAATTAGCATATTTTGGTATTTCCGAGCGGATATCTGGATTCTGCAAGATATCTATGTAAGCAAAACGTTCACCGCAGGCCTGAATAGCCTGTACGGCCTGAGCTGAAAAGCCACAACTTGGTAACTCAGGAGAACCTTTCATATATAGTATAATAGGGTTCTCTGTAATTTGACGTTGAATTTTTTCCAATACACTCATGAGCTTTTCCTTTAAGTTACACTATATACTATATTTTTATTAGTATCTTTAATGTCTACAAATCCTTAATATTATACCATAAACAAACCTATAAATAATTATTTAATCAAATCCTGATTATAATTGCAATATTATCTTCCAGATAAAATACAAAAGAAGTAATATGAATTAGACTCATATTGAGCAAACATATTCTACGTACAGCGAAAAGTATGAGATAATATACAAATAAGAAAGCTAATATTATGTTAATAACATAACGCAACCTTTCTCATGATATACGTATCGAATCATTATTAATGTATGACAGATTTGGAAAAAATTTAATGCCTACTTGTCACTTAAAAATAAAAAAAGCAGTGATCCCAGTCGCTGGCTTTGGAACGCGAATGTTACCTGCTACAAAATCTATCCCTAAAGAGATGTTGCCATTAGTGGATAAGCCATTAATTCAATATGTTGTTGATGAATGTATTATGTCTGGAATCAACAATATTGTACTAGTAACGCATTCCTCTAAAAGTTCAATCGCAAATCACTTCGATGCTAATTTTGAGCTAGAGACTATGTTAGAGAAGCACTCTAAGCAGAAATTTCTACAAGAAATTCAGTCCATATGCCCGCCATCTATTAATATTATGCAAGTGCGTCAAGGAACACCTAGGGGGCTTGGCCATGCGCTAATGTGTGCATGGCCATTAATTGGCAATCATCCGATCGCTATAATGTTACCTGATGTTATTCTAGATCAGCGTACATCAGATTTATCACGCGACAATCTCGCTGAAATGATTAAAAGATTTCATCATACTAGATGCAGCCAAATTATGGTAAAACCAGTAATTAATGTTACGACTTATGGTGTTGTGGATTGCTTAGGAGAAAGATTGACTCCTGGTGATAGTAAAATAATAGCTGGTATAATAGAAAAACCTAATATCAATCAAGCGCCATCAAATCTTGCAGTAGTAGGTCGTTATGTTCTCTCTGCAAAAATATGGCCTTTGCTGACTCAAATATATAAAAGAACTAATGAAGAAACACAACTCACTGATGCTCTATCTTTACTTATAGAAAAAGAAGCAGTACAAGCTTATTGCTTAAAAGGTGAGAGTTATGATTGTGGTAATAAATTTGGTTACATTAAAGCTTTCGTTACACATGCCATGCATCATCAAACACTAGGTAATGATTTTAGAATTTGGATGAAAAAAACTTTAAATTATATAAATAATTAATAGGTAGCAAAATCTACTTAATAAATTTTAACTAAAAACTTTTTTATTTATGTATATTATTTTAGCTTAAAAATTTTGTTAATTTTTGAGAAAAACCTATCAATGGTGATTAAATTTAACTAAATTTTAAATTTTTTCAAGTTTTATCTAATATCATTAATCTATAGTGTTTTAATTGTTTCCAACCCAACAAAATAATTATGTAAAGAGTTTACAGAGAATAAATCTAACTCTCTCCAATCTTCTCATAATACATTTCTCAGTAAAACTATGTTACCATAATGCAGACGTATTAGACGGCTAACCGGTGTGCCTAATGCTTCCCAAAAGCGATGTATCTCACGATTTCGTCCTTATTACCACAATCATTACCACAATCATTTTATACCAAAAATTGATGTCATTTTCACAAATAACTCTAAAGGCTTTATATACTTTATATCTTACAGATTTATCTCCTAGACTGATACTAGAATGCGCAAACTTAAATTTTTATCATTAATTACCCCACCAAAAAAACCAAAAACATATACTCACAATCTACGGAATACTTAAGATGTATCAAACGGTATACCAACTCACCATCGGTAGTCAATAGTGCAAACCTGCAGTATTAATATCTAAACGCCTAACCGACACTCAGCAACTACCCTCTAACTTTGGTAAGCGATCAAAAATAGTTTGACGATTTATTTTGTCATAATGAGTGCATAACTCTCCATCTAGTTTTGCAATAAACTATTATCGGCTTTTTACTGCAAAAAATGAAGCCATATTTTATACTTCATGATTATCTATACATATTTTCAGTAAATGGTGTGGTGCCGCTCTACCCCTCAATATAGCCAATTTATTATTAACACTCACACTTCCATTCATGATCATACTTTCAATTGCACGTCGAGAGCTGCATCTATCTCCTGTTTAAATTTTTTGTAACTTTTTAGTCATCTAGCTCTCTATAAAATTATCTTAGTTGTTAAAAACACATATGATAAAATAAAAAAAATCAATTATTCCATTATATTTTTTATATTATCTGAATCTTATTTATTATATAATATACGCAATCAAATAAATAAATTACAATAAAGAAGCAGCTGCTCTTCTTGACTTTAATTCATAAAGACCATCTCTCATTATAATGATTTTTACATTTTTTATAAAATATCTTTAAAGATGGAACGAACAAGCTGCATAGCCTCTTTCTCTATTGTCTTACAATGCTCTATACCGATGAGACTTTCACAATATAGTTTATACGAATCTTCTGTACCAGATGGTCGTAAAGCAAACCAACCATTTTTTGTTATAATTTTTACACCTCCAGAAGATTCCTCTTGGAATAAAGGACCTGTGTGACGAGAAATAATAACCTCTCCCGCTAAAATATCACTATTAATTCTGCTAGGTGATACTTTTGATAAAGCCAATTTTTGCTTAGGTGTAGCAGGGGCTTGAATACGAATGTAACTAGATTTTCCGAAACGTTTACTAAGCTCATTGTAGTATTCCTGTGGATTTTTTCCAGTAACTGCAGTAATCTCTGCTGCTAATAAACACATAATGATCCCGTCTTTATCAGTAGACCACGGCGTGCCATCAAAACGAAGAAATGAAGCACCCGCGCTTTCTTCACCTCCAAAACCCAAGCTTCCATCAAATAAACCATCTGCAAACCATTTAAAACCAACTGGTACTTCTATTAGCGGACGCCTAAGATCATGTACTACGCGATCTATAATAACACTAGAAACTAGTGTTTTTCCTACCGCAATCTGATCTCCCCATTTTGGTCTATTTTTAAATAGATAATGAATGGCCACTGCTAAATAATGGTTAGGATGCATTAAACCTACAGGAGTGACAATACCATGACGATCATTATCTGGATCATTAGCAAAAGCTAGATCAAATTTATCACGTAATGCTAACAAACCAGCCATTGCAAATTGTGATGAACAATCCATACGAATTTTTCCATCGTAATCAAGATGCATAAAACGAAAGGTTTGATCGACAGAATCATTCAAAATAGTGAGATCTAGTTGATAGACATCTGCAATACGCTCCCAGCAGGCAATACCTGCACCACCTAAAGGGTCAATACCAATTTTTAATTTAGCCCTCTGTATTGCTGGAATATCTATAATATAAAATAAATCCTCAACATATTTCTGTATAATATCCTTCTCTGTCAAATAACCACTAGCCCATGCATTGTCTAATGTCATTTTTTTTATTCCTTTCAACTCGCCACGAATTAACTCATTAGCGCGAGTTTCTAGAATTTTAGTACAATGATTATTTGCTGGGCCACCATTAGGTAAATTATACTTAATTCCACCATCTTCCGGCGGGTTATGAGAAGCTGTAATGATAATACCATCTGCTTTTGGGCCACTGTGTTTATTGTGCTGAATAATAGCATAAGAAATTGCAGGTGTTGGTGTATAACCATTCTCTTTTTGAATAATCACTGGTATTTTATTTGCAGATAAAACCTCTAATACAGATAACATTGCTGGTTCTGATAATGCATGAGTGTCTTTCCCTACAAATAATGGACCAGTTATGCCATTTTTTTCTCGTTCTTCTGCAATAGCTTGTGTAATCGCTAAAATATGTGTTTCATTAAAATTATAATCCATAGAACTACCACGATGCCCTGAAGTGCCAAATTTAACCTCATGCTCAATATGATCTTTCTTTGGGCTAAGCGCATAATACTGAGAAGTCAATCTCGCCACATTAACTAAATCACTCTTCTGGGCAAGTTTTCCAGCCCTGGAGTGATACCGCATAAAACTCACCTCCTTTAAATATAAACGCTAAAGAATGATCTATCTGTTGCAATAGAATCACATAAAATATTGCATATAAATATATATCTCACTCCAGCTAAGCTAAAACTATCCCATAACAGTCTACTGTACCTATGATTATAACGTATCCAATAAGTAAATTAGTCTTTTAAAAATAAAAAACTTCTCTAGCAATAACTAGAAAACACTTATTTTACAACTCTATCTCCTCAAAAAAGATAATTTGTTACTTTTATAAATTTTTATAGACCTTATGCTGAATATGATAGCCTAAATTTTTTAATTCAAATGACAGAAAGCGAAACAAATCCTCTCTTAATTTTAAAAATTTTTATATTATGTGTACTAATATTATAATATTGTCTACTGCATAAGTTGAATCAACTTAACGAGTAATAAGTAATAATTATGGTTATCTATCTTTGAAAAAACTTTTCAAATTATGCATTTATAATAGATTCACCAGTATACAATGGTAGATATAAAAATAATTTAATCTCTATTAAAATATAATTTTATAATAATAACTAGAAGTAGTTTGATTTTAAAAGATGCAGATAAAAACATAATTATTCATATTAAAGAAAATATTACTATTTTTATCCAGAAAAACATGACACTACTTATATTAAGCCATAATTACTTTCATTATTATCATACTCTTTTAAAATATCTTTATCTATTTCGTGACGACTAACTAACATTATTCAGTTAGTAACGTTACATAGAAAATTATAATATTTTAATTATTTAATCAATCTTAATATAAGGTAAGTTTTAAAAAAGTAAGATTAAAAATCTAACAACACAGTTCGTAATTAGTTATATTATATATATTCTGGTATATAATCCTGTGCGTGAATCACGATTTATACATTTTGTTCCAACTCTCAAGATACAAAATGTTTTAGTACAATTCACCTACACTATTAACTAATACGAATATTTTAGTCTTGCTATATTGATTATATACTCTATTATGTCACGTATTGTATATATTAAATCTTGTATTAAAATTTTTTATTCAAATAACTCTATACTAATATATTTTATTAAGACATTAAGGTCTGAAAATTTTTAAATCATATAACTGAAATAGTATTACCTATTAAACTAACTTTAATATTCCTTAATATTAATAATCACATAAATAAAATTTACTCTTTTATTATCATATATTTCAATATATAAACATGACATAAATAAATACGGATATAAATATCTTATCAGGTTAATATTGGTCTAATTATATTAAATATCATAAATACGTAGGATCTTCTATCATGGATACCATGCGATTTGTAATCGTCCGACAAAAATATCGCCCAGATGGAGGAGCAGAGAAATTTATTTCTTATACGCTAGAAGCTCTAGCATTATTAGGAACCATTGAGCTAAATATTATTGCCCGTAAGTGGAAGTACAAACAAAAAGAACGCTTAACTCTACATAAATGCGATCCTATGCAATGGAATAGAATTAGCCGTGAACATAGATTTGCTAGTGCCGCACGTGCAATTTGGCAACGCGAAAACTTTAATATTGTACAGAGTCATGAGCGTATTGCGGGGTGCGATATATATCGAGCGGGGGATGGTGTACACCAAATCTGGCTAGAACAACGCAGCCGTGTTCTTCCAAAATGGCATCAAAAACTATTATTCCTAAGTCCCTACCATCGTTATGTAATCAAAGCGGAACAACTAACGTATCAAGCTCCAGAACTCAAAGCAGTTATATGTAATTCACGTATGGTTCAAAAAGAAATTTCAGATCAATTTGGTTTAGATAAAAATAAAATTCACGTTATTTATAATGCAGTTAATATAAAAGAATTTTTTCCGGCCGATGAGCTTCAACGTCTCAAGATCAGAAAACTATTTTCTTTACCATTAAAAGCTTCGCTTCTAATCTATGTTGGCTCTGGTTTTGAACGTAAAGGACTCAAATCAGCTATTTATGCAATATCTAAAACTCATTATTACCTTATAGTAGTGGGACGAGACAAAGCAGAAAAAAAATACCATAATATAGCTAAAGATCTTTCTTGTTTTAATCGCGTAATTTTTGTTGGTGTACAGATTAATATGTCTCTATGGTATCAGGCGGCTGATGGATTGCTTCTTCCGACTTTATATGATCCATGCCCTAATGTTATTTTAGAGGCAATGGCTTGCGGTTTACCAATTATTACCTCTACTACTTGCGGAGGGAGTGAATTTATCTTACCAGGTAAAAATGGCTATATTTGCGATGCAATGGATATTAAGTCTATAGCAGATGCTATCATGGCGCTACCTTCATGGACGTTTAATAGTTCAGCTAGTAAATATGCACGCTCACAAGTGAAACATCTATCCTATCAGCACCTATCCCAACAACTTTTATCTCTTTATAAAAAAATTCTTCATTAAGTTGATTAAAATCATGCGTATATTAATGATTATTGATGGACTGCCTGGCGGAGGGGCTGAAAAAGTTGTGATTACTCTCTGTCAGGAGATGCATCAACTAGGGCACAAAATACAACTGCTATCATTACGTAATATCTGTCAATATCCGCTACCTAATGGCGTTAATTATCAGGTACTTGATAGGTTAAAGTATAGATCATTCTATAAAAAATTTATAAAGCGTTCTCACTTTGCTGATGCGCTCAGTCAACTCATTAAGATCAATGAAAAGAAACAAGGTAAATATAATCTAATTTTTTCCCATTTGCATAATACTGACCGTATCGTCTCTCAAGCTCATTTGGAGTCTGTAGAGAAAATATGGTTTTGCATTCACGGAATGTTATCCATTTCTCATCTTGAGCATCGTCATACTCTAGATCTTTGGTGGAAAAAGAGAACAATTACTAAAATCTATACTAATAAAAATATTGTATCTGTATCCAGTGCTGTAGCAAAAGACTTAACCATCGATCTTTCTGTCCAGCCTAGTAGATTAGTTATTATTAATAATCCCTTGCAGATTAAACATATCCTTACGCAAGCAGATAAAAAATTTAATTTACCAAAAACACCATACCTTATCCATGTAGGTCGTTTCCATTCTCATAAGCGTCACGATCGTCTGCTCTCTGCCTATGCAAAATCAGGTATTCAAGCTAAATTGGTGCTAGCAGGTTCTGGAAGTCTGCAACAAATTGATGTAATAAAAAAATTAGCAGAAAAACTAAAAATTACAGAACGGTTGATTTTTGTAGGTTTTCAAAGCAACCCATATCCTCTGATAAAACATGCAAAAATGTTGATTCTTAGTTCAGATAGTGAAGGTTTTGGTAATGTTCTAATAGAAGCCTTACTCTGTGGAACGCCAGTAGTAAGCACCCGGTGTCCAGGCGGTCCAGTTGAAATTCTGGAAAATGCTGGCATAGGAGATGTTTTAACAGATTTAAACAGTGATTCTTTAGCAAAAAAAATGGTCAAAATCTATGACTCTCCACCTAATCCGATTGATCACAAACACTTAAAAATTTATGATTGTAAAAGTATTTGTCAACAATATTTAAGGCTTGCGATACACGCTTAAAAAATCTGCAAATATAAATAATGTACCACAAATTAAACAATCATTGTTATATACAATATTGTATGATACTTTCAATAATTCATGATTAATAGATAGTAATGGATTAATAAACAGGAAAAAATAATAATAAATATATAAAAAATTATACCCAATTATACGCAAGAATTTTCATCTATATGGCACGCAAAAAATAATAAATTTATATTTTATATATATAATAACATCCTTTTTACATATACCCTCAAAAAGATACATTATGCAGTGTAATTAGTGTGATATTTAAATCATATTCAAATTTCATATTTCCTGCGTCAATCTTACGATCAAGGCCGTGATATATTTACTATGATGCGATAATTTTTGTTCCGCATAATAGTAACAATATTATTATAGTATTACACTACTTTTGATATATTTCTATATATTTTTTACTAATACATAAAATATTCATCATATTATTATAAATAAAATATAATGGCAATCAGATGATATGATATATGAGAGGTAAATGGATTGAAAATACACAAATCATTTCTATCAAAAGGAGGATGTACTAAGCACTATACCGACAAATATAATTAAACCAACCCAATTATTTTTCGAAAACGCCTTAAAACAGCGATCTGCCTGACGATCCGCGATCAAAAACTGTTGATAAATAAATAATATCAATGCTCCTAAAATTGCAAAGTAAAAAATTGGATGCAAGACTAACTTCAAGCCAACCGATGTTAGAAACATTAACGATAATAATTGTAAAAAAACAATAATAATCCTATCATGACAATTAAATAAAATTGCAGTAGATTTAATACCTATTTTTAAGTCATCCGAACGATCGGCCATTGCATATTGTGTATCATAAGACACTACCCAAAAAAAATTTCCGAAAAATAGCAACCAACAAGTAATAGGTAATTTATTACTTATTTCCATCCAAGCCATCGGGATGGATAAACTAAACGAAATACCTAAAAATACCTGCGGAAAATAAGTATATCGTTTCATAAAGGGATAAACCCAAGTTAAAACTAATCCTAATATAGAAAATAAGATTGTTGTCATGCTCATGTTTAACACAATCAAACAAGAAATAAATAGTAAACTTACATGCAATAGTTTTGCCTTTTGAGTAGAAATTTTTCGACCAGGTAATGGTCGACTTTTTGTGCGCTGAACATAGACATCAATATTTCGATCAATGACATCATTAATTACGCAACCTGCCGAGCGCATACAACAGACCCCAAGTGTAAACAAAAATAAAACTTTAAGTGGCGGAGCTGACATACCGGAAAGCCATAATGCCCACAAAGTAGGCCATAATAGCAAAAACAAACCACCGGGTTGGTTAATGCGCATTAACTGACAATAGGTTACCAGATTACGCATTAGTAATATGTCAACCATATAATATTCTCCTGTGAGATTCTCTATCAAAAGATAAATAAAAAAACTTATAAACAGTAATAAAGAATTATTCAGATACAATTAACATACATTGATATACCTTCAAAGAGTATTTTTATAGTTATTGTTTTAGAGTTAGTTATTGTTTTAGAGTAAGCTGAGAATTTTGAAATCTAAAAAATTATAGACACAATACGCTACATATAATATTTTAAAATATTATTGATCATTGTTGTAAAATTCAATATAATATTAATTATTATATTAGTGAAAATAATTAAAATGTAATCTGTCAAAACATAAATTACTTTTAAAAACCATAATAATTTCTTGTAATGTTCCTTTTATTATAATATAATAATTATTAATTATCTTTGAAGAAAGTTATTATATTTTAAATAAAAACATTAACTCTTAATTACTCACTCGTAAATATGTTTATCACACTAATTATTCTGCATTATAAAATTAAATTATAAAATATTTTTAATATTATTTATAGTACACCTTTCAATTACCACGAAATGTTAGAAATTTGTAATAATTTAATATTACACTACTAATATTAATATCATATATCATAGATATATGATCAATTGTTATTAATCTATACTGCTATATTGTAATTTTTTTTTCTAAAAAACAGAACATTAATACTATCAGATAATTTTAAATATGTAACTAACTAGACTCTGCAGAATACAGATGCTAGCATAATGAGAGTTGTTACTTAACGAGTATCTCTAAATTAATTAAATCTAGTGGTAACATTGTTGAAATTTTAAAAAATAAAATAATGAAGTCATGTATCTTCTTAATATTAGAACGGATCTCTAGATTAACAGATTAACCTAATATTAGGCAATAATTATCGGTAATGATATAAATCATATAAGTAATAATATGATAGTGATAATTATATTACAAAATTTACTAGTTAATTGCATTTTATTACACCTAGGTTTTAGGAAATTATTTTTATAGTTAAGAATGGCTTTTATCAGTATATTACAATATTAATTACAATCAGCTGATTCTTGAATATACTAGAAAAAAATCCATATAATAAATAATTTTATACTAAGTACATTCTATTCTATATCATATATAATATATATCCCATATAATTGAGATAACATACAACTAACACAAAATGATCAATCAAAACTAAAATATACTAAAATACTCTCAAGTAACCTCATTATAGAGCAAGCATTTTACTAGGAGATAAAAATGGTATATAGTAATAACAATAAGATAAATCAATCGAATATAACATTAGTTCCTATGGTAATTGAACATACTTCACGGGGAGAGCGTTCATATGATATCTATTCCCGTCTGCTTAAAGAACGTATTATTTTTTTAACTGGACTAATTGAAGACCATATGGCTAATTTGATTGTAGCTCAGATCTTATTTTTAGAGGCTGATAACCCAGAAAAAGATATTCATCTTTATATTAATTCTCCGGGTGGGGTAATTACTTCTGGTATGTCTATTTATGACACTATGCAGTTTGTTAAGCCAGATATTAATACAATCTGCATGGGGCAAGCATGTTCCATGGGAGCGTTTTTGTTAGCTGCAGGTACAAAGGGTAAGCGCTATTGTTTAGCTCAGGCACGTATAATGATCCATCAACCTCTAGGTGGATTTCAAGGTCAAGCTTCTGATATCGATATTCATGCACGTGAAATTATTAAAACTAAAAACATTATGAATCAACTTATGTCTAAGCACACCGGTCAAACCATTAAAACCATTGAGCAGGATACTAATCGAGATCGTTTTTTATCAGCAAAAGAATCTGTAGAATATGGATTGGTAGATGCTATTTTTTTTAAGCGTGATTAATTAACTACTTCATCTTAATAACAACAAAATCAGCAAAAAGTGATGTTACATAATGTACGACTTATCGATATATGTGATAATAAAAGTAAAAGTTTAATTTTATTTACTCTATTGGGAACAGTCAACATTATTATAAAAATGAGAGGGAAGTAAATGACAGATCAGCGCAAAGACGGTTCAGGGCAGATCCTCTACTGCTCTTTTTGCGGTAAAAGCCAGTATAAAGTTCGCAAATTAATTGCTGGACCATCAGTGTGTGTCTGTGATGAATGTGTGAATTTATGTAACGACATTATTCGCAAGGAGAGTCAGGAAGTGACGCCTCCTGCTAATTGTAGTTCTTTGCCCACTCCAAAAGAGATTCGCACTCATTTGGACGAATACGTGATAGGGCAGAGTCAAGCGAAAAAAGTACTATCAGTGGCTGTTTATAACCATTATAAACGCTTACATAACAGCGATGCTGGTAATGTTATTGAACTAGGGAAAAGTAATATTTTATTAATTGGGCCAACAGGAAGCGGTAAAACTCTTCTAGCTGAAAGCATGGCTCGTCTCCTGGATGTTCCATGCACCATGGCAGATGCTACAACTCTTACTGAAGCAGGGTATGTTGGTGAGGATGTAGAAAACATTATTCAAAAACTTCTGCAAAAATGTGATTACAATATACAAAAAGCTCAACGGGGTATTGTCTATATTGATGAAATCGATAAAATCTCACGTAAATCAGATAATCCATCTATTACGAGGGATGTCTCCGGTGAAGGCGTACAACAAGCTTTACTTAAGCTTATTGAGGGAACGATAGCCTCAGTTCCGCCTCAAGGTGGACGAAAACACCCACAGCAAGAATTTCTTCAGGTAGATACTTCTAAAATTTTATTTATTTGCGGAGGAGCATTTTCTGGACTTGATAAAGTGATTTCACAACGAGTAGATAATGGAGTTGGGATTGGTTTTAGTGCATTATTGAGCAGCCAGTCACATAAAACAGAAAAAAATAATATTTTATCTCAAGTTGAGCCAGAAGATCTAATTAAATTTGGGATGATTCCTGAATTTATTGGACGCTTGCCGGTACTTGCAACACTTAGTGAACTAGATGAAATAGAGTTAATTCAAATTTTACATGAACCAAAGAATGCACTAACAAAACAATATCAAGCTTTATTTAGTTTAGAAAGCGTAGAGCTAGAGTTTCAAAAAGAGGCACTAAAAGAAATTGCATATCAAGCAATACGACGAAAAACTGGCGCTAGAGGATTGCGATCTATCATAGAAAACATCCTATTAAATACGATGTATGAATTACCTTCGATACATAACATCCAAAAAGTTATTATTAATAAATCGGTCATTACTGGAGAAAATGAACCAATCAAAATCTATAGAAAAAAAGAACCTATGCAAAATTCAGACAATTTATTAACAACAAACCCTTTATTACCCATAGAGAGCTCAAAGACATCTCATTATATTCTTGAGAATGACAAAAATTAATTTTTAATACTAAATGGATAGCAATGGTTTGTAAAATTACTTTATATTTGAAATTATTACTAAATACTACTTAATGTGAAGTGTCTCGTTTATCACTAGATTCTAGTAACACTTAGGCCTTATATGAATATTACAGTAATGAATGCGGTATATTAAAACTGGTAAACAAGCATACACCTCTGCAGTTTGCTGATAAAAATATTATCCATAGACTGCACCTATCTATGCTATATAAAATTATTCAAAGGATTTTTCATATATTGCTAACCTTCATGAATAAATTAGTATGTTTATAATCTTCCGAGTTAAAAACAAAATATTACTCTCAGATTAATTAAAAATATGAGTATATATATTTTTCTCTTTGGAAAAAAACGTAAAGATATGCATTCTAATCAGACTCCTCTTTAAAATATAGCATAATATCTATTAATTTCACACAGACCATGTAATGCAAGAGATGCTGATATACCCTAATGATTACATATTAAAGACCTTATGTTCTGAACGTCATTAAATATGATCGCTTTAATAAACTTTAATCCAAATAAGTAAAGATTATTCTACATCAGTGATGATACAATACATTAGAAGCACTAACAAATTATCTGATAGGTCCAGGCAATTGTTTAAAATTTTTCTCTATCAAAAATCTTTATAAGAGAAAATCTAATCTTAATATGCAGGCTAAATGTAGCAATAACTATTAGATCATATCTGAGATACTACAATAATGGATATTTTAAAATTTCTGTCTCAAGCCTTGTGGCAACATAACTATACTGCACTTACAGATCCATCTCTTGTCTTATCATTATATTGTATATTCTTTTTAATTTTATTTTTAGAAAATGCTTTATTGCCAACATCTTTTTTACCAGGCGATAGTCTTTTAGTACTAGTTGGTATCTTAGTGGCTAAAGGAGTTATCAATGGCATACTTATATTATGCGTTTTAACAATTGCTGCTGCTCTTGGTTGTTGGGTAAGCTATGTACAAGGTAAGTGGTTAGGAAATACACTGAGAGTGCAGAAATGGTTATTATATCTTCCATTACATTATCACAAAAAAGCAGAAAAATTGTTTCAACAATATGGCATGTCGGCATTATTGATTAGTCGTTTTATTGCTTTTGTTCGTACCTTATTGCCAACTATTGCAGGACTTTCTAGTTTAGATAATGTAAAATTTCAATTATTTAATTGGACCAGTGCTTTTCTTTGGGTACTGGTATTAATTATGGTAGGTTTTTTATTTGGCAGAACACCAATTTTTATTTATTACGAACCTCAATTTACGCTATGTTTAATATTGCTACCAATATGTCTAATGCTATGCGGTTTGATAAGTACACTATACTTCTTATATAAAAAAACACATCAAAAAAATAAGACTACTCACTTATAGTTTTTATTATAATAACAATATGAACTTTTCATAACATTTTATCTGAAATACTTTACAAAAACCAAATTGCTATATCGTCTTAAGATACACTTATGATGATATTATATTTGTTTTTAAATCATTAACAAACCGGCTTAACATATTAGTAAATGGTCCTTATAAACATAAGACACTCTAATCTATCTCATGAAATGCTCATATTCAAAAAAAATAAAAGAAATATAATATTCGCATCCTGCGCATACATTATCTTTTCTAAAACGCATCAAAATTAATCCATTAAAGTACTATTTTACAATTTTACATCTATCTCTGATCACTAGTCTAGCAGGATTTCTTATTAATTAAGATTCAATCTAGAATCATGAAGTTCTGACTTAAGATAGAAGATAATGTCGCTAATTTTAAATATCCTTTTTTGATTCAGTGCTCTAGATTGATACTCAATTTCTTTATTTTGGAGATTACGCTCGCTTATTATTAAAATATGCGGAACCCCAATAAGTTCCATATCTGAAAACATTACGCCCAATCTCTCTGCTCTATCATCTAAAATCACATCAATACCTTCAGCTAATAACCGCCAATAAAGATCTTCAGATGAAGATCTTACGTGAGACGACTTCTGTATATTAATTGGTAATATGGCTACTTGAAATGGCGCCAATACTGATGACCATATAATACCACGCTCATCATGATTCTGCTCGATCGAAGCGGCAATAATACGGCTAATTCCAATACCATAACAGCCCATTTTAATAATCTTACTGCATCTATTTGAGGTTTGCACAATAGCTTTAAGAGCTTTAGAATATTTTGTGCCTAACTGAAAAATATGACCAACCTCAATCCCCCGTTTAATTAATAATGTACCTTTACCGTCAGAGCTCACATCACCTTCTACTACATTGCGAATATCTTCAATGCGTGGAAATGGTAGGTCGCGCCCCCAATTAATACCCATAAAATATTGACCATCAATATTTGCACCAACGATAAAATCACTCATCGCAGAAACACTGCGGTCAGCTATAATAGGTATATTAAGACCAACTGGCCCTAGTGACTCAAGTCCAGCTTGATAATATTGACGAATTTCTTGATCACCAAGAAGGTGTAATGGAGAAGCTATGATATCAATCTTTTCTGCTTTAATTTTATTAAGTACATGATCTCCTCTCACTAAAAGAGCAACTAATTCGCTAGAGCTTTCTGTATTTGCTTTTACTACTAATGTTTTCACTATTTTTTTTATTGGAATATTGCACTTCTCAGACAAATCCTGAATAGTAGTGATATTTGGTGTCGAAAATTTTGCTTTTTTTTGTATACCGGGTTGCCAGACATCACTTGGAGGAAACGCCTCAGCTACTTCTAAATTTGCTGCATATGTAGATTCTGTAGAATATGCAATAATATTATCTCCGCTTGGCGCTAAGACTTGAAATTCATGAGAAATATAACCACCAATAGATCCAGTATCTGCTTCTACAATACAAAAATTTAAATCCATTTTTTGTAAGATATTACTGTACGCTTTATATACAATAGAATAAGTTTCCTGTAAAGATTCCTGTGTTTCATGAAAAGAATAACCATCCTTCATAAGAAATTCCCTAGAGCGTATAACACCAAATCGTGGTCGCACCTCATCACGAAATTTTGTTTGAATCTGGAAAAGTTTTACAGGCAATTGCTTATAAGAGGTAATCTCGTTACGAATCAAATCAGTAATAACTTCTTCATGTGTTGGTCCAATAACAAAAGAACGACAATTCCGGTCAGATAATTTGAGCAATTCAGATCCATACTGCTCCCAGCGCCCACTTTCCTGCCATAAACTAGCTGGCTGCACAACTGGCATAGATATTTCTAAAAAACCAATACGTTGCATTTCTGCTCGTACAATAGCTTTGACTTTTTGTACTACCCTCAACCCAGTTGGTAGCCAAGTATATAGTCCTGATGCTAATTGGCGTATCATCCCAGCGCGTAGCATAAGTTGATGACTGATTGTTTCAGCGCTAGAAGGCTTTTCTTTTAGAGTAGCAAGCATATATTGAGTAGTACGCATGGATTTTATAGATTCACGTGAGTTAATCGGCTCTAGAGCTATCAAAAGCTAATATTATATATCATATAAAAATGATACCATATCATATATTATGTTCATATAAATATCATCTACAGCACTTTTAACATTATATATTACTGTTAAATTAAAATAAAAATATTTTAATTTAAATAGCGCAGTCAGTTTTACGTCTACATTTATAATATTGTTAATTAAAAATAATAATATTATAAATGTTAAGATATTAATATTTATAATATATATAATGGAAGCTATATTTTGATATACCATTGTACTGTGTTACATGAAAAAGCCACTTTAAACTCTTTGCGATATCAAAAAACTGTTACTGTTGCTCTTTCATTTATAACTATCGTCTAAAGTTAAAAAGACTTAATAATATTACGTATATAAAATATAACCTAAGTATCTCTCACAAATGTGTTTTTTGTAAATTTAATCAGCATCTTAAAGCGATAAAATATAACACACTCTATTCATAATGCTTAATGGTTATTAACCATTAATTTAGTGACGTAACTTTTACTAATAAAATCACTCACCTATCATTTCTAAACATATCAATAATTACTCCTATACATCAATAACTCTTCTTGTTTTAAATAAGAATTTGATAATCAAATAAGCATTGAATATATAGAATTCTTATCTTGATAATCTATTTTTGATGATCGTCTATTGTAACTCCTAAAGGTATACTAAATTGAAATTTTTTAGGATTAATGGGAATGGAATTCTGTTTAGATAAAATATAACGAATACATACCCCGTCTTTTTCAAAGATACTAAACTGATTAATATTTCCATTATTTAAGACATTTATAGTATATTTTTTAATATTACTATATAATTCTTTAGGAGTAAAAATAAACTTATCACCTTTCTGCAGTAAATGATATTGTTTCCAGTCATTTGGCTTATTACATATCACTAGCATGAATGGAGTATCTTGAAGAATATTTTTCATACAATAGATACTAACCTGTTTTATGGATGGATTATAAATCCATAATGTATTCCCATCTGATATGAAATCACTTTGATCAGGGTAAAGCATCTTCCAATACAACTGATTCGGTCGATGTAGCCATATATAACCATAGCCTTCTTGAATCAAAATATTATTTTTGTCAATTACCTTTTGATGAAACTCAGCCTGAAAGCTTTTATTTTTCTCAAGACGCTTTTGCAAAGTAGTGACTACATCATGCTGAATGCCACTAGAAAAACAAGGTATTATTAATAAACAAATAAAAATCAATATTTTATTGATCATTTTTTAGCTTTTATCAATAAAACTATAACTCTTAATGCATGCACTACTGCAGGATGCGATCCTTATAATATTAAACATTTTATCTTACTCTGCATTAAATTAACATACTAACAATTGCATTAAAACTATTCAAAACCCAATTAACCTAAGAAAAAATTAATCATCTAAAAATAATTCTTATAATTTTTCATAATTTAGAATATCATCAATTAACCTATACTGCAGGAAGATCTCATGAATGGCTAAAATTTACTACCCTATCCACTTAATTCACTCAAAAAAAATATCAGTACATATTATCTACATATAGGAAAAAAACTGCAAGATGAAGAGATTAATTATCTAGTGCTGCTACCTAATCTTATAGATAACTATTAACACTAGTTACATATTTCTCTCTTGATTTATATAAAAATTAGTCATTATCCAATGTACTATTAAAAGCTTTGTTCAAAAAATTAATAAATTATTTTTCGCACATAACCCTGCTTCTCTTAATCTAGTCAACACATAAAATATATAAATTATCTACAATTATTAGTAACCACTTACCTAGTTATTTTTTAAACCATAGTATAGTTTTCTATAATAAATCTACGTTATATGGAGAAAAATCACGTTTGCGAAAACCCACGATTAATAACATCAAAAAATAAACACTAATACCAATACAACATACAACTACTAATCTTAATAATCTCTCTGGCATATTTCCTATAGTCCAGTCCTGAACCATATTAGATACTTCAAATAAGACTATACCCATAACGAGAACAGCAACCAATAAACGTATAAAAAACTTCATCCATCCTGGATTTGGTACAAAAAATCGCTTTTTAAGTAATTGCCAATAAAGCAGTCCGGTAT
Source organism: Candidatus Erwinia haradaeae (assembly GCF_900698995.1). Lineage (GTDB taxonomy): Bacteria > Pseudomonadota > Gammaproteobacteria > Enterobacterales > Enterobacteriaceae > Erwinia_E > Erwinia_E haradaeae_C. The sequence goes on along the minus strand of NZ_LR217735.1, from coordinate 269,345 downwards.
TAAGGCAAGCAGATAATCCAATGGATAGCGATAAACCAGCATGCTTTAGAGGACCAATAAAAGCTAAATTCATAACCTGCGTTACTATAAGCGTTAATATGGCAATTTTAAATGGAGTATGCATATCCTGCCTAGCATAAAAACCTGGCGCTAAGACTTTCATGACAATTAACCCTACTAAACCTACTGAATAGGCTATCAAAGAACGCTGCGTCATAATTACATCAAAGGATGTAAACTTACCATATTGAAATAAAACAATAGTAAGTGGCTTAGCTAAAATACAAAGTGCAACAGAGCTAGGTACAGCTAAAAGAAAACAGAGACGTAATCCCCAATCCATTATCTGTGAATATAGCTCTTTCTGACCAAGCATGACGCTTTTAGATAAAGCTGGCAAAAGAATAGTTCCTAGTGCAACGCCAAGCACTCCGATAGGGAATTCCATCAATCGGTCAGCATAATATATCCATGAAACAGAACCTATTTCTAAAAAAGAAGCTAGAATTGTATTAATCATTAAAGACAGTTGACTAACTGAAACACCAATAATTCCTAATGTTATTTGATAAAAAAGTCGTCGCATAGCATGATTGTGTACATCAAAGCGTGGTAAAACTAATAATCCCAATTTTTTTAAAAAAGGTAATTGATACAAAAATTGAAGAATGCCACCAACCAATACGGCCCATGCAAGTGCTATAATAGGTGGATGAAAGTACGGAGTCGCAAGCAATAAAAAACTAATCATACTAAAATTAAGAAATATAGGCGATAGAGCGGGTACTATAAAAGAATTCCACGTGTTAAGAATGGATCCAGCTAATGACGCCAAGGAAATAAATAATATATAAGGAAATATAATACGAATCAGTGATAATGTCATGCTGCAGTGCTCTATATCATCAGAAAAACCAGGTGCAGTGACAATAATAAACCAAGGTGCTATAAAAATTCCAAATAAGCTCACTAATGATAGCGTTGATATAAGAAGACCAGATGCATATTGTATAAAAATTTTCGTAGACTCTATATTTTTTTGGTTCTTATGCTCAATTAACATCGGAACAAAAGCCTGAGAAAACGCACCTTCAGCAAATATACGACGCAATAGATTAGGTAACTTAAAAGCAACAAAAAAAGAATCAGTAACCATACCTGAACCAAAAATATAAGCTATAAGAGAATCGCGCGAAAAACCTAAAATCCGTGAACACAAAGTTACAAAACTAACTGCTGCTAATGATTTTAAAGGATTCATGTATGTCCTGCTTTCAGCATTTAAATAATCTAGCCTATTAATTAATATACTAAAAACTGCATTAGTGATAACTATCGTAGGATAAACCGAAGCTGTTATAATATTAAAACATTGATTATATATAGTCAGAGCTATTTTAAATAGGAATAATATAATACTTGGATGCTATTTTCTAATATAAAATAGATATGCAAGATACTCATCTTGAGTCTAAAATGATAAGATATGTTAATAACATATCTCATTAACTCTTGTGTAATTTAATCTGTATTATAATTATAGAGCAATTAACGAATATCCATAACTATCAAAGTAATATCTCAATTCTATAATCTTCGGTGATAGTCGTTATGTTTAAGTAATATCTACATATTTAAAAAATTACACTAACTATACAATCTTAATAGAATCCCTATCGGGGTTTCACCTATCTCATAATCTCTATAATCTCTATTATTACTACTAATATGCCTCTACTATACTCAAAATACATATAAGTTCAGCTCTATAAGAGCTATGTCCATTACCTGTATCACCTATAATAGGATTATAATACTAATTATAAAATCATTCTATGATGTACATTAACTATGTGATGTTTACTAAATAAAACACACATATCATATTTTTCACAGATAATCATTATTTTGATAAAAATACAAAAATTCATTGTGAGATGTAATTATAAAATATATTAATATATAATCTCTAACATATTATTCTAATTATAATATATAATATATAAGTTCTTATATATAATACATACATTTATAATCATAAAAATAAATATACATCGCGCCTTTCTTTAATAAGAGCCCTTTGTGTCTTATATCTAGTAAGAATCAAAAATGAAACGATGCTATTATATTTTATATGGTATAAAATTAATATAAAATTATCCATTAATTAGAAATTAACAATTATTTTTTTTATTATCTTGTTTTGTAACTCGTATTAAATCAATACGATAATCAGTAGCTTCTACAATTTGAAATCTAAGAGGATGAATATTAATAATATCACCAACTTTAGGCAATCTACCTATATGCTCAATAATTAGCCCGGCTAACGATGCATTATGATCTTTTGGTTTAATTAATTCCTTATTATTCAATAAATGCTGTAATGAATGCAAATCAGCCCCACCCTTAACCAACCAGCCATCTTCATCAAGAACAATATCTGGTGTCTCATCTTCATCTGGAAATTCACCGGCAATAGCTTCTAATACATCTAATGGCGTGATAAGCCCTTGCACCGCGCCAAATTCACCAGTTACAACAACAAAACTACCTTTTGCTCGGCGCAGTACACCAAGAAGATTCAATGGATTCAAAGTATCTGGTATAATAATAGGCGGTGTAGCGCTTGCAAAAGCAAAAACATCAACACCATGATCTAAGGCCACTAACAATTCTTTAGCTCGCACCACACCTATGATAGAATCTAGTTCGCCACTGCACACCGGAAATAAACTGTGTGGCGTATCTAGTAACTGCATACGCACTTCATCTAACGAGGCAGTTAAGTTGACCCAGGAAATTTCTCCCCGTGGTGTCATTATACTACGCACTGAACGAGCAGCAAGAGTTAGCACTCCGTTCATCATATAACGCTCTTCCTCTTTAAACGCTTCCTTTGGAGATAGTGTCGTTACAGTACCATCTTCTATTCTATGACTAACGTGTTGCTTGTGTCCTCCCATTAAACGTTGAATAGCTTCCGCAGTTCTCTCGCGCATAGGGCGTCTTTCTTGATGACGCATAAAATTACGCCGCGCCATTTGATTGAATAATTCAATTACAATTGAAAAACTAATTGCTGCATATAAATAACCTTTCGGTATGTTAAAATGTAAACCTTCAGCTAAGAGACTAAAACCTATCATTAGCAGGAAACTTAAGCATAAGACCACTACGGTTGGATGAGTGTTTACAAAGTCAGTTAACGGTTTAGAAGCGATAACCATCACGCTCATAGCCATAATTACCGCAAGCATCATAATGGATAAATTATTTACCATACCCACTGCAGTAATCACTGCGTCAAGAGAAAATACTGCGTCTAAAACAACCACTTGCACTACAACTGACCAAAAACTAGCATAGCCTTTATGGTCTAGATCATGAATATCTCGATTTTCTAAGCGATCGTGCAACTCTGTCGTAGCTTTAAATAATAGAAAAATACCTCCCATAAGTAACATTAATTCACGGCCAGAAAAACTACAATCACCTACACTAAACAGTGGGCGATTCATGGTAGACATCCATGACATTAAGGATAAAAGACCTAAGCGCATCACCATGGCTAGCAATAGGCCAGTTAGACGAGCTTTATCACGCTGTTTTGGTAAGAGCTTATCGGACAAAATAGCAATGAATACTAAATTATCAATACCCAGGACAATTTCAAGAAGAATGAGAGTAAAAAGACCCGCAAAAACTGAAGGATCTAAAAGAAATGACATGAACAGCTCCGGAAAAGACACGGGACAGCATTAGTAATACTTGCATGGATAAGTTATGAGTAGTTTTTATTAAAGCATGAGCCGAGATTAAAAAAACATCGAAACAATCATTTAACTAATAAAAAATATAATAACAATACATCTTGGATCGGAATCCCTACATTCTTATATTGTAAAAATTGTTACTATTCTTAATATCTCGGTATGCAAAGTAATACCTACTAGTAATCATATTTATACTGATCACCCTAATTATATATTAATACAGATGATTTTGATTCTATCAAAATAAAGTTTTTATAAAATTTCTAGACTATTAGAACAAAACTTACACGAACGATCTCTTTTTTCATAGTACACTATTATCTATGTACGCTATCTTGGCAATACAATATTATATTGTTATCAGAATAGACAATTATTGCTAATATATAAATAATCTGCTTCTAACATCGTAACTCTTATGCTAAGCATATTACCTCTCTTGCCCACCTCTTTAAACTTTTCTTAGAATTCTATACTCCCTCTACCTTATCAAGTTTTTCATCAGTCTGCATGTTGATATTTTTTATGAAAAAAGAAATATCCAGGCACAATCCCTTTATACCTGTATTATTCAATGAAGAGATTAGATAATACTTATCAGTCCATTGAATAGCTTTAACAACAGCAGCCATACGTAACTGTGCCTCTTTATAATCTATAAGATCCATTTTGTTAAAGACTAACCACCGAGATTTTTGAAGAAGATTCAGATTGTATCTCTCTAACTCATATAAAATAATAGAAATATCCTTCACCAAATCTCTTTCATTTGTTGATGCTATATCTACAATATGTAACAATAAGTGACAACGTTCAAGATGCTTTAAGAAACGAATACCTAACCCTGAACCATTAGAAGCTCCATGAATTAAACCGGGTATATCCGCAATCACAAAACTATTATTATAGTCTAATCGAACTACACCAAGACTAGGAACTAATGTTGTAAACGGATAATCAGCTATTTTTGATTTAGCAGCAGATACTGTACAGGTAAAAGTTGATTTACCTGCGTTCGGCAACCCTAACATGCCAACATCTGCTAATAACATTATTTCTAACTGTATATTACGTTTTTCACCCAATGTACCCATAGTCTTTTGACGTGGAGCGCGATTAATTGATGACTTAAACCGCGTATTACCCATGCCATGCCAACCACCCTTAGCCAAAATCATTATCTGCAGATGACAGGTCATATCACCTAGTACCTGAGCTGTATCACAATCAATGATTCTAGTTCCAATAGGAACATGAATCACTAAATCCTTTCCTCGCTTTCCTTTACAATCACCACTCTGACCCTTTTGCCCATTATTAGCACAAAAAGTTTTTTTAAAATGAAACTGAACTAATGTATTCAAATTCTCATTAGCTTGTATATATACATCACCGCCATCACCGCCATCACCACCATCAGGGCCGCCACGAGGGATATACTTCTCACGGCGAAAACTAACACAACCGTTACCCCCGTTACCAGCAATAACTAGAATCTTTGCTTCATCCACAAACTGCATTTAACTACTCCACTATCGATACAACCATGTATATTCCAGAATGGGTAATATCCAAAGCTAGCGAGTACATAACCCTAAATAAATATTGACCATGAAAAATAAAATGTTCACACTTAATTAACACTCCGCATACTATAAAGCGATTTGCTAATTTCCAAGAAATAAAAACCTATTGATTTCTACTATTTAAAGACTATGCGCTTAACTCAATATACACATCTATCTTCATCAGTCTTTGTCAGTAAAAAATAAGTCATATAACGCTCTGATTTCATAAAAAAATAGTTTGACGATATCATTACTTAATATTCTAAAATAAAATAACTATCTAAGCAACTCAACTACACTCTTGATGATAATCTAAATTTTTTATTCCATATATAAAAATTTGGCATTTTTATATATACCCTGCTGAAAATCTTAGATAATATGGTATTATGGTAAAATTAAATTTTATCTTAATGCTGTAATGTATAAATAAAATAAACCACATCCCCCTATTTCTCAATCGAATAACTTGCATTTATCTCTATAGGTTAGCTATCTTCTCGACACACAAAACCATTAGTTAGTAAAAAAATCACCAATAGTAAAAATTCTATTTTTAACCGACCTTAACTAAAAATTCACTTATATATAAAAATATATAAAATTTTTTAACTATTGCTAGTAGTAGTGTGTGATAAGCACTCTTCCTAATAACATATTTATACAGATGAAAAATAGGATATCAAATAATGATAACATCTCAATAGTGACTCTAATTAATAAAATCACACATTTACATCAGATGCTAAGCGACAATCTTCTAATTTTAATTTATAGTTAAAACGGTTTAGATTTAAAAGATAGTTTAAATATTGGTTGGAAGTGTATATATTTTATATGCTACTAAGATATGCTTTATTTTATGGGAAAATGAATTGCTAAATCAATATCATATTAATGAGAACTATCTACCATAATTAGTAGTACCTATATATTATTTATAATATTATTTATACTAAAATATCACAACTAATCTCTTTATGCTTAAAATAAATAATATTTTAGATGTGTTTTCATCTATCAAAAACTCTCTCTAATGTCAGATGTAATATTTTAAATTACCATAAATCTATGTTGTATGAAATTTATACAAATCTTTATTTTTGAGTGCTTAATTTTATTTTTAAAATTTCTTAAAAATACATTATAGAAATACATACTATGATACTAATCGATACAATTCGAAACTATGCTAATATATTTTTTTCTGTCTGCTCCTTTAATTTCAAATTTTACTTGACCATTAGCAGTCGCGAACAGAGTATGATCGCGACCACACCCTACATTTTCACCGGCATAAAAATGCGTTCCTCTCTGCCGAACAATAATGCTACCTGCTAATACAGTTTCTCCTCCAAAACGTTTTACTCCCAGTCGTTTTGCATGGGAATCTCGACCATTACGTGTGGATCCGCCTGCTTTTTTATGCGCCATGTGTTAAGTAATCTCCGGAGACTCTAACTGAATCTTTAATGGTAATAATCTTAACGTCAGTAAAATACTGACGATGACCTTGATGTTTTCGATAATGCTTACGAGCACGAAATTTAATAATTTTTATTTTTTTACTACGACCATGAGCGATAATTTCTGCGTGTATTGTTCCACCTATTATAAAAGGCGAACCTATATTAATATACTCATCATTGGCGATCATAAGAACTTGATTAAATACCACTATGTTACTAATCAAGCTATCTATCTTTTCTAGTCGAACCACCTGACCTTCACTCACTCGGTGCTGCTTTCCGCCACTTTGAAAAACCGCATACATAGCCAACTCCATTTCTGCGCCTTCCTGAGCAATATAATGCTACGCTATAAGTTTTATTAGATATATAATTATACAAAACTCTTTGTTAAAAACAAGCATTTATTATTAATGCAAAATAAAACACTACACAAAAAAGTAAATATTTCTCAATACATAATTCGATATTATATACTGTATGATTTATTGTATATATACATAATATAAATATACATCTATAACTTCCGTCGCAATAAAAACTAGGTGATAACGAAAAAACCATGAACTTAGAAGAAATAAACATACTTATTAAACACGATATGGAAGATGTTAATACCGCCATAAACAAACAGCTGAACTCAAATATTCCTCTGATTAATCAACTCAGTTGCTACATCATTAGCAGCGGAGGTAAACGTATTCGCCCAATCATTACATTATTAGCAGCACGGGCCATTCACAGTTACTCAGGAAAACAACATATTATTATGGCGGCGCTCATTGAATTCATCCATACCGCAACCCTGCTACATGACGACGTCGTTGACCAATCAGAAGCTCGTAGAGGGCAACCTACCGCTAATATGGCTTTTGGGAATGCAGCTAGTGTATTAGTAGGTGATTTTATATATACTCGTGCATTTCACATGATGACTAATCTTGGATCATTAAAAATTCTAAGAATAATCTCAGAAGCCGTTAATGTCATTTCTGAAGGAGAAATTCTTCAATTACTCAATTGCAATAATCCAGATCTCACTGAAGAAAAGTATATGCATATTATCTATAATAAAACAGCACGCCTTTTTGAAGCTGCAGCACAAACTTCTGCGATTTTAGCTGGATCTACTCTAGCTCAAGAGCAAGCTTTACAAGCTTATGGGCGTTATTTTGGTACTGCATTTCAACTTATTGATGACATATTAGATTATAGTTCTAATAATAAAATATTAGGCAAAAATACAGGTGCTGACCTTAAAGAAGGAAAACTAACTCTCCCCTTATTACACGCAATGCGTCATGGAACCCTGGAACAAGTTAACTTAATTCGTTCAGTAATCAGTAAAGGAAATGGTCGCCACTTTTTTGATATTATTCAATCAACAATAAAAGAATGCGGTTCTCTAGAATGTACTAGAAAAACCGCTCAGAAAGAAGCTAATAAAGCCATTACGGCACTAAGAATCCTTCCTCAATCACCATGGCGTAATGCATTAGAAGCATTAGTACATATTTCAATGCAGCGCATAAGTTAATATCTTTAATATGATAAAACTCAATTATTATTTGAATAATAAATTTTATTTTAAATTTTTTTTAAAAACTATAAAATTATCACTTCTGATAAATAACCATACTAAATACAAGACACATACCATGATCAAGATAACTATTTTTTTATGTTGTAACAACTATACCTATTAAAGATAAAAACAATATTTTTAATAATTTATTCTAAAAAATTGTCTTTTTATTACAAATACATGGCATTTTTAATAAAAACAATAAAAATATTTAAATAAACAAACGAATGATAATGCATTTAAATATAAATAATGTTTTAGATACAAGAAATTTCAATCCATTAATAATGCTTACTAGAAATAAACCTTACATAAGCTAATCCTCATTAATATCGAATCATTGATCTAATTTTAAAAATATCAATAGATAAGAGATATATTACATATTTTGAATCTTTATATTCTTAGCATATCAATTTATAAAAATAAATTATTATAAATTCTGAGATAGATATATTTAAATATTATTTTTCTAATGAAAATAATTGAGAATTTTAATAATTTTATTAGTATATAATTACTTTTGCTTGAAAAAATTTATGTTCTTTACTAAGATTTATTCACTCAGACCAATAGAAAATATATATCTAATGGGATTATGGCTCCTCTGACTGGATTCGAACCAGTGACATACGGATTAACAGTCCGCCGTTCTGCCAGCTGAACTACAGAGGATTACTGGAAATAAAAATTAAATTTTAACCTATAAACTGCAATATGTCAAATACTACTGATTACTTTTATAGTTTATAGTGCAATAATATTTATTATAAGTATATTCAAAATCTAATCTGCAGATTGCATTGTCCAATGTATCCAAAAAAAATTTTATAAATCTGTGAAACATTAAAATTTGTCTGTAATCTACTTACAACAAATGATAAAAATAAAAAATACATGTTTCTGACAACTAAGATATGAAAAATAACATAAAAATAATAATTTTACTTAATATCTTTAAATCACTTTATGATTAATATCATATTGTGCATGAACCATGTAGCTCACATCAACATTAGAGGTTAATCGACAATAATTGCCAAGAGGATTATAACATAACCCAATCATGTCATATACACAAAGATGTGTTGCATCAATCCATTCTAACAATTCATTAGGGCGAATTAATTTTTTTATATTATGCGTTCCGCGAGGTAAAATTTTAAAAATATACTCTGCACCTAAAATTGCTATGAACCAAGATTTTTTCGTACGATTTAAAGTGGAAAAAAAGACACTTCCAGATGGCTTAACAAGCCTAGCACAAGCATAAATAATTGAATATGGATTAGGAACATGCTCTAACATTTCCATGCAAGTTACAACCTCGTACTGACCAGAAAACTGCTCAGCATACGCTTCCACTGTTTTTTTAATATAATATATCTTTATGTTATTTGTCGTAGCATGAAAACGTGCGACTTGTAATAATTCTTCACTGATATCTAAACCAGTCACACTTGCCCCTTCTCGAGCCATACTTTCTGCCAGGATGCCCCCGCCACAACCAACATCTAAAATATTTTTACCAAATAAACCATTCGTATGTTTTATAATCCACTCTAAACGTATTAAGTTCATGCTATGAAGAGGCCGAAATGGACCTTTTAAATCCCACCAAGACGACGCTAAACGTGAAAATTTATTGATCTCATCGCGATCAATATTCCACGAGCCTTCTAGATGTTCTTGATTCATGCTTTAATTACTCCAGAAAAAGCTAAAACTTAAACATCCACTTATTATTAGCATGCACTAATCATACACGGCGTTAGCTATTCTAATAATCCCATCCATTCTTTATTTTGTGCCATTATTAGATGATAATAATTCCTTTTATCTAGAAACTAGATATAATGCCTACTTCTTTTTATATATTAAAATATAATAAAAATATCTCATTTTATTCGTAAAATCAGCAGCATGTACTGCTGTTATTTTTTCTTAATTAAAAAGATAACTAATTTCAGAAGTACCTAAAATCACTATATGATGCCAATCATGCAAATTTTTTTATCGCGATCACTATGATACCCTGGTGATTATCATAGTGATCGCGCTTGTTTTAGTTATTTTACTAATTTAATTTCATTAAGGAAATATTTTTAAGATAAATGAAGACCTTTTATCAGAACATTCAACAATAATTATTTTTATATAAATACATAAACACTTACAATCTAACGATTATAATAAATATTCAGATGTTATTAATACACACAATTAATAAAAAATACTTAAAAATACTATTTTTTATATGTACTATTACAAACGTTTTATAAAAATACACTTAAAAGTATATTTTTCGATTAATGATTCTTACTTTTATGTTTATGTAAATATAATTCAGCATCATAACATAAGGCTAATAGATCACTTCTTATTCTAACAATAAAACTCCTTTCAAATCATTCATTTGAACATAACTAAAAACATCATCAAAATAGATCAAATGCACTTCTTTCTAATAAATATACTAATGCTACATTATTAAGTATTAATTATTCCATTATGCATATCAGTAGCGCCTCAAATCATCAAAAAACTGCCTGACACCATCAAAAAATGTTTTAGAACGCGGACCATGCCTCCCCTCTGAAGATCCAACAAAGCTATCATTTAATGCACGTAATATCATTTTTTGATCTTCATTTAAATTCACAGGAGTTTCAACTACTATCCTACAAAGCAAATCACCTGCAGCACCACCATGCACTGATCTGACACCTTTTCCTCGCATACGAAATAGTTTTCCAGTTTGTGTTTCAGGTGGCACTTTTAAACTTACACGCCCATCTAGAGTAGGTACTTCAATTTCTCCACCTAATGCCGCCATTATAAAATTAATTGGAACCTCGCAGTATAAATTATTTTCTTCGCGCTCAAAGATGTGATGTTTTAGCATCTGAATCTCAACATATAAATCACCTGCTCGAGATCCTTTTTCACCAAGCTCACCTTCTCCACTTAAGCGAATACGATCACCGGTGTTTACTCCTGCTGGTATTTTAACTGATAAAGTTTTCGATTTAGAAACCCGACCCTTTGCACCACAAACTTGGCATGGATCTTTGATTATTACCCCTCTCCCTTGACAATACGAGCAAACCTGTTGAACAGTAAAAAAACCTTGTCGAATTTGAACTTGACCTGCACCATGACAAGTGGAGCAAGTTTTTGGTTTAGTTCCTGCTCTAGCTCCACTCCCATGACATTTGACACAGTCTTCCATAGTTGGAATATGAATCTCTTTAGATACACCACGTACTGCTTCTTCTAATGATAACTCTAAATTATATTGAAAATCGGATCCGCGCGTAGCACGCTGTTGTCGCCGTCCTCCCCCAAAGATATCACCAAATACATCACCAAAGATATCACTAAAATCAGCATTACTACTAAAACCACCTTGCCCGCTTCCACCTGAACCACTATGCTCAAAAGCAGCATGACCATATTGGTCATAAGCTTTACGTTTCTGTGTGTTCGTGAGAACCTCATAAGCTTCTTTAATCTCTTTAAATCGAGCCTCAGAATCCTTGTCCCCAGAATTGCGATCAGGATGAAATTTCATTGCTAGACGCTTATAAGCCTTTTTAATTTCACGCTCATCTGCTGATTGAGTTATACCTAAAATCTCGTAATAGTCTCTTTTCACCATTGCTCTTTATCCTGACATTAACAAACACGCACGGATGTGGATTATATCCACGCCCGTGCAGTTATAATCGGTACTTTCGACGAGACGCCTTACTATTTTAAAATAATTATTTTTTGTTATCGCGCACTTCTTCAAATTCAGCATCAACAGCGTCATTATCTTTTTTAGTGTTTTTGGTAGTACTTGTGGAACCTCTAGTAGACTCTGCTTGTTGTGTAGCGCATTCTATAAGCTTAGAAGAAGATTCCATCAAAATCCGCATCTTGGCTTCAATTTCCGATTTATCTTCACCTTTCAATGCTGTATTTAATGCATTTAGCGCAGATTCTATAGTTGCCCTATCGCTTTCTGCTAGTTTATCACCCATTTCACTTAATTGCTTGCGTGTACTATGTACTATCTGGTCACCTTGATTTCTGGTTTGAACCAACTCTGAAAACTTACGATCTAACTCAGCATTAACTTCTGCATCATGCACCATTTTTTCAATTTCTCTATCATTTAAACCTGAAGAAGCTTTAATGGTTATTTTTTGTTCTTTACCGGTGTGCTTATCTTTTGCAGATACATGTAGAATCCCATCTGCATCGATATCAAAGGTAACCTCAATTTGCGGCATTCCACGCGGAGCATTTTGAATACCATCAAGATTAAACTGCCCAAGAGACTTATTGTCAACCGCACGTTTTCGTTCACCTTGTACTACATGAATAGTCACTGCAGATTGATTATCCTCTGCTGTAGAAAATACCTGACTATGCTTAGTTGGGATTGTAGTATTTTTACTAATTAGTGACGTCATAACACCACCCATAGTTTCAATACCCAAAGAGAGCGGGGTCACATCCAATAACAAGACATCTTTTACTTCTCCGGCTAAAACACCACCCTGCACTGCAGCGCCAACAGCTACTGCCTCGTCTGGATTAACATCTTTTCTCGGCTCTTTACTAAAAAAATCAGCCACTTTCACTTGCACCATAGGCATACGGGTTTGACCACCCACAAGAATCACATCATTAATATCAGATATAGATAAATTTGCATCTTTTAAAGCCATTTTTAATGGCTCAATTGAACGGATAATCAAATCTTCAACTAAAGATTCTAGCTTTGCACGTGTCACTTTAATGTTTAAGTGTTTGGGACCATTGGCATCTGCTGTGATATACGGTAAATTAACATCAGTTTGTTGAGAAGAAGAAAGCTCTATTTTAGCTTTTTCAGCGGCTTCTTTTAAACGCTGCATAGCTAAAGGATCATTATGTAAATCAATTCCTTGATCTTTCTTGAATTCAGACACAAGGTAATTAATCATGCGACTATCGAAATCTTCACCACCTAAATGAGTATCACCGTTAGTTGCTAATACTTCAAAGGTTTTTTCACCATCTACCTCATCAATTTCAATAATCGAAATATCAAAAGTACCACCACCTAAATCATATACAGCAATTGTGCGATTACCTTGACTCTTATCTAGACCATAAGCTAATGCAGCGGCAGTAGGCTCATTAATAATGCGTTTAACATCTAAACCTGCAATACGTCCAGCATCTTTCGTGGCTTGCCGTTGTGCATCATTAAAATACGCAGGTACTGTTATAACTGCTTCGCTAACCTCTTCCCCTAAGTAATCTTCCGCGGTTTTCTTCATTTTTTTTAAGACTTCCGCAGAAATCTGCGGTGGTGCAATACGTTTTCCCTTAACATCAAGCCAAGCATCACCATTATCAGCATTAACAATTTTAAATGGCATAATTTTTATATCGCATTGCACCTCTTTATCGTGAAAACGACGACCAATGAGACGTTTAATAGCAAACAAAGTATTTTGTGGATTAGTAATCGCCTGACGCTTAGCAGGCTGTCCAACTAACGTTTCACCATCCTGAGTATAAGCAATAATAGAAGGTGTGGTTCTATCGCCTTCTGAATTTTCCAATACACGTGCCTTTCCACCATCCATGATAGCAACGCATGAATTTGTTGTACCAAGGTCAATTCCAATAATCTTACCCATAAAAATATCTCCCACTAAATTCTAATCATCATCTGATCATTATTAGATGTATGTATAATTATATTATTCTTTAAAACTTAAATGCGGGCATATGTTATAATTTCAACTGTTTTTGTAATGTTTTTCTTATATAAGATATAATTTTTTTATATAAAATATAATCCAGAATTATCCTTAAAATTTTTTTATTATAAATTCTATGAATACAATTAAATATCAATGATTCAACTACAACCAATTAAGATTTTTTAATAAATCACAAAATAATAAATAATAATTTTTTAATAAATCACAAAATAATAAATAATAAATAATAAATAATTTAATAAATATTTAATATATTTCAAAATTATAAAAATATTTATTTAATACTTCATAATAATATATGAAATATATTATATTAATTTTAATTTTATATATTTTTATATATTTATATATATATTTTTATATATTTATTATTTAAATTTATTTAAATAAAATAATATTCACTGCTCAAATTAAAAAAATTATTTAAATATCTAAAAATGAGATATAACAAAACATCAAAAAAATAAAATACTTATAGATTAAAATAAAAAAATTAACTCTAATTTATACTAATAAATAAATTTAATGTATACTAATAAAACAATTAATAAAAATAAAAATTTATTTTTAGATATTAAAATTTATTTAATTATATATTTAATTATATATCAAATAAACCCTATTTTTACATCTTATTTTTATATAAAATGATAGTATGAATTTATAAAATAAAAACAAAAATGACAGATATCGGAAGGTGTTTGATATAAAAAATGTATAAACTATAAACATTGTTAAATTATTAAACATTAAAATTATATACATAATATAAAATTTGATTTTTGATAAACAACAAATAATAAAATATATAATATATGATACAAATGACTAAACTATATATAATGTAATTATACTATACATATTTTTTAATAAAATTTAATAATGAAAATAATGAATTGTATGATAAATGAATTACTACATTACTCGCATTACTACGCATTACTATATATTATGTGTATATTTTTTGTATCATAAAATAGACTAGAATCATTAAAGATCTTGCATATTAATTTCATACATCATATGATAGGTTGATTCTGGATATAATCTTACATAGCTTTTACTATAAAAGGATAATTAATATTATTAGCGTATAATTAGGCATGTAATTAGTAGAATATCTAATAATTTTAGATATAATTTATTGCAATAATATCTGAATGATATCACATATAATATATAATAAATACTCGGCACGTAGCGCAGACTGGTAGCGCACCGTCATGGGGTGGCGGGGGTCAGAGGTTCAAATCCTCTCGTGCCGATCAAAATATTTATATAATTTTTAAGATTTATTATAAATATTCTAAATAGGACCATCCTTAATTAATTCTCGATGTTATTGATAACAATCAGGATAACGATAACTTAATACCCTAACTGAATCCTAATTCAATCATAATATATTGCATATCATGATAATTATCATATAAATATTAATCATTACATAATTTAAATATTAATCATTACATAATTCAAATTACATAACATGTATATATCAATGCATCAATACATAATAGTGATGATTGTAATATTTTTAATAAATAATTTTTAATATTATAAAACAATACTTATTCTTTCTTTAATTCATTCTTTCTTTTTAAACTTACCCATAATATTTTTCAAACTGACCAATGATAAATAACAAAGCACTAAGAATCCAATATATTTTTTAAAAGTATTTCCAAAAAAAATCTTAATACAAGCGACTTGTACAAACCAGACAAAATGTAAAAATTGTACTTTTACCTAATATCTTAATATATTCTACGAAATTAGTTTAATTATCTTATTTTAAGATATTGAAGATTTTTTCTTAACCATTAGACCTAAACTATTAAATTAAGAGATAAACGATATCCTGCTCATTTTAAAATGTATTCTATATATAATACATAATGTTTTATTTTATTTAGAATAGATATAATAGTTTTTAACTATTTTTATTTTTTATATAATATGTAATATATGAGTATAATTTTTGTTTTATTTAATTTTATTTAAATTTAATATGCTTACTATAATAGTATTAAAATATAATATATTTATTTAATGATATTAAATATCACATATTATCATTAATATATTTAATATTTTCTTTATAAAAAAATAAAAATTTTATCTTTTCAATAACATAAACAAAAATTATAATAAAAATAATCTTAGCATTTTAATGAAAAATATAAATAAAATCTTACAATGCATATAATGGATATATGTTATCTATATTTAACTTTATAATATCAATATAAGGTTACACATCTTAATTATAAAATTCGAAATAAAATTTAGTATCCGTCTTGCAAAAAAACAGAAAATATATAACAAATAAAATTATGAAATAAAATTTAATACCATGTCATTACTAGCATAACATTAATAAATGTTAATATATACTCTAATTAAAATGTCAAAATAAGTTTTATGTGATAATCTCTCATTGTTTTTAAAAATATAGTTCAATTAACCAAATTAAATTCTAATTATAAATTAATAAAAATTTAATTATAAATTAATAAAAAATATATAGCTATAGAGAATAAAAAAATGCATAAATTCTGTATTTATGTACAAAATGATAATTTAATATCAGTCATATATAAAAATATAATAAAAAAAATAATAAATCTTATATATTTATATCTTATACTGATATCGTTACATCTTATATGCAAAAGAAATTGATAATTTCATTTATTTTAAATGATCTTTATATTTAAAATTCATATAATTAAAATTTATATAATCAATTTATTTATCTATTTATGAAATCATATCTGTTACTTATTATCTAGACTTCTAGTTTAGATATAGCTTATAGAGATAATATAAGTTATTAAGTAAGAAATCATATAAAAAAATTATAAAAAAATAAGAATAAATTACTCTACTATTCATTCACTATTATATGATATACAGAAATAATATGAATAATCTTAATCTTGTTATAAATTATACAGTTAATTATTAGTTTTAATTAATGATTAATAAATAAAACCTATCTGAATAGATATTTAATTTTCATTTATATCCACTTAATAATTTTTATTATTAATTGACAATAGAAAAAAAATGTACAATTATACATATAATTTTTCGTAAAATCTAAGGTAAGCAACGCTATATTAATAGACTCTTTCGCCGACCTCTTAACCAACATAATATACTTAATTAATTTTTTACATCAGGATTATGGATTTATTAGAAAGATAGAGTAAAAACAATCGAAATAATCTTTTAGGTTACCACTTATTTATTGTTTGTTTTTAAAGTCTAATAACTTCTCAGATCTAATCAATATACCCCCTAATCAACTTACTATCCTTGCTGCCCTAACAAGACAAGTGACATTATGCTTATTATTTATACAGCTTTTCTATATTTTTTTCAACCTATTATCTGGGTCCGTCTTTGGATCCGTGGTCGAAATTCCGCCGCTTATCGCCAACGGTGGGGAGAGCGATACGGATTCTGTGCAGGAAAAGTTAAAACGCAAGGTATTTTACTTCATGCTGTATCCGTTGGTGAAACATTCACCGCAATTCCACTTATACGAGAACTAAATCATCGTTATCCACATTTACCCATTGTCATCACCACCATGACACCAACTGGCTCACATCTTGCTGTATCTTCTCTTGGGAACATGATTTCTCATGTATACTTACCGTATGATCTTCCTGGAGTCATGAACCGTTTTTTTGATGTTATTCGTCCAAAATTAGTGATAGTAATGGAGACCGAGCTTTGGCCAAATATGATCACGTTATTATATACACGTCGCATTCCTCTCATCATAGCTAATGCCCGTTTATCAGAGCGCTCGGCTAAAATGTATAAAATATTTGGAACCTTTACAAAATCTTTATTTCAGCGCATTACTCTAGTTGCCGCCCAAAGCAAAGAAGATAGCGAACATTTTATTAATCTAGGTATACAACAATCTCGCGTAGTAGTCACAGGCAGTTTAAAATTTGATGTTACTATTATGCCAGAATTGACTAAAAAAGCTATCCAGTTAAAAAGTAACTGGATACTGCAAAAGAGATCTATATGGATTGCCGCAAGCACCCATCATGGTGAAGAGCAGATAATCTTAAAAGCACATTCTAAACTTCTTGAACGTTTTCCAGACCTTTTATTAATTTTAGCACCAAGGCATCCAGAACGTTTTTCCAGCGTACGTTACTTGACTCAACAATACCGTTTAAGGTTTATTTTGCGTAGCAATGGTCAAACACCTTCTGATAGTACACAAGTGGTAATTGGAGATACTATAGGTGAACTAATGTTATTATATGCTATTTCAGATCTAGCGTTTGTTGGCGGTAGTTTAGTTAAACATGGTGGTCATAACCCATTAGAACCTGCAGCGCATACCATTCCAATCTTAATGGGTCCGCATACCTTTAATTTTAAAGATATTTGTCATCTCTTGCAACAGAGCAATGCTTTAATTACTGTTACTGATGCTGAATCATTAAGTGATGAAATTACCGCATTGCTCACTGATAAAAGCTATCGCCTCAATGCTGGATTATATGCATTCAATGTTCTACATAAGAACAAAGGTGCATTAAAGCATTTGCTACAATTAATTCAACCTTACCTTTCGCAAGAAGATGATTGAATGCAACAAATACAAAAACTATCGGTAGTAATTATCACTCATAATTCAGAAGAAGTACTAGCTCAATGCCTAGAATCAGTAAACTGGGCAGATGAAATTATTCTTTTAGATTTTAAAAGTAGTGATAAAACTCTAGATATTGCTGTTCGTTATGGAGTGATAATCTATCACTCTAATGTATGGTATGGCTATGGTAAGCAGAGACAAATTGCGCAAAATTATGCTAATCATGACATGATTTTAATGATTGATAGTGATGAGCGAGTAACGCCAGAGTTACAGAAATCAATTAACCTAATACTAAAAAAACCGCCAAAAAAAATCGTATATAGTATAGCACGGTGCAATCTATTTCTCGGAAAGGCTATGCGACATGGGGGATGGTATCCAGATCGCGTCATCCGTCTATATCCATCCTTTTGTGTCTATAATGATAACTTAGTTCATGAATCTTTAAATGTATCAAAAATACCCATTCAATTACTATATGGGGATTTATTGCATGTAACGAGTAGAGATTTTTGCGACTTTCAGTTTAAACAGTGTACCTATGCTAGGGCTTGGGCTAAACAACGCTATCAACAAGGTAAACATTATGGTAGAATAAAAATTCTTTATCATAGTTTCTGGTCATTTATCAGGACATTATTAATTCGTCGAAGTTTTTTAGATGGAACTCGCGGTTGGTTACTAGCGATAGTTGTTTTTCAATATACTTTTAATAAATATACTGCCCTATGGGCTCTTAATTGTACCTCTAGGGATAAAAACTAATGAGAGAGAAAGCTATCTATCCTGGAACTTTTGATCCAATAACAAATGGTCATCTTGATATAGTTACACGCGCCGCAAAAATATTTGAAAAAATCATTCTTGCAATTGCAGATAATCCAAAAAAAAAGACAATGTTTTCTCTTGAAGAAAGAGAAAACTTAGCACAAGAAACAGTCAAACATCTTCCAAATGTATCAGTAATAAAATATAGCAATTTATTAGTAAACTTTGCTAAAGAACAAAAAGTTCACATACTGATTCGCGGTCTACGAACAATATCTGATTTAGAATATGAAAGAAAAATAGCTGCTATAAACCATTTATTAGCTCCTAATATAGAAAGTATTTTTTTTATGACAACAACACAACATGCTTATCTTTCTTCATCATTAATTAAAGAAATAGCTGAACATGGTGCTGATGTACAAGAACTTCTACCAACGCCGGTACATCAAGCATTTAAAGTACGTCTTTTCATGAATACAGACCGTTAAGAATATCGCATAAGCTCTACCAAAAAATTTCCTTTTCAATTTTATTAAAATTACATAATGCAATCTTTAGTTTAATACAATATTTAATCTAAATTAATAGATATATTTCGGAAAAATATTTCTAAAATCATATTTGATTCTAATGAGAGAAGGTGTCAGCATTAACAAAACATCTTATAAGTAAAGCTAGCTGCCAAAAATCTAATTCACAAATACAGATAATGCATAACTAATAGTTATATTATCACTTGAATCTTATAATAACAATATAGGTAATTATAACAAAATCATAATTATTATATTATAGGAATATATTATTATTAATAAGTACTATCAATAATTAAAATTATATCATAATTAAAAAGCGTTCCGCTATCAATAAAAACCTCTATATAATAAAAATTATATAAAAAATCTACAAAAATACATTTTATAAATAGCTATAATGACGGAATTAAGTTGCATTTTAGCGAATAATGAGTGTCTGAATTTTAATTTACTTAAAAATCCGCGTCTCATCTTAACAAACTAACATAAGAATCGTAATTTTATTTTGAATTATTTAAAATAATTAATCACGTTTAAATAACAATCTGTAATTACAATTAGAACTATATTAATTTTTTTATTATTGATATTTTATCTAGCATATAATATATATAACGTAATAGATTTTTATTTCTCTTGAAATAGTAACTATCCTTATTATATTTATAAAAAAATAAAAATATAAACTATAATTTTAATTAATCAGCTTTTAAAAATAAATCCCCCCCCAATACAGCGTCACTAGGTCTAGTAAAGTATATTGAGAATATGTCTACTGCACAAAGACGATATATCAAAGACCATTTATATTTTTATTTTTTTATAAAATTATAATACAGTTAGCTATCCTTGTTATGCTATAATCCTTATAAATAACATTTTGAATAATAATTCTTACTATAGTGCTACAATGATGATGTTATGTAAAGAAATTAACTAAAAATTACATCACTTATCAGAATAACTTATACTTATACACAATTAATATCTTTAATTTTATAACCCTTTAAAATGCCACTAATGATAAAAACATAGACGTCAACCTAGAAATAGATTATAATTAATTATTTATCATTACATTAAGTATGCACGATATAAAAGTATCTAGTGTATAACTTTATAATTCCACTAGAGATTATTTTCTTTTAAAAAATTCAATATTTAAATTACTATAATATCTATCTAAATGTATTACCTAACGATTGCTATCTATAATTCACAAAATTGTCAAGATATGTTTATATATTAAAAACAAATATGTTTATATATTATAAACAAACATTAAATTGACAGACACTAACTTTACGATAATTTAGTTTTATTTAAATAAGAAAAATTCCCTTACTAATCAATATATATTGACTGTTGATGCATAAAAAATATTTTTTTATACAAGATCTTAATCTGTATCATTGTTTATTGCTTTCTGCATAGACTTTCTTGCAATCATACATTTATTTATTGAAAATAATAAAATCACCTTTTGCTATTAAATATAAAAAAGTAAATAAAAACTTCTCAAAATAATTTATGATAGGAGGATGTCATGTCAAAACAACAGATTGGTGTAATAGGTATGGCAGTCATGGGGCGTAATTTAGCTCTTAACCTTGGAAATAAAGGTTATTTAGTCTCTGTATTTAATCGATCTAATACAATAACCAACACATTTCTTGAAAAAAATCCAACCAATATGCTGGTACCATATTATACGATACAAGATTTTGTTCGCTCTTTAGAAAAACCGAGATGCATAATGCTAATGATAAAAGCCGGCAAAGCCACTGATGCGACCATTTCATCATTGATTCCCTATCTGAATCCAGGTGATATTCTCATAGATGGTGGTAATGCATTTTATAAAGACACCATAAGACGCCAGGACGAACTCTCTAAGAAAGGCTTATATTTAATTGGAACTGGAGTGTCTGGTGGTGAAAGAGGAGCCTTAATCGGGCCATCCTTTATGCCAGGAGGCCATAAAGAAGCATACGCGATTATAGAACCAATATTAACTAAGATTTCAGCTATATCTGAAGGTAAAGCTTGCATTTCTTATATAGGACCAGGTGGTTCTGGTCATTATGTAAAAATGGTCCACAATGGTATTGAATATGGTGATATGCAGCTTATTGCAGAAGCGTATTCTCTTTTGAAGGGTCCGCTAAATTTAAATAATGAAGCTTTAGCTCAAATATTTAATGCTTGGAATACAGGCGAGTTAAGTAGTTACTTAATTGATATCACTAAAGATATCCTGACCAAAAAAGATGAAGATGGTAATTATGTCCTAGATTCTATTTTAGATGAAGCAGATCATAAAGGTACAGGGCAATGGACTAGTCAAAGTGCATTAGACCTCAATGAGCCAGTATCATTGATCACTGCATCAGTGTTTGCCCGTTATCTGTCCTTATTAAAAGATCAACGAATAGAAG
This sequence comes from Candidatus Erwinia haradaeae, assembly GCF_900698995.1. Taxonomy (GTDB): domain Bacteria; phylum Pseudomonadota; class Gammaproteobacteria; order Enterobacterales; family Enterobacteriaceae; genus Erwinia_E; species Erwinia_E haradaeae_C. The sequence continues at coordinate 246,792 of NZ_LR217735.1, read as the reverse complement.
CATCCAGAGTGTTATCCGGACCCAAACTAAACACAATAAGCATTGACAAAGAAGAGTATATTGAAACAGTGCGTAAAGCACTTTATCTTGGAAAAATAATTTCTTATGCTCAGGGATTTTCTCAGCTAAAAACTGCATCTACGCAATATAACTGGCAACTCAAGTATGGTGAAATCGCAAAAATATTCCGTGCTGGCTGTATTATTCGCGCACAACTACTTCAAAAAATTACTGATGCTTATGAAGAAAATGCAAATATTTCCAATCTAATTTTAGCTCCTTACTTTAAAGACATTGCAAATAAATACCAAAAATCACTACGTGATATAGTATCTTATTCAGTTTTAAACGGTATACCAGCGCCTACCTTTTCTGCTGCTATTGCTTATTATGATAGTTATCGTACAGAAAAATTACCTGCTAATTTGATTCAAGCGCAACGCGATTACTTTGGTGCGCATACTTACAAAAGAATAAACAAACGCGGCATCTTTCATACAGAATGGATCATATGATTTATATCAGGTAAATAATCCTCAGAGCTTCCTAGTAGAGCTTCTGATAATTCAATAAATGTTATTTTTAAATTCAATCATAAAATAACATCAACAATAAAGAGATATCTTCTATAAGAAGCTTTATTCTAATCAATTAAAATACACTAATAATCACTTAATTGTGATAAAAAAATTTTTTATTTTACCATAGATCATACGATTTATACTGTATTTTTGCATATAAAAGTTATAAAAACATTAAATATGAAAAATAATTGAATAGATATAAGATCTGATTAGTATGTGTTAATAATTTATATCTACTTTAATTATATTTACTTGAAATATTAAAATGCATGTAAGATACGGCTATCACAATAAAATATATAAAAAATAAAAACAGTGTTTTTTTTAGTCTCGAATAATTATGAAAAGTATAATATCACCTTCTACATATTTACTCTATTAACTATAGAGCCCTCTCAAAATAAACAACTTCTTACTCGTAATGTATAAGCGAAAAAGTAATACAACCGATAAAATTTTTTTACTAAAATTAAAAATAATTTAGTCTTATAAATACAAGAAACAATCAGCATAGAACTTATGAATAACTATTTTTAATCTAGCTTAAAAAAGAGTACAGATAAAATAAGATTAGTATGAAAAATAAATATTTATTCTACTTATCATGCTGATGTACTAGCATAGTATATACTTTAATAATAAATAATGACTCATTAGAAACACATAAGTAGTAGAAATATTAGCGCTAACAACATGACATAGAAAACAACTATGCTCTCTCACCATTCATAAATTACTTATAAGATCATAAGATATAAGAAAGCACACACAAAAAAAACAAAAATCATGATAATGTATGGTTTTTAAAAGATATTTCTCCTCTTTAAAATATGATATGCATATATACTTAGAATGTAAGATAATATATTTAGTTAATGCATGCATTAATGTAACATGCAATATAATCTCATTAGTTAAGTAAAAAAAATAGATAATAACATGATGCACATGCACTAATGCTAATAATGCTAATAATGCTAATAATGCTAATAATGCTAATAATGCTAATAATGCCAAGTCTTAGCAAGAAGATGTCAATGTCAATGGATATTATCGAAATAAGGAAAATAATAATAAAAATATAAAAACAATTTCAAATAAAGCTTTATGATATACGAAAAATAATAACCATATTGATCTCAGAAAACAATTTTTATATGGTACATATAATTATGTATATAAGATAATAATATATTAATTAAACTATTATGTTATACGAACAACTTGTTGATCAAACTAAGTGAATAGTCAGAGCTACTTATTTCTAAAAATCAGAAAACTAATGATACGCAGTAATACTACATCTTAGAGTACACAGATACTGTGAGGATATCTTATCTTAATCTGCACTTGACTGCTTAGGTACAATAAAGCATATGTTAAGATCTAAAGCTTCATCATAAAGTTCTGAAAATAGAGAGAATAGAGCAGTTAGATAATATCTTAACTTCATATTCATATCCGTATAATGGTGCAATGAATCGTTCATATTAGCATTATCATTTGTATTAATATTACTAGCTGCATCTCTACAAGAATATCTAACATGAATCACGATAATAAAACATGCGTCATCCTATGATCAGCCCCAAAGCATAAAAACTTTTAGGAGGTAAGAACTAAAAATTTGCACACGTTTCGTTTCGTTTAAAGATCCAGCTTCGTTCAGCAAGCTAGGGCTATAAGCCTACTCATTATTATAGTATATAATTATATATTTTATTATATATGATTATCCGTTGTGGTTAAAACTACCACCACTCCCAACCTATATGTAACATTGATCAAAAAGGTAACTACAAAGATCTATCTGTATAGGACTATAGGAATTATTTGTTAAGGATAGGTAAAGCCAGACATGAATCAGAGTCTTTTTGTAACTAAACGCGATGGCCGAACTGAGCGTATCGATCTAGAAAAAATACACCGCGTACTCAACTGGGCAGCAGAAAATCTACATAATGTCTCTGTATCTCAGGTAGAATTGTGTTCTCGTATCCAATTTTATCCAGGTATCCGTACATTTGATATTCATGAAACCATCATCAAATCAGCTGCTGATCTTATCTCAGCAGACGCACCTGATTACCAATACATGGCCGCACGTCTAGCTATTTTTCATTTGCGAAAAAAAGCATATGGTCAGTTTGAACCGCCTAAGCTCATTGACCAAGTGACACGTATGGTATCTATGGGAAAATATGATGCCCATCTTTTAACAGACTACAGTTTAGATGAATTTGAAAAAATGGATGACTTTATTGATCACTGGCGTGATATGAACTTTTCCTATGCTGCGGTAAAACAACTAGAAGGAAAATATCTTGTCCAAAACCGTATTAACGGTGATATCTATGAGAGCGCTCAGTTCTTATACATATTAGTATCCGCTTGCTTATTTTCTAGTTATCCAAATAGCACTCGTCTAGATTATATTAAGCGTTTTTATGATGCTATCTCAACTTTTAAGATTTCATTACCCACACCAATTATGTCTGGAGTGCGCACCCCAACACGACAATTTAGCTCCTGTGTCCTTATTGAGTGCGACGATAGTCTAGATTCTATAAATGCTACTGCTAGTGCTATTGTTAAGTATGTATCCCAACGCGCTGGGATTGGTATCAATGCCGGTCGTATTCGTGCTTTAGGCAGCCCTATACGCGGGGGAGAAGCCTTTCATACTGGATGTATTCCATTTTATAAACATTTTCAAAGCGCGGTAAAATCCTGCTCACAAGGAGGCGTACGTGGCGGTGCTGCTACTCTATTTTACCCTATGTGGCATCAAGAAGTAGAAAGCCTTTTAGTTCTAAAAAATAACCGAGGCGTAGAAGATAACCGAGTGCGTCATATTGATTATGGCATACAACTAAATAAACTAATGTATCAGCGATTACTTCAAGGTGAAGATATTACTTTATTTAGTACATCAGATGTACCAGGGCTCTATGATGCTTTTTTTGCTAATCAAGATGAGTTTGAGAGACTCTATATCAAATATGAGAGAGATGCAAACATTCGAAAACAACGCATTAAAGCCATCCAACTTTTTTCATTAATGATGCAGGAGCGCGCCTCTACTGGTCGAATCTATATTCAAAATGTTGATCACTGTAATACTCATAGTCCTTTTAATCCCACGATTGCACCAGTACGTCAATCAAATCTATGTCTTGAGATTACTCTTCCAACCAAACCACTGCAAAATATAAACGATGAAAATGGAGAAATTGCGTTATGCACTCTATCTGCATTTAACCTTGGTGTCATTGACAATCTCGACGATCTTCAAGAGCTAGCAACACTAGCGGTACGAGCGCTTGATGCATTACTAGACTATCAGAATTATCCTATTCCAGCAGCTAGACGTGGCGCTATGGGACGACGCACTCTTGGTATTGGTGTGATCAATTATGCATACTACTTAGCAAAACACAGAGTTCGTTATTCTGATAGTAGCGCCAATGTGTTAACACACCAAGCATTTGAAGCTATTCAATACTGGCTATTAAAAGCATCTAACGAGCTTGCTATCGAACAAGGTGCTTGCCCGTGGTTTGCAGAAACAACTTACGCTCAGGGTATTATGCCAATTGATACTTATAAAAAAGATCTAGACACTATCTGCAATACCCCCTTATTACTTGACTGGGAAGGTTTGCGTAAATCAGTAAAAACTTACGGTCTGCGTAATTCAACACTTTCAGCGGTCATGCCAACAGAAACGTCTTCACAAATTTCTAATGCCTCAAATGGTATTGAACCACCTCGAGGTCATATCAGCATAAAAGTTTCAAAAGATGGAGTCCTTCGCCAAGTTATACCAGAATATGAACGCCTTAAAGATTATTATGAGTTACTGTGGGATATACCAAATAACGACGGATATCTGCAACTCGTTGGCGTAATGCAAAAATTTATTGATCAAGCAATTTCATCGAACACACATTATGATCCAATGCGCTTTATAAATGGTAAAGTACCTATGAAACAGCTTTTAAAAGACTTACTAACAGCGTATAAATTTGGTATTAAAACGCTTTACTACCAAAATACCCGTGATGGAACAGAAGACTTAAAAGATGACTTTTTACCTGCTACGCCGGATGAAGACTGTGAAAGTGGTGCTTGTAAAATGTAACTATTATTACAGGGGTAAATTACGGCAAGAAATTACGACTATTGGCTCAATGTCTTGGAATACAAAATGACTTATACAATCTTTTCTCAACATAACAATAATCAGCTATTGGAGCCAATGTTTTTCGGTCAACCGGTAAATATTTCACGCTTTGATCAGCAAAAATATCGAATATTTGAAAAACTCATAGAAAAACAGCTATCATTTTTCTGGAGACCAGAAGAGATCGATGTCTCACGTGACCGAATCGATTATCAGTCTCTGCCTGAACATGAAAAGCATATTTTTATTAGCAACTTGAAATATCAGACGCTACTAGACTCTATTCAAGGAAGAAGCCCAAATATTGCACTATTGCCAATAATCTCAATTCCAGAGCTCGAGACATGGGTGGAAACATGGGCGTTTTTTGAAACAATTCACTCGCGTTCATATACTCATATTATTCGCAATATTGTTAATGAACCCGCACTAATATTTGACGATATTGTTACACATAAACAAATTTTATCACGCGCTAAGGATATTTCTAAATACTATGATGATCTCATTCTCATGACAAATGCTTGGAATCTCTTAGGTGAAGGTGTTCACCAAATTAATCATTGTAAAACCATAAACGTCAATATACACATACTAAAAAAACAATTATATCTTTGTTTGATGAGCGTAAATGCCCTAGAAGCTATCCGATTCTATGTGAGCTTTGCTTGCTCATTTGCTTTTGCTGAACGTGAACTAATGGAAGGTAATGCTAAAATTATCAAGCTAATTGCTCGTGATGAGGCGCTTCATGTGACTGGAACTCAGTATATTCTGAACTTACTTCGAAATGGAGATGACGATCCAGAGACAGCAGAAATAGCTAAAGAATGTCAACAACAATGTTATGATTTGTTTTTGTTGGCAGCAAAACAAGAAAAAGAATGGGCTGAATATCTATTTAGAAACGGATCAATGATCGGTCTCAACAAAACCATTTTATGTCAATATATTGAATACATCACTAATATTCGCATGCACGCTGTTGGCCTAGATTTACCTTTTAGAGCCCATTACAATCCCATTCCATGGATTAACTCATGGCTCATCTCAGATAATGTGCAAGCAGCTCCTCAAGAAGTAGAAGTAAGCTCATATCTAGTAGGCCAAATTGATTCTGAAGTTAATACAGATGATTTTATTGATTATCGGCTCTAATCTCATGAAAAACAATATTATTACACTTAATCCTTCTGGTATGAAATTAATATGGTGTGATCTGCACCACAATCTTCTAACAACTCTAGAATTACATAATATCTATTCTGAGTACCAGTGCCGTGCAGGATATTGTGGCTTATGCCGTATACGCTTATTACAGGGCTTAGTAAAATATAGAACGCAGCCCATTACCTTTATCCGATCCGGTGAAATCCTCCCCTGTATATGTCACGTATGCAGTAATATTGAAATTGCAATACCTCATCAGTAACTATTTTTAATAAAGACCTGGGTAATATGTAAAACGCATGTATAAATGCTTGTTTATGTGATATTTTATATGTCAAAATAATAATAATTTATTTTAATTGATTTTTAAAATTAAAAGAATTATATGAAATCGATATTATCAATGACTTTTATAAGTTCTCGTAATAAATAGTGATAATTATAATGCAGTAGGTTATTTTATGTAAAATTTTACAAACTTTCACTTCAGGAGAACTACTTGGTATCTGAATTAGTTGTAAGCAAGCTTTATAGAAAAACATTAACATAGAATTATGATGATAACTTTAAGCTGTAATATTTAAAGAATTAGCATATATATGGCGATCAAACCTAAAAACTATTACAATATTGTTATTAAAAGAACATGGAGATCTCTCCTTACATAGATCTAGGAGAATTATAGTTCTCAATTTAGGAGAGTCATATGATATATACCTATAAAAACACCATGCAGAGTAACCAGAATCTGAACCAAACAAGTCAAGTGCTCCAATACGATCAGCAATACATTGTCTTAGATATTCGCTCACAAGATGAGCAAGAAGACCACCCCTTAGAGCTTGCCAACTTTTTAGTAAAAACTTTACCATTTTATTATCTAGACAGCCAATTTAGCTCCTTAGATCAAAATAAATCTTATCTTTTGTATTGCAATAATGGATTAATGAGCCGATTACAGATGCTTTTTTTACGTGAAAAAGGGTTTAACAATGTTTCAATCTATTGTGCATAAATAAATAGATTGAATCTTAAAATATAAGATTACTAAATTAAAATTTAACAAAACAAGATATTTTAATATCACTATATTTATAGGAAATTATGTCTAACAAGAAACAAGTTTCGCTCACCAATAAATACGATACATCGATCACATAAGTGGTGCAGAACCAGAAAAAAGAAGAATAATTGCAGCAATACTATCAGATCAGCTAGAAACAAAAATAACTATAAAATAACAAACAAATATCTGATAGTGTTAAAATTAATAATAATTTTACTAAGTAGGTTTATGTGTCTTTTTCATGCAAAATATAGAACTGATATAATCTCTCTTAGGTATAGGTAGCAACACATTATATGATGATATGATTAAACACGTGGTAAAAATCTTCACACTTGATTAGATGTTTCTTTGCAGGTTTTATATTTAAATAACTACATATTTTTAATATTCACCTTCTAATCAGATATCAGATATTAAAAATTATATTTTTTTTTGATTCTAATAGAGCTTCTGCTGACTAGATTTGTCGTCTACCCCACATCATTTAAATAAAAAACTTAGATAAGTAGTACTATTATAATTTTTAAAAAAAAAGAAATTTGATCTATGGAAGGGCTAACATAGCACGACCACAGAGGCATATTACTAGTAACGAATTCCAAAGACAATTCAATCCAGATCTGTTTTATATCATACTTCGCTTATCTGTTTTATTTTTTATTTTCAATATTACTTAAAACTATAATTCTTATAACTTTTTTGATTTTGTATTCTAAAAAACTTATCTCTAGCGCTATCTTATCTAGAGATAGCATGTGAATCTCTATCAAAAATATGTTATTCTGTCTAATTAATAATTAAAAATTAACAATTAACAATAAACAATAAAATCTTAAATATTCAATAATCATCGACACCTATCTAACTATTGATACAGTTTTATAAATATATATATATTATAAGTAACAATGTTTTATATTTTATAAATAAGAATATCGCCAAGGATAATTTCTTTATTTATCACAACACCATAATATTTATATTAATTATCACTAATAATCCTAAATTGTTATTCAAATAAATAGCTCTTGTTAATCATCCAATCTAATTAATAATACACACGTAATCTCTTTAATTAATGCTCTATTAATAGACCATAAATGAATGTTAAGCATGTTTTTATTATATAACAAGCAAAAGTGTGTAATTTATACTTCATTATAGAAGATAATAATATGACAACATCATAATGCATGATAAAAAATTTTATCCATATATCCCTCTGCTATAGAATTTTGAAAGACCGCAAAGAGATCTAGTATAAAAATGCTTATACCAAAAAGCAGATAATAAACTTAGATAGATCTTTAGTGTTTTTTTTTGTATACAACGTATGTAAAAACAGTAAATTAAAGAGTCTATTTACAGGACACTAATTTGATACATATTTAGTATACTTTTATAAATATAAATGCATGCGCAAATATATTACAATCTCAAAGATTAGTAAATATATAAAAATACAGTAATTATTAAATTAAGCATATTAAATACAATAAAACCCTGTCTTTTCAAGACTAATTAGCTTTCTGTTCTGTGACATAAATTACATAAATCGCACTAATTCAAATTCTAACGAAAAAATATATCATATTTAAGCTAACATGCAGTACAATTCTTCTATATTTTTTTCAGACTTAAAAAAAGACTAGTGATAATAATAGTAGTAAGATGCTAATTTATAAATTAATTATATGTTTGTATGATCTCATCGAAAAATTATTAAAATATTAAGAAAATTTATCATTGTTTATCACTATTACATATTAACCCTACACCAATGCTAAAAAACTTGTTATCAATATATACAGCCCTTCATCTTATTCATGCATTAACCTTATAATAATCAATCATATTTAGTATTCTGTTATTTATGTCAATAAAAACAATTGAGAATCATAATAACTATAGTGATTATTTTATACTTATCAGACTTATAGTTATAAAAAAATCTAGAATCTGATAAATTGTGATGTAATACGCATATAGAGAATACTCTATATCGACATATGTCTCTCTAATAGATGAAAAAATTTCTAACAAAACCAACTAATATAAAAAAAATTTTCATCAACTAATAATGCGGGTGACATTAAATTTAATCATTAGTGCTATATTATTAATAATATGTAATGTTACATATAAAAATTGTGCTAACTATGTCAGCTATGTCAGCTAAATATTGACAGATAGCTATAATTTTGCGCATATCCAATGATCTATACGCTATTACAATATAATTATTAAAATACGCTATAATAAGTCAATTAGATTCGAAAGCCTAAATACTAATTTTATTAGTCTCCATGGTGTATGTGAAATACACTTGAGTTTTATTGACCCTGACGATAAAATTATTTGAGTAATTAAACATAAGATTTATTAAAAATTTTTTCTAAAAACAGCATGATAAATCTATAACAGACGATTATTTCATATAGAATGTATATTCTAGCAAAAATTTAACATAATACTATAAGCGTTACTCAGGATTAACGCAGCACGTAAGATTTCATTGAGATTATCTAACACTAACATTACTATTAATAGAATATTAAAAAATTATAGAATTAATAGTTACGCTATAAAAAAGAATAAAATATGATAATTTTAAGATAAATTATCACACTTATACATGTTTAGAGATTATTTTATATGAAACTATTATTCATAATGATTGATATACGAGTATATAGTGTGCTCTATATACCCATTCTTTAAGACATTTCGTATATAAAATCCTCACTTAGAACCCCAAGACAATATATTTAATCATATAAGCCATAAAAATAAATAATAAAATGGATCAATAAATATATGCCTCAGTCACTATTATCTCAAAATAAAATTTTTCGTCTTAAGAAATAAAAATAACGCTATGCTTACCTCAGGTTTTATTTTGAAAAATAAATAAATAAAAATTCTCTATTAATCTGAATCTCAGCAATCTCTTAAAAAATATACGATTTTTATAAATTACCTCTTTAATAATCCTGTACATTAAGTATAATAATAAGTTTATTAAGCTTATAATTAAAATCTTCTATGCTCTATGACCTAAACGTCTAAGAAAGACAGAGGTGAAGTTATTAATGCATTATATAGATTAATAAAATCTATAAAGATTATATTAACGCTTAGATTTTATCAGTATACAATTTAACATGGATACGTATTTAGATGAGAACTTTTACAGCTAAGGCAGAATCGGTCCAGCATAATTGGTATGTTATTGATGCAGCATGTAAAACTTTAGGTCGTTTAGCAACAGGACTAGCCCTTCGATTGCGCGGAAAACATAAAGCGGAGTATACTCCACATGTAGATACAGGTGATTATATTATCGTCCTCAATGCTAAAAAAATAGCTATAACTGGCAATAAACCTAATGATAAAATATATTATCATTATACTGGATATATTGGTGGTATCAAAACACTAACTTTTTCAGAGATGATTAATCGTTACCCTGAAAAAGTAATTGAAATAGCAGTAAAAGGCATGCTACCAAAAGGTCCATTAGGTCGTCAGATGTACAAAAAACTCAAAGTATATGCCGGTGATAAACATAAGCACACGGCACAAAAACCACAAGTTCTTGACATATAATTAGGATGTTAGAAAATGGTTGAGAAGACAAACTATGGAACTGGTCGCCGAAAAAGCGCCTCTGCACGTGTCTTTCTCAAGACAGGTAGCGGTGGTATCACTATTAACCAGCGTTCTTTAAAAGAGTACTTTAGTCGCAAAACTGCTTGTATGGTAGTTTGTCAGCCACTAGAACTATTAGGCATGGTAAATGCATTTGATTTATATATTACTGTAAAAGGCGGAGGTATCTCAGGACAAGCGGGCGCTATCCGCCATGGTATTACACGAGCCTTAATAAAATACAACGAGTCATTGCGTAGCGAATTACGTAAAGCAGGGTTTGTAACGCGAGATGCTCGCCAAGTGGAGCGTAAGAAAGTTGGTTTTCGAAAGGCTCGTCGTCGCCCGCAATTTTCCAAACGATAACTTCTAAAATTATTAAAAAATCTTACCCAGTGCTAATCGCTGGGTCTTTAATAAAATAATTTTTGTTGGAATCTTTATTGTATTTTTTGTTTTATAATTAAATATTGGTATAGATTATAAGATCTAACTTAATAATAATTTCCTATTTTTCATATATTCATATATATACTTTTATATATATGAATATCTTGATGTTATATATGTTTAATCATTCATAAAGTCGATAATCAACTAATCTGCTAACTAAAGCAAAATAAAACAAATACAAAAACCTAAAACTATTATAATTTTTCACATCATATTAAAGAACATGTAATAGTCTCTGATCACTTAAAGTTCTCTTATTCAACACTACTTTTTTAACTTAAATGATTTTTTGAATTGTTAAATAAAAAAATATATTAACACAGATATATGAGAATGTTGCTGTATAAGAAAACAAGATCACTGAGCTACTATAGATTTATTAATATTGAACCGGCTCTCACATCATATCGATTTTTAATCCATGGCAATTGACACCATATTAGTCTCATATTAGTATAATATACATAGAGGAATATTATTTTTATCTAGATCTAATATTAAATTATCTGCTACTTATATTATATAATACGATGTATTACACTAAAATTGGTCAAATCTTATATGCCAGATAAAAAAATCTTAATCAATTTCGTTAGAAAAAACACCTTAAGAAAATAATATACAAGGAACTATAGGCGATCTTAGAATTATTTTTGTAAATAAAAATTATTTTTGAGTAAAAATCGCACTTAGTATATTTTCTTTAGTTTCTTTACTATATCGCCTACTTCAATAAAAACTTATTTGACAGCATTCATTTAAAAACTACAACTATTGAGCAGCATGTTTGAATATCATTTTTTGTGATACTCTCATAAAATTAAAATGTAACATAATAATATAACTACGGAGCTATATAAAATGATAAATTCTAAATTTACTTCTTGTCGTCCTTATCTCATACGTGCATTTTATGAATGGTTAATTGATAATCACCTCACGCCACATTTAGTGATCAATATACATATACCTAATGTTTTAGTTCCTTTAGAAAATTCATGGAATGGTCAGATTGTTTTAAATATTTCACCAACTGCAGTAAATAATCTTGAATTACGCAATGATAAAATCCTTTTTACAGCTTGTTTTAGTGGTCTTTTAAAAAAAATTTCAATACCTCCAATATCTGTAATAGCGATTTATGCTCGTGAAAATGGCGAGGGGATGGTCTTTGAACAAGGGATGGAGCACACGATAGAAAAATCTCCATCTTTAAATAACTACACTACGCCAATTAAAGAGAATACAACGCTATCTATAATTGAGAATGATTATAAAAATCAATATAACATGCTAAATGACAGTCCAGATAACAATGACAAAAAAACATCCACAGAAGATAAAAATTATTTAGGCTTATACCTTGTTCAATAAGATATTATTCTTCTCTTTAATATAAAAGCTGACGGTGAAATGTGTGTCTTGATATAATTTATTTTTTTATTCATGTTATTTTTATCTTAATATATGAATATATTAAATAAATATATATGTAGATTATGTAGCGTTGATTAAAATTTAATGCAATAATGAGTATAACGTTAAGAAATCAAAATTGATATCCTGTCCAATTCACTTTAAAAATACTCTACTGATAATTACTATTCATTTAAAATGCATGTGTTGCACAAAATAATAATTCATATACAATTAACAAACATAGATTACTTTTTCACATGTTACTAAAAATAATACAATATTCTATAGAAATTAAAAATTAACTAAGATAATTTTTAATAAAAAATATTAATTGCATATATATCTCTTTTAAAAATTAGAGATATTATATTTAATGTCCACTTGTTAGCTTCATAATGTTTTATAGTATAATACTTGTAAGTATTGTAGACTATATGTTTTATACAAACCGCAATATATGCTAATATTTTAAAATAAAAGTCACTAAACAAACCAATATAACTTATAAACCATAGATTGTGACTGGTAATATCAATAGAGTGATATGACAGAATTTAATTCTAAAACCTTTCAAGGGTTAATTTTGAGTTTACAGGCTTACTGGTCAAAAAAAGGTTGTAGTATTATACAACCCTTAGATCTAGAAGTTGGCGCCGGGACATCTCACCCGATGACTTGTTTATGCGCTATTGGTCCAGAACCAATTTCCATAGCCTATGTACAACCATCACGACGACCCAGTGATGGTCGTTATGGTAAAAACCCTAATCGTTTACAGCATTACTATCAATTTCAAGTCCTTATTAAACCATCTCCTCCTAATATGCAGATGCTCTATTTGGAATCTTTAAAAGCATTAGATATAGACTTAACGATAAACGATATCCGATTCGTTGAGGATAATTGGGAAAATCCAACCCTAGGTGCATGGGGCCTAGGTTGGGAAGTGTGGCTTAATGGTATGGAAATAACGCAATTTACTTACTTTCAACAAATTTGTGGATTAGAGTGTAAACCAGTGAGCGGGGAGATCACGTACGGCTTAGAGCGACTGGCTATGCACCTTCAGGATGAAGATAGCATTTATGATTTAGTCTGGAATCAAGGTCTGGCAAGTACAATCACCTATGGTGATATATTTCATCAAAATGAAGTAGAGCAATCTATATATAACTTTGAACACGCTGATATAAATTTTCTAATGACTTGCTTGCAACAACATGAAAAAGAAGTTAAATATCTCTTAACACTGGATCAGCCTCTACCAATCCCAGCATATGAACGTATTCTGAAGGCAGTACATAATTTTAATCTATTGGATTCACGTAAAGCCATGTCAACTACTGAGCGTCAGAGCTGTATATTGCGTATTCGGGCGCTTACTAAAAATGTAGCTCAGGCCTATTTAAACTCTAGAGAGATACTAGGATTTCCTCGCTGTAAAAAATATTTAATCCATAAAAATGACTAAAGAAAATTTTCTAGTAGAAATTGGTACGGAGGAATTACCTCCAAAAATACTACGTTACTTAGCTGAAACGTTTGAAAAAAACTTTATTTCTGAGTTAAAAAATGCATCTTTGACGTATCAAGAGATACGTTGGTTTGCAACACCCAGGCGTTTAGCTTTATTCGTTCGCCAGCTTACCCTCATTCAGCCTGATCGCAAGATAATTAAATACGGACCAACAATAAGAGCAGCTTTTAATAAAAACGGAACTCCTACGCAAGCTGCTATAAGCTGGGCTCGTAGTTGCGATATTAATGTTGAGAATGCTAATTACTTGGAAACTCACAAAGGTCAGCGGCTTGTGTTCTGCGCCAAACAAAGCGGACAAAAGACGGCCCTCCTACTGCCAGAAATCATTTCTACATCTATCAAAAAGCTAACAAATCTTAAACAAATGCGATGGGGAGAATCTAATCTTCAGTTTATACGCCCTGTGCATACTGTGACGCTAATCTTGGGCGATACATTACTTCCTGTTAATATTTTTGGTATTTTCTCTTCTCGTATTATTCAAGGCCATCGATTTATGGGAGAATCGAGTCTTACTATTAATCATGCTGACAATTATCTGAAAGTTCTGTCAGAAAAAGGAAAAGTCCAAGCAGATTATTCCTTGCGTAAAAAAATCATTATCGCCAATGCGACCGCTATAGCAGAACGCATTGAAGGTTTTGCTGACTTACAAGAGGACCTTCTAGAAGAAGTCACTTCTTTGGTAGAGTGGCCAGTGATTTTAATGGCTAAATTTAACAAAAAATTTCTTAAAATACCAACTGAAGCATTAGTACACACCATGGTGGATCATCAAAAATACTTTCCAGTTTATAACAAAAAAGGAACGTTATTACCTTATTTTATCTTTGTGAGTAATATTGAGTCTAGTAATCCCCAGAATATTATATTAGGTAATGAAAAAGTTATCCAAGCCCGATTAGAAGACGCTGCCTTTTTTTTTCACAAAGACTGTCAACATCATCTAGATGATTATCTTCCACGTCTCAAGAGCGTATTATTTCAGAAAAATCTAGGTAATCTACTCGATAAAACTTATCGAATTAAGAAACTATCAGGATGGGTGGCAAAACAGATAAATAGTAATATTCAGAACGCAACACGTGCTGGATTGCTTGCTAAATGTGATCTCATGACTCATATGGTGCGTGAATTTACAGAAACTCAAGGTATTATGGGTATGCACTATGCTCGACGTCAAGGTGAAACAGAAGAAGTAGCTATTGCTCTAATGGAGCAATATAAACCACGTTTTTCCGGTGATTCTATTCCTTCGAACCCTACATCCTGTGCGCTAGCAATAGCCGATAAAATAGATACAATAGTAGGGATATTTGGAATTTCTAAACACCCGACAGGAGATAAAGATCCATTTGCATTACGTCGTTCTGCACTTGGCGTTTTACGTATTATTATTGAAAAAAAACTACCTATAGATTTACAATCTCTAACTGAAGAATCTATAAAGCTATATGATAAAAGACTGTCAAATGCCAATACAGCAGAAGATATAATAAATTTTTTCTTTGGTCGTTTAAGTTCCTGGTATCAAGAAATCGGTTACAAAAATGACGTCATTAAAGCGGTTCTGGCATGTCACCCTACTAGACCAATAGATTTTCATACACGCATAGAAGCTGTAACATACTTCTGTTCTATGAAGCACTCAATGAGACTATCAGCAGCTCACAGACGTATCTCTAGTATTCTCAATCAATCTAAAGAAATATTGAATCATAATGTATATCATTCTTTACTGTATGAAAAAGAAGAAATTCAGTTAGACACTCGTATTCAAACTATCAAAACCAGCTTAAACTTATTCTTAATTGAAGAGCGTTACCAGGATGCATTGATTGCTCTCACGCCACTTCATAAAGACATCGAACAATTTTTTTCTAAAGTGCTGGTAAACACAAAAAGAAAAGAGTTACGTATAAACCGCCTTACTTTATTAAATCAGTTAAAAAATTTATTTCTACAGATTGCTGATCTCTCTTTATTAAAGTAAACTAAAATTTTCTATCATTATTATTGTAATATTTATTTAATTTAATACTGTTCCTATAAAAACACCCTAACAGTTATATTGAATCTCTTCTAACAGCAAATACCTCTTAATAACCAAGACATACATAAAAAAGAAAAATTATCTATCTCAGAATATTTAATGTAATATTTTATACGATGTTAGCGCATACTTTAGTTAAAACCCTTGAAATAATAAATTATTAATAACAATCAGCGTGTTACACCACAACGGTTGTATGCAATATGTCTAAAAATTATTAATATATCTGTACTATTTCATAGTATGCAATCTTTTTTACTGAAATAACACATAATAAATATATAAATCTTGCACTAGCTTCTTATATAATCTTCATTATACCTTAATAAATCATTTGATATCTTCTAGTGTAATGCTCTCATCCAGAAAACTACTTAATATGCTATCTTTACACAAACTAATATAAATATTATAAGTTAATCATTAATAATAAATATTTTAACATACCATTATATTCTTTAAAATCTGAAAATATTCTATAATGTAGTGTGTCATCAATACATTATCATGCTCTATAAACTATAAATATCAAATATTATATAAAAAACCACCATAATAACAAGTAATAAGTAAAGGATGCCCTATATTTTTCTATACAGTATCATGACTATGGTTATGATACTGTATATTATACGCGCATATACAAGGATACTTATATTGTATAAAATACTTATCAAGACATTGATGAACAGTAATAGAGCTTCTTATTAATATTTTTATTAAACATATGTATTCTAGCATATTGATATAACATAAGAATATTTTAGAAATTATTCTCGAGATTTTCTATTTACATTATTTTATAGACATCAGAGAGAAGCAACAGTATAATATTAATTATTTATATGTTAGTATTTTTAATACTAATGTATTATTAATAGTAAATATTACTAGTGAGGATATGGGAAATCATCATTATATTAAATTTATCATTTATAAAAAATTAAAATCAATCACACTGATAGACATATAAGATATACTGAATAAATTGTTTTTGTTATAAAATGATATAAATGATCTTTTAAAATTACGCTTTAATATCATTTTAAATCAAAAATTACGTATATGTTAATATTTAACGTGATCGAAAAATCGATCTTATGATAAGATATATTATTATATAATAATTAACTTCATCTTCATTAATAGCAGTTATGTAGTAAAATTTACCAAATTCATTTTCCTACAATGAAAAAAGGTTAGTCAAATGTTAGTTCAAATTGTTGAAGAATTAGAAACTAAAGTACATCAGGCGATCGATACGATCGCGTTATTGCAAATGGAAATTGAAGAGTTAAAAGAAAAAAATGATATCCTTTGTCATAAAATACAAGCACTCTCGAAAAATAACGAAACGTTAGAGTGTAAAAATCAACAACTAACAACTGATCAACAAATTTGGCAGGATCGTCTTAATAAACTTCTTGACAAAATACAAAAATTTGATCTTACTTGCCTGAAATAGTTATAACTAAAAAACTTGCAATAGAACGCCAAAGCTTTTCTTATACCAATTGTATATTGCAAAATGCAATATTTATGACTTTTGTTTATTATTTATCATA
Organism: Candidatus Erwinia haradaeae; assembly: GCF_900698995.1. GTDB lineage: Bacteria > Pseudomonadota > Gammaproteobacteria > Enterobacterales > Enterobacteriaceae > Erwinia_E > Erwinia_E haradaeae_C. The sequence goes on along the minus strand of NZ_LR217735.1, from coordinate 229,102 downwards.
GAAAATTAACGGTTTATTTTAAAGAACTCTATCAAAGCATAACAAATAATTGGATATACACATGCTTATGTTATTGGAGTAATTAAAATTAAAATTAATTCGGTAAACTAATATAAAATACATAGTTCTTTTATAAAAATTTACTAAATTCTTTTCTTATATCTTATCTACAATATAAAACTTTTTTTAGATTGTTTCTGTATTATTACAACTTGTATTTCTGTCATATAATACAATTGTCAAAATCATACTTACCTCACCAAATATTATTAAAATCCTAAATTTTAAAAATTAAATAATGTTTGATATTTTATCAAAAATACAAATTTATAATCCGAGTTTTGCTATATAAAAAATTTTTTAATAACCTCTATTAAATACTGATTAATACTATTCATAAAAAATTAGTTTTTAATTAATATCTACTATAACTACTTATATCTAAAAATATCTTTTATATAATTGAATGCAAGTGTAATTATATAAATAATTATATTAAAAAATTTATTTTATATTTTAGGATAACACATCACCAATGCATATATCGTTTTCTTTTTTTATATAATATATATTAATTCTCATATATCTTTCCTATAATTTTTTATTATAGTATATATTCTTAATATGCCCTATTAAAAATATATATTCTTAAAACTTCTAATCGTTGGTATTGATCAATAAATAACACATAAAAATAATAAATATAAATATAAATATAAAACTATATATAAAATATAAAAGTAAATCAAAAAAGAGACTAATCTTAATTGACAAAATTCTCTTATTAAGAGCTATAAAATCATAAAGACAAAAAAAATAATACTAGTTATTATTAGATATATAAACCATTCACTTATCATAAACCTAAGTGTTGTTTTGAACAAATATCAATAATTTTCTTGATTTAAAAGCTTTAATTTTATTTTTAAGAGAATACATCGACTCAATTTTTAAAAAATTATTAAAATACCATACAATTAATTTTTAAAAAATTAATTGCATCTAGCAAACACTACTTCTAATCTATAATAAATATAAAGAAGATAATAGTAAATTGTAAGAAAGAATTCTATTCAAAATTATTTTTAAAAAATTTCTAATTTTATATATAAAATAATCAATTCCAGATTTATCATGTTTATATAACAAAAATATTTTTTTTGATATTATAAAGTTCAGCAATCAATATAGCAAAATAGAGTATAATAATTTTTATTATAAATCAAATATAAAATTAACTGTTAGTGTGATATATTAATATAATTTATAAAATATTATGATATTATCAATATCATCAAAATTATAAAATACTTATTTATATCTACTATTACAAATAATCGAAGAACTAACCTAACTTATAATTAACTATGGATATTGTTTTTTATAAAAAAATTTATTAGTCTAAACTTAACATTTCTATTCATATATAATACCCTGATATAATCAAGCCTTAAATCATTCAATAATGTTTTTCTAAATAAAGTTAATATTTTTAAAAAAATACTAACTCTTTTACTATAGACTCTACACTGATCTCTATCTGGATAAATCGTATTTAATACTTTACTGATATTATTTTAAAATACTACACCTATCTTCTTTCAAAAAAAAAGACAAAATTCAATAACAACACTCCAATTACTCTGCTAACACTCTAATTATTTTATATAATAACAAACCTCTTTATATCTTTTATAGATATAACACTAGTATTTATATACAATATCACTTAGAAATAGTCTAGATAGACTCTAATGATTTAACATCAGCACATAATATAATAACCGAAATTCTACTTAAAACATGAATCTGGTAACTATTATAATTCCAAATGTTCTTTTTGTTTATTTTTCTAAAATAAACATTCTTTTTTAGATTGCTTGCTATTTTTTTAATAAATTGTATAATCTTTTTAATTTAGTTTTTTTGTATCATTCCATTTTATCATGATAACAATCATGATATATAAATTAGAAAAACTGTATAAAACAAGCCGTTTTTTTAAAAGCTTACTTATTAATAAATGTATAATATTATGAGCCTGCAAATAACACTTAAACATTCAGCTCACTGCACATACTATCTTCTATTTAAAATATTAAGTTATCTTCATAATTTTTAAAAATTTTATTTACTTGCGTATAAATTTTAATTATTTTATTTATATATATACTTCACTTATATTGATAATTTATTAGATATAGTAAACCAAATAAAACATATTCTACATAGTAGTAAAACATGTACAAAAAAAAATCTTCTAAAATTAGACGAATACGCATTATTTCTGGTCAATGGCGTGGACATTATATATCGGTTCCAGATAATGTACAGTTACGCCCTACAACTAATCGAACTAGAGAAACATTATTTAATTGGATTGCAAATACTGTTATAAAATCTAAATGTCTTGATTGTTTTTCTGGTACTGGGGCGCTAGGACTCGAAGCGTTATCACGTTACGCTGCTAGCTCAACTTTTCTGGAAATACAAAGATCTGTTAAAGAACATTTAAAACGTACTCTATTTACGCTAAAAGCAAAAAATGGAAATATCATTCATACAAATACATTAAAATTTCTCTCCCAAAAAGGTGATAGTTATAATCTTGTCTTTGTTGACCCACCTTTTCGCACAGGGCTCGTGGAAAAAACTCTTATATTATTAGAAAAAAATGCTTGGTTAAAAGATAAATCTTTGATTTATGTAGAGAATGAAGTGGAACATAGGCGACCCATAGTTCCAAAAAATTGGTATCTAAATCGTGAAATTATATCTGGTCAAGTAGCTTCTCGTTTATATTATCGCCTGGATCAATAAAAATATTTTTAGATTTTATAATCAAAATAATTACTTAATTTTATATAAGACGTTAAATAACTAACTACGCGAATAATAGTATTTTTTTAGATCTTTTAAAGCATCTCTTACAATTTGCTGCTATAATTTTATATTTACATCTTATAAATATCTCAAAAAAATAATATTTCGAAATGATTTTAGAAAAATTAAGTGCAATTTAGCATAATATATTTCTTCTTACGATATAAAAACTAAAAACAATACTTAATTACTCTTCTCTTTATTCTACAAGTCACTAATCAAATACAAAACAACATATTGACAATAAAGTATAGAACATTCTCAAAGAATAGAGAAATTTTTAGAGCACCACCTCGTGGCTTACCTCAAAAATTATTCCATCTCATTTAATAATTTTATATAATCTAATCCTTATGTAATTTTTGATAATTTTGTAATATATAAAACTCAGTCAATATGCAATATAATTGGATATTTACGCATATAACCTTAAGAATTTTTCAACTACATTTAAAATTTATAAAAAATCTACTATAAATGATAATTTATATATAAAAACAACGTTAATCTTAAAGATTATTTGAAGACCATATCAAATATTATTTATTTTTATATTCTTAATATAGATTATACTCACTAAATAAAAAATACATACTAATTTATCTGTTATGAAAATTAAGCATAGATGATAATATATTCATTAAATTTTTAATATTTTCATATATTTGTCACTACTTAATCATAATAAATACCTAATTGTTAATATCATGATCAATTATATATTATATATAAACTATATATTTTCATCAATACATATCAAACTTATTGTTATATGTAAGTAAAGGTGATCCTTTTGAATAAAAACATAAAAACTCATTGAGTAATAATTGACATTAAAAAAACATTACCTAATAATACTCTATATACATTATAAATTATGAATGATGTTGCCGCTATCTTTATAGTATATACTACAAATTATTAATAATGCCATTCTATATATGTTATAAGTAATATGACATAATACATAAAATATTACTATTCTAAATTTTAAACAAAATCTATTTATAATAGTAGTTATTGATATAATTCAATTACAATACCTATCCTAAGACTGAATGATATTCACTAATATAAATTATTAAGCATAGTCAATATAAAACATATAGATTCCAGTAAGATCTTTAACAACACTACTGTTAGTAGTATAATTTTCAATACCTAATCTATTAATCACATTTTTAAAAATTTTTACATACATCTCATAACAATACATCATAACTCTACGATAAAAAATAACATATTTATTAGCATAATTAATGAGATCATTCAATCATGTTTTAATAAAAATTACCTAGAAAAATCTATGAAAAACAATAAAAAACTGAACCTGATGCACTAATAAAATACATTCTACTTTACTATATAAAACATTACCTAAACAACAATTATAAAATTATTTAATGCAATACTAAAATATATACTACTAATAATTATTTATGTTATAGAGATATACTTTAACAGTAATGCTGCTCTCTATTAATTTTTAAATATTTTTTAAAAACCACATACACACTTAAGTAACAAAACTACAAAAAAAATATCAAACAAGCGGCTTAATCCTTTATAATGTTATATGTAGATGCAAGATAAAAAAATCTATGCGATATAGCATAATAATAAATATTAAAAAAACATTATAGAATAGAGTTTATACATAAGGGTTATAAAAATATTTCATGTAGATAATTTGTATTATTAGATATATCCAATAACATCACCACCTATTAAATCCTCTATTATTGCTATAATATATAAGTTTGCGTCATTCTAATCAATACATGATTCTAATCAAATTACATAAAAGATATATACAAAAATATAACAAGATTAAAGAAAAAAACCTATAAAATTGATACTATCTAAATCATCACTTGATGAACCTATCTAGAAAACTATCATTAGGAATGGATTAAAGAGGAATATTGGTTTTGAAGCTACATCGTATCGCGACTCTTATACTAGGAGTTTTTTCTCTTATATCTTGCTCTAGTAATAACTACATAAAAGCACCTGTGAGCATAATAAATAACCATATTTCAAAAAAAATAATATCAAATTCACATTATATTAGAAAGATAAGCAATACACGTATTGATTACATAATCAATCTTAAATCTGTTGATAAGTGCTCTCAAGAAAAAAATATTCAAACTCAGTATAAAGTAAAACATTTAATTACTAAAAATAACTCTATATTTCACTTACATTCTTATGATAACCTATCTAAAAATAGCTATAAACGCAAAACATATATAGTTCAAAAAGGAGACACACTCTTTTATATTGCATGGATTTCTGCAAATAAGATTGATAATCTAGCAAAATTCAATCACATTGCTAAACCATATTTTCTTACAATAGGCCAAAAACTAAATATTCCTCATTCAACTCTTTCATTGCTTTCAATGCAAAATATGGCAAATATTCATGATAAAATAAACAAAAACTATTCTGACCTTCTTATTTCAAATCATAAAACACACACTGCACAATCTATCCAAAAAACAAGTAAAACACATTCTAAAATATTTTACTCAATACATCATAATAACCAATTTCAAGAAGATTTTAAAAAAATCAAGATAAAAACACTTACAAGTAAAGATAGAATCAATCATATTTTCAATAAAAGTAATCCTATACAAATCTGGTGTTGGCCTAGTCATGGGAAAATTATTAATTATTTTTCTAATTCCGAAAGAGGAAATAAAGGAATTGATATTGAAGGTAATTATGGTCATGCTATAGTGGCTGCAGCAAATGGACGAGTAGTATATATTGGAAATTCATTACGTGGCTATGGTAATTTAATTATTATTAAACATAAAAATAATTATCTCAGCGCTTATGCGCACAATGCAAACATCCTTGTAAACGAAAACCAAGAAGTAAAATTAGGTCAAAAAATTTCTACAATGGGAAATAGCGGTACAATCTCCGTTAGATTACATTTTGAAATTCGCTACAAAGGAGAATCTGTTAATCCATTACTTTATTTACCAAAATAATAATATACTAAACTCTGACTAAAGTGTGCACATTGAGTGCATACGTATTATAAATATAAACTACTATGTCAGTAATGACATTATCTAGTTAAAATATATTTTACTATATCATACATAAAATTAAGATCTAAACTAAAAAAAGAGTTGTAGATGTAATAAATATTACAAAACCGTAATATCCTACTATGCTTAATAAATAATTATATTTTTTTTAAAATAATTAATATAAACAAAATGCCTCATGATCTATTTAATTTAGCTAATGCAGATATAAAAATATAATCATGTATTTTTATAAAATACTTGCATCTATATAAAAAATTACTGGATATAAAAACTAAATCTATTACCAAACATCTGTTTGTTAACATTGTATTGATTATACAAACACATTCTAACTAAAGCTCTAATTTTTATAATTGTTTTATTTCCGCTCATGTTAAATATTATACTTATGCACTTAGAAAATCTCAGAAATCTGACAGTAAAAATCAATAAGGTATATTAGCATATATAAAACATCTACGAGAACAATTATTCTTAGTCATTCCGTGACGAAGAAAATATCTCTAAGACCGTAAAAAATTTGATTGAATCCTGCTAATAAAAGTAACTATTTTCTTGTATAGGAATCTCTTATCGGAGAATAATATAAAAAATTATAATCATCAATTTAGAGATATACCTACATAAACAGATCCAGACATATACTCAATAAAAATATACAGTCTACGTGATAATAATCATTATATTGAAGATTATGTATAATATATAACAATGATATATATGATACATAATGATATATGTACATAATATAAAACACAGGGTGTCGCTATATGATCCTAACATCTTACCTAAAGTTAATTACTTTAATATAACTTGAATAGCATAATTGACATGCTATCAAAATCAGAATATAAACCGTGTATTATATACCTTAACTTTAAGTGTATACTTGAATATTACACCATAAAAATAATATAGAATTATATTAGCAATACAATTATTGTTATGATATAATATTATAGATTAAATATTTCAACGAACCATGCATACATGTATTTTTATTTTGATTATACAATCTTTTATCAAATCATAGCAGATAAAACAAAATAGTTTATATAATCTACTGATATTATGTTGTGCAATGAATGACATAATTACTATATATTATATCTATAATAAACTTTATGTATCATTATACGTTTGCGGCCAAGCGTAATTATCAAAACGCGACCACTGACCATTAAAGGTTAATCTTATAGTACCCATTGGGCCATTACGCTGCTTACCAAAAATAATTTCTGCAACACCTTTAAGAGCGCTATTCTCATGATAAACTTCATCTCGATAGATGAACATAATCAAGTCAGCATCTTGCTCGATAGCACCAGATTCACGTAAATCAGAGTTAATTGGTCTTTTATCAGCTCGCTGTTCTAAAGAACGATTAAGTTGAGAAAGCGCTATGACAGGTACTTTAAGCTCTTTCGCTAAAGCTTTCAGTGAACGAGAAATCTCGGCAATCTCTAAAGTACGGTTATCAGATAAAGCAGGAACGCGCATTAACTGTAAATAGTCAATCATTATTAAGTTGAGCCCTCCATGCTCTCGAAAGACACGACGCGCACGTGAACGCACTTCTGTCGGAGTTAAACCAGAAGAATCATCAATAAACATATTTTTTTTCTTTAAAAGAATGCCCATTGTACTGGAAATTCTTGCCCAGTCATCATCATCAAGCTGTCCAGTACGAATACGAGCCTGATCAACACGTGATAAAGATGCCAGCATTCTGATCATAATTTGCTCACCTGGCATCTCAAGGCTAAAAATTAATACTGGCTTATCTTGCAACATAGCTACATTTTCGCATAGGTTCATTGCAAAAGTAGTTTTTCCCATTGAGGGGCGGGCAGCTACAATTATCAAATCAGATTTCTGAAGACCTGCAGTTTTTTTATTAAGATCCTGGTATCCAGTATCTATGCCAGTAATACCATCATTTGGATTCTGATATAAAGATTCAATACGCGCCATCGTACCTTCAAGAATTTGATCAATACCCCTAGGTCCTGAATCCTGTTTTGCTCGATGTTCTGCAATTTGAAATATACGCGATTCAGCAAGATCAAGAAGATCATCACTACTACGACCCTGTGGATTATATCCAGAATCAGCAATCTCTTGCGCCGCAGCAATCATCTCTCGTACTACTGCACGTTCATGAACTATATCTGCGTACGCACTAATATTAGCCGTACTGGGTGTATTTTTTGATAATTCTGCCAAATAGGAAAAGCCACCTACTATATTTAATTTTCCCTGTGTCTCCATAAATTCAGACAGAGTGATTAAATCAATTGGCTTTCCTTGATTTAATAGATCTTGCATTGCTAAAAAAATCATTCGATGAGGTCTGCTAAAAAAATCTTTAGCAACCACGCGTTCTACAATATGTTCCCAGCGATTATTATCTAGCATTAAGCCACCTAGTACTGATTGTTCTGCTTCTATAGAACGTGGAGGTAACTTTAATCCTTCTGTCTGATGATCATATCGTTCATAGTTTATATAAGACTTATTAGTAGTTTTTTTATCTGTCATAGGTATGTAATACCAGAAATCGCGTGATGAAATAAAACGTGATGAAATAAAAATATAATTATTAATTAAGTACTGTTTAAAATATTCACGTTCTATATTACTGCATATCTACACCTTTAAAACCTATAATCACAGTAATATAATAATAATTAGAAATCTAGTAACGAGAAAAAGCCCGATTATTATTTATAATTTCAAATAACTGAGAGTGCAATAAATTATATATCTTTATATGTATATATATGTATATATATGTTAACCAGAAAATCTAAAATCTCCTAAGATATTCAATATTATCAAAGATAAATCAGACTTTATTGAACGATCTGGAATAATATAATCTGCCTAAATTTTTTTATGCTAAGAAAATGTTGCTAGTTGAATCCACTCCGTGTTCTTTTTTTAGCATAAAATAATTATATTTTGAAGAAATTATATACTTCTTAAATATTTCTTATAGAAAACTTCTGTTTATACTTTATATAAAACATATATTAAGAACATATAGAGCTTACCCCAAGATAGAATATGGATTCTATCTTGGGGTTTTTTTATTGATTATTTGTAGGATTTAGCATTAAATAATTACCCATTAACATCCAGTAGTCACTAATCTACCTTATTTCATTATATGACTAATTAAATCAAGCACTTTACTAGAATATCCTGTTTCATTATCATACCAAGATATTAGCTTGACGAAATTATCATTGAGTGACATACTCGCGCGAGAATCAAAAATAGAAGTCATTGTTTCACCATTAAAATCAGTAGATACTACCTGGTCTGAAGTAAAACCAATAATTCCTTTCATCTCACCTATAGATGCTAATTTTATTGTTTTGCATATATCCTCATAAGAGGCAGGTTTTTCTAAACGAGCAGTTAAGTCCACTACGGAAACATTAGGAGTTGCAACACGAAATGACATGCCTGTAATCTTACCACAAAGCTCAGGAATAACCCGACCCACTGCTTTTGCGGCACCAGTTGCAGCAGGTATAATATTCTGTATGGCACCGCGACCACTTCGCCAATCCTTAGAAGATACGCCATCAACAGTTTTTTGAGTTGCTGTAGTAGCGTGAATAGTTGTCATCAGAGCCTCTACAATACCAAACTGATCATGAATAACTTTAGCTAATGGAGCTAAACAATTGGTTGTACAAGACGAATTAGAAATAATATCCTGTCCTTTATAAGACTGATGATTGACTCCCATTACAAACATCGGAGTGGAATCTTTGGATGGTCCAGTTAACACAACTTTTTTTGCCCCAGCAGTAATATGTGGACGCGCAGTTTTATCTGTTAAAAAATGACCAGTAGATTCAACCACAACCGAAGCATTTACTGCTGCCCATGGTAAATTAATAGGATTTTTCTCTGAACTAACAAAAATAATTTTATCGTTAACAACAAGATTACCATCAGCGTTGACTTTAATTTTCCCATCAAATCTTCCATGAGTTGAATCATACTGAAGCATATAAGCCATATACTCTGCATTTAATAAATCATTAATAGCTACAATTTCTACATCAGATCGATTTGCAGCAGCACGAAAAATTACTCGACCAATGCGCCCAAAACCATTAATACCAACTTTGATAGTCATATATATCACCAAACGTATTATTTTTTTATATTAAGATATTAACTAGAACACTAATCATTATTATGTTTCTAGTTAATTATTATTATTCTTATAAAATTATATGCTCATGTATTAACCTTGTTACATGTTAGTAATTTAAACTTATAAAAGTTTACATTCAATAAATCAATAATAATCATTATTATCTCTGATCGCATTAAAAATATTAATCTATTTTAAAAAATAATAAGTTTTATTTTCTCCATAATTCAATTTTTACTCAAATAGTCACTACTGTCTTATATTTTACATGACCACTAACAGTTTGATATATTTGATAATTATATATTTCATAATTAATATATTAATTAAGATATTAAAATAATTTTTACCGCTTACGTTTACTAAAATATACTATCAAAATCTTTTAGAAATATATCTAAAATATAATCCTACTAAAAGGTTCTATTATTAATTAATAAATAGCACGTATTCATCCATAGCATACACGATGGTCAATTTTAAAAAAAAATCAAAAAGATTGTACTCTGAAGTAAAAATAATGCCTAAAATCTTGGGTTGCTTATATTCCATTTCTACTAAATCTTATTATTTTATATCCTAATCCAATAAAAACTTCTTATATTTAAAGGAAGTAATAAAAATATGAATTAAAATAAAAAAAATATAAAAACAATAACCAAGCTTAGATGATATAAATAATAACCCTTTGAATAGTCCAATGCAGGAATTAAAAAACCTTTCTATTATGATTTTTCTTGCTTTCCTTTAAAATCATACCTTATCATACAGTATGTATCAAATCATACATACACTTCTTTAGTTTATGAAATTAATATCCATGTATACTACATTATATATAGAACACTAATAATATTTTTATGTTATTATTATAATAATAGTCTAAAATTCTCAACATTTGTTATATATCACCGTTACTAACTTATTGTTAAAATCTATGGATAATGTTAAATTTATATAAAATTAAATATAATAGTTTTATTATTTACAAATTTATCTTACTCACTTTGCTTACAATAAAAACTTCTATAAAACAAGGTATACAGGTATATTATCTACTCTATAGTTGTATAATATGAACTGATTATAATATTACAAAAACTTATTTCAGCTTCTAGCCGCAATCAGAAGCGCACAATATATAACAAAAAAAAGATACATTACAATTTTATAGCATATAGTAGCTTTATTTTTGTAGAGTTCTCTTCAATAATAGGTACTTTTCTTTATGATCTATTATAATAGATATCATCATTACTAACCCAATAATATTGGTGGCTAATTTGATTATGAGATAAAATAAGCATGTATGATAACATATATGTAATAATACATGTGTTATCATACAAAGAAAAAATCTAGAATACTATTCATAAAAAATTACTTTATAAGTAAAATTTTTTATCTCTAATTAAAATTTACATAATGTTAACAAAAAATTTTCATAACATTAAATGATAAAATGAAAATAATTCAAGTTCTACAAACCATTTTCTCATGCCATTTATCGATAATTGGACTGAGCTCTGAATCCATTGGATATTCTAACTTATAAGCTTAAAATCTGCATCTGCTCTATTATGATTCAAGAGTAATAGTGTTTCATCATTTAATATTAAGACTTGTTGTAATGGCAATTTTTGTTACTGGTGCATAAGAGTGATTTATATAACGACCAGGTGCTAGCAAAATATTAGATGGATTAATAACCTTATTCTTATTTTGGCTTAGAGCGCAATCATTAGAGGTATTTTTTTTCTGGGCTGCAGTGCTAACAGCATTACTACTAACAGATTGATCATGTAAATCGTTCTTTATCGTATTTCTTGGCTCTATTTCTAACATTATTCTAGCATCAACGCTTATGCCTGGTTGAGATGCTTCAGTAAAACCATTTTTAGCGTTTTTTAAGACATCCGCGGCATATTCGTTTATCGAAGTAGAATCCAATTCACCTTCGAATATTAGCTTACTTTGTGCATTGATTGCTGCCATGTCACCAGAAGGCATATTACGATGATCTGATTTAGAAGTTTTAAGTGGTATAATTGGATGTAAAATCCAAATCTTACCCAATGCAAGCTCAGGTGATGCCATGGCATGCATTAACGGCATGGGTGAATGTCTTCCATCATATTCATCAAAGTAACGACGACGACGATAACTACTAAAACGCGAATTTCGCGTTGACCTGCGTGATCGACGAACGACAGCAAAATTACTTCTATTATCATTTTCAGATAAATCCAATACGGTTTTATTAAGCTCCACAATAGGAACTGTTGCAGATAAGTCAGGTTCTTTTGACGGAGCAATAGAATTAATAATTCTATCAGGACTTTTAAAATCTTTTTTTGTTTTTTTTAGTTCATGTAAGGCATGATGAGTTGATACTACTGAGGAGCTATCAGTTTGTTTTTCTATCTTATCAGTCACCGAGATAATCGGCTCAGCGCGTTGCTCATGTCGTTCTATTACAGAATGATCTAACTGTTTAGGATCTAAACGACGACGATAACGAGACTGTCTTGATTGAGTCTGTGCACTATTTTCAGACTCTTCTGAAGAAACCGGCTTATTATGATGAGACATCTGATTCGTATATCGACGATTTCGATAATCGCTGCGCATACCCCGAATATCACGTTCATTTCGATTTACACTATGATTACGATCATTGCATCGATTATTATTAGAATTAATATTTTTATTAGAATGGTCAACAAAATCATAATTTTGAACAGGATCCTGCGGATGACTGGTGGAAAGTGAAGATGGTTTGACAATCTTTTCAGAGGCTAAAACATGCTCTGATTGTTTATTCAGTCTCTCTGTTGAGCAAAATATTTTTTTGCATTCTGTTATAAGACGACTCACTAAGCTAGGTTGTCTGATAAAAGTATATCCAGATGTTTCAATAGCAACGTTAGACTCTCTTATTGAATTATTCAATCTATGCGATGTCAGCGAAGAACCTGGAATTACAACAGTAGTGATGGCTGGCGTCTCTGGACGTTTACGCTCAATCTGCGTAGAATCTATAAGAACCCCCATCTCATCTTCATGTAGTTTTGAAAGATGATAACTTAAAGTTTGTGTTTCTTCTCCGCTACGTACACGCAACACAGAATAATGAGGAGTCTGCATATTATCATTTGGGACGATAATTGCACGTACACCACCGGGACGCTTTTCAATGGCGCTTACAGCATCACGTTTTTCATTTAGTAAATATGAAGCAACTTGTACTGGAACAATAGCATGCACTTCTTTTGTGTTTTCTTTTAATACTTCCTCTTCTATTAATCGTAAGATGGATAATGACAATGACTCATTATCACGAATAGTCCCTGTACCGCTGCAGCGAGGACATACGTGATGGCTAGATTCACCAAGTGATGAACTCAGACGCTGACGTGACATTTCCAATAACCCAAAACGTGAAATATGACTCATTTGAATACGAGCGCGATCCTGCCGAACCTCTTCACGCAGTCGATGCTCTACGGCCCTTTGATGACGTACTGGTCCCATATCAATAAAATCAATTACAATTAACCCCCCAAGATCACGTAACCGTAGCTGACGAGCAATCTCATTTGCTGCTTCTAAGTTTGTATTGAATGCTGTTTCCTCAATATCCACACCACGAGTAGCCCGAGCAGAGTTGATATCTATAGCAGTCAGAGCTTCGGTACTGTCAATAACAATCGAACCGCCAGATGGTAGACGAACTTCACGTTGAAATGCTGATTCAATCTGTGACTCAATTTGGTAATGACTAAATAATGGAATTTCACCTGTATATAATTTAATCTTACTAGTGAAATCTGGGCGACCAAGCGCTGCGATATGCTGACGAGCTAAATCTAATACCTGCGGGTTATCTATTAAGATTTCACCAATATCTTGACGTAAATAATCACGGAAAGCGCGTACAATGACATTGCTCTCCTGATGAATTAGAAATGGTGCCGGCCGACTACCTGCTATCTTCTTAATTGCCTCCCAATGTTTAATCCGAAAACCCAGATCCCATTGTAATGCTTCAACAGATTTACCAACCCCAGCAGTACGCGCAATTAAACCCATACCATCTGGAAGCTTTAGTAAAGATAAAGTAGCCTTTAACTCAATTCTATCATCACCTTCAATCCGTCGAGAAATACCACCAGCACGAGGGTTATTAGGCATTAATACTAAATATGTTCCGGCTAAACTAATAAATGTAGTAAGGGCTGCTCCTTTATTACCACGTTCTTCTTTATCAATTTGTACAATGACTTCTTGTCCTTCACGTAAAACATCTTTAATATTAGGACGACCGCGAGTATTATCATTTTCTAAAAAATATTCACAAGAAATCTCTTTAATAGATAAAAAACCGTGTTTCTCTGCCCCATAATCAACAAATGCAGCTTCCAGACTAGGTTCAACGCGAGTAATCTTACCTTTATAGATATTAGCCTTTTTTTGTTCATATCCAGGGGTCTCAATATCTAGATCATATAGGCACTGTCCATCGACAAGTGCAACACGCAACTCTTCTTGCTGCGTGGCGTTTATCAGCATTCTTTTCATTATAACTTACTCATTATTATTACATGATTAATAAAACAACAGATAGTATCTTACTTTAAAGCAGGATACAGATAACCCAGTTTTATTTAACTATTAATCTGATGGATGTCGCCAGAGGAGGGGTTAATAATATTCAGTAACCTATTACATGATACATAGAGAAGTGAGCCTTAGACACAAACGCTCGAATAGCTTAACCAATCTTAAATACATCATCTATCTGTAATTTTTATATAATCTACCTGTAATCTCTGAATTCATCAATAAACTCATATTTTCTTAAGGACCATTATGTCTTGTAATACTGTTCTTAATATAAAACATCCCTTAAGTTTTCCAACAAATATGAATCGTTCGTATTTGATATTGATTCTATGTGATATGAATCTATATATCTTGTAGTTTATTAAAAAAAGTACTTTTCTACATAACATGTACATTCATACTATAGTATCTCAGTCACTTATATATCCATGATATAATATTTCTAAATAACCGATAAAAACAATCTTAATTTATCTAAACACAGTATTTATTAATTAATAAACTTATTAACCCAATCTATAACTGTTATACAATAAATCGCAGTCTATTTTGTCAGTATACTGCATCTTCTGATGAGCAAGAAATTATGCCTAGAACAATATAGCTCAAGCAACCTTTTAATATCTGAATAAATCCATAGATAAAAAACTAATAATCATAAGAAAAAATACTATGTCTACCTTAGATGGTATATACATTCATTAGGTTTTATTATATCTAATTTTCATATAATTTATATAATTTCTGTGTGATTTTGTATGTAGATATAATCTTTTATGTATTACCAACATCTAATTCATTCTTCATGAGGAGAAGCGCCTAAAACCTCAGATTCACTCAATACTTATATCAATCCTTTAAATCAAATTTATAGTATTAAAATCAATATCTTTATATAAAATTGTATTTCTAATGCAAGCCGATATTGATCGATCAATACTATTCGAGACTTATATTAAATATGGATGGGGGCATGTATTCTGTACAGTGTCATTACAGATCGAGGATCGAGCAAATCAAGGGGTTAAAATCTAAACACGAATACAAGAAGATTTTAATATTAAAATAAAGCGGCATCTTACTCAGATCAGTATATCATCTCTTAATATCTAATAAATTTCTTAAGCAATCTAAGATACTGAGAATAATAATGACTTCTATTTCAAACAAAATATATATTATATATAAGATATTATTAGCATATCTAATACTTATAATGTATTTCTTGCATTATATTTATGAGACCTTCTATAGTCATAAACGTAATTTAATATAAAAACATAACATCTATGTTTATAAAGACAATCACGATGTTAATGATAATACTTTATAATTCTATAACTTCTAATTAGATCATATCCAATTAATACTATACAGTACAGTGGCATATTTACTACAAATTCTCTCATCAAAATAGAAATCATTCAAAAATAACAATAAAAACAAACCCACTACTAAATTTATTATTATAATCTATTAATAATACTATTGATAATAATTTTTTAATCATGCAATTCTTATATCTACATAATGCAAAATTAAAAATAATTTTAAATTCATTAATCAAAATTTTTCTATTTTACCAGATATATAATCTCTTATTTAAATATCCTTGGAGCAAGAATATAGTTAAATGCTAAGCTAGCTACGAATAATAAATAAACTATAAGAAACAGCTCATAAAATTATTCACTCAACAGGAACACATACACTCTTTCTTGCTTCTAAAATATAAAGAAATAAGATTGTTATCTTATTCTTTTATAGAAATTTTACAATTAAAAAGCTCGTCTTAACATAAATTACAGCGCTATAAATTATATGTAATATCTAAAATTTTCTAAAAATTCACAAACTATCACTTATGATGCTCTAAACCAATGCACTTAAAGTAAAAAATCTTCCAGTTTTTTATTTTTTTCGTGTATAGCTATTCTAATAACTGCTGGAGTTCTACCTTGTCCAGTCCATGTTTTATGTTCTCCATTTTTATCAGTATAAAAATATTTTGCAGGACGCGCTAAACGTTTAGACTGAGCTGTCGATTTTATTTTAACCGATTTTATCAATAATTCATTAGGATCGATACCATCAGTTATGAGCATATCACGGTACTTCTGAAGTTTATGGTAACGCGCCTCTACTTCTGCCTGCGCTTTTCTTTCTTCTGTACGCCGTTCAGTTACTACAGTCTCAAATTTAATTAGCATCTCTTCGAGAATGTCTAAAGTACATTCTCTTGTTTGTGCACGTAATGTGCGAATATTATTCAGAATTTTAAGGGCCGCGCTCATAGTTTTAATTCTCTACATTATATTTATTGGGCTAGTACTATAATATAATAATAGTTATGCTTATCAAGAACTGCAATAGTTAATTTCTTAAATATATTTAAATCTAAAAAGTTAACGAAAGGTCAAATATTCTAAATAGATAAAAAATGAATGTATTCTATTTACAATAGCTCAAATACTTTAACCTAGTATGTAAAATCTAGTTGTAAAAATAAAAATCATTAATATGATTTTTATTGATAAGTCACAATCTAACATATCATAATCTACATAATGATTTGAACTATACCATCATATATCGGCGCTGTAATAAATACTTTATACTAAGTATAAAGCAGTAAAATATTACTTTATTATAAATAATACCTGTATCTTAATACAATCTTGAAATAATTTTATTAATAATTAAAATTATTATAGTTGATTAAAATAAAAATAAAAAAATTAAAAGAAAAATTCTTCCTTGTACTCTGTACAGAGATTCTCTATTTAAAATAGTGCCTAAAATTTTTATCTTATGTTATTTATTTCATATAAATAGAAGCACTATAGAAACAAAACTATTTCAAAATATATTTTGAGATTCTCTACGCAGCTTATAAGTTGAGTATATTACTCAACTTATTTTAAACTATTTATAAAGTAATATATAAAATATTCATCAGAATATAACATAAGTTTTTTTCTGTATAAATACTCACCGATATATTAAATGATAAATAATTTCTATGTTAAGTTCTTCAAAAATAAAAAATAAAAAAAATCTACAGGCAATAATTCAAGCCTGATATACGATTAATCATTACTTTATATTGGATAGTATTCATATCATTATACTAATATCACCTCTATAAACTAGGACATGATAATAATAATCATTATTATCATTAGACTAATTATACTAAAATCAATAAAATTTATAGTTAGTTTAACTAAAATAAAATCAATGCCATATAAAAATATGCAAAAAAATAATAAATATGCACCAAAATACATTCCTACAATTTTTATTATCTTCAATTTATTGAAGATAATAAATGCATAATGTTTAGTATAAAAACTGTATATATATTGATACTATAAAACTTATTAACTCATGCAGTGTTGATATCGCTTTCCTAATAAAATTGAGATAATAATTTTAGCATCTAAAGATTTTTTTGTAAAAATACTAAAAATGTTAATATATATTTTAAAATTTTATTTTAAAAGTTATCTGAATCTTTAATAAAAATTAAAAAACTAATATAAACTTAAGTACAATTTAAAGTCAAAGAAATATACATATATACTAGCTCAAACTATAGATATAAATCAACGATCATATCTTTACTTCTCGATTAAAATTTTTAAAAAATCTAACAAAATGCATTGGATAACTACATATAAATTTTATTTATATATTTACTGGATACGATAAACTGCTTGAATCAAGATAATATTTGGTTTTGGTAATATTGTGACTAGATTTCCTGTCTGAATAATTATTCTTAAATATATTCTCATTATTTAAAGTTTACAGAGCCTATAATTTTATCTATATAGTTAATTAAATACATTCTATATTAGAATTATTTACACAACATACTCTTCATTAATTATAAATTTCTAAAAATCTTTTGCATATAATGTATTTACAAATAATAAGATTATAATAAATATAAAATTAAATTTGTTATATAAATCAAATACAATTTACTATATTAGTAGCTTAATATTATAAACTATCAAGGCAAGTTTATGAAATCTTTATCTCATTTTAATAAATTCTTATACAGTATAAACTGTAATCTTAATATAAAATATATATATAAAAACCATAATGATGCTATTCCACTTCATAATTTTTATTATACCCAGGAGAAAAGCGAATGGCACAACTCTATTTTTATTATTCAGCAATGAATGCCGGAAAATCAACAGCATTATTACAATCCTCTTATAATTATAATGAAAGGGGCATGAGAACTTTAGTTTATACTGCAAAAATCGATAATCGTTTTCATGAAGCCAAGGTAAGCTCACGCATCGGAATCTCATCTTCTGCTATGTTATTTGATGTTAAAACGAAATTTTTTCAAGAAATTGAAATAGAAAAAGATTATAAAACAGTGCACTGTGTTTTGGTTGATGAAAGTCAATTTTTGATACGAAGACAGGTTAAAGACTTGTCTGAAGTTGTAGATAAATTAAAAATTCCGGTACTCTGTTATGGCCTGCGTACCGATTTCCGTGGTGAGTTATTTTCTGGTAGTCAATATCTATTGGCATGGTCAGATAAGTTGATTGAATTGAAAACAGTTTGTCACTGCGGAAGAAAAGCAGGGATGGTCTTACGTATTGATTCTATTGGAAAACCTGTTACTGCAGGAAACCAAATACAAATAGGAGGTAATGAAAAATATATATCTGTATGCCGAAAACATTACTTTGAAGCATTAAACATCGCTTCAAAGTAAGATTGATCAAAAACATAAGAAAAGTAAAAGAAAAAGCAATAAAACAGATCAAAATTTTATAAAAATGTAATATATTTATTACATTCAGTAAATAAATGGCGAAATGTTATGTTGATGATTGTAAAAAAGAACCATGATATAATAGTTAGAGAGAGTTCAAGATCTAAAATTTACTAGAAATATCTATTAAGAAATAGTTTGATTCTCCTTGCAATATTACAAGTATTTCAATTTTATTATTTATATCTATCCACAAAATATTATTATGATTAATCAAGATTATTAATAATTTCTATAACATTAATCACTAAAAAAATCGATGAGCTAAATAACGTTATATGAATTTCAAATATATTATCTCTAAAAAATAAATTTATTATTCTTTCTCTTAGGGTAGTATTAAGACATTATTAACATGAAAAATATTTGTAATATCATTCTATAATGCTTAATAACTTTATAATTAATAATCATTAAATATTTTTATGTATCTAATTATATCTAAATTATATAATAAATCACTATATTTATGATAGCAACTGACTTATGTACGCTTTAGGTTATTTAAAAACAGAAATATACTATATCTAATGCGTTAAAATAAAGTTATTATCTTTCCATGCTACTATGAATTAATATAACATGAGGAATTATATTAATTCATAAATGAAAAATAAATCATAAAGCTTAAATCATAAAGCTTGAAGAAAAACATTTAAAATTCCATTACTTAGCAATGTGTTGCTATCACGCTTTCGAAAAAAATTTAGAATCCAGGGCCTTTGCAAATAAAAATACTATTAACTTTTTAGTATTTTAAAATATAATTTTAGAACATCATAATAAATGTTATGTTTTAAAAATAATTCTTAAAAACTATAACTGTTATAAGGTAAAAAAAATTATGAACAAACAAGAAACACTCCACTTCCAGTCAGAAGTCAAGCAATTATTAAAATTAATGATACATTCCATGTACTCCAATAAAGAAATTTTTTTACGTGAGTTAATATCTAACGCTTCCGATGCTGCTGAAAAATTGCGCTTTAAAGCGTTATCGAACTCGGATCTGAATTGTAGTAACCTTCGTGTAAGGATAGAAGTTAACAAGGATAAACGAATTCTTATTATTAGTGATAACGGCATCGGAATGAGACGAGAGGAGGTTATTGAAAATTTAGGTACTATTGCAAAATCAGGTACTAAATCATTTATAGCATCACTTGGATCAGATAATGCCAAAAACAGTCAGTTAATTGGTCAGTTTGGTGTTGGTTTTTACTCTGCATTTATTGTAGCAGATAAAGTATCAGTTCGTACTCGTTCTGCCGAGTCCTCCGAAAATACAGGGGCATTATGGGAATCTTCCGGAGAGGGTGATTATACTATTTCTGATATTGAAAAAATTGATCAAGGCACTGAAATTATTCTTCATCTCCGTAAAGAAGAAGATATGTTCCTAGATGTATGGCATATTCGGAGCATTGTTAGTAAATATTCCGAACATATTTCTCTACCGGTAGAAATTCAAACCAGCCCTAAAGATGACGATGCTGTCATCTGGGAGCAAATTAATAAAGCTCAAGCGCTATGGACGCGCAATAAGTCTGATATAACAGATGAGGAATATAAAGAATTTTATAAACATTTATCTCATGACAATAGTGAACCTTTGATCTGGAGCCATAATAGAGTAGAAGGAAAACAAGAATACACCAGCCTTTTATATATACCAACTCAGGCTCCATGGGATATGTGGAATCGTGATCATAAACATGGTCTCAAGCTATATGTGCAGCGTGTATTTATTATGGATGATGCGGAACAGTTTATGCCAAATTATTTGCGCTTTATAAAAGGGATAATTGATTCTAATGATCTACCATTAAATATTTCGCGCGAAATCTTACAAAGTAATCATATTACACAAACCCTACGTCTAGCCTTAATTAAACGCTCTCTCCAAATGCTCAGCGCCATGGCAAAAAATCACAAAGAAAAATATCAAACATTTTGGCAACAATTTGGACGAGTTCTTAAAGAAGGACCGGCAGAAGATAGAAGTAATGTAACAAATATTTCTAAACTACTACGTTTTTCTTCCACTTGCTATCCAAGTTCAGCGCAAACTGTATCACTAGATGATTATATCAATCGAATGAAAAAAGAACAGGAAAAAATTTATTTTATCGCCGCCGATAGCCATCTTGCAGCAAAAAATAGCCCTTATCTTGAAATGTTCCATAAAAAATCCATTGAAGTTCTTCTACTTTCTGACCGAATTGATGAGTGGATGATGAGTCATCTTACTGAATTTGAAGGGAAAAAATTCCAATCAGTTAGCACGGCTGACTCTGAATTAAACAAATTAGCTGATATAACAAGTGAAGCCCAAAAACAAACCGAACAATCATTAGAACCATTTATTAATCGGGTAAAAAGCTTACTGGGTGATCGAGTTAAAGGTGTTAGTCTGACACACCGCTTATTTGATACGCCGGCAATCGTAACAACAGACGCAAATGATATATCTACTCAGATGGCAAAATTACTTTCCTCTACAGGTCAAGATGCTCCACCAGTAAAATATCTATTCGAGATGAACCCTGAACATGCATTAGTAAAACGAGCAGCTAAAACACAAAATGAAGCACATTTTGTAGAGTGGATTGAATTATTTTTAGCTCAGGCCTTGTTTGCTGCTACCGGCACACTCGAAGATCCAAATCAGTTTATCCAAAGAATTAATCGTATGCTTTTAAAATCCAGTCAATCAACAGAAAATGTAATTATTGTGAATAAATAGATACCAAATAGAAATAATTACTTGTATATAAAAGCATTTTACAACATAAGCACGCACTATATGTGAAGTGCGTGCTTATTATAAAAATAAATAAAAAAAAACTTTCAAATGCTTTAAAATATAAAAGATTACCACTAAAAAAATCTAAAAATTATTAACTATTTTATATATATTAACATAAGATCTGTATAATCGCAGAATGGATTATAGTAGTCTTTCTACTACATACTGTAATACTGATATAGTAACATACTAATTATAATACTTTGTTCAAAGAACTTCTGTTGCATTTTAATCAAAAACTTTCTTTTAGAAAGTTTTTGATTAAAATGCTGTAAATCCAAAATCCATTTGAATATTATTCAATCCTTTTATATTACACCTAATAAAAATAAATACATTTCCTATCTTGATTCCTGTCATTAAAGCAAGAATTTTTTGTAATTTAACGGTAATAATCATACAAAATATTTGACTAAATGAGCAAACCTTTTAGCATAAGTTCCTGTTATGGAACATAAAAAACTTCAACTATCTATTTATGGTTGATTTATATTCTTTTGAAGAAAAATCCTTTAAATATTACTACATTAATCTTCAGGAGAAAATATTGATTAGGTAATAATTAAAACAATCTCAACCTTAATGACTGAATTTACAGATAGATATAATTGAAAATTATTAGGTAAAACTAACCTTGCATTGCACTTAATCTAGGTTTACGATTTAACGAAATCAACTCCTTAACCTTACCATCTCTATCTATAATAACTGTTCTGTTTATATTTTTTGTAAAAGTTTAGTTTTTTAACTATATTTTCTTGCTTTGCTCCAATAGAAGAAAAATACTAATACTTGATAAGAAAGTCATATCAATTAGTAATTATAAAAAGTATTACAAGCGCTTATCTAATCTAAAATTAAATAAGCTGAATACTATTTTCTTGTACTACAGCATGAAAGATATAGCAAAAAGATTGAATATTACTATCGTTTATAATAGACTTCCGTGCTGCTACTATTTTTTCTTGATATATTTTATATCGCCACTCTAAAGGAGTTAACACAGAATGATTATCATCTTCCAAAATGATTAACTTCAAAGATTCTGAATTCACCTTTATGAGACTATCATATAATTCTTGGTATGCTTTAGGTGTATTTAAATGACTATGACTAGAACGAATATGTAAACAAAATCCTTGCTTAATAACCTCCCTCCAAGAATGCAAAGCTAGTTGATAACCTACCTCTGGTATATGTAATTTATCCAAATCAGATGACCAAGAATCTAAACTCCATGACTCTTTGACTATTTTTGCTTCAATATCTTGATTTCTTACATGCCTATCGATATCGCTCGTTAAATCATTCAATTGAAGTGACAGTGTTTTTTTTTTCAAATTCACTATAGGTGTCATCTCTTCATTAAGCTTCGTGATATGTTTAAAATCCTCCATCTTTAAATTTTGCTCCGCATTTACTAACTCATCTATTTTTATCAATAGATTATTGTTCCCAGAAACCTTCGTATCTTGCTGATAATTGCTAACATCCTTGTTATTATATAGATTTGCATTATCACTATCCTTAAAGTTTTTAGAGACTGATTTTTTTAGATTTTTTTTTTCTAAATCGACCGATACTTGAACAAGTTTGCTTATAGGCTGTTCACAAGATAACTGATCCTGCTCCGTCGAATTATTCGTTCTTTCTTCTTCTTTAAAGTCTTCTGGTTTGAACGCCAACGCGCGCAATAGGGTCATTTCGACGCCCATACGTTGATTAGGTGCAAACTGTAACTCTTTACGTCCTACTAGAAGAATCTGATAATATAATTGCAGGTCAGTTGGAGGCAGTGTTCTTGCTAGTGCTTGTAATCGATCATCAATAGTTGTGTGCTCTTTACCGATTGAGGAAGGCAAAAGCTGTATAATTGCCATACGATGCAAAAATCCGAGCATTACTATTAATAAACCATCCCAATCACCACCACGTATCGCTACATTCTCTAATAACTCCATCACTTTTACACCATCAGCACGGACCATATACTCAATAAGAGACATTGCATATTGATCATCTAATATACTAAGCATATTACTGACAGAATTAGTAGTAATCGATCCCCTGCCCATGACAATAGCCTGGTCAGCTAAACTTAGTGAGTTACGCATACTGCCATTTGCTGCTTGTGCTATTAACTTTATTGCTCCAAGCTCTGCATAAATATTTTCAGTTTTTAATACATGTTTTAATTGCATAAAAATTTGATCTAACTTTAATACTGCTAAATGCAAGTGCAAACAACGTGATAAGATAGTCATTGGTATTTTTTGCGGATCTGTTGTAGCTAAGATGAACTTTACATGTGATGGTGGTTCTTCTAGAGTTTTTAGTAAAGCGTTAAAACTATGACGAGATAACATATGCACTTCATCAATTAAATAAATCTTAAAGCGACTCCTAGATGGAGTGTACTGAACATTCTCTAGAACATCTCTAATATCCTCCACCTTTGTACGTGAAGCCGCATCAATCTCAATAAGATCTAAACAAAAACCCGCAGCAATATCACGACACTGATCACACGCCCTGCA
The DNA here is from genome assembly GCF_900698995.1 of Candidatus Erwinia haradaeae. GTDB lineage: Bacteria > Pseudomonadota > Gammaproteobacteria > Enterobacterales > Enterobacteriaceae > Erwinia_E > Erwinia_E haradaeae_C. The sequence continues at coordinate 204,177 of NZ_LR217735.1, read as the reverse complement.
AGGATTAGAAGTAATACCAGCTTCACAATTTAAACCCTTGGCTAATAACCGAGCAATCGTAGTCTTACCAATACCACTAGCACCTGAAAATAAATAAGCATGATGAATGCGCTCTAAAGCTAGTGAATTTTGTAATGTAGTTAGTACATGCTCTTGACCAACGACATCGGTAAATACTTGTGGGCGCCATTTTCGTGCTAATACTTGATAACTCATAACACCTTAATCATTTATGGTAGAGTGTGGATACTGTTCAGTATACATTCAATTCAATACATTTAACTGAAGTGAGTTACTAATACATTGTTAGATCATAAGATTTCACATTTTAAAAAACAAACGTTAATCGAATCTTTAGGACACTTTATATGTTTAGAAAAGTGATTAATCATCTCAATACTTAAAAAATGATTCTATAACGTTATTATTTACACATACTTAATCTAATACGTAAAAAATTAAAACTATCGCTGATAAATACTGCATTTGATAATTATTTCAGATAAAATTAGAAAATATAACATAATTATACAATGAATTTTATGTAGTGTTCTAAAATCAAAATAATTATTATTAATAAAATCATCTATTAGGCACATAGAGTATACTTAAAATTAATTCAGACATATTTTCTTACGGATTTTTTAAATGCTATTACTATAAAATGCACATCACTATTTTTCTATTTGATCAACATAAATTATAATGCATAGTATTTCATATCAATCTTCTTACGGTAAGATATTTCTCTTTTAATCAAAATAAAACTATTAATTGTTCAAGTTAATTATAGTTTGAAAATTGTATTAACTCATAAAATAAAAATAAATCTACAATATCGTAGATAAAATTCCATTAAAGAAAAATTAATGTCACAAAAAATGTGATAAAATGTGAACTGTCTATTTCTAAATAAATTGACAAGAAAGGTTCATTATATTAATAATAATTCTTTTCATATGTATTATAAGATATTATATCTTTCATAGATTCATCAGATAATATGGCTTCATAGAATGATTAATAATTACATTCTGTGAATATATCGTTTTCTAACGATAGAAAAATTTTTTCTATAAAACTAGTTCCATCAATAATTATAACATGTCATCACATTTATTTTCATCTATCTTAATCCATAATGCGATTTATTTTTAACATCTAAATATCTAAAAATAGCAACACTTTTGATCTGAGAATCAAAAATAAAATTTTAGAGCATACTCAAACGAAAAAATTTATTATAATGCATTACCAATTAAAAAATTATTCTGACTAACTACGATTAGTTATATATGCCAAAGAGTATTCTATTTTCATTGGTAGAGAAAATAAAAAAATTAAAAAAATAAAAATATAAAACAGAATGTCACTCTAAACACATGGGGCATAAACACAATAAATAGATAAATTCACATTTCTAATTCAATGTGATGTTATAGAACACATATAATTATTACTATCGTATTAGTACAATTCTCGATGACACATAACAAACGCAATACATATTTTATATTAAGGCCTTATAAAAATCTTTGTTGTGAATGCATTTTATAAGAGAAAACTTTCGCTATCAGCGAATATTTAAGATATACTTTTAACTAGAATTCAAAATATTTTTATATTTTCAGTGGATATTATATCCTCAATTTTAATTATTGTTAAACTGTTAAACATTTAATTATTATAAAAATATTAAGGAAATGCATTATATATAGATATATTTAGCTAAAAATTCTAGATCTTGTAAAAAATAAAAATTTATTTATATTCTCTTATTTTAAAATAAAATAATATATTTTTTAACAAAAACTTATTAACTATATTAACTAAATTAAGATATATTTTACTAATTTAAACTAACTAGCTTAATAATGATTATTATATAAAACTACAGCTATAAAAACTACAACTATCATGCGCACAGCATACTTTTATTTCTTAGACATATTATTAAAGATATCTGACTATTAAAATAATATTTTATATATATTTTCTAAAATTTATCCAACCAATGTTGCATGATAAAAATTAAAAAATAATAACAAAATTATACTACAAATTTTGATAATATGAACTTATAAAACAATATGATCTTTTTTATAACAATGCCATTATTCAAATATAACAACTTTAAATTATAATTAAAAGTTGTTATAGAAAAACCTCAACACTAAACAATAATCACATGAATTTAAAATAATCGCATGTAATTAAATATTTTAGAAAACCTAGAATATCAAGGCGAAACTATGTATTCTACACCTATACTATTAAACTAAACACTGTTATTCTAAACTCAATAGCTAAACTTTATAGTTTATAGCTGAATATATGCTACAAGTAAAACTTGACAGGACTATATACATCGCGGATGTCCCTGAAAAAATCTAGCGTTTTACGTAAAATACTGGGACAGATAGACGGTAACCTGTAAAAATTCTGTAGTAAGATTATATACGTTTTATTAACTTTTAGATTGAGATATTGCCATGCTCAGAATCGATAAAGAAACCCTGACATTTGACGATGTTCTTATTGTTCCAGCTCACTCTTCCGTTCTCCCAGAAACAGCTAGCTTGAGTACTTCACTTACCAAAAATATCCATTTAAACATTCCCGTGATATCTGCTGCCATGGACACTGTAACTGAGTCTAGCCTAGCAATTGCTATAGCACAAGAAGGTGGTTTAGGGTTTATTCATAAAAGCATGTCCATTGAAGATCAAGCAATAGAAGTTCGTAAGGTTAAAAAATACGAGAGTGGAGTAGTAATTAATCCGCAAACTGTATTGCCCAATACATCATTAAGAACAGTACAGACCTTAACTAAACGTAATGGTTTTGCAGGTTATCCGGTAGTCAATAGTCAAAATCAATTAGATGGTATTATTACAGGCCGCGATGTACGATTTGTTACTAATCTTGATCTACCTGTTTCTGCAGTTATGACTTCTAAAGAACATCTAGTTACTGTTAAAGAAGGCGAGTCTCGCATAGTTATACTGCAAAAAATGCATGAAAAACGTGTAGAAAAAGTATTAGTAGTAGATAGATACTTTCAGTTAAAAGGAATGATCACTGTTAAAGATTTTCAGAAAGCAGAAAGAAAACCTTATGCCTGTAAAGATGAACATGGCCGACTACGTGTGGGGGCAGCTGTAGGTGCTAGCTTAGGCAACATAGAACGAATTGACGCTCTAGTCTCTGCTGGTGTTGATGTTCTATTAATTGACTCTTCACACGGTCACTCTGAAAGCGTTCTACAATGCATTAGAAAAACTCGTGAAAAATATCCTGAGCTTCAAATTATTGGCGGTAATATAGTAACCGCTTCTGGCGCGCTAGCTCTAGCTGAAGCAGGCGTAAATGCAGTTAAAGTTGGCCTTGGTCCTGGTTCAATTTGTACCACCCGTATTGTTACCGGTGTAGGCATACCTCAAATCACAGCAATTTCAGATGCTGCAGCTGCCCTAGAAGGTTCTGGTATTCCAATTATTGCTGATGGAGGCATTCGATTCTCTGGGGATATCGCTAAAGCTATTGCCGCTGGGGCAGCAGTGGTCATGCTGGGATCCATGCTAGCAGGCAGCGAAGAGTCACCAGGTGAAATTGAGTTATACAAGGGTCGTTCATTTAAAGCTTACCGTGGAATGGGTTCACTCGGAGCCATGACTAAGGGATCTGCTGATCGTTATTTTCAAATAAATAATACAGGAAATAAATTAGTACCGGAAGGTATCGAAGGACGCGTGGCATACAGAGGTCGCCTTAAAGATATCATCTATCAGCAAATGGGCGGCCTGAGATCTTGCATGGGTCTTACTGGTTGCGCTACTATCGAACAATTACGCACTAAAGCAGTTTTTGTCCGCATTAGCACAGCGGGTATTTCAGAAAGTCACGCACATAATATCTCCATGACAAAAGAGCCTCCAAATTACTACATAGATTCTTAATTTTGCATCTAAAGGATTTCCTAATATAGATATATAGTGATCTATTAATATAATGCAACTATCCTATGAGCTTGAACTACAATAATGTATAATGTGACTTATAGTATCATCTGACTTATAATTGACAATATTATTTTTTCTGGAACCCTCTTCAATGCTATCACAAAAAATTTATACCAGTCGTATCCTTATACTTGATTTTGGCTCGCAATACACTCAACTACTTGTTAGGCGCATAAGGAGTATTGGAGTATATTGTAAATTATTAGCATGGCATGCATCAGAAAAAGAGATTAGAGAATTTAATCCAAATGGTATAATTCTTTCAGGAGGACCTGACAGCAGCATAAGCGATGATAGCCCACGTGCAGTAAATTATATATTTCATGCTGGAGTTCCGATTCTTGGTATATGTTACGGTATGCAAGTAATGGCTGTTCAGTTAGGCGGAACAGTGCAAAGTGCTAGCCAACGTGAGTTCGGTTATGCACAGATAACAATAACGGGAAATAGCCAATTACTTCCTCCGATTTTGCATACTACCATAATAGATGAAACAAGAGTGATGGATGTCTGGATGAGTCACTCCGATCATGTTAGCCAGATCCCATCTAATTTTATTACTATAGCTAATACCAAAAAGTGTCCAGTTGTCATTATGATAAATGAAAAAAAACATTTTTATGGTGTGCAATTCCATCCAGAAGTCACACATACACCACAAGGACTGAGCTTACTAAAACAATTTGTGCAAATTATTTGCCAATGCAAAGCGCTATGGACTGCAGAAAATATTATAGATGATAGCATTAGATACATAAGAAAACAGATAAAAAATGAAAGAGTGATGCTAGGACTTTCTGGGGGTGTAGATTCTTTAGTAACTTCATTATTGTTACACCATGCTATTGGTGATCGCTTAAAATGCGTCTTTATTGATAATGGTCTTCTGCGCCTTGGTGAAGCTACTCAAATAATAAATATGTTTTCTAATTGCTTTGGCATAGATATTATCCATATAGAAGCAGAGAAACGTTTTCTAGACGCTTTAGTTGGTGTTCAAGAACCAGAAACTAAACGTAAAATTATTGGTCGTATATTTATTGAGATATTTGAAGAAGAAGCGGTTAAGCTTGGCAATATACAATGGTTAGCGCAAGGAACTATATACTCTGATGTAATTGAATCTGGTATAACTTCAACTTCTCAAGCACACATCATTAAGTCACATCATAACGTTGGAGGACTTCCAAAAGAAATGAGACTAAAACTACTCGAGCCATTAAAAACACTTTTTAAAGATGAAGTTCGAAAAATCGGACTCAAACTAGGATTATCTAGCTCAATCCTATATCGACACCCATTTCCAGGTCCTGGTTTGAGTATCCGTATATTAGGCGAGGTTAAAAAAGAATACTGCAACCTTTTGAGATCTGCTGACGCTATATTAATTGAGGAGTTACATAAAGCAAATTTGTATGACACAGTAAGCCAAGCATTCACTGTGTTTCTTCCAATTCGCTCTGTTAGCATTATAGGTGATAATCGAAAATACGATTGGGTGATAGCTATTAGAGCTATTGAAACAACCGATTTTATGACTGCGCAGTGGATAAATTTACCACATGAGTTTCTTAGCACCGTCTCTAATCGCATTATAAATGAAATTCAAAGTATCTCCCGCGTCGTTTATGATATCTCTAGCAAACCACCTGCAACAATCGAATGGGAATAATAAACCTATACACTATAGAGTATTGATCAAACACTCAAAAATGCTTAAATGTATGCCATCTTTATTAATTCATAGGCTGACAAAGTTTACGTGAATATCATACACCTTATAATATAAGTTTTATATTTAAAATAGAATACTAAAGTGAGGTGAACATTATATATACTATTCGAGACAATGTACCTTTTTATCTAATTTTCAAGCACTACGTAGATGCAAGATAGGATCTACTCAAAAATCAATTCTATTATCTATATCAAAATACACGTAGCAATATATAATATAATATCTAAAATTTATTGCCATCTTTCTCAAGAACCCGCAGATATATTCCAAAACAGAAAAATCAATCGCTAAAATAGCGATCGTATTTTTTGGCACACTCTGCAGATTATATAATCTCACCATTGAAAGCACATTCTCCTCTTATAATGCAAAAAATCATTTATAAACCACCTAATTTATACATTCATAGACCTTTTATTCTATGAGAAGCTACGTAGTATATTTAGTAGTATCTGCCAATATCATTAGTTCTTAAAAATAATGTAAATTGTAAATTTATATAGACCGCAAAAAAGATTCATAAAATCTATATACGCATGATGTTTTATATTTTTAGATCAATCTATAGACTAGATGAAAATTATTTTATAATATATTAATATTTTTACTTTTTCATTAGACCAATTTAAACATCACTACCATTTTTTTAAAAACTAACGATCAGACATAATATAGAGAAATTCTTAAATTCACAATATAAAACTGTAGCATCATTCTTCTGAAATTATACACTTTTTATAAATAATGCTTAGCACATACTATAATCTCCAGTTACCTTTTAACCGCCACAATTAATATAATTTTTGTGTTAGTTTATATTATGGGCAAGCACAGCCTTATCACCCAACAAAGATCTGTCCTCATGCATAGATAATGATTCTGTTGTAATTGTTTCAGCTACCCGTTGCAAGGCTACTACATTTTCATCTATAGCAGTACGAATCAAAATTACACCTTGAGTATTGCGACCGATCATGCTTACTTCAGATACTCGTGTACGCACTAGGGTGCCTGCATCAGTAATCATCATTATCTGATCTCCATCCATAACTTGTACGGCACCAATAACTAACCCATTTCTTTTAGATACCTTGATAGATATTACCCCTTGTGTAGCACGTGACTTAGTGGGGTACTGAATATTTCTTGTACGTTTTCCATAACCATGTTGGGTTACAGTCATAATTGCACCATTATCTCGTGGAATAATTAAAGACACCACCCTATCTTTATCGATTAACTTGATACCTCGAACTCCAGCAGCAGCTCTTCCCATAGTACGGACTTCAGTTTCAGAAAAACGAACCACCTTTCCTCCAGAGGAGAATAACATAACCTCATCATGACCATTAGTGAGCGACACACCAATAAGTTCATCATCATCACGAAGATTTACAGCAAAAATACCTGCACTACGAGGCCGACTAAACTCAGTTAATGCTGATTTTTTTACAGTTCCACTCGCGGTTGCCATGAAGATATTCCATTCTTTGGTATACGTATGTATAGGTAAAAGAGCAGTAATTCGTTCATTCACTGCTAAAGGTAATAAGTTAACAATTGGACGACCACGCGCACCACGGCTAGCTTCTGGCAATTGATAAACTCTTATCCAATATAGGCGACCTCGACTAGAAAAACACAAGATAGTATCATGTGTATTTGCCACTAAAAGACGATCAATAAAATCTTCTTCTTTAATGCAAGCCGCTGACTTCCCTTTTCCGCCTCGGCGCTGAGCTTCATAAGAAGCTAGTGGTTGATACTTAATATATCCCTGATATGACAAAGTCACCACTACATCTTCCTGATGGATTAGATCTTCAAGATTTATACTGGCACTATGCATAGCAATTTCAGTATGACGTTGATCTCCAAATTTATCTCGAATTAATTCTAATTCTTCACGAATGACGGCTATTAATCTTCTTGGATTCTTTAGAATACACATCAATTTATTAATGTGATCTGATAGACTGATGTACTCGTCGAACAATTTTTCATGCTCTAAGTTGGTTATTTTTTGAAGTCGTAAATCTAATATTGCTTGAACTTGATCGGCAGTTAAAGAATATCTTCCAGAAGCAAGATATTTCTTTTTTTCTCGCCATTCTGGATGATTTGTATTAGCATCTACAGATGCTAACATTTGAGAAACACGTCCAATATTCCAAGTATTAGCCATAAGCTTGTCTTTGGCTTCTTCTGGTGTATTTGAGCCACGAATCAATTGAATCATAGAATCAATATTTGCCAAGGCTAATGCCAAAGCCTCAAGAACATGAGCACGATGACGTGCTTTTTGTAAATCAAAAATGGTTCGACGTGTGATTACCTCTCGGCGATGAGAAATAAAAGCCCCAACAATATCTTTTAGTGACATAAGCTTGGGTTGACCTTGGTGTAGCGCAACCATATTAATACAGAAAGACGTTTGCATCTGTGTTAGTGCATACAAGTTATTTAAAACCACCTCACTCAATGCATCACGTTTCACCTCTATTACGATACGCATACCTTCTTGGTCAGATTCATCACGTAAAGCACTTATGCCCTCTAGGCGTTTTTCTTTAACTAATTCAGCAATTTTTTCAATAAGATGTGCTTTATTTACTTGATATGGAAGTTCATATATAATAATAGTTTCTCGTTTGCTTTTAGAATTGAGTTCAATTCTAGTGCGAGCCCGTATATGAATTTTGCCACGTCCTGTATGATAAGCTTCACGGAGCCCATTTTGTCCATAAATAATAGCAGAAGTAGGGAAATCTGGACCAGGAATATACTGCATTAAATTTTCAATAGTAATATGCTCAGAGTCTAGATATGCAAGACAACCGTTAATTACTTCAGTTAAATTATGCGGTGGAATGTTTGTTGCCATACCAACTGCAATTCCTGAAGAGCCATTAATTAATAAGTTTGGAATGCGGGTTGGCATTACTTCTGGTATTTCTTCTGTGTTGTCATAATTTGACATAAAATTTACAGTTTCTTTTTCAAGATCTGCTAAAATTTCATGCGCTATTTTAGACATTCGGACTTCTGTATAACGCATCGCTGCAGCTGGATCCCCATCAATGGAACCAAAATTACCTTGACCATCAATCAAAATATATCGTAACGAAAAAGACTGGGCCATGCGGACAATTGCATCATATACAGCAGAATCACCATGTGGGTGATATTTACCAATCACATCACCAACAATACGTGCGGATTTTTTATAAGCTCTATTCCAATCATTACCAAGAATATGCATAGCATATAAAACACGACGGTGAACTGGTTTTAAACCATCACGCACATCTGGTAAAGCACGACCAATAATAACTGACATAGCATAATCTAAATAAGAGTTTTTTAATTCTTCTGCGATATTAACCAATCTAATTTCATGGGCAAAGTCATTCATGGACAAACTTTCCTTTCTATGTTAATTCCTTATACAAAGATAGTGCAGTATATCATATTAGGTATAGACGAATAATCAGCGTTATACTAATAAATCTTATGATGTATTAGTATAGAACATATCATTTGTAAAAAAATTTTAACCTCAATAAAATATAGGCAATACATCTTCAATATCATAATTTAAAATAAAATTAACTATATTACACCAAAACTACCTAAGTACTAATGCAAAGATGTGATAGCATCTCTTTATAAATTCTATTTTATTAACAATATATTTTAATTATAGCAGGTATCAATTCATGAAGATTAAAACTCGATTTTCTCCTAGCCCAACAGGGGACCTGCATCTTGGTGGTGCTCGTACTGCTCTATATTCATGGTTATTTGCTCGTTCCCACAAAGGTAAATTCGTATTGCGTATGGAAGATACTGACTTGCAAAGATCTAATAAAAGTAGTAGCGCTGCTATCATAGAAGATTTGCGTTGGCTTAATCTTGATTGGGATGAAGGGCCATATTATCAAACAAAACGCTTAAATCGTTATCATGAAATTATTAATCAAATGTTAAAAGATCGTACCGCATATAAATGTTATTGCTCAAGAGAACGACTAGACGCACTACGTGAGAATCAGATGGCCATTGGAAAAAAACCACAGTACGATGGTTGTTGTCGCGATAATAACAAAAAACCCATAGATCATAAGAAATATGTAGTACGTTTTAAGAACCCAAAAGAAGGCTCTGTAATCTTTGATGATAGAATTTATGGTCGTATCGAATTCAAAAATCAAGAACTAGATGATCTTATTATTTGTCGAAGTGATGGCTCTCCAACCTATAATTTTTGTGTAGTAATTGATGACTCAGACATGAATATCACTCATATTATTCGTGGGGTAGAGCACATAAATAATACACCACGTCAAATAAACATCTTTAAAGCCATTGGTGCCACTATTCCTATCTATGCACATGTATCCATGATATTAGACGTTAATGGTAAAAAATTATCTAAGAGAAATGGCGCTTTAAAAATAATGCAGTATCGCAATGAAGGATATTTACCTGAAGCATTACTAAATTATTTAGTTCGCCTTGGATGGTCTTTCGGGAACCGTGAAATATTAAACCTAAATGAGATGAAAAAGCTATTTACATTAGACGGATTAAGCAAATCTCCTAGTACTATGAATATTACAAAATTACAGTGGCTTAATCAACACTACATTAATAATCTCCCTAAAAAATATATCACAACTCATCTTCAATGGCAGATGCAATCTGAAAACATTAATACAAAACACGGACCAAAACTAGAAGAGATAGTAACATTATTCGGTAATCGCTGTAATACATTAAAAGAAATGGCATCTACTTGTCGTTATTTCTATGAAACATTAAAAGAATATCACGCAGGTGCAGCTAAAAAATATTTTCATAATCAAGCGAGCATATCTCAAAAATCACTAGAAGTTATGCGTACTGAATTAGCTTCAATAATCTATTGGACACCCATAGAAGTACGAAATGCTATTAATAGAGCGTCTAATAAACTCATTGGTGGTATACGTACTATAGGGATGCCAGTACGTATTGCAATCACTGGATCACCAGAATCTCCTGCGCTAGATATTACTCTTTACACTATTGGTCAAAAACTCTGTGTATTGCGTATTGATGAAGCATTATCATACATCCAGAAACATAAATCTTTATAAAGTATGTGCATAAAAATATTTATCGATTCTACGAAAATATTATTTTTATTTATGAATAACTTAAAATTCAATATTATCTATGCGAGATAAGTTGCGCTCATGATTAATTATGTTAAGAGATTTTATCTTTCTTATAGGCTTTAATTCTGATAAATCACAAAACCAGTGCTAAGTTATTTTTATTCGCTAAATTCTAGAGCTTAACATCACTATTATGACCATCACTAGATATAATCTATACATGAAAACACTTTAAAAATAAAATTTACTTAAAAAATGCTACTTCATCTTTAAAAATGCGAAAAAATGCTATTTAGATCACTAAAAATAATAATAAACATTATACCTAAGTAATAAATTATTGCGTCATACTCATTTTCACAAGATTAGTTACCTATGTGTATTTTATATAATTTTGATATATCTTTATATTTCTGCCCTGCTAAATAAAAAAAATTCATTAAGCTACAGCAGAAACATGCTTGATAATTTTTTCATTTTTAAATTTCTAGCATTGCTAACTAATATAAAATTCGCAAAATAAATTGATTCACTTATCTAACATATGACACATAATTACATATTTTTCTCAAAACATCATATACTACAATCTTTTTTTATTGCTATCTGCATTAATAAGAAATGATAACACTAAATTATAAATTTTCACTCAACTATAATATTACATCCTCAATTTTGCACAAAATCGATTTTTTAGGGCTTCCGTGCATTTTTCAATAGCATTAGAAATTTCATGATCTTCAAGAGTTCTGGTAAATGCCTGCACAGTAATACTAATTGTAAGACTTTTACAACCCGAAGCAACATTGTTTCCACGATATACATCAAATAAATGAACACCTGTGATATATTTATCTCTAACTTTCTTGCATTCTTCAAGCACATCTCCTGCTGATATATATTCTGCTACAATTACGGAAATATCTCGACGATTGGCTGGAAAACGAGATACAGGCAAAACACGCGGTACAGTATAATCAGAAATTTTATTCCATATCAACTCAAAAACTATTGTTCGACCTTTAATACCCAGATTGCGCTCTATTTCTGGATGCAAAACTCCAATGCATCCAATATAATCCACATTAATATACATCGTCGCGCATTGACCAGGATGAAATGCAGGATAAGGTTCTCTAATAAACTTTATCTGATGTAGCTTATGCAGCATATCAAAAATAGACTCTAAGTCCCCCTTTAAATCATAAAAATCAACCTCGGATCTCACTAAATCCCAGTGTTCGCTATATCGATTGCCACTAATAACAGCTGACAACATTAACTCTTGACGAATACCATATGGCGAGCTTATGTCCGGAACAAAGCGAAGGCCGCTTTCAAATAGTCTGATGCGTAACTGTTGACGATTCTGATTATACAATACTGCCCCCAATAAACCACTCAATAACGATAATCGCATTACCGACATGTCCCTTGACACTGGCCGGAGCAATCTTAAACTTTCTTGATGTGGGTGAAGTATTGATTGAATTTTTGGATCAACAAAACTATAAGTAATTGCTTCCTGATACCCCTTATCAATAAGTAACGCTTTGACTCGTTGTAACGGAAAATCTCTTTTGCAATACGTATCAATCATTAAATTTGCTTGAACTGGTATATTAGGGATTTGACTGTATCCATAAATTCGTATAACCTCTCTTACTAAATCAACCTCAATACTAATATCAAAACGCCAGCTTGGAACAACAACTTTCCACTGACTGTAATCTTTTCTAGTCAGTATTTTAAATCCTAATCGTTCTAAAATATCGGTAACTGTTTCATTAGGTATGCAATAACCAATTAAACGATCTAAATTTTTACGATATAGCGTAATAATTTTAGATGAAGGTAATGCGGAATAATGAGTAATATTAATTACTGGACCAGCAGAGCCACCACATATTTTTAATAACAAATTTGTTGCGCGTTCAATAGCTTTATATTGCAGATTAAAATCCACACCTCGCTCAAAACGATAGGCAGTATCACTATGCAATCCATAACGACGTGCACGCCCAACGATAGATAATGGCCTAAAAAACGCAGATTCAAGAATTATGCTCTTTGTTCTTATTGTAACACTAGCATCTTTACTAATAGTAATACCTGCCATGGCTATTATCTTGTCTTCATCTGCTATAACCAAAGTATTACTATCTAATCTAACTTTTTTCTTTTCAAGAAAAACTGAACAGTCCTCTTCTTTAGCATAACGCACATTAAGACCACCGTTAATTGCGTGAAGATCAAAAACGTTAACCGGTTGACCAAGTTCGAGTAATACATAATTAGTAATATCAAGAACTGGATTTAAAGAATTCAGACCACAGCGACGTAATTTTTCCTGCATCCACAAAGGCGTATTAGTCTGGATATTTACTTCTTTTATTATCCTAGCAAGATAACGCGGACAATCTTCAGGTGTATTAACATGAATTGAAATTACATCTGAAACGGTAGAAAATGTTGGCGCAACCTTCAATTCATATAACGGCGTTCTACTCGCAACAGAAATATCACGTGCGATCCCAATGATACTCAAGCAATCTGCACGATTCGGTGTGATAGCAATATCCAGAATATTATCTTCTAATTGAAGGTACTGACGTAGATCTGTTCCAACAGTGGCGTTTAAAGGTAACTCTATAATACCCTCTTTTTTGATAGGTATACCTAAATTAGGGAAGGAGCATAATATACCTTCCGAGGTCTCTCCTTGTAATTTAATTTTTTGAACAATATCATTACCAGGTAAAACTGCACCTACTGGTGCAACAGCGACCTTTAACCCTTGACGACAGTTACTGGCACTACAAATAATGCTTAATAAACTCTTAGCACCTATGCTTACCGTTGTTATATATAATTTATTAGATCGTGGATGCTGCACACATTTAGTCACCTCACCGATTAAAACACTATGAAAATCAGGAGCAACTGGCTCTATATTATTTACCTCTAAGCCAGCCATAGCCAGTTTATTGCAAAGTTCTAGGCTATTTATGGCAGGATTTACCCACTCTCTCAACCAGAGCTCGCTAATTTTCATTTATTGTTCTCTCTTTATTTAAATTGTTTAAGAAAACGCAAGTCATTTTCAAAAAAAACACGAATATCACTAATACTGTAACACAACATAGCTAAACGCTCGATTCCTATACCAAATGCAAATCCAGAGTAAATTAGAGGGTCAACATCCATAGTGATCATAACATTAGGGTGGATCATTCCACATCCTAGAACTTCTAGCCATTTTCCATCTTGAGTCATCACGTCAATTTCAGCAGATGGCTCTGTAAAGGGGAAATAAGATGGGCGAAAACGTATTTGTATATCATATTGAAAAAAATTTTTGAGAAAATCTAATAGAGTTCCTTTCAGATTAGCAAAACTAATCTCACGATCAATAAGAAAACCTTCCATCTGATGAAACATAGGAGAGTGTGTTTGATCATGATCATTGCGATATACACGGCCCGGTGCAATAATACGAATTGGTGGTTGTTGATTTTTCATAGCCCGCACTTGAACTACAGAGGTCTGAGTGCGTAATAATCGCGTCGCATCAAACCAAAAGGTATCATGATCATTTCGTGCTGGATGATGCTTGGGTATATTCAATGCATCAAAATTATGATATTCATCTTCAATTTCTGGCCCTGTAACCACTGAAAACCCCATTTTACAAAAAAAATCTTCCATACGATTTATAGTACGCATGATAGGATGCAAACAACCTTGCTCTCTTCTTCGACCAGGTAATGAAATATCAATAATTTCTTTTGCTAGACGTGCATTAAGCATTTGAGATTCTAGAGTTTTTTTCCGAATATTTAATGCATGTTGCACAAACTGTTTAGCATCATTTATTTCTAGGCCCAATGATAATCGCTCTTCTATAAGAAGCTCACGCAAAGTTGCGGCTTTAAGCGTAAGATATCCATGCTTGCCTAAATATTTAACTCGTACATTATCTAGTGAAGAAAAATCTTTAGCATTACTTATTTCTATTTCTGCCTTTATCACTAGATCTGAAATATATGTCATGCCACCCTTCTAAATTAGTCATAATAGATGCTCTACACTAAAAGATCAATTTTCTCATTTTAGAGCAAAAATAATAAAATATGTTATTTTAATGCATTTCTTATGGTCATAATCACTAATGTACTTTTAATATTATGAAAATATATCTGGGTTATATAGGAAAAATAACAACGAACAGATCTAATATAGGATATCTAATTCTCAGGTATTCTATGCTACATCCTTAAACCAAAACACATCATGATATTCTCAAACCTAATAATATAGTCATTACTTTTATATCAGCATACTAAATAATATGTCATTGCTATCTGAGCCATCCTGGTTTATAATAATAATTATTATTTGTTATCTTCTATCAAAGCATTTCAATCTTCTAAAAAATAAAAGAAACAAATTATTTAATTTTTTTAAGCATCGTAAACCCATGTGAGAAAATTTTGATATATCAAGGCTTAAGATATACACCTATAATCTAGACTGTCTAAAAGTAATACGCATATAGGTTAAAAATTTTCCTATATCTTCTCCATTCTACTTAGCATAAAGGAAATATAAGTACACATTAATATAAGTACACATTAATATAAGTACATCAAGCTACTTTATTGATTTAAATAAATTACACAATGCCTGTAAATTAAATATAAAAATATAAATTATCCTGATGTTATAAATAATGCATTATAAATCGAAAGTGTACAGTAACAAACCAATAATTAGGTGTTGATAAAAGAATAAAAAATAAGAGAGAAGAGTCATAAACAATAATAGTTCTTCATAAAATCATAGTAACATTCAGAACCTATTAAAATTAAATGTTATATATATTGTGAGAGGCGACTAACGCGATGATTCAAATTTAATTTGGAAATTTATTTTCTCTGATGACGCCATAAAAACCATTGCCAAACTCTAATATCAAATATACTAGACATAAATATCTTTCTAAACTTTGACATATTAAAAATAATCTATTTCATAGCAAAGTCTCTTTAAAATATAAATAAAAAAATATTAGATAGAACTATAATATAAATATGTACTGCCTCTAATATACTTTACACAAAACCTATATAGATCATTCGCGCTCAAATGCTACTCGTCTTTTAAAATAACTCTGCCTATATCACATTATCTTTTAATGATTAAATCTTTTAAAATAAGACTTTGAGCGCTGTGTAATATATTTTTACTTTAATCTTAAGATGATGTTATAGATTCTTTTGCTTTTTCTACCAACTGAGAAAATATTACTTTGTCAAATACAGCTATATCAGCTAACATCTTTCGATCAATAGCAATGGAAGCTTTTTTTAAGCCCTGAACAAAAAAACTATACGACATACCATTAATACGAGCCGCAGCATTAATACGTGCAATCCATAATCGACGAAACTGACGTTTGCGTTGACGACGATCACGGTAAGCATATTGCCCAGATTTAATAACAGCTTGACATGCGACACGATAAACCCGTGAACGCGCACCATAGTAGCCTTTAGCTTGATTTAAGATTTTCTTGTGACGCGCGCGAGAAATTACACCACGTTTTACACGAGCCATTTAGCTCTCCTGTGAAGTATCTATTTTATTTTATTCCATTCTCCTGCACATAAAATAATTAAGAAAAATGACCTAAAAGTTATTTAATATTTAAGAGTACGGCAAGCAAGCAATAACTAAGTTAAGATCATTTTTCGAAACCATTGTTATGGGGCGTAAGTGACGCTTACGCTTAGTAGATTTTTTAGTCAAAATATGACGCAAATTAGCATGTTTATGCTTAAATCTACCAGAGGCGGTCTTTTTAAAGCGCTTAGCTGCGCTACGTATTGTCTTTATCTTAGGCATCCACAATTTCCATTTCATTTGATTCCCGAGGCAATTAAATAGAGCACTAAGCATCATATACATAAAAATACTTAGTATAACAGCTTATCTTTCTATTATCCTATTATTTTTTCTTGGGAGAAAGAACCATAATCATTTGTCTACCCTCTATCTTTACAGGAAAAGATTCAACAGTAGCTAGATTTATGTCTTCACACAAATCTTTTCTGACACGATGGATAACTGCCATTCCAAGTTGCTGATGTGCCATTTCACGACCACGAAAACAAAGGGTAATTTTAGTTTTATTCCCATCTTCTAAGAATCGAATTAAACTACGCAGTTTAACTTGATAGTCTCCATCATCAGTACCAGGACGGAATTTTATTTCCTTAATTTGGATAACTTTCTGCTTTTTCTTCTGTTCCTTATACGATTTGTTCTTTTCATAAAGAAACTTTCCATAGTTCATAATACGACAGACTGGCGGTTCAGCATTAGGACTAATTTCAACAAGATCTACACCAGCTAATTGCGCTTTCTCTAAAGCTTCGCTTAAGCTAATAATACCAATCTGCTCACCATCGATACCTGTCAGCCGGACTGAAGTAGCACGAATATCCCAGTTAATACGATTCGGGCGCACTGGTTGAACGCGTTTTCCACCTTTAATACTATGCTCCTCCAATTTTAATGCAGATTATTTTGTCTGCGAATATTATCTTTTAGTTGTAAGGCCCAACTATGAAAATCCAAACAACCTAAATTCTTTCCACGTCGAGTACGAACAGATATTGTTCCTTCTTTTGCCTCTTTATCGCCACAAATTAAAAGATAAGGGACGCGACGCAAAGTATGTTCACGAATTTTTAAACTAATTTTCTCGTTTCTTAAATCTGATTTAACTCGAATATCAATATCTTTCAATCTACCTGTTAGTTCTGTGACATATTTAGATTGATCTCGAGTGATACTCATAATTACAACTTGTAATGGCGCCAACCATACAGGAAAAAATCCAGAATATTCTTCAGTTAATATTCCTATAAATCGCTCTATAGACCCTAGTATCGCGCGATGAATCATGACTGGAGCCCGACGTTCATTGTTCTTTCCTATATATGATGCATTGAGACGTGTTGGCAATGCAAAATCTAATTGAATAGTACCACATTGCCATGACCTGTCTAGACAATCATGCAATGTAAATTCAATTTTAGGGCCATAAAAAGCACCTTCTCCTGGTTGATACTCAAATGCAATTTTTTTTTCTTTTAACACAGATACTAAATCAAACTCAGATCGATCCCATAAAGAGTAACTGCCAATTAATTTTTCTGGTCGTGTTGATAATTTTACTGAAATTTTTTTAAAACCAAAAATACTATACATATCATATAGCATTTCTATACAATCACTAACCTCACTACGAACCTGCTCTTCCATACAAAAAATATGAGCATCATCCTGCGTAAAACCACGCACTCGCATTAATCCATGTAAAGAACCGGATGGCTCATTACGATGACAACCGCCAAATTCGGCCATGCGCAAAGGTAGATCTCGATAAGATTTTAAACCCTGCTTAAAGATCTGAACATGCCCAGGACAATTCATTGGCTTAATGCAGTATTCACGATTCTCAGAAGATGTAGTAAACATTAAGTCTCTGTAATTATCCCAATGACCCGTTTTCTCCCATAACTCCCGATCCATCACCACAGGACCTTTTACTTCTTGATAATCATACTTTTTTAACCTACTGCGTACAAATTTTTCTAATTCACGAAAAATTACCCAACCATCATGATGCCAAAACACCATACCTGGCGACTCTTCTTGAATGTGATATAAATTCAGTTGTTTACCAATTTTACGATGATCTCGTTTTTCTGCATCTTTTAAAGAAATAAGATAAGTTATTAGTTGTGTTTTATTGACCCATGCAGTACCATAAATACGTTGTAGCATTTTATTATCACTATTACTTCTCCAATATGCACCAGAAATTTTCTGTAACGCAAAATGATGACAAAATCGTATATTAGGAACATGCGGACCACGACACATATCAATATATTCTTGATGATAATATAAATTCAAATTCGCTTCTTGGCTAATGTTCTCATCTAAAATAGATATTTTATAGCTTTCATTGCGTTTACTAAAAATATTATACGCTTCTTGCCAACAAACACTTTTCTTTATTACATCATAATTTGTTTCAGCTAGCTGATGCATGCGTTCTTCAAGACGCCTCATGTCTTCCTCTGTCAATCGATGATCAACATCTACATCATAATAGAAGCCATTTTCAATAACTGGTCCAATAGCCATTTTAGCGCTTGGCCAAAGTTGTTTTAGTGCATGCCCTAATAAATGCGAGCAAGAATGACGAATAATTTTAAGACCATCCGGATCTTTTTCTGTAATAAAAATTATTGATGAATCTGATGAAACATGATCAAACATATCAATCATATTATTATTGACACGTCCAGCAATACATTCTTTGGCTAATTCTGGCTGCATAGCCTCAACGATATCTATTAATCTAACAGGTGTATTAAATAGGTTTTTTTTTCCGTTAGAAATAGTAATAAAAGGCATGAAACATCCTTAATTAAATCATAATGTCACTATTGATTACAATATCACAAATCACAACTATTAGATATTAACGTTAGATAATTATTATAGTGACCCACTATAGTTTTTCTACTAATAAATACAATAAATATAATGCGACTGCGACAGATTTTATTAGTCTTCATCTGATTAAGATACAATCAAAATCATTTTTAATGATCATACTCATAATATTTTGGCGATTTTATTTGTCTCATGAGATAATATTATAGATACGCAACGCCGATCTTCTATAAGAACTCAGTTGCCAAGTTATATCTTAATCTCTTTATTTTCCGCGCATATCCACAACTTTGTGAAACTATGCTGATTGTCTCAAAACTAAAGGTAACGCAATCTACGATATGGCCATTAAATGACTCGTTCAAACATTAAGTCCCATACCTTATGTCCCAATTGTTCCCCTTTTTTCTCAAATTTAGTATATGGCCTAAATGCTGGGCGCTGTATCCAATCCCCATTATCAGACCGATTTTTATAACCATATATACTATTAATAACCATCAACATATGATCAGCGTAAGATTTACAGTCAGTTGCTATATGAAATACACCACCCAATTTCAACTTTGTGAGTACTAATTTAGCAAAAGAAATCTGAACAATGCGCCGCTTATTATGGCGTCTTTTTTGCCATGGGTCTGGAAAAAAGAGCTGCACCGTATCCAAAGTCTTTGAGGATACCATGGTCTCGAGAACCGCTACGGCATCATGACATATCAAACGAAGATTGGTAACACACTCTGCGCGAGCTCTTATTAAACAAGCTCCAACGCCTGGTCTATAAACCTCAATACCTAAAAAATTTTTTTTAGAGTTACTTTTAGCCATATCTATCAGAGAAGAACCCATACCAAAACCAATCTCCAATACTACTGGCGCATCACATCCAAATATATCGTAAAATTCCACTGGTTTTAACTGATATTCAACACCTATCTGTGGCAATAATTGCTCTAAAGCTAGTTTTTGACCCTTAGTGTAATGCCTGTTTCTGCTAACAAAACTAAGTACCCGATGCGTAGGATAATATTTTTTATAGTGCTCTTGTGCAACAAGATGATTTGTCATAATTTTTACTCTAAGCGTGAACTATAAAGTCAATTAGATAACACGAAAATTCCTTTATATGATCGACTATCTTATAATATAGCATCAAATTATAATCCAAATTTATACTACATATTTTAGATATCATCTTAAAAACTCATAACACTACAGATACCCAGGAAAATCTGATAAAATAATAATATTAAAAAACCAAACATTATATTATCAACAATATATTACATATCACGTACCGATAACGATATATTGTATCTATAACATATTTTTATCTTGCTTAAAAACTAAATAAGCAGTCTTATTAACTGAAATATTATATATTTACATATTTATGTCATGAATGCACTACCTAAAAATTATTTTTCAAAAATGATTTTATCAGTGACATTTTTATAAAGAGAGTCTCTCTAGAAAAAGAGAACTATTGCCAGACTTACCTCAAGACAGTTTTTATTCTAAAATTATTTATTCTGTATTAATTAGTATTAATACCATGACCTTATTCTATAGGTAAGATAAAATCGATTTAATTAAAATTTTATCCAAGCTTTTATTTATTACCTGAATTTAAACCATTAGTTATATAAGATCTGCATCTTATATCGTATTATTTAATTAAGCTTCTATAATTAATGTGCACTATATTAGGGTATATTTTTATTCCTATTATTATAGAGCAACTCTCTATCACATGTATGTTAAATTTAACGCTCTAGTTTTAGGAAACCTAAACAATGTATGACTGGATTACTGATCCTAACACATGGTTAACTCTTGCTACGTTAACGCTCCTTGAAATTATTCTTGGGATTGATAATATTCTGTTTCTATTGCTAATAGTTGAAAAATTACCTGAAAATCAGCAACACACCGCTCGTTGCATAGGCATGTCTATAGCTATGCTGACAAGGCTCGCACTACTAGCGTCTATGACTTGGACAATACACCTAACCAATCAAGCATGTACCGTAATGGATCATCATTTTTCGATACATGCAATTATATTATTATTCGGAGGGTGTTTTCTAGTCTTTAACTCTAGTGTTGAACTTTACAAAAACATGAAAAATTTAATATTATCGAAAAAAACTTATGCATCTCACCTCACATGGACAATAATACAAATTATCCTTCTAGATATGATTTTTAGCTTAGACTCAATTATAACTGCAATTGGTTTATCTAATGATCTAATAATAATGATGATAGCTGTAGTTATTTCTGCTATAATAATGATGTTATTTTCAAAGATAATTAGCCAGTATATTCAGGATAATCCCTCAATAAAAATTTTAGCACTTACTTCTCTCATTCTAATTGGCATTACGTTGATATTAGAAGGTTTTGAAATTTATTTTGATAAAAATTATATTTATTTTGCCATATTTTTTTCAACATCAATAGAAATTATAAGAATTTTGCAAAATAAAAAACAAACCTATTAAAACAAAAAATTTTCTAACTGAATAATTTTTAGAACGCTCTTGCAAAAAATGTTAAAAAATATTTTAATAAGGCTTAATCTGATATTAACCATTATAAATAGAGTGATTAATATTGCCATATTATTATAAATAACTAACATTACAACTATTTATATTTTATATTAAAAAAGATTCATGATTGCTTAATATAAATAGTTATATTCCTAACTTTAGGATAAAAATATACTATCTGTATAGTATTTAAAGTTGTATATATAATATATCATTATAGCATATATAATAAATTTAACTTATGAAAATTTATGAAAATTTAACTAAAAAATAATTTTTTGGCATAAACTTACAATAATTTAAACCTGAATTACATAGTTAAACGACATGAATATATTAGTATCAATACACAATAAATCCTTAAATGGCTAACATAATAACACTTACTGTTTTCATAATAAGTTATTATTTTCTTCATATTAAATAAACTTTATAATAATATTCAAGTATTGTAAACATTCAAAACATTAAAAAAATAGAACGTCTAATTAATTTTAAATTACATCGCGCGAACCTAACATAGAAACATTTTGATAATATTTATACGAGAATAATAAGAATTCTTCATATAAGAAAAGATATTACATAAGTATTTATCAGTCCATTTTGATAATTTCAAGACCAATAAAAAACTAATCACTAAACACTATTTTTGACATAGATAACATCTAAGATTTATATTATTTTCTATTTTTTACTTATATATAATCATCTAAAAATATAACAATTTCTTAATGATCAGCATAAAACAAAAATTATCTTTATCAAATGAGAGAACGCTTCTATAAATAAGAGCACACTATTAAAAATAAAAATCTGCATTTCGAAAATGCATATAATGATCTAGTAGTAAATATCTTAACCAGATATTCGATTATTTTTAACAGAAAATTTTCTATAATTTATTTAAAGATTCTTTTCACTTATCTCTGGCATAAGCTCTAAATACTTTAAAATAGTAGATTATAAAAAGATATACTTTATTTTTGTGAATGTTTTTCAAAAAATATAATTACTTATAGGAAAATTAATAACAATAACAACCTAAGCAGTACTATAAAAGCGACAAAAAATTATAAAGTAAGATTTACAATGCTATCACTGACGTAATCGGCCAACCGCCAAGACGCTTCCAGCGATTTACAAGCTCACAAAATAAATTTGCAGTCTGCATCGTATCATATAACGCTGAATGTGCTTGTGCATTATCAAATGGTATACCAGCTATATTACACGCTTTTGCTAGAACAGTTTGACCAAGAACTAACCCGCTTAAAGCTGCAGTATCAAAGGTCACAAAAGGATGAAAAGGATTTCGTTTTAAACTAGCGCGTTGGATTGCAGCATTTATAAAATTTAAATCAAATATAGCATTATGAGCTACAACCACGGCTCGATTGCAGCCACTCTTTGCCATTCCTTTTCGAACAAGTTTAAAAATAGCATGCAATGCCTCTGATTCAGGAACTGCACCACGCAGAGGATTTTCTGGATCAATACCATTAAATACTAACGCTTCAGGATGAATCGTTAACCCTGGAAATGGTTTAACATGAAAATGCAATATATCATCCTTTCCAAGCCAGCCATAATGATCCATTTTGAGTGTAATCACGGCGATTTCTAATAAAGCGTTAGTCCTGGGATCAAAACCTGCAGTCTCTACATCAATAACTACTGGATAAAAACCACGGAAACGACTACTTAACATAGCATGTGGCGCATTTAAATCATGCATTGGTTATCTCATTTACAAAAAATCAGTGAGAATTATAGAAGCTTTACTATTTTATATCGTTATATTTTATATAGCTCAAAGTACCTTGTCTAATATAAATTCAATAATACAAATTACATCTAACATCTAATTTTAGTTTATTACGCAAACCCTGTGAGTTTATTGTGATAATATAAAAACAAGTGATGCGCTGTAATTATAATAATAATATTAAATCTAAAGCTTACATTAAGATATTTTTAACTAAAGATAGCAGCAAAAATCACTATTTTTTTAAATATAAGATATAATCTTATTATACACTTAGCAAATCAAGTGCTATTTTACTGTGATTTATGATACCAATATTATAGATCATATGCCTCTATGTGTCGTATCCTAATAAATAGATTAAACGATCTTCAAAAATCTTGACATACTATTTGATGATACCTATGATACATCTAAATAAGTCTATACATATATTTATATTAACAAAGTTTTTCAGTACATTTAGTTTTTATTAGATTCAATTAAAGACTAAACCTATAATTTAATATTATACGCCAGATTTTACTTAGAGCTGATAATAAAGATACATTAATTAAAAATAAAATGTAAATACTTTTATAATCTATGATTACTAAAAATTTTATCCTGTAGATTCTAGTAAACTTGTCTAGAAATTACAGTAACATAAGTATGTGTTCTAATTAATTTTTATTCGTAGCTTAAACTACATTTAACCCAATATAGCTAACATTAAATATATTTTTTAATAGAATACCCTCCATACTATAAATGTATGTAATAAATATTAGTTTTATTTATATCAAATCTGTTTAGTCTTTTTAGACTATGATAGTATATAGTTTTATAAGATTTATATATCTAGAATATTAATTCTAGATATATAAATCTTATTTAATAAAATATTAGTAATTATTTATTTATCTCTATATTACGCAGATAAAGTTAAAAAATTATTACTAATATAACAATACTAATAATAATAACACAAGATTTAATAAATTATTATTATAATATCATTCGATTTCATTCGAATAAAATTTAAAAATTACATAAAAAGCAATTTATTATCAAACTTAAAATATTAAAACTTATGTCTATTCAAGTTAAAGTTAAATAAATATTAAATATTTATATTCAATACAATTGATTAACATAGTTGATAATATCAATTATTTATATAATATATTCATAATAATGAATAAACAACTGGAATTAATAAAGATTATAAGATTTTTGTGCATGATATACCTTATACAAATATCGTCGTGATTCAGCTGTAGGATGTTTGTTGATAAGTATGTGATACACTTCAGATGGAGGAAGTGCATTTATAATATAAATCGCACGATTTTTGTTGCTAGAAAAAACTCGAAGAACACTCCCAGAACCACTGTGATATGCAGTGATTACTGCATACAATCTCGAGATAGGATTTTTAATAGCAGACAGATAATTTTTCTGTAATAAAGATAGATAAGCCGCTCCAGTATCGATGTTATTTTCTGGATCTAATAGATATCTCCGACTTGGTTGACCAGTTTTTCCGTGCATTCGAAAAACATCTAACCCTGCTGTATTCTGCACAATTTGCATTAAACCTAATGCATTCGAATGACTAACAGCATATGGATTAAAACTAGATTCAATATTAATAATAGCTAAAATTAGGGATTTAGACACACCATAACGTTGTGCCATTTTTTGCACCATAGGTAAATATTTATGTGCTCGTTGATCGATATGATTGGATACCATAGGAATGGTCACCGACCAAATCACATGCAAATTAGAATATCGATGCTCTCGTTTAGTTTGTATCAAATAATCAGCATACATCGTTGCTATTTTTTGGTTATTGATTGGTTTTCCGGTATTATCTAAAACTTGCCCATAAAGAAGTGGCTCTTGATGCTCTTTCGATGTCTTTCCTATGAAAGAAAGATTGACATCACAAGAATCTTTACTCATGAGGAGAAGATTAACAATAGCTCTCCGCAAACAAGAGATAGGGTTACGATGTACAATAGTTGATAAAGTAATTCTACCGGCCTCAAAGTTAATATAACTTCGAGTGTGGTTTTGATCACTATACTTTATATAATCCTTCGGCCCAGGAATAACTACCTCACTTCTTCCCCAAAGGATTTCAATATTATTGGAAAATTGTTCCATTAAAATATCGAAACCATTAGTATCCTTAATTAACCCCCTATATAAATCCTGATCTGTTTTCTGTGAGCAAGATATCAATAATATTGATAATGAAAAAACACCAATATAAAAAAAATTTTTTTTAAAATACAAGGATCTATCCATATATAAAACATTTTTCGTATGAAACGCCTACGATTCTTCTGTTCGAGAACCATACTCTGCAGCGATATTAATCTTGCGTGTTTTGAATAAAAATGCAATCATTTCTTTTTCGATGACTTGTCGGTGTTTTATGTCGAGCATGCTCAATTTTCTTTCATTAATAATTATGGTTTGTCTATCCATCCATTGCCTCCATGCTTCTACAGATATCTCATTAAAAATGCGCCAACCTATATTACCAGGATACAACTGATAATCCTGACCTAAGGCGTTACGCTGCAAAAATGTACAAAAAATCATGCGACTCATAATTGATCCTTACTTATAATCTTCTTGCTATTGTATAGATTCTGTATCAAACGTAATTTATTTAGTAAACAAATCACCAATGAGGGAAGACCCACACAAGGAGGCTTATATAAGTTATACCAGCAACCTTTTCCATAATTTACTGGCGTATAAGAAGAAGGCAATTTAATCCATATAGGTATGGCGTCAAGATAAAAATGACTAAAAATATGTCGAGTCGTATCCATCTGGTGCATTGGATATATATCTAGCTTCTTATAATTAATGGCTAGATTAAGTGTAGCTATAGATTTATACTGAGGAAATGAAAATAACCCACCCCATAAACCATGTATTGGCCTCTTATCTAACCATATCTCCTCCCCGTGTTGTATAAGTAATAACCAATTAGTACGTTTAGTCATTGTCTTCCTAAGTTCCTTACCAGGAAAAGATTCCGAACCATTATATTTTTTAGCGTAGCAATCAGCATGTAAGGGACACATTGCACACTTTGGATTAGATGGAGTGCAAATAACCGCCCCAAGATCCATCATACCCTGATTAAATTGTCCAAAATTTTGTACTGGAGTTACTATTTCACTTATGCGCCACAAATATTTATTTAATTTTGCTTTTAAAGAGCCACGAGATATACCATAATAACGACAGAGAACTCTCTTAACGTTTCCATCTAAAATGCAAGCGCGCTGTCCTAATGCTAGGGAAAGAATAGCGCCAGCAGTAGAACGCCCAATACCAGGTAAAGCCATTATCTCTACAATAGTAGTTGGAAAAATACCAGCGTACTGTTCAGCTATTATTGTAGCTGTTTTATATAAATTACGCGCACGTGCATAATAGCCAAGACCAGACCAAAAGTATAAAACCTCATCTAATGACCCATTTGCTAAATCGTTTATAGTAGGAAAGCGAACTCTAAAGCGTTTAAAATAAGGTATAACCGCAGTTACTGAAGTCTGCTGTAACATAACCTCAGACAACCAAACTGTATAAGGCGTTGTATCTATCTGCCATGGCAAGTTATGACGACCGTGGTCATAGTACCAATTTAGAACTCGTTGTGCAAAAAACGATGCCTGCATCATTATATCTATCTCTATCGCATTTTATATTAAGCAACAACACTAAATAAAGATATAAATATATCGCTATTGAATGTACCAAGATTAATTAAGATCTACACTTAGTAATGATAAATATTAAAATCTTATGCTTTACGTCATACACTCAATCTTATTTAATTAGATAATCTCTCCAGTAGACTTAACTATAGGCACATAACTTTAACCATATTTAATATTTTTACATACAGTAAAAACGAATTTAAGGTAAAATTAAAAATAATTTTATAAAACTTTCAATAATTTTATTCTTAATATTTTTATTTTCACGATAATCACTTAACCATGAAAAGCCTTATATCAAGATCGCGCCCTCATAAAATTTACGTGTATTCTCTCTCCTAATTAGTTAGTTATCAATTATTATAAAAAATATCTTTCTTCAGTACTCAACATTGTCAAGTTTATTAAAACTTATCCAAACAATACATTGCTTACTAATAACTTATAACGATTTATAAAAATAACATATATTATAAAGCTTGTTTTTATCTTTTTTTTGAAAACACTCAAGCGGTGATAAAGGTCAGTCAAGCAATGACAATCATCAAGATTTTCTATAGCTATTCTATACTTTTACTAAAGAAAAATAAGCACCTAGTTTATATACTTTTCTTGGATTATTAAGTATAAATATCTCGATTGTTCTTAAAAATAAGAACATTTCTGATCACATATCATATATTACTATATACATTTTGTAAAAATCATTAATTTTCTACTCCTGCTTATATCTATCTATAATGTCTCTATTAATAACATATAAAAATCAACTAATAAATAACATTACCATGACATCACCCATCCAAAACCATAAGGTCAATAATCTTTGGATTAAAAATAAATAAATATATCAATTTACAACAAAATATAGTAATTTTCTTAGATCATGTTACTTATAATTATAAAGGCCTCAGCATGCCTAACAAATTAGTTCTAGTTCTTAATTGCGGGAGTTCTTCCTTAAAATTTTCTATTATTGACCCTAAAAATGGCGATAAGCACTTATATGGTTTAGCTGAATGCTTATACCTGTCGGATACATGCATTCACTGGACATTAAATAATGTTACAAAAACACAACATCTAGGAAACAAAAAAGAACATAAGGAAGTCTTGCACTTTCTAATAAATACTATTTTAAAATCACAGTCTCAACTCGTAGAGCGAATTTATACTATTGGCCACCGTGTTGTACACGGTGGCCCAAAATTTACACGTTCCGTAATTATTGATGAACAATTTCTTCGAGAACTTCAGCAATTATCATCGTTTGCGCCACTACATAACCCAGCAAACATACTTGGTATTACTGAAATGCTAAAAAACTTCCCAAACTTATCTCATAAAAATGTTGCTGTATTTGATACTGCATTCCATCAAACAATGCCAGAATCATCTTATCTCTATGCATTACCTTATAAGTTATACGAAAAATATGGTATACGTCGTTATGGGGCGCATGGCACTAGTCATGATTATGTAATGCAAGAAGCGGCTAAATTTTTAAAAAAATCAGTGAAAGAACTGCATATTATTACGTGTCATCTAGGTAATGGTAGCTCCATTGCGGCTATTCTTAAAGGTCAATGTGTAGATACTTCCATGGGGCTCACTCCACTTGAAGGTCTAGTTATGGGGAGTCGTAGTGGTGATATTGATCCTGCTATCATATTTTTTTTACATAAAAAGCTAGGCATGAGCATAGATGCCATTAATCACATGCTAACCCACCAATCTGGCTTGTTAGGTCTTACCGAAGTTACTAATGATTGCCGTTATCTAGAGGATAACTATTCATCTAAAACCAATGCAAAACGTGCTATGGATGTTTACTGTCATAGACTTGCAAAATATATTGCATCTTATACCGCAGTGATGGATGGACGATTAGATGCGATTATTTTTACTGGCGGTATCGGAGAAAATTCTTATCTGGTTCGTGAATTAACACTAAATAAATTACATCTATTAGGTGTTAGGGTAGACCGTGATCGTAATTTAGTCACTCGTTTCGGTCGATCTGGGTTTATTAATAAAAATGATAGTCTTTTAGTTCTTGTTTTACCAACCAAAGAAGAATTAATGATTGCTAGAGATGCAATATTGTTAACAACATGATTTTACTATTAAGATTAAAAGTTAAATATATTTATACTATTAAAATAGTATAAATAATACATTATATTATATAATAAACATTATAAGCAAATAGTGAAATATTCACTCATTATATCCAGTATAATATATTATTATCACACGATAAAAGAACCACAAACTTAAATATCTCATTTACAAAATACAGAAATAATGGTCATTTTTAGTTACAGCCTATTTGTAAAGCAATCAACCAAAAGAATGCTCTCTATCACAAATAATATAACAATATAAATTACTATATATATCGATACGTTATCCAGAGAACTAAAGGGGGAAACTATTATGGCACGTACTATTATGTTTATTCCTATAGATACATGCATGGATTTTAGTAATATTCTTAGGGGTGTTTTGTTGGCTGTAAAACATTCCAAAATACGTAGCGGTCTTTTTACACCCATTGCTCAAACATGTGATCATAAGAATCCAACTACTACTAAGATTGATATCAATACTAATCTAGTCAGCATTGATCTAGTAGATTCTGCTATATCTGCACACCATGCTCTTAAGCGCATTCTGTCAAGTCAAGTTGATATTTTGATGGAAGAAATCTTTATCAACTATAAAAAAAATATAAATAAATATGATGTTATTTTAGTACAAGGTCTAACGCCATCACAAAAAAACCCATATATTTTCATGTTAAACACTAAAATTGCTCAAATATTAAATGCTGAAATTATCTTTGTTGGCACGGCAAATAATAATTCTTTTTCGCAACTAACAGAACGCCTAACGCTAATATCAAATAGCTTTAATAGTAATAAAAATAAAAATATTATAGGCATTATTTTAAATAGTATTGATAATAATCAAATAAGTATTAACGATCCATCTTCTACAAAATTAACGACAATTAATAATGTTCACGAACCCTTTCTGTTTAATCTCGACACCCAAAATCTTATCGATGAAACATTACTTCCACTGCTAGGATATATACCATGGAGCTTGGAAATCATCGCTCCCCCTTCTATTGATCTCTTTCGTTATTTACATGCCTCGCCAATTCATCAAGGTAAGATTAGGCGCGTCACATCAGTAGTTTTTTGTATAAATCCTTTAGAGGATATGCTTGAGATATTTCAACCAGGCGCATTACTAATAATCCCCTCTCATCGATTGGATATGCTATTAGCAACCTGCCTGGCCGCATTAAATAATATATACATCGCAGGCGTCCTATTAACCGACAGTTATTCTATGAATACAGCTATGTTGAAATTATGTGAAATAGCATTTCAAACTGAACTAGCAATATTCCAGGTTGCCATGAACGTTCAGCAAATAGTCTCGAGTCTAGACAAATTTATACTAGAGGTATCCAGTAATGATATTAAGAATATTGAGCGCATACAGACATATATAGCTAGTCATATTTCTACGAAATGGATTAGCTCTTTGCATCAGTCTATTTTAAATAAACCTATCATAAATAAATATCAATTATCTGCAGCAGAATTCAGGTATCAGCTCATTCAACTATCTCGCAAATTTAAGAAACGTATTCTGCTTCCAGAAGGGGAAGAACCTCGCATTATTCAAGCCGCTACTATGTTTGTTGAGAGAAATATTTCGGACTGTGTACTATTAGGTAATCCAAAAAATATTAAATGCATAGCATCTCAGTTAGGCATTGAACTCAGTGCACGAATTCAAATCATAAATCCAGAAACAATACGTGAACAATATGTAGAACGTCTTGTAGAACTACGCCAAATACAAGGCATGACTACACAATTTGCGAATCATCAGCTAAAAGATAATGTCGTACTTGGAACCATGATGCTTGAGCGGAATGAAGTAGATGGTTTAGTATCAGGGTCAATAAATACTACCGCTAATACTATTCGACCTGCATTACAACTGATAAAAAAAGCACCGAATAATCTACTGGTATCTTCTGTATTTTTTATGCTTTTACCTAAACAAGTATTAGTGTATGGTGATTGTGCTATTAACCGAAATCCTAATCCAGAAGAGCTTGCCGAAATTGCTATACAATCTGCACATTCAGCAATGGCATTTGGAATTGAGCCACGTATAGCTATGATTTCTTATTCCACTGGTAACTCAGGATCCGGAAATAGCGTAGAAAAAGTAATGGAGGCTACGCATATTGTTAAAAGAAAACGACCAGATCTATTGATAGATGGCCCTCTGCAATATGATGCCGCTATTATTCCTAATGTAGCACAATCTAAAGCCCCTAACTCAGTAGTTGCCGGTCAAGCAACTGTATTTATTTTTCCAGATCTCAATACTGGTAACACTACCTACAAAGCAGTACAACACGCAACAAATATTAATGCTATTGGGCCCATGTTACAAGGTTTAAGTAAACCAGTAAACGATCTATCACGTAGTGCTTTAGTGGAGGATATTTTGTATACTATTGCCCTTACAGTAGTGCAAGCATCAAAATCCTATTAATGTTATGAATTAAAGGCATCTTCAGAACAGATTCAGCTTTAAGTCAAGCATGATAAATATCTCAATTTTATTAAATTTGCTATTCAGGGCACAATAACCTATTAAAGAAGAAATATATATGATATTAATCATATTAAATCAAAGCTTAATATACACAAAATATAAAAGATCAGAGTAACCTGACTCTTTTAATTCGATGTAATGAAATCGTTATTTTTGTTAAAATAACATATTAAATCTTTTTTCATAATACTATTATGAAAGTCGTTATTTTAGCTTTTTGTTGAAAAATTGCAACATAAAAACATACACTTCTTTGATAACAGATTTTTCTATAAAAAGTTCTTATCACTTTTTAAAAATTAAACAATTTATTAATCAAAATTGCTTATATTATATACACACTAGGTGCTCTTATAAGATAATAATTATATATTTGTACTATATGAGTATCTCTATCAAAGATAAAAAATAAAACCTTATCTTTTAATTATTAGTTATTACTAAATATATTAGTTATTACTAAATATCTCTATAAACTAACATAGGCCCTAATAAACAGCCTCCAATCAAATGTAAGTGAAGATGATATACCTCTTGTCTACCGTTTTTATTACAGTTAATAATTACACGATACCCATCTTCTGCAATCCCTTCATCTTTAGCAATTTTGGAAGCTAAAATAATCATTCTCCCCAATATAGCTTCATGGTCTTCAACTACATCATTAAGTGTTGGAATTAAAAAATTTGGTACGATTAAAATGTGTATTGGAGCGCAAGGAGAGGCGTCACGAAATGCTGTGACCAGCTCATCCTGATACACAATATCTGCTATTATTTCATGTTTTATAATTTTACTAAAAATAGTATCTGCAATGACCATTATAAACATTCCATTTTTAATTAAATCTAAAAAATCAAAAAACATTAGAAAATAGTAAAAATTTTCTCAAAATATAATATAATAACAATATTAAAGTGGAGTTTCCTCTAACTAACATATTAATAAAAAATCTAAAAAACATCTTAGAAAAAAGGAAAAATACTAAAAAGATATACATAAATAAAAAAAACAACAAAATAATATTGATTAAAATATAAGGGAATACATCAAGACAAGCTATAATGAAAAGACAATAAATTCTAAGACAAGTGATCATCAGATCGATCTGTTTAATATTTAAAGAAATATGTTTGCTCAACAATACATATTTATATAAATAATTTTTATTATAGATAATATTATTCAAAGATAAATTATTTAAATATATACTAACCAAGCATTCTATTTTAAAACTAAAAGTGTATCATCAGCGTAATAAATATCATTAATGATAATGGAAATAAATTACCAATACATTCATAACTTTATAGATTATTAATAACACTTCAACTATGTTTTTGCATAAAATCTTCTGCTAGAAGACAAAATTTCATCCTTTGCAGATGCAACATTTTTCCACCCATTTACTTTAACCCATTTTTCTCCTTCTAAGGCCTTATATTGCTCAAAGAAATGTTGAATTTGATTACGTAATAGTTCTGATACATCAAAAACATCCTGAATATGCCCATACTCTTTGCTTAACTGCTGCACTGGAACTGCAATTATCTTAGAGTCTTGGCCTGATTCGTCAGTCATTTGAAGCATACCAACAGGACGACAACGGATAACTGAACCTGTATGAAGCGGATAAGGTGTTGGCACTAATACATCTACTGGATCTCCATCTTCAGATAAAGTGTGATTTATATAACCATAATTGCATGGATAAAACATGGTAGTTGCTATAAACCTATCTACAAATAAAACCCCAGTTGATTTATCAACTTCATATTTTATAGGATACGAATAAGCTGGAATCTCCGTAATGACATAAATGTCATCAGGTAAATTATAACCGTCTGGCACATTTATTACACTCATGACTGTTCCTTAATGTTATGAAGAAAAGCAATAAATTATTAAATACGATGATTAGATAAATAGCATGTATAAAAACTATACAACAATCAATAATATTATCACAAGCAATAGTATTTTTAATCAATTATTAGAAACCTAGCCCCCCTTAGATCTGTATGCCTGATATAACAAGTAGCCTTTTAGATAAGAAAAATCATCTCCTGCTTCTCACCTCACGGGTTGCAAAACTGATTTATTTTATGCTATAATTAATTTGTTCAGAGATTTTAAATAGATTTTCTTTTCTATGAATAGAAAAATATAATTTTTTGAATATATCAATATGAAAATCAATATTAAAATCCAATATATACAAATGTATTGTAAAGATTATTTTAAGGATATAATAATACTGAATTAAATCTTAAGTATACAACTAAGAATAAAATAGAAAAAACCTATAACTTTTAATAATGTAATCAATTGCATTACTTTAATCGTTACGGATACGCTATATATTAGGAAGATAAATAAGTAGATAAAAACCACAAAATAGTCTAATAAACATAACTAATAACTATAGTAACTATTATTTTAGTATATTTTTATTTAAATTTTATCAAACAATGAAAAGCTAATTAATCTTTTACATTGCTCATTATATAGATCACTACACAACTGTTAATACTGATCAAAAATTTATTCATGTGTATTAGTCTAAATAACAACTAATCATGATAACAGTAATTAATAACAGATTTTTACTTCATTTTTTTTGAGCTAAACGTTAGAATTAGTATTGCGTATATATTGTTTATTGGTATTACTTGATTACGTACTATTTGAGTTTATCATAAAATATAAGTTTTTTTTGGTAATCATTAAAATAGAAGTAACAATCACTGCTATAATATATTTGACAAAATATACTGGAGATATAAAATGAGCTATACATTACCGCATCTACCTTATGCATATAATGCGCTAGAACCTTATTTTGATCAAAACACGATGATCATCCATCACACTAAACATCATCAAACTTATATTAATAATGCAAATTCCGCTTTATTAGATACTGAGTTGTCAGATATTCCAGTTGAAGATCTAATTTCTACATTAGATCAAGTACCTGATAATAAAAGACATATATTACGAAACAATGCCGGAGGACATGCTAATCATAGCTTTTTTTGGAAAATCTTAAAACCTAATACATATTTAAAAGGAAACCTAAAACAAGCTATCGAAAACGATTTCGGAAACATTGATTATTTTAAAGAGACCTTTGAAAAATCTGCAGCTTCTTGTTTTGGATCTGGCTGGGTGTGGTTAGTAAACCAAAACGATAAACTATCCATTGTATCTACTGCTAATCAAGATAACCCCCTTATGGGAGAATTAATCTCTGGCGTATCTGGAACTCCAATCCTTGGATTAGATGTATGGGAACACGCTTATTATCTACAGTATCAAAACAAACGAATAAATTATGTTAAGGCTTTCTGGAATATAGTTAACTGGGATCAGGCGTCTATAAATTTTTTACAATCTATATAATATGTAAAACCATGCTTCAATATTAAATATTTATGATTTATTAATTAATTAGATAATTTATTAGTAATTATATTACTTAAAAAAACAAACTCATAATTGCAAAAAATAAACTATCAACTTTAATGATATGAAAATAATATTTTCTCTTAGATTATCTTTTAACAATTTGTTTGTATATAACCATACAATAAAATTGATCATCTTATTTGATAAATAAAAAAACAGAATTTATTTTAATATAAAAGGATATCAATAAAATTTAAGAAAATTTCTTTTTTATAAAGAGCGACAATGTATCTAAAATAATAAGGAATGTAATGATATTTATTAAGTTCTTGGTCAGAAATTATATATTACTTACTTTACTGAGCGGGTGTTCATGGTTTAGTGGTGTAGATAATTCTACAGAAATATCAAAACTCCCAAACATGCAAAACCAATTTAATCCAGATACAGTCTGGAGCACTAGTATTAGTAATAATATTAATCACTTTTACTCTAGTTTACGTCCAGGATACTCTGATAATATCTTTTATGCTGCTGATCGTGATGGTATAGTAAAAGCTATGTATGCCATTAATGGCAAAGAAAAGTGGAAAATCGATCTTGCAGATAATGCGCGCTTCTTCTCTAAAAAACGGCCAGCATTGCTGGCCGGTGGGGTGACACTTAACGGCAATTATATCTATATTGGAACCGAGCGTGCTATAGTATTTGCTCTAAATCGTAACGATGGATCAATTGCCTGGAAGACCCCTGTTATGGGTGAAGTACTATCTGCTCCGGTAGTAAGTGATAATCTTGTGCTAATACACACTAGCAACGGCATGCTTCAAGCTCTAGATCAATTTAATGGTATAGTACAATGGTCGGTTCACCTTGAAGTACCTAAATTTAGTTTACGTGGTCAATCTTCTCCAGTCACTACATGCGGCGCTGCAATTGTAGGGGGGGATGACGGCTCTATAAGCGCAATTCTCCTGAATCAAGGTCAGGTTATCTGGCAGCAGCGTATTGCTTTTCATAGAAAACTGACTGGAATGGAACAATTTTCTGATGTGGATACAACTCCTTTAATCATGAATGGAGTAGTATATGCTTTAGCATATAATGGTGATCTAGCAGCGCTAGATGTAAAATCTGGTCATATATTTTGGCATCGTCATATTGGGTCTGTACATGATATGATAATTGATGTTAATCGTATATTTTTAGTCGATCAAGATGATCGTTTGTTAGCTCTAAACATAGAAGATGGTACGAAAATTTGGCAACAAAACGACCTTCTGTACCGACGTCTCACGCCGCCAATATTATACCATAAATATTTAATTGTAGGTGATAGTAAAGGGTATCTTCACTGGATAAGTCCTATAAATGGCGCTATAATATCTCGACAAAAATTAGACAAAATAGGATTTCAGAGCAGACCTTTAGCTACTAATAACTCTCCGCTCTTAATTATTCAGTCAAAAGGTAGTAAAGTTTATGCGATTAGATATTAATCCAGTTTTCCTATAGAAAAAATCTAGATATGATATATCTGTTTATTCTTAATATTACCTTAAAGCATCGTTTAAGTTATTTTTTAAAATAATTCCCTTTAAGATTATAGTCTCTGATTATATTTTTTATATGCTATCTTTTTATTCTGGTATATAAAATATATATAGCAACATAATTTATGTCATATAGTTTTTTATAAACTGCATAATCTATTTTTACAGAATTCACAGCTATCTTGTATTACAATAAATTTCTTTAAAACACGCGAAACATCCAAATAACGAAACAAATACTTTTTAAAAACATATCTTTTCTTAAAGCCTATAGCTTCTTCTATAAAAAAAGTGTATATGTTCATATGTAATACCTTATTCTAATAACCGCCTAAATTCAAGCCAGAAACACATCACTACAAAACTTATTAAACAATAATTAATCTCAAAAAATCACTCTTAATTCCTCTATCAAGTGTGGAGCTTATTCTTGAGAAAAAATCGCATCTATAAACGAACTTACTTGAAAAACACGTAAATCTTCTAACTTTTCACCAGAAGCAATATATCTAATCGGGATATTAAATTTATCAGCTATAGAAAATATTACACCACCTTTTGCTGTAGTGTCTAACTTAGTTAAAACAATTCCATTTAAACCAATAGCTTCATGAAAAAACTTAACCTGACTAATAGCATTTTGCCCAGTACTAGCATCAATGGTTAATAAAACCTCATGAGGAGCGCTACAATCTAATTTTTTCATAACTCGGATGATTTTTTTTATTTCAGCCATGAGATGTTCTTTATTTTGCAGCCTGCCGGCAGTATCTGCTATCAGGACATCTACATGACGTGACTTTGCAGATTGGATCGCATCAAAAATTACCGCAGCAGGATCTGAGCCAATTGATTGTGATATTACCGGAATATTATTACGCACCCCCCAAGCTTCTAGTTGCTCAATAGCTCCAGCACGAAAGGTGTCTCCTGCAGCTAAAATCACTGATTTACCTTTATCTCGAAACTGTCGCGCTAGCTTTCCAATAGTAGTAGTTTTTCCCACACCATTAACACCAATCATCAAAATAATAAATGGCGGCCTGCCTGAAATATTCAGAGGTATCTCAACTTTATATAAAATCTCAGATAAATTAGCTTTTAATTGACTATACAGCGATTCTGTATCATGGATCTTCTTATTATCTAGTTTAGTTTTCAAAAGACTAATGACACGATTAGTAGTATCTACACCAAAATCAGCCATTAATAGCTGATCCTCTAACACTTTCAGTAAATTACTGTCAATGGATTTGCCCTGTAATAAATTCATTAGCCCATCAACCAAGTAACTACGCGTCTGTTTTAAACTAAACTTTAAGCGATTATAAAATTTAATCTTTGTCAAACGTTTGTTTTTGTAAGTATGTTCATGATCTAACATAATTATTATTTCACCTATTATGCATTGTTACAAGAGTCATGTAATAACTGCTCCAGAATACTAATAATCCATTGTAATGTAAAAAAATTACACCTAGTATATACTCTTTTGTTGCATCTAGATGAAAAGACTTATTAGAAAACTATTCGACCAAAAGCATTATTATAAGATTTGTCTTAAATTGGTTTTGTTAAAAATTAATCTCAGCCTTATCTTTTGCTAATGTAAATGCAAGAGTGTTTATTTAATTTATTTTTATTTTTTAACAAACTTAATTGCAAACCCTATATCTTCTAGTATTCTAAAATGTTGACTATATATAATAATTATAACACCTCACTCTTCAAATGCATAAAATGTCTCTATCTTGTGCATAGTCTATCTCTTGCATACTCTCCAGCAAACTATAAATAACATCCACATTGATTATTTTTAAACATATAGAATACTTTCCCAGTATACATCAGATAAGCTATTAAACATGACGAGCAAAAGATATCTTACCTCCACAACGGCTTGCATGCTAAGAGCGCATGCAATGTAATGTGATTACATCACACACATCCATAATAACTCTGATGAAACTGCATGTATTTGCTATATTCTTTATATCTGACAATTGATAAACAAGAGAAAAATATTAGAGATATAAAACCTATAACGCCTGCCATATAAAATATACAAGAAGAGCATAGCGTTATATACAAAGAGAATTACATCACTTTGATAACTAAAATATATTTTAGTTATCAAAGTGATGTAATTCTTATTACTATATATTTTTTATAGACCAATCAACATCTAACTAATACATTTTTATAAATCTTGCTCCTAACTTATAAGAAAAATTAACACAACACCTAATATATAAATATCTATTAAAAATACAGAGATATTTAATTTTTAATACATCATATAAAATATATTATATACTGGATAATTTTATATATATTTTTTGTTATTTTATTAATTCAAAAAAATAAGTATGAAATAAATATAAAATGATAAAAAAGAAAAATAAAAACAGTAATATCCGAAAAAATCAACTCATGTAAAAGGCATGCATTTTTTTTCAGATATCATAAAACGCTAAAAGATAAAATCTGAACCGAGTCAATATTTTATTACTGTATAAAAATAATATATTCCAATCATTTATAATCACTTATCTCTGTAGAAATAAAAAAATATCATTTATCAATGATAATATGAAATTGTTATCTATAATAGTATCTATTAGAGATAGAAAAATCTTTTTTCTTCCGTTTCTCTTAATTAATATTAATATATTTAATATAAAGATTAATGCTTTATTCTTAACTTTTCCTCTCTCTAGCCCTTATAGTATATATCACCTAAATCAGAGCCAAAATAAAGACTTAAAAAATTCATTTGTTTTATATATATGACA
This sequence comes from Candidatus Erwinia haradaeae, assembly GCF_900698995.1. Classification (GTDB taxonomy): domain Bacteria; phylum Pseudomonadota; class Gammaproteobacteria; order Enterobacterales; family Enterobacteriaceae; genus Erwinia_E; species Erwinia_E haradaeae_C. The sequence goes on along the minus strand of NZ_LR217735.1, from coordinate 164,242 downwards.
TAAGATTAGCTAATAGCTATCTTCAAAGCAATTTGTTATTAATCATTATGCAAGATTCAATAACTATTACTAGCTATCGCTCTCTTTTCAATTACCTGGCTTCCAGCATGGCGTACATAGCAAGCAGCCATTTAACCCCTTTCTTTCGAAAATCAACCTGTAAGCGCGTCTGTTCACCGTATCCTGTAATATGCATAATCACCCCTTCACCAAATTTTACATGTCGAACCCTCTGAGCGACTGAAAATCCACTATCATGCATAACACCTTTATTGTTTTTATCTTTATATTCTATCAGTTGTTTTTCTTGAAAATGAAAATGTAATTTTTTGATACATGCATCTGGTATTTCTTTTACAAAACGCGATAAAGGATAAGATACTTCCTTTCCATAAATACGTCGGTTTTTTACATAACTCAACATCAGTCTTTTCATTGCGCGAGTAATACCAACATAAGCAAGACGGCGCTCTTCCTCTAACCTATGGTTTTCTTTTAAAGCAAATTGGCTAGGAAATATACCTTCTTCCATCCCAACAATAAAAACCTGACTAAATTCAAGACCTTTAGATGCATGTATCGTCATTAATTGTACAGAATCTTGACTTTGAATGCCATTTGCTATATTTATATCTAGTGAGGATTGAGCTAAAAAAGACTTAAGAGAAACAAAATCCGTATCCTTACTATGGTGACTATAATACTGCCTGGTAGTATTTATTAATTCTTCTAAATTCTCAATACGTGTTTGATCTTTTTCGTTTTTCTCTTTTGAATACATACACCACAGACCAGAATCCTGAAGAATGCACTCTGTTTGCATATACAATGGCATATTAGTAGTTAATGCTTCCAGAGAGTCAATTAACTGAATAAAACGCTTTAAAGCAGACGCAGCTACATGAACAGATAAGGCTTCATTTTGTAACAATTCCAAGGAGGCCATCCATAATGTTATTTTACGCTGATATGATATTTGACGAAGAGTTTCAAGAGTATGCGGGCCAATTCCTCGACGGGGGGTATTTACGATACGTTCAAAAGCAACGTCATCATTTCGATTAACAATTAAACGCAAATAAGCTATAGAATCCTTTATTTCCTTTCTCTGAAAAAACCGAATACCACTATAAATCTGATATGCAATATTTTTTTGTACCAGCGCCTCTTCCACCTCTCGCGACTGGGAATTATTGCGATATAATATGGCACAATCACATAAAGACTTTCTGTCTTTTTCCCATAATTGAATACAATTAACTACAAAACGCGCTTCATCAAATGCATTTAAAGCGCAGTAAAGAAGAATTGGCTCCCCATCAGAAGCTTTTGTCCAAAGTTCTTTACCTAAACGATCATTATTATTAGATATTAAAGTATTTGCAGCTTTCAGGATATTTAAGGTTGAGCGATAATTTCTCTCCAAGCGTATAGTGGTTGCTGACGGAAAATCTTTAAAGAATTGCTGCATATTTTTTGTTTGTGCACCTCGCCATCCATAAATTGATTGATCATCGTCACCAACAATCACTACTTTACTCTGCTCTCCAGAAAGCGCTCGAATCCAAGAATATTGAAGAGCATTAGTATCTTGAAACTCATCTACTAAAATATTAGTAAACTGTTTATGATAATGACTTAAAATTTCTGATTTACAGTGCCACAATTCACAGACGCGTAATAACAATTCAGTAAAATCTACTAATCCAGAACGATCACAAGTCTCCTGATATACCTTATAAATGCGTAACCATATCTGATCAACCTGACAAAAAGATTTTGTTAGATGACCTGGGCGCAATCCTTTTTCTTTCTTATCATTAATATACCAAACACCTTGACGAGGTTCCATTTTCTTTTGATCAATGTTCATACCCTTCATTAAATGTGTTAATAAACGCAACTGATCATCAGGATCTAAGATCTGAAAATCTCTTGGTAGATTAGCGTGCATATGGTTAGAACATAAAAAACGGTGAGATAAAGCATGAAAAGTACCAATCCACATATCACTCTGATTGATTCCAATTAAGTCTCTTACTCTCTCGCGAAGCTCCTTAGCAGCTTTATTAGTAAATGTCACTGCGATAATTGACTGAGGAGAGAATTTTTCTTTTTCTATCAACCAAGCAATGCGATAAGATAATACACGGGTTTTTCCACTACCAGCTCCAGCTAATACTAAAAAATGTTCACGTGGTGCAGATACAGCTACACGTTGTTGATTATTTAAATGTAATAGTAGGTCAGAAGCATTCACAGGCATCATCAATCGTTCAAGTAGTCTGATCTTCTTGTAAAAGAAAATATTTTATAATATGACGCTACATTAATTCATTCAATGTCAAATGTATACGTTAAAACTTTTCTGTTATTACCTTAAACGTCCAAAAATATATTATAATATGCAGATATAGATAAAATAAATAAAACATCTATTTATGTTTTTAATAACACAAATGACTTTATTGACAAATAACTGATCTAGTGTAGATTAATATTAAGATATAAATATAAATATATATCTGATTAATTATTTAACCTCAGTTATAATTAATCTATAAAATATATATTTATACGTGCTCACCTAATATAAACAATGTGATCTATGATGAATCTTGCAAAGCCTTTTCATGCATAGGTAGTATGCTATGTATTATGCATATCTCTTCATTAAAAATGAAATTTCAATAAAAATCTTTTTCCTATTTTTATCCCTATGAATCTTATAAACAATAGTGAGCAATAAAAATCCAATCATTACGAAGCCAAAATGCTCATAAAAATAATTAATTAATAAAATTTCATGTATCCTAGACTGATATTATAGATAAGCAATCAACTAATCGACATCCAATTCTTTTGAATTATAATAACATAAACACAAAATAATCTAGCAAAATATTCCTAAAAGATAGAAAATATAGAATCTATTCATAGCTATAAAACAAAAAAATAAATACATCTAAAATAAATTATATTAGAAAGTTAATGGATAATATATTTTTAAATTATACTTATACAGAGCATTCGTGCAAATAATTCTATCAAAAAGTTTTTTAAAATAATATTTATTCATGCTCAGCAATAAATTCTTGATTTACTAGATAGTAAAAAAGAAATCTTGTGTATTTTGTTATAGAAATTCATAAAGATTTGGCATTAAACATCGCAAGCTAATACTAAAGCATCTTGATTTAATCATCTAGCAGACTAGCAGTGATTTAACTCAGCATAAATATTTGAATGATACCCACTTAGTCATCATATAATGCTCAGCTACTCATATAGATTACTAAACCAGAGCTATATAAATATAGTCAATCTTTACTTCTAGAAAAGCTCCAGTATGTTCACTATATTAATATATGTGCGCTATATTAATAAAATAACAGTAATGAATAATATTTCATGCATTTTCATTATGTATTTTTGCCTTTTAGACAAAAAAATCATACAAAAATATTTTTAGAGAACCCATATATTTACATTTTTTATACTACTAAATGACAGAATTTTATCATTGAACAAGCAGCCTTTGCATACAAAATGCACTACAGCAATTATTGAACTGATCAGCACATTCTGGGCATTGAATAAAAAGTTTATGGCAATGGGTATTTTTACAGTTTTGATAACTATCATAACTGATACCACACTGATTACAGTGTGCTAATACATCTCGAGAGATATACTCAGACATCCGCTCATCAAATACAAAATTTTTTCCTAAAAAGTACACTGGTAAACCTTGAAGACGTGCCTGACGAACATAATTAATCACGCCACCCTTAATTTGGCACACATTTCTATATCCATGGTGACGCATCCAGGCGCTAGCTTTTTCACAGCGAATCCCTCCTGTACAATATAAGACTATTTGCTGTTTTTTGTATTTTTTCAGCATATCTACGATAATTGATAATTGCTCACGAAAAGTATTCCCCGGAATAGATAATGCTTTATTAAAATGTCCTACTTGATACTCATAGTAGTTTCGAACATCTACAAATACAGCCTCACCATTATCCTGTAATAAATTTACAGTCTTTGCGTTTATATGTAGACCAACATCACTAGAATTAAAACTTGCGTCAGTGATACCATCTGCAACAATACGCTGACGAACTTTTAAGCGTAACACCCAAAAAGATCGTCCATTATCATCTAGCGCTATATTCATATGTATAGAAGACATATGAGGATCAAATGCATACAACATCTTTTTCATCTTCGAATATAAACCACAGGGTACACTGACCTGCGCATTGATGCCTTCTTTAGCTACATAAATACGACCAAAAACCTTTAAATTAGAAAGAATTATATAAAGAGCATCTCGAAACTCATAAGGGTTAGTAATAGTGAAATATTTATAGAAAGAGACAGTTATGCGCTTTTGAGATTCTAATAGCAAACGCCTCTTTAACTCCTTATTAGGAGTGGTATTATATAACAATGACATAATGTATGCACGTCCTGCGTTTACATATTTCAAAATAGTTTTAGGTAGAAATGATTTTTATAAGTCTTTATTTTGTAATTTTGTAAAAAATATACTTTAGATCTCACAGAGCCCCTATGATCTGCTAAACCAATATAAATCTGTCGCATTAATATCTTGATTAACAATTAACCAATATAGAAATAAAAAGATTGTTATACGTATAAAAAAGTATATACATGCGCTGGTTTGCATATACATAATTCTTCAATGTTATTAGTGGACCTTAATCATTAAAAAATCTGAACTAATTATCTAACTATGTCAACTGATTTGCTATATTATTGATAGTATCAATAAAGATTATCCAAGTATAATCAATGCATATTACATATTTTTTATAACGGCTTGACCAAACTTAGAACATGTTAGCAATGTTGCACCAAGCATCATGCGCTCAAAATCATAGGTTACAGTTTTGTCCAAAATGGTCTTTTCCATTGCTTTAATAATAAGATTCGCTGATTCTATCCAACCCATATAGCGTAGCATCATTTCAGCAGAAAGAATCATAGAACCAGGATTAACTTTATCCTGACCAGCATATTTAGGTGCAGTACCGTGAGTAGCCTCAAATAATGCACAGGTTTCGCCAATATTAGCACCTGGCGAAATTCCAATACCACCCACTTGTGCTGCTATTGCATCTGAAATATAATCACCATTAAGATTCATACAAGCAATTACGTCATATTCAGCTGGACGCAACAAAATTTGTTGCAAGAAAGCATCAGCAATAACATCTTTAATTACAATATATTTTTTATTATATGGGTTTTGTATCAGAACTTGTGCGTTATAATCGTTTAAGACCCCACTGAATTCCTCTATAGCTACTTGATAACCCCAATCCTTAAAAGCTCCTTCAGTGAATTTCATAATATTGCCTTTATGCACGAAGGTAACCGAATCACGGTTATTAGTAATCGCATATTGAATCGCGGCACGTACTAAGCGTTTTGTCCCAGCTTCCGAGCAAGGTTTGATGCCGATGCCACATTGCTCTGGAAAACGAATATTTTTGACATTCATTTCCTGACATAAAAATTTTATTACCTGATTTGCTTCTTTAGTGCCAGCTGCCCATTCAATGCCTGCATATATATCTTCAGAATTCTCACGAAAAATCACCACATCAATAGCTTCTGGATGTTTAACAGGACTAGGTGTGCCCATATAATAACGTATTGGGCGCAAACAAATATATAGATCTAATAATTGACGCAAAGCCACATTTAAGGAGCGAATACCACCTCCTACTGGAGTAGTTAATGGACCTTTAATAGCAATATGATATTTTTTTAAAAAAGATAGGGTTTCTTCTGGTAGCCAACAATCCTGACCATATAACTTCACTGCTTTTTCACCAGTATATATCTCCATCCAACTTATTTTACGTTCACCAGCGTACGCTTTTTTCACAGCAGCATCAACAACCTTCTTCATTACAGGAGAAATATCTCTCCCAATTCCATCTCCCTGAATAAATGGGATAATTGGATTTACTGGTACATCAAGTCCCCCTTGATGATACGTAATTTTCTGACCCTCTATTGGAATACATACTGGACTTTTCATTCAACCCCCTAGCAATGCTATTATTAATCATTTAAAAATTGTGATATCTTGTAAAAATACAACCTCCCAAGAAAAATCTAGACATAATATAATATATTTATCAAAGCTTTCATGTAAAATATCTATTTTATCTTGTGTATAAAATAATAATTTTATCCTATTAAATACTAAATGTGTATTTTTGCAAAACATTAAGATTTAATCTTAATAATTTAGCAATGATTGATCTATGCTTCCTGATCAATTGTTTATCATAAATAATATGAATATTACATTTTATACAGTCTATATTACGTTTTTCCTAAAAGATCATTCTTATAGATTATTATCTGATATATATTAATTAACTATAGTATAATATAAAGAATGAACTTATTACTTACATAATTCACATAACTCATATAATTCATAAACTTGATAAAATATTTCATACGCAAACATAAAGTTTATCCAAAATAAAATTACAGAATAAAGGAAAAGTAATTAAAATATGATATGTATCATTAAATAAGTATCTTTTTTAAAATACTACACCACTAAAAACTAAACATTTTTAACTAAATATTGAATGCTAATCCTTAGCCACGAATCAAAAAAACACCGTGATTTTATTATAGTTAGCCCACATAAGGATATACGGTTCATCAAAAGACCACATATCTATCATTTGACTTTTAATTTAAACTATTTCATAATTTAAATTATTTAATTATTTTAAATAAGTGTGCATTGGTAATTGTACAATAAATATCTTTATCTTTAATATTCTTTTCATGTATTTGCATTTATCAGTGTAATATCATATAAAATCTATTCTTAAATACCTATTTATATTTAAGAATACTTAAATAATTTATAGCATCATATAAAACCAATAATAATATATATTATACATCATATAATTAGGATAAATAGGCTAAATTATGTTTGCATTTGTTGAGTTATTTTATTTTATCTTAAAAACTTAAAAACTTAAAAACTTAAAAACTTAAGAACTTAATTATAATATAAAAATATATTCAATAATAAAAATATGTTCAACCAATTCTATGACGAAAATCATTATCCATAACTATTAAACTGCAAATTTTTAAATACTATTCTATTAATACTATTAAATAAATTTTTAATATGTTCTATACTTTACATAATCAATATAACTCAGAGAACTACAAGAATTTAAGTGAACAGTTTATTATTTAAACTATCGATAATTTATGCATAAATTGTTTCTCAATTTTAAAAGAACGTAAATTAAATGGACATATTAAAAAATGTTTGAACTAATTAAAGAATCCTTACCTGACCCTATTCTCAGTTTAAATGCTAAATTCCATACAGATCAACATGTGGATAAAATTAACTTAGGCATTGGAGTATATACAGATCACACCGGAAATACACCTATACTTTCTAGCGTAAAACAAGCAGAGCAATTTCTTTTAGAACAAGAAGTAACCAAAAATTATCTACAAATTGATGGTCTTTCTGATTTTGGATATTATACTCAAGAACTGCTATTTGGACAAAACAGTGCACTAATTAAACAAAAACGCATACGTACTGCACAGACACCTGGTGGTACAAGTGCATTACGTATTATAGCAGACTTTATTTCAAATCAGACTAATATAAAAAACATCTGGATTAGTAATCCTGGTTGGCAAAATTATAAAAATATTTTTTGTGCAGCAGGATTACAAGTCTATATGTATGATTATTATGATTCAATCAACCATACACTAGATTTTAACGCTATGAAAAACAGCTTAAACTCTGTTCGTTCTGGTGATGTAGTAGTTTTTCAGGGTTGTTGCCATAATCCAACGGGAGTGGATCCATCTCACGCACAATGGAAATGTCTTTCTAAAATGTCTCTTGAAAAAGGCTGGCTACCATTATTTGATTATGCTTATCAAGGATTTTCTAAAGGACTAGCGCAAGATTCTATCAATCTAAGTTTTTTTTCTGCAACGCATAAGGAACTTATTGTGTGCAGCTCTTATTCAAAAAATTTTAGTTTATATAATGAACGCGTTGGCTCCTTAAGTATTGTCGCTAGTCAATCGAACATTGTTGATACAGCTTTTAGTCAGATAAAAGCAACTATTCGTTCTAACTATTCTAGCCCGCCATCGCATGGCGCAGCAGTAGTTTTAACTATTTTGAGCAATCCAACTCTACGTCTTCAATGGGAAAATGAACTATCTATTATGAGAGAACGTATTAAACTAATGCGTCAATTATTGGCTGATGCATTAAAAATAAAAATAAAAACAATTAATTTTAGCTTTATCACATCACAGACTGGTATGTTTTCCTTAATCGGATTATCACCTAAGCAGGTCAACCGTTTACGTAACGAATTTGGAGTGTATATACTACAATCAGGTCGAGTAAATATAGCGGGTATTACTCTAAAAAATATCTTTCCATTATGCGCAGCTATTCATCATGTGCTCTAAAACTAACTATAATTATCACCGCTACGTGATAGTATATCTTTAGATGCAGTATACAACTTATTAGTTGATCCAAACGTATATCATTAAAATATATTGATGAATAAAATTATTTTCAATATAAAAAATTATACTATTTTACATTAATGACATGCTAAATACTGCGATCTACTGAAAGCCACTTGCTTAGCTCAATTTTCAATTGCATTCACGGTAAGCCTGTATACATACATAACAAATCAGTATACTAGTAGTAATCTTTTATCATCAATTGATAGATGACATCATCCTGTTACTTTTAAAGAAATCGGTAATTCTGTAAAATGAAAAAAAACATTGTAGTGCTTGGCACCCAGTGGGGTGATGAGGGAAAGGGAAAGATTGTTGATCTTCTGACTGAATGGGCCAAATATGTAGTACGTTATCAAGGCGGTCACAACGCAGGTCATACACTAGTTATTAACGGTAAAAAGACAATCCTCCATTTAATTCCATCAGGGATCATGCATCGGCATGTTGTTAGTATTATCGGACATGGCGTAGTTATCTCTCCCTCTGCTCTTATGAGAGAAGTTCAAGATTTAGAATCTCATGGTCAATCCGTTGAGGGATCTCTCTTAATCTCTACAGCGTGCCCACTATTATTAGAATATCATGTTGCTTTAGATGTTGTACGTGAAAAAGAACGAGGCCTTCAGGCAATCGGAACAACTGGTCGTGGCATTGGTCCTGCATATGAAGATAAAATCGCTAGAAGAGGACTCAGATTAGGTGATTTATTAAATAAAAAAACTTTTTCAGAAAAACTCAAGAAAACGATGGAGTATCATAATTTTCAGCTTGTTCATTACTATAAAGCCAGAGCAGTAAACTACTACACAGTGCTTAAGAATATCATGAAAATCTCTGATAACCTAACACGAATGGCCATTGACGTCTCAGGATTACTAGAAGCTGCTCACAAATGTGGTGAGCTAATTATTTTTGAAGGGGCACAAGGAACACTATTAGATATCGATCATGGTACGTATCCATATGTCACGTCATCAACTACTACTGCCGGAGGTGTGTCACCTGGTACTGGATTTGGTCCGTGTTATATAGGTTATGTCTTAGGCGTGCTAAAAGCCTACTCTACCCGCGTTGGATCCGGTCCATTTCCAACCGAATTGTGTGATCATACTGGTGAATTTCTTTGTAAACGAGGTAACGAATTTGGCGCAACTACTGGTCGTCGTCGTCGCACAGGATGGTTGGATGCTGTAGCTGTGCGAAGAGCCGTCCAAGTAAATTCTATTTCAGGTTTTTGTATTACTAAATTAGATGTATTAGATGGTCTTAAAGAAGTTAAAATCTGCGTAGCTTACCGCATGAAAGACAACACTCATATTACTGTTACGCCTCTAACTAATGAACATTGGGAGGAGGCTATACCAATTTATGAGACTTTGCCAGGGTGGAGTCAAAGCACATTTGGTATAAAAAGTTTAGAACTTTTGCCACCAGAGGCGCTAAATTATATTAAACGCATTGAAGAAATCACAGGCGTTCTCATTGATATTATCTCTACTGGACCAGATCGCAGTGAGACCATTATGTTACGTAATCCTTGTACTTTGTAAGTTTTTGTGCTAAAGACACCCCTTTAATATTAAAATGCTCATTAATATTATCACAATGGTTTTATACCTTTCTTTAATATCATCATTTGGTATTCCTCTAGCTATATAGATCTATAAAGTAATCACGCTTACAATCTTTACAACTCCAAACGCTCTCGAAAAGAAAAAATCATCACATATTGTGCTATGATTTTAATCAGAACATCTATAATCTGTTTTTCTATAACAACTCAATGAGTAATTAAACAGCCGTCTCAATAATGAAATAATTTTTTAAAATAGATATATTTTATACTATCAAGGTTAGTAATAATTTAACAGCTCACGTCACTATCAAAAATTATAATATATACTATATTTTACAATATAACTCAATATTTCTTAAATATTCTAGTTGTAGACCACTATCTAGTGTGCTACATCATCATAAATTAATGTGTTATTTGGCAGATCAGAACGGAGAGACCTTGATGTTATACGACCTATTTAAGGAGCGAGAAGCTCAAAAATACGATAATCCCATTCCTAGTCGAGAATCTATCCTATATCATATAAAAAAATATAACAATCCGATTCATCGTGATGAATTAGCAAAAGAGCTGCTTATTCATGAAAAAGACAGACTCGAAGCTCTGCGAAGAAGGCTACGGGCGATGGAGCGTGATGGGCAGCTAGGATTTACTCGTCAAAAAGGTTACTCAGTTCTTAAAAAGATTAACCTATTACAAGGCAAAGTGATTGGGCATCGTGATGGATTTGGTTTTTTACGCGTCTCCGCTAACAAAGATGACCTGTATCTTTCAATGGCGCAAATGAAAATGTGTCTACATGGAGATATAGTGCTTGCACAGAAAATCAGATCTGATCGTAAAAATCGCCAAGAAGCACGCGTTATTCGTATAATTGAGCCACGAAATGCACGTATTGTAGGTCGCTATCTGCGTCATTCTACAGGAGGTTATGTGGTTCCAGATGATCATCGCTTAAAATTTGAGATCTTTATATCTAATAACAATCTACTTACCGAATACTTCGGTTTTATTGTAGTGGTGGATTTAATACAACGTCCAACATTAAAAAATCAAGCAATTGGTAAAATTGTTCAAATACTTGGCAATACAATAGACACAAGTACAGCAATAAATATTGCATTGCATACCCATAACATTCCTCATCAATGGCCAAAAGATCTAGAAAAACTTATCCCCCAATTAAATATAGAGATACCAGAAGATATTAAACATAATCGCATTGACCTTCGTCAATTACCATTAATAACTATTGACGGAGAAGATGCTTGTGATCTTGATGATGCCGTTTTTTGTACAAGCGCAAAAGGTGACGGATGGCGTCTTTGGGTTGCGATTGCTGACGTTAGTTACTATGTAAGACCTGGCACCCTATTAGATGATGAAGCCATACATCGTGGAACCTCTGTATATTTTCCATCACGGGTCATTCCAATGCTCCCAGAAGTACTATCTACTAAAGTATGTTCGTTAAATGCAGATGTAGATCGTTTATGTATGGTTTGTGAAATGACAATCTCTTCTAATGGAGAATTAACTAGCTATAAGCATTATGAAGCCGTTATGAACTCCTCTGCACAACTGACTTATAATACAGTGTGGAATATTTTACAGGGAGATAAAAAGTTACGAGAATACCACTTGCCTCTAGTAAACAATCTAGAAGAGCTGCACCGCATGTATGTAGCATTAAAAAAATCTCGCAAACAACGCGGAGGGATCGTGTTTGATATTGCTGAAGCTAAATTTATCTTTAATGTACATAGTCGTATCGAGCGAGTGGAAAAGATGGTACGTAATGATGCGCATAAAATTATTGAAGAATGCATGATTCTTGCAAATGTTGCATCGGCATGTTTTGTAGAAAAACATGGCGCACCAGCATTATTTCGAGATCACGATCGCCCAATAGGAGATAGCATTAAGAGTTTTCGTATCGTCCTAAGCGAACTAGGCCTTAATCTATGTGGCGGAGAGCAACCCAGTCCACTAGATTACTCAGCCCTTTTAAAAAATATTCATGGGCGTTCAGATAAGGACATGATACAAAGTATGCTATTACGCTCAATGAAACAAGCAGTCTACGATGCAGAAAATCGTGGACATTTTGGGTTAGCACTAACATCTTATGCGCATTTTACCTCACCAATTCGCCGCTATCCTGACCTGATATTACACCGTACTATTAAATATATCTTAGCACAAAACAAAAAATATCTGGATAAAGATTGCACACTCACTGGCGGATACCATTATACCACAACTCAAATGCTACAGCTTGGCCAGCACTGTTCTATAACGGAACGCCGTGCTGATGAAGCCACGCGTGATGTAACTGATTGGTTAAAATGCGATTTTATTAAAAATAAAGTTGGAGAAATCTTTAACGGTACTATTTCTGGTGTTGCTAGTTTTGGTTTTTTTGTACGTCTTAGTGAGATTTTTATTGATGGGTTGGTTCATATATCTACATTAGAGAAAAACTGTTACCGTTTTGATTCTATCAGGCAACACTTAATCGGAGACCGTATAAATCTTACCTATCGTTTAGGTGATACTGTAACGGTGCGATTAAATTGCGTTCATTTAGAAGAACGTAAGATTATTTTGACACTAATAAGCCACACAAGCACATTGTCGCATAAAGGTATCGCCTTAAAAAAGAAAACTTACACTACAAAATAACAAAAGAAATAAAAAGAATTCTAATATAATTTATATAAAAATTTAGCAATATATACTGGTTTGTAATTCTGTACAAGGCTTACTATGATGTAAAATTCTAAAAAAAATTTAAAAAAAGTATTGCTCAATACATTACATTTATGAAATAATAATTCATATTATACTTTAAAAATATAGTAAAAAATGATTAATTATAAAATCTTGCAAAAGACTAAGAATTTTCTTAATAATATCGATCTATAAAATATTTCTTTAGAATCAGCGTTAGCGTTATATAATTTATTTATATAATTAATTAAACTAAAAGCATTAAAAGGTTACAATCCACTAGATTAGCCCAGTGATCATATTATATGATACACAGAATAATAAGAGCAGATAATTTTAAAGTCAGATAATCTCGAATATATTAGAGACATAATACGTTACTGTAATCTAAAGCATCTAAGACATGAATGAAATAGTTTTTGGTATTTATGCTGTACAATCAATAATCCATAGCGCTCCAAATCGCTTCAAAGAAGTTTGGATTCTTCAAGGACGAAAAGACCATCGCCTCAAAACTCTAATACAGTTGTTAGAAATACATAAAATCACCATTCATACAAAAACCCGAAGCAGAATGGATCAAAAATCGGAAGGTGGTACACATCAAGGTGTTATTGCCTTTGTGCGATTCAGACGTACATATCAAGAAAATGATCTGTCAATCTTATTATCTAAAATAAATAATCCATTTTTTTTAATTCTTGATAGCATCACAGATCCTCATAATCTTGGCGCCTGCATTCGCAGCGCAGATGCAGCTGGCGTGCACGCTGTAATTATACCAAAAAATCGCTCTGCACAGTTAAACTCTACCGTAATAAAGGTCGCCAGTGGTTCAGCAGAAAATATACCCCTTATTTATGTTACTAATTTAGTACGAGTTATGCGTTTCTTACAACAAGAAAATATTTGGATTATTGGAACAGCTGATAAAACTCACCACACTCTTTATCAAAGCAACCTAACGGGTCCATTATCTTTCGTGATGGGTTCAGAAGAAAAAGGTATGCGACATCTTACACATGAACACTGCAATGAAGTAGTGCACATTCCTATGCTAGGAGGTGTCTCTTCTCTCAATGTTTCAGTAGCTACTGGAATTTGTTTATATGAAGCAGTACGTCAGAGAAACTTATATTAAACAAAAGTAATTGAGAAAATTATTAAATTATATGTTAAACTATATTATAATAAAAAATTTTTTAATTAGAAATTTTTATGCAAGATGCATAAAAATAAAAGGTATACATAATAGTTAAAAACATATCAGTTATATAGATAATTGCCTACAATCTAAAGTCAGAATTATTTTTATTAAATATGACTATGTTCAATATAAAAAAATTTTATTAGACTATTTTGGGGGATAGTATATTATGCAAAGTATAATTTAAAAATCTATTATTATAGCATAATGCGATTTTTATTATACGATTCATATTAAAATTGATGAAATAAAAGATTGCAATAATTATTTTTGTTTTTATACAACAGACTGTTAAGTTAAACTTTAATTAGATCATCAGTGATAGATAGATCAAAAATATAGTCGTCATTCTACCTATCTTATGTAAATACATTTCTTATTCTATTAATTAAGTATCGAGATATATATAAAATATAATCTATATCAATAGCAGAAAATCAAAAAAAATCAGTATTAATATTAGTATTATTAAAAATCTACCATAATCAATACTATTAATTCTATGAATTTTTAAAAGTAATACTTTTATTATATAATCAAATAATTTATGAAATAGCATATATTTTTTATTCAATAAGATATAATATTAATTATCTAATTATAAATCTGTTTATCATTAAAAGAATACTGCATCTGCAGGTAAAGTAAAATCATAAATCAAGATTTTCAGTATACTATGAGGCCATTGTTAAACTATAAAACAAAATATATATAATTATATTGTTTTCAGGTCTTGATCAATTATATTAAAAAAATTTAAAAACATTATATTTATATCGAAAATCATTATTAATTTTTAGTATGCTTCTGTGACCTATATTAAGTACTAAAATCTAAAATATAATCAACAGCTCAGTGATATTCAACAGTTAGCTCAAATTCTAACCAATTATATCGGCAAAATATCTTTAGAATAAAGTCATTTAATACACATAAAATTTCCATGTTATTTAGATAAATACTAGGAGACTGATATGAGCATAGTTTCTATAGCAGATATCCTAAAAGGATGCATTGCTACAGGTAGCACAGTCACCGTATGCGGCTGGGTTCGTACTCGTAGAGACTCAAAGGCTGGTATTTCTTTTGTTTCTATATATGACGGTTCCTGCTTTCATTCGCTTCAAGTAGTAGCAAAACAAAATCACTCTGATGTTTTACGTCTCACAACTGGTTGCTCATTATCAGTAACTGGAAAAGTTATAGAATCACCAGGTAATGGTCAAATTTTTGAAATGCAGGCTACTAATATACAAGTCATAGGCTGGGTTGATAACCCGAATACCTATCCAATATCAGCAAAAAGTCATAGCCTAGAATATCTTCGCGAAGTAGCTCACCTTAGGCCACGCACTAATATAATTGGAGCCGTCACGCGTGTTCGTCATTCCATCACACAAGCTGTGCATCGTTTTTTCAACAAAGAGGGTTTTTATTGGGTTGCAACACCAATCCTGACTTCATCTAATACTGAAGGCACCGGAGATATGTTCTGCGTCTCTACATTGGATATAGAAAAACTGCCACGAACAGCATTAGGAAAAGTAAACTATGATATGGATTTTTTTAGTAAAAAAACTTTTCTTACTGTTTCCGGTCAGTTGCATGCTGAAACCTACGCTAGCGCTATATCAAAAATTTACACCTTTGGCCCTACTTTTCGCGCAGAAAAATCTAATACTAGCCGTCATTTATCAGAGTTTTGGATGATAGAACCAGAAATAGCATTTTCTACTTTAGATGGAGCATCTACTCTTGCAGAATCTATGCTTAAATATATTTTTCAAGCAGTTCTAATAGAACGCTCTGATGACATGGATTTTTTTTCTCGCCGAATAAATTCAAATGTAATTGTGCGATTGCAGAGCTGTATCTTGAATGAGTTTGCTCAAGTAAATTATTCTGATGCTATTGATATTTTGTTATCATCTAAACAAAAATTCGATTATCCAGTTCAATGGGGGCTAGATCTATCATCAGAACATGAACGTTATTTAACAGATCAGTATTTTAAAATTCCAGTAATAGTAAAAAACTACCCAAAAGATATCAAAGCATTTTATATGCGCTTAAATAACGACGGAAAAACAGTAGCCGCTATGGATATTTTAGCGCCAGGTATTGGGGAAATAATTGGCGGATCACAAAGAGAAGAGCGTGTTGAAATCTTAGATGCGCGTCTCGCAGAAAAAGGTATATCGATAGAAGATTATTGGTGGTATCGTGATTTACGTCGCTATGGAACAGTACCGCACGCAGGGTTTGGATTAGGTTTGGAGCGATTAACTTCCTATATTACAGGAGTAAAAAATGTAAGAGATCTTATTGCTTTTCCACGAACGCCGCGTAATATATCTTTCTGAGTATTTATCGTGGTGTCTATATACTTAATGCACAGAATATATGTATACTTCATATATATTCAGCTTAAGTATAATAAACTTATTATATAATGATTATTATGCAAAAAAAATCTTTTATATATTCCGTTACATCCTCTACTTTCGCTGAATTATCATAAGCACTTAGATTTTTAACTATTGTTACTAGACTACACCAGTTGTTTTAGTAATAAAGATTAGTAATATTTTCAAGCTAGATTAATTTAACTAGCAATGATAAAATCTCTAAAGAGCATAAAAAACAAAAACTCTCTGAGAGGTTACACAAAAATTATTGTCGGAAAATTTAGGTGATGAGTTTCCGGATAATCACTTTAATGAGGATCATGCAATGATACATCGCAAAATTCTTGCAGTAATGATACCAGCTCTTCTAAGCTCTGGATATGTTAATGCTGCAGAGATATACAACAAAGATGGTAACAAAGTTGATTTATACGGTACAATTAATTTAAAACATCAATGCTCTAAAAATACTGATGATGATGGTGATAAATCCCATATACGCCTTGGTTTTAGAGGTGAAACACAAATTAGCGATCTTCTAACCGGCTATGGTCAATTAGAGTATAGCGTTCAAGATAATATGTCTGAAAAAGAAAGCAATTCCGGTTCTCAACCTCATGTTGGGTTTGCGGGTTTTAAGTTTTCTGATTATGGAACCTTAGACTATGGTAGAAACTATGGAGTAGGGCATGACCCATTAGCATGGACTAATTCTTTACCGATGGGAAGAAATGACTCAGCCCACGCTAATAATGGAATGATTGGCCGCTCTAATGATTTAGTAACTTATCGAAATAGTAACCTATTTGGCTTACTTGATGGCTTGGATTTTGCACTTCAATACCAAGGAAAAAACAACACAGACAAAACTACAAAAGATATTAAGACGGAAAATGGAAGAGGCTTTGGTAGCTCAATAAGCTACACTACACCAATGGGTATAGGTGTATCTGCAGCTTATACTAGTGCAAATCGTACGGAGAACCAAAAAAGCGCTTATTTAGGTTTAGGACATGATACTGCTGAAACCTGGGCTGCTGCAATTAAATATGACGCAAATAATATTTACCTAGCAACAATGTATGGTGAAACTCACAATAATGCTTATATCAAAAATCAGGTTGATACAAAAATAGTTGAAGGCGTAGTTAACAAAGAGCAAAAATTTGAAGCAGTTGCGCAATATCAGTTTGATTTTGGTCTTCGCCCATCTCTGTCCTATATACAGTCTATAGGTAAACAAATCACCCATTTTAACCACAAAGAGCTCTATAAATATATAGATGTAGGTACTTACTATAAGTTTAATACTAACTTGTTGACTTACATTGATTATAAAATTAACCTTTTGGAAAAAAATAATTTTACTAGTAACGGAAACATCTCTACTGACAATACCATTGGCCTTGGGTTAATATACAAGTTCTAATTTTATCTCTCTTACTACTTCTTATCGTCTAGATCCATGTTAATAAACGGGGCAATAGCTCCGTTTATTATTAGTTTTATAAAATATTCCTTAATTTTTTTAGCATAAAACGCATTCTCATAACATCCGCTTTACATGCTAAATGCTAAATCTATAAACGTTCCCTTGTAAATCTTAATCAATATTATATTGTACGCAATAAGAATCACGCCGCTTATCAGAAAATAGTAATTTTTTTTAAAAAATTGCTCTTTGTTAATAACTAATACCAGCCTTGCTGGCTATAAATAATTCTTAAAATTACATAGTGATAAGATATTCAATTTCAACCATTCCGAATATTTTTTAAAGTCCTAATATATGTTGAAATTATTATATATGCATAGTTGTATAACTTTTAGAATGATAATGCTATAAATAAAACTGATACCCATAGGTTATTTAGATCCTCTAAATAACCATGTCAATATGAATGTTTACCTATACTAAATAAAAAATTTCTAGAACTAATTATTTCTGTACAATTTGTACTGATTAAATTACAAAAGAATGTTATCGTCATGTTCAATTTTTTTTAGTTATGCTATATAATATAAGTTTTATTTAAAATATAAAATTATAAGCATCCTGGTAAGATATATTTTATCTGATTCTTATTTATTACTTTGTGATTATAAATTATTAAAATTCAATACCATGAAAAAAATACATAACACCAGTTTAAGAAGAGAACTAAAAACTCGTAATTTAATGATGATGGCTGTAGGTGGCTCTATTGGTACTGGTCTTTTTGTCGCTTCTGGCGCTACTATTGCCAAAGCTGGCCCAGGCGGAGCTTTAATTGCGTACGCGCTCATAGGTCTTATGGTTTATTTCTTAATGACCAGTCTTGGTGAATTAGCTTCCTTTATGCCAGTTTCTGGCTCTTTCTCTACCTATGGTTCTAAATATGTTGAAGAAGGTTTTGGATTTGCGCTAGGGTGGAACTACTGGTATAATTGGGCTATAACTATAGCGGTAGATCTTGTGGCAGCACAGCTCATCATGAGCTGGTGGTTTCCAAATGCACCTGGATGGGTTTGGAGTGCTATATTTTTGGGAGCGATATTTCTGCTTAATAATATTTCAGTAAAAAATTTTAGCACGGCTGAATACTGGTTGTCACTTATTAAAGTAACCACGGTTATTATGTTCATAATCGTCGGTATTTTAATAGCTTTCCACATACTACATTATTCTTCTAGCGCAATATGGGAAAACTGGACGATTGGTGATGCCCCTTTTGTAGGTGGGTTTTCTTCAATTATTAGTGTGGCAATGATTGTAGGTTTTTCATTTCAAGGAACCGAACTTATCGGCATAGCCGCTGGTGAATCAGTTGATCCTCAAAAAAGCATTCCAAAAGCAGTACGTCAAGTATTTTGGCGAATTTTATTATTTTATGTTCTTGCAATAATTGTTATTAGCATTATAATTCCCTATACTGATCCTAATCTTCTTAAAACTAGCGTTAAAGATGTTAGTATTAGTCCATTTACACTAGTTTTTCAACATGCTGGACTTTTATCAGCAGCAGCCGTGATGAATATTGTAATCTTAACTGCAGTATTATCGTCAGGTAACTCAGGTATGTACTCCGCGACACGTATGTTGTTTTCTCTAGCGGTTGATGGGAAAGCACCACGGGTTTTTGCAAATACATCTAAGAAAGGAATACCTCGTGCGGCACTATATGCTACTACATTGGTAGCAGGATTTTGTTTTTTAACCTTAGCGTACAACAAAACAATCATCTATTTATGGCTATTAAATGCCTCCGGAGTTACAGGATTAATCGCTTGGCTAGGTATTGCGATTAGTCATTACCGTTTTAGAAAAGGATATATATCACAAGGTTGTAATTTAGATAAATTACCGTATCGTGCTAAATATTTCCCGATTGGACCTATATTTGCTTTTATTATTTGTCTAGTTATAACGCTTGGGCAAAACTATCAAGCGTTTTTTTCTGATCTTTTTAAATGGGATGAAGTAATAGCAACCTACATAGGAATTCCTTTATTCCTATGTTTATGGATTGGGTTTAAAATAAAATATAAAACTCGTTTTGTAAAATATAATGAGATGAGCTTTCCAAAATCAGATCATTAAAATAATTGGACCATATTAGCGCGGCTAAATTCTAATGTACGATCTTTATATATATTCTTACATCACATTTATATTTTATATAATAAAATATAAATGATAAAATTAAAATAGAATAATATTCTCTTGTTCAAGCGCTGCTAAATATTTTTTATAAACTGTAACACAGATAAAACACTAAATTTTATATCATCTACACTCAAAGTTCTTAAAATAAGCATAATAAAAACATAAATACATTCAACTAATACAAGACAACTTTAAAGTGCTTTATAACGCTTATCGTTACTCTTGTGGTTACAAAGAAAATTGCGATCTATAAAATTTAAATTGATACGCTATATAAAATTAAAAAAATCACAAAAACTCGCGAACTAAATCTACATTTTAACAATATACATGACATATCTACATTTTTATCATAAGTTTATACATACGATGTATATCGGGCTAGGCCGCAGACTAAGATAGCAATAAGTTAAAAAATATCTCTTTTATAGTGCTATAAACCTTTAATGTAGGATGATATTGTTAACCTTTTTTCTGATTCTATTAGATGCAAGGCAAGGTATTCGTAAAACGTTAACAGAAAAAAGTTCAGACTCACCATACATATTTAAAAATGTATTAATAACAAAATTAAAGAAACACTTTTAAGAAATCAGCTTCCCTATAGTACACCACGGATGATAAGAATTAAGTAGAGCTTGTACTGTGATTTTGTTTTTTCCAGCCAGTTGTAATTCCTGTATATTCAAGATACCGTCTGCGGTAACAACCTGAATACCTTCTTTTTCTGCTTTTATGATTTCTCCAGGTCTTCTGTCACTCACGCTAGGCAGAACAGACGCCTTCCAAACTTTAATACATTGATTGCCAATCATAAAATAACTTACAGGCCAAGGATTAAAGGCGCGAATACAGCGCTCTAATTGCACAGCAGACAACGACCAATTAAGACGCGCTTCTGCTTTAGTAAGTTTGTATGCATAGCTAGCTTGTGTTTCGCCTTGTATGCGAAAGTTATAGGTATTATTTTCTAACTCTGTAAGAGTGGTTAATAAACCTAGCGAGCCAAGATTAGCTAACTTATTATATAATGTAGCAGTTGTATCAGAAAAGTGAATAGGACATGATACTCTATGCAAAATATCTCCAGTATCTAGTCTAGAATCCATCTTGATAATGCTAACCCCAGTTTCAGAATCCCCTGCACATAAAGCACGCTGAATTGGCGCTGCGCCTCTCCATTTTGGCAATAAAGAAGCGTGAACATTAATACAACCCAGGCGTGGAATCTCTAAAATTGCCTGAGGAAATATCAATCCATACGCAACAACTACTATAATATCAGCATTAAATGCTGATATTATATCCTTCTCAGCTTGAGAATCTAATGATTCTGGTTGAAAGATAGGTATTCGGCTTTCTTCAGCTAATTTTTTAACTGGACTTACGTTATTTTTTTGACCTCTACCAGACGGCCGATCCGGTCGAGTTAGAACTAATACTACTTTACAGTGAGACAAAAGCAATGCATGCAAATGATACTTGGCAAACTCTGAAGTGCCAGCAAAAATAATCTTTAAAGAATGAGACACATGCGTACCTTAATACCTCTAAGTTAGTGGTGATATTGCTGGCGATAAAATTTTTGCAATTTCTGGCGGATACGCTGTCGCTTCATTGGCGACAAATAATCAATAAAAAGTTTTCCAAAAAGATGGTCGATTTCATGTTGAATGCAAATAGATAAAAGACCATCTGCTTCCAGTTCATAATAAACGCCATGGCGATCTATCGCTTTTACCTTTACGTGCCCTGAACGAGAAACTAACGCTCTCTGCTTTGGGATGGATAAACACCCCTCTTCTGTTATTATATTATCACTTTTATTTAATATAATAGGATTAATTAACACCAAACCTGTATTCTTAGTTTTTGAAATATCTATGACAACTATGCATTGATGAATATCAACTTGCGTCGCTGCTAATCCGATACCTTCCTCAGAATACATCGTATCAAACATATCATCAATAATACTTTGAGTGCGAGTATCTATTTTTAACACAGGTTGAGCGATTATCCGTAGACGCTCGTTAGGAAAATATAATACCTTTAAAACAGACATAGCTTTTATTCTTAGTATCAAGAAATATAAAATTTTAGTTTATACCTAAGTATCATGAAGATATGTTAAATATTCTATATATTATAACAAGTATAGTTTCATTAAATAATAAATTTATACTCAATATTACAATTTGAATTATTATCTCTTTCTCATTAGTTTTTAGAAGTATAGTTATATAAAATGCCCAAAATTAATTTCTAAGATAACTTAATCCAATAGATTGAATAACCTATAATTTCTATCAGAGTAGACTTTGTAAATATTGCAAAATCAATACATTTTTCAAAAAAACAACAATAAACACACACTGTATCTGATCTGAGGTATATTTTTAGAAAATTTTAAATAATATCATTATAGGCTTTTTATAAATACTGGACAATATTTAATTCTAAAATACTTTTTATATCATAATTTTATAATTATATCAGCGTATATATAATATTATTATCGGATCACTCTTATATGGGAGACATAATGATATTATTCTTATTTACTTTTTATACATCTGTATCGTCTTTTTTTTAATACGCTATCGTTAGCTCTATAAAATTAAAAATATTCGCATCATAGATGGCTTGTATTGATATAGTCAACGCACCTTATAATAGAAAAAATCTTACGATCTAATAGTAATATCTTGGCGGAGGAGCAGAGATTCGAACTCTGGAACGGTTTCCCGTCGCCGGTTTTCAAGACCGGTGCCTTCAGCCACTCGGCCACTCCTCCATTCTTTCTCTCTTAATTATTCTTCTAATGTTTAGAATTAATCAATTGCTTTTATGCAGTAAACTTTTTTTAAAAAAATCCATAAAAGATATTAACACTAAAAATACTAATTTGATTATAATAATACTTACACTATACCTTTCCAAGGTGTTACGCAATCAGAAAAATAATAATACCTAGTAATCATTTTATATTTTTTGTGACTACCAAGATCTTTCGCTCTGACTCTTAACTCATTTTAGCTACAACTTGCAATTTAAAATTTTGAAAAAAACTATCACACATCCTAATTTTAAGCTATACAATATCCAAAAAATAAACTCTACAAAAATACTTTTAAGTGCAATGATCAAATATATATAAATACATATTAAGTATAAAAACTTGCGATAGCATATTAAAATATAACTCACTAAATGCAAATTATTTTAAAAAGAGAACCATATGATCTTTCGCTTAGTAATTTAAATACATCTATAAGAGAATCTCTGTTTATTTAGTTAATCACATATAATATTTTATAATTAATTATCAAAAAAATAAACAAAAATATTATAACAGAAAATAAATGCATAGCTCAAGTAAATCTGTATCATAAAAACATCTCTATTCTTTTTTTAAATTAATTTATTTATGGATCTTAATATAAAGTAATAATAGTAATTTTCATTACTTGCACTATTACTTATTCGGCGCTATGATGAATAATATTATAAATTTTTAAAAACATAATGATATTTAGTTATACTAAACATTCTTTAAATTACTTTATCTTAAGGATATTCGTGCGTAAACAGTCAAAAAGTCTGCCATTATTTTAAAAGCAAAAAAAAAACAGTTTCAATAAAAGAACATAGCTACTCTTGGAGAGTATAATCAATAAGGATATTTGCTTTTTATTTTATTACAATCCTGACTACGCTCTAGTTCTGATAATACAAATATTTATTAAGGTTGATTGACAATGCATCAGTTGATACTTTCTCAGTTTGGAACACCTGAAGAGCGTGTGCTTAGAGCTATTCAAGCGTTACAATCAGGCTCCGGAGTAATGGTATTAGACGATGAAAATCGTGAAAATGAAGGGGATATGGTTTTTGCTGCAGAAAAGATGACGTTAGAACAAATGGCGCTCAGCATTCGTTACGGAAGCGGTATTATTTGTTTATCTCTCAATGAAGAACGCTTAAATACACTTAATTTGCCGATGATGGTTCATCATAATACAAGCACTTATGGTACTGCCTTTACTATTACTATTGAAGCAGTTAAAGGTATCACTACGGGCGTTTCTGCCGCTGATCGTCTGACGACTATACGAACTGCTATTGCTGATAATGCACAGCCTAGTGATTTAAACCGTCCTGGTCATGTTTTTCCTCTACGAGCTCATGCTGGAGGTGTGCTAGCGCGTAGCGGACACACTGAGGCTACAATGGACTTGGTCACATTAGCTGGCTATAAACCAGCAGGTGTTTTATGTGAATTAACTAATGATGATGGCTCAATGGCAAGAACCTCAGAAGTTATTTCATTTTCCTCTCAACACCAAATGCCAATAGTAACAATCGAAGACTTAATAATATATCGAAAGCGTAAAAAAATCTAGTTAAAATGTTGTCGCTTAAATAGCGATAACAATAGATTTGATCATGTAATTTTATCAAATATGAAAAATATATCCAATATCCAATATCCAATATCCAATATCCAATATCCAATATCCAATATCCAATATCCAATATTATACATCGATATATCAAGATTAATACAATTTAAAAAAATATTTCTGCAATAAAGATAAATATTTTTAATCAGTTTAGTTTTAGCACAGTAAGCAATATTGTCTAAAAAATATTCTATTACATGCTTATATTTATAATGTCATGATTTTTATATTCAGTTAGTTTGACAGTATAGATAACATTTAAAATAAATCAAGGAAGTGCATATACTAAAGTCAACTGCTCTCTTCATAAAAAATTTTATAAATATTTTTCTATTTCTATAATACAATATATTTTCCTATGGTGTAAATAAAATCATTAACAGATATAAAACCAAGGAAGAGTTGTTTACATCTTAAAAATATTATATGAATATATTATTTAATAACTCAATCTTTTATCGTTGATGTAAAAATAATAGATATTTTTATAAATATAGATTTATTGGTATCTATAATTAATGATCAAAATTTATAAAAATCCTAAATTAGCTACATTGCTAGATTTTATACAAATCCTCACTTATTAAAATAATAATTGATCTATATAAGAATTTTTAGCAAATTAAATTTGTATATTTCTTCTTATATGTGAAAATATAGTATTTTTATTAAAAGATTAAAAGATTAAAAGATTAAAAGATTAAAAAAATAATATATCAATCCTTATGATATTTAGACTTAATATTTTATTTGATTAATAATGAATAAATGTGGTAGAATATAAATATTTTACGACAATACGTTTGATACAAACAATCAGCATTTTATTTTACATTTAGTAATTATTATCTTGATTATTATAAGCCATTATAGTATCAAAATTATAGTGTCACGCTTAATATAAATAGTGCAAAATATCTTTATATTTATCTACTTTATCATTTTAATATTTTCGAGAAAACTATATATTTTATCGTCTTAATACTTATTTACACTACAGCTAGGAAACATTAGAAATTGCTATATATTTAAAGATCTATATTAAAATTATAGATTGTATCTTTAATAAAAATACTTTGTATATCTGATACCTTCATAAAGAACGAAATAATAAAATTAAATAAAAATTTAATATTTCAAATTCTTTTGTTAAATCTATTGTATTATAATCAATACTATTATAACAAGCACTAAAATAAGTACAATCTAATTACTCTGTTGATTTTTTATTGACTTTATAACTAATTAAATTTTATAATTTAATGTAAAAATATATTTTTATCAAAAGACTACCCTCTGATATAAAAAGTTTTTCCAGCGTTTGGATGAAACTCTTAAGATAAAATATAACCTCTATGTACACCTCTATATTAACAAAATGATAGAAAAATTATTTTTTACTCAGTTCCGTATTTTATTTTAAAAACCAAAAAAATTCTGAAGTATTATATCAGCTACTTCTATAATTTGCTTATATGGTACACCAGAAAAATTCTTATCGTTAAGCGGCGCTATAAAAATAATATACATATCATGCATAGAAAATTTTTCTCAGTTTATTCATCAAATGTGACGCAAGTTCTAGACCAGTGAATTCAAAATCCAATATACAATACTTAGTATTTGAAGTTTAAGATAAAAATTGACTTTCAAGCATTTTTATACATTACCTTTTTCTTTTTTCTATGGAAGTATTTTGATCAAAATATCTTACATTGTTATACTCATTAACAGATAATGCAAAATCTGAATTATCTGTTAAACAATTTTATAAAAAATTTTTGAAAATATCTTTATATTACTATAAAACATTAAAGATTAACATTGATAGTAAACATAAAAATTCTGCTATAGTTAAACACACTAATATTTAAAACTACTGAGAGGCCTCATAGTAATTGGCCAACAACTATTTGTATAGCGCACGAAAAGCAGAATCAAAAATTCCTTTATATATTAAGTTAATATATTAAGTAAAAAATAAAAAACACCATATTGCAGATTATCTGATTTAAACATTATACCAATAATTGTCTTAAAGCTTTACATAGTGGGACCGTACATAGGATCAATCTTACCAGATAGATTAATAAATTCTATTATATAGGTTGAATGTCTTATGTCTAAATATAACCCTCATTAGTATCTTAATAAATACGGAGTATATTTTATGTCTGTTTTTGATTATCACCTAACACGTTTTATTACGAGTTCTCCTGGTTTACATCATTTACCAGCTGACAATGGTATTGAGGTTGCGTTTATTGGTCGCTCAAACGCCGGCAAATCTAGTGCATTAAATGCATGTACCAATCAAAAAAACTTAGCTCGCACAAGTAAAATGCCAGGATGCACACAATTCATTAATCTATTTCAAATTTCTGAAGGTTATCGCTTAGTAGATTTACCCGGTTATGGCTACTCAAATGCTCCAGTAGTAATTAAGAAAAAAAGAAACACCATTCTTGTAGAGTATCTAAAAAATCGACAATCCCTTAAAGGATTATTGATCCTCATGGATATCCGACACCCATTAAAAAAACTAGATCAAAAAATGATTTTATCAGCTATAGGATATAATATACCAGTATTAGTACTTTTAACTAAAGCAGATAAATTAAATTACAAAAATTGCATCATACAGCTCAATACAGTACGTCAACTAACAAAAATATTTTCTAGTATAATAAAAGTTCAGCTATTTTCCGCAAAAAAAACAATAGGTATAAACACACTTCATCAACAATTAGATGATTGGTATCATGATGATCTTACTAAAAAAATAAGGTAAGTTACAATAACTCTCACAAATTAAAAAAATAATGGCAATATTACAATAAATTTTAAAACCTTTTGCATGCATTTAGAATATCTAATAACACAATCCTCTTTCAGCTATCTATGTAATAAAAATATTATTTACTGAAGTTAAATTTTGATATTTTTACATTCTTAGATATACCTTAATAGTCTAACTTTTCTCTTATTAAATATGTTAAAAGAATCGAAACTAGTCATGTCGCTAATTAATGCACAAGTTTACTAATGTTCTGACACAATAAACAATAATATCAGTATATATTTAAGTGATAATAATATATGATTATCATCAAAAAGTTTAAACGATATCGTATACTTATTAAACAAATAAAATTATTTAATAATCATAATTATATTTATTTATTTATTTATTTATTTATTTATTTATTTATTTATTTATTTATAAAAGTATATTATGCTTTACATAATTTAAAAATATTTATTTTTCTCTTTTGGTATCTAATGAAACTTTTTTTAATGCGTCACGGCGAGGCTGATTTATTAACATGCAGTGATTTTTCTAGACCTTTAACTTCTTGTGGCTATAGTGAGTCTCGTAAAATTGCCCGCTGGCTTCATATAAAAAATATTAATATTCAACAAGCGTTAACAAGCCCCTATCTTCGTGCACAACAGACGCTAGATGTCATTCGTGAAGTGTTTTCTTTAATAAACAATCAAGTTAATACATTGCATCAGCTTAGGCCGAATGGAGAATCTAGTCAAGTTTTATCTTATTTGAAATTACTAGACAACAACATCACTCAATCAGTTATAATCATTTCGCATCTTCCTTGTATTAACTCTCTTTTAAAAGAAATTTTTTTAAATGAAAACAAAATAATATTTACACCCTCGTCTATTGCTTGCATTGATCTACATTTTAATTTTTTATTAAATAAGTTACAATGGATAATCTCTCCTAAAGAAATTCCTGACAATTCATAATTGTTAATCTAAAATCACCACCACCTGTAGCTGTCTTTTTAAGCACGGAATATTAATTTTTAACATTTTACTTTTTTTATTTTAGTTTAACTTTTAACGTAATGTTTATTCTTATAGAAAATATTAGATCACGTAACAGATAAATTAAATGCATAATCTTTTCTGCATGCACTGTGTATATAAAAAATAATAAAAAAGCAACCTTAAAATTATCATCGTTAACTCTTTGTGTCTAATAAATAGAGTTTATACTATTAATTGAACTCTCTTAATATTGCTCCGAATCAAACTATTACAAAAAACTAAATATAATATTTTACGTACAAATGTAATTTTTATCATATTTGTTAATCGATCAGTTCAATTAATACAAGTAATGCAGCATCTCCTCCAAACTGCCTGGGAGCTTGATGAAAAGCCAAAACTAATGGATGCTGAGCCAACCAAAAAGGCATTCGCCTCTTAAGAATATGTTTACCATGCCCATGCAAAATTCTAGTACAGTGCAGATTATTTTTTCGACAAGTAGCAATCAGCGCACCTAATTCTTTCTTAGCCTGTATTTGAGTAAAGCCATGCAGATCAAGAATAATTTCTGGGGCATAATCGCCACGATATAGTTTTTTTAACTCATAGTTATTTACGCCATGACGCAAATAACGTAACATTCCTTCACTAGCTATAAGTGGTTGAAACTCATCAGAAAAATAGTAACCATGATCTCTTTGTGTTGATGCAGAACGATCAAATGTCCTATAATTCAAATTTTTTCGTACTGGCCTATGCACTATAGTATCTTGCACTAACTGACGAGTACCTTTCATTAAATCAACAAATATTTTTTTTTTCTTCTATCTTAAGATTTGTTTTATCGTTCATTAGTAGTTTTACCCTTCTGAGAAAAAAATTTTTACATATAAAGTAATTTTCTTAATGTAACTGTATCAACCTATATAATATCGTTTAAAAATTCATATTAACTTAACGCTCTCAAAATAAACACTCTAAAATAAGAAAGTTAGACATTATACATTTCTGATATAACAAAATGTATTACTATAGAATATACTAATAAATATTATCTGATAACATGCATTCCTAACATCTTGTTTATAATTTAGTATCATATCAAGCCTTTGTATATACCAATATTAGCTATATACTCACCTAAAACATCCAAACCCAATCATTAAAATGACTTTTATCCTTAATAATCGACTATATATCTAATTACTCCTACATAATAAGATACTGTAGACAAAATATTCACTCTGAATATTACAAGCAAACCTATAACTCATAACTTAACGCATCTAATACAAATATACGCTATATAATAGAGTCAACCTCAATAAAAATTCTAATTATATCAACAGACAAGCTAACTTATATATCATCTAAAATAAAATTGTATCTAAGTAATCTTATTACTACTATGTAGCAGAATAATATTCTAATAAATGCATTAATTAAGAACACAACAAAAAAATAAAACTGCTTCTAGTCACATGACCAGAAAAAGAAATATGGATATAATTCTTATAAAAGATCTAATAATCTCAGAAGAACCTGCGCCTTAAGGAAAACATAAAAAATAAATTTTACTAAAAAATAATTATCTTTTATTTTCCTAAAAATACTGACCTAACTAGTAGATTTTGTATTATCTCTTATATTCTTAATATAAATATTTATAATATCAAAAGATTTATCGAAATCTTTAAAGTGATGGTTTAAAGACTTTCACCCTAGAGTTATTTTATATTTTAAAATATATTAACTTAATATTATCATTGTTTTATTATTTATATCTTTAATTTAATGTTAATAAGTTATTAACCAATATTAATCGAATATATATTTCTAAATATAATGTGCTACTAATAATTCTATTAATAAAAAAATACAGATAAATCAGCTAATCAGAAAAAACGCTATGCTTAAAACCTATTGATTTCATCAAAAAAATATCAGAAACAATTAACTTTGAAACCTATCACTTATACATAACATAGCGCATTAAAACCAAAAATAAAACACATCTAAATCCTGCTAAAATTGGTAATAAAATTCTACCTTTAAATAAGTAACAGGTCTTTTTTTTATTTGCCTGCTATCAAACCTTTCCGTTGATATTAATGGAAAAAATGATAACACCGTAATATAATCATAGTTTTAATACTTTTAGACACTTATTATAAATAATTATAACTATGGTATTTATAATAGTCCAACTCATATCGTGTATTCTATATTGTTTATTCATTAAAACAATCTTCTCTATCAGCCACTATTAAATTTAATAATAAAAACCTGAACACTATAGAGAAAACATTAAATCCTGTGAGATTTTTATGAATATTATGAAACTAAATTTAATTTCATGCACAATAAGCATACTTTTAATTCATTAAATGTGATCCGTGTAATATTTTTAATAAAACGCGCTAATTAATGCTTGACTGTTTTATTGAAAATTAATAGTTTTTTAATTTTCTACTAAATCATCTATTTTTATCACTAAAAATTTTATATCAATCCTATTGATCTATAGAAAAAATTGATAAATAGTCTTAAACCACTTAAATTATTCTCATTATGCATAAACAATTACTAATAAATAACCAGTTATAAAAATATGCATTGCTCTCTTTAATTAAAAATTTTTATTTTTTATAAAAAGAAGTTAAGTTGATTTTTATTTTATAGGAGTGGTGCTAAAGCGTAAGCTTTTTAAACAATTGTTTAATTGTTTATCTAACGGAGCACTGAGTAGTGTAATTTGTTTCGTATGTGGATGTATAAAAGATAATGTAGCTGCATGTAAAAAAATACGTTGCAGTCCAATACCTTTAAAATGCTTACTAAGATCGGAATTTCCATAACGATTATCTAGAATAATAGGATGACCTATATGTAAAGCATGTGCGCGAATTTGATGCATACGCCCAGTTATAAGAGATGCTTGAACTAAAGTTGCAATATGAGCATAGTTTTCTTTTATTTGAAATAATGTTTGAGATGGTTTTCCATCTTGATGGACTCTAACCATAGAATGATGATTAAATTGAATTGTTTTTAATAATGGAACATCAACTATTTGCACATGAATTGGCCACCGTCCTTGAACGAGAGCTAAATAATTTTTCTCCATGCTATTTTCACGTAATTGCTCATGAAGCATACGTAATGAGGATCGTTTTTTAGCTAATAATAAAACACCTGATGTATCTCTGTCAAGACGGTGGACTAGCTCAAGAAATTCTGTAACTGGCCGTAATGAACGTAATGCCTCAATCACTCCATACTGTAGGCCACTACCACCATGTACTGCTATCCCAGAGGGCTTATTAAGCCCTAATATATATTCATCTTCATAGATGATAGAATTTTTTAATGCAGTTACTAAAGCCGTTTTGTGAGATATATTCGCATCTTTTGACCGCATTGTGCGAATTAATGGAACATATATCTCATCTCCAATTTGTAATTTATACCATGGTTTAATGCGTTTTTTATTAATTCGAACCACCCCAGTACGCAAGATTCGATAAATCATACTGCGTGGAACTCCTTTTAATTTATTATGCAAAAAATTATCTATACGCTGTGCTTCGAACCCTGGGAGGATCATAAAAATATTTTTAGAAAAAGTGTCACTGTACATAATAAATCATTCTATATTGTGATCTGTGGTAACTCTGGATTTTATGTATTAGATGCCTATATATACTTGCTTAAGAACTTATTAAATATCTCAATTAGATATATACACAAACTTATTTGATATCTATTAAATATTATGGCTAATCATTTTCATTAAAAATAAAATAATCTCTATTAAAATAATAGAAAAAATTATCAATACACCCATCTAATTGTTTGTTATATTAGCATGATAAATACTGCTACATATCAGAGTATAGTATATCTTAAACTAAGATGGCTCGACGTAATTTTTGCATAGCATTTTTCTCTAACTGTCGAATACGTTCAGCAGAAACACCGTAATTATTTGCTAATTCTTGAAGAGTAGTTTTATTCTTCTCATCTAACCACCTGGCTTTAATAATATGCTGGCTACGATTATCAAGAGCGTGAAGCGCTATAGTAAGCTTATCGGAAGCATAATCCCCCCAATTATCTTCTTCAATTCCAGTAGAAAAATTAGATGATAAATCTTGTAAATAAAACATTGGGGTTAGTGCTTCATGTTCAATATTATCATCTGGTTGAGGATCAAAAATTAAGTCTTGCGCGGACATTCTTGATTCCATTTCACGCACATCTTTACTGCTAACTCCAAGCTCTCTAGCAACCATGTCAACTTCATCTTGATTAAACCACCCTAAACGCTTTTTAGTTTTCCGCAAATTAAAGAATAACTTTCTCTGCGCTTTTGTAGTGGCAACCTTGACAATACGCCAATTACGTAATACATATTCATGAATTTCTGCTTTAATCCAATGTACAGCAAAAGAAACTAAACGCACACCAACTTCTGGATTAAAACGGCGAACTGCCTTCATAAGGCCAATATTACCTTCTTGTATCAAATCTGCTTTAAGTAGTCCATAACCAGAATAATTACACGCAATATGCACCACAAAACGTAAATGAGATAAAATTAATGTCTTAGCTGCCACTAGATCACCATGATAATATAACCTCTCAGCTAACCCCTTTTCCTCGCCTGCTGTCAGCATTGGCCAAGAATTTACTGCCCGAATATATGCATCTAAGTTTCCTAAAGAAGAAACAGTGAGAGTTTGTATTTCTTTAGTCATTCGTGCCCTCTCTTGATAATGAAATCTAATAATAAAATAACTCTGAGGCACTAGTCATGCCGCACTTAGTAAGAAATATTAATGTCACCTCTATTGATAGATCTAAGCATTCCTCTACTCGGACATCCTTATCCTAGATAAAAAAATTGTTTATATTATACTTTAATGCAATTTTTTAAAAAAATGAATGATCACTCTCACTATATATACACTATCCTATCAAAAGCAGCTATTAAGATCAGATCTTTTATACTATTAATTACCTAAAAATCACAAAAACACATTACTAAAAGATATTAAGACTAGACTGAAATATAATCTAAGATCAGCTGATACTGATTTGATACTGATTCTTGATTGATCATTTAAAATTATAACTTTATACTATATCTCTTTCCTAAATATAGTGAATTTACCCATTCAATAGAATTTTTCTATGCTATTCTGAGCGTTTATCACGAGGATACAAGCCACATTTTTCTAAATCTCGATAAATCATATGCTGTTGTAATAAAGTTACTAGATTGCTGATAATATAGTATAAAACTAACCCTGAAGGGAAACACAAGAAAAAAATAGTAAAGATAACTGGCATAAAAGTAATAATTTTTTGCTGTATGGGATCTGTTGCTGTTGTTGGTGATAACTTCTGAATAAAAAACATAGTAGCACCCATTAAGAGTGGAAGAATATAATACGGATCCTGCGCAGATAAATCTTTAATCCAAAAAATAAATGATGCGTGTCTAAGCTCTACTGATCCAATTAACATATAATACAACCCTAAAAATATAGGCATTTGAATTAGCAAAGGCAGACACCCTCCTAACGGATTAACTTTTTCTCTTTTATATAACGCCATCATTTCTTGATTCATACGCTGTTTATCTTCACCAAATCGCTCACGCATCAATTGAATTTTTGGTTGAAGGATGCGCATACGAGCCATAGAAGTATACTGAGCTTTGCTCAGTGGATATGTAATACTACGCACAATTAACGTAATAAGAATAATTGAAAAACCCCAATTATTAATAAAACGATTAATGAACTGCAATAATCTAAATAAAGGTTGAGCAATAAACCACAACCAACCATAATCTACTGTTAGTTCTACATATGGCGCTACAGTGCTCATCCGCTCTTGTACTTCTGGTCCAATCCATAATGTAGCTTCTAAAGTTTTTTGCGAGCCCGCTGAAACAACTACTGGATCTGATTGACAATTAATAGAAACCATATTGTCATTTAAATTATTTGTATATAATATATTATTACCTTTTGTTTTTGGAATCCAGATAGAAGCAAAATACTGCTGTAACATAGCTATCCAGCCATTTGTAGTGATTACATTCAAGTGCTTATTTTTCTGAATAGTATCAAAATCATACTTAGAGTATTTACTCTGGCTACTAGAATAGGCCGCGCCACGAAAAGTACGTAGAGCAAAATTGTTGCTATTTGTGTTACGATTTTCCGGTAACTTACTAGTCTGTCTAAGCTGCCCATACATTGCAATCTCTATGGGGTTCATAGATTTATTATTAATTTGATAAGAAACATCAATAGCATAATTACCGCGGTGTAAAATAAAGGTTTTAACATAAGTTATATTATTTTTTGAAACAAAAGTTAATGGAATGCGTAATTCATTTTCATTTGGTGATAGCTCAAAATGCTTTTGCTTACTAACATAAATTGGTCGTATATCATTATAGATATCATCTGGTCCATTATGACCTACTAATCCACTTTTAGCCTGATATAAAAAATCTGGACTAGACTCTAAGAGTAACAAAGGGTGCTTCGAACCTAATTTATCTGAGTAAGATAATAATGCAACCTGATCAATATCACCCCCTCGAGTATTAATGCGTAAAGATAAGACATCAGTTTTAACTGTGATCGTTGTATCTAAGTCGCTATTTAATATATTCTGCTGTATATTATGACTCTCTGGATTTATAATCTTCTCCGTCGTCTGAGATGATTCTGGCTGACTAGTTGTTTCCATGTAAAAAATCTGCCACATAACAAAAGATAAAAATAGACAAATAATTACCAAGAATTTACTTTTAGAATGCATTATTCAGACTCTCTGAAATCAATATTTACGTGGTGGTAATAGATTCTTACTACAAGAACTAAAAGGATGACATTGCAATAGACGCTTGATGGACAACCAGCTACCTTTAATCGCACCAAATTTTTGCAATACTTCAATACTATATTGCGAACAGGTTGGCCGAAAGCGACAACACGGGCCTATCAATGGACTGATAACATATCGATAAATTCTTACTATAAGAATTAAAATCTGCGCACTAAGAGACAATGACGACGCCATAATTTCTCCAATACTCTTGTGAAAGCATGGTTATCAAGAGACACAATTCCACGTCTCACTATAACTACAAAATCCATCCCTGGGAGTTGGTGTTGATTGTGACGAAAACTTTCTCGTATTAATCGTTTAACTCTATTACGCTCATGAGAATGCTTAAGATTTTTTTTAGAAAGAGAACAACCAATCCTTGGATGTCCTAATGTATTCAAACGCCCAAGAATCGTAATACAAGTTATACTAACTCGTTGCGGCCTCTGAAAAACAAAATTAAAATGCGCGGAAGTTAACAAGCGTAACTTCTTTGTGAATAAATATTCTTTCATCTATCATTCAAAGAAGTTAATACAAGTTACTTGAGACAGTTAAACGTACTCGGCCTTTAGCTCGTCTATGAGATAAAATTTTTCGACCATTTTTGCTTTTCATGCGAGAACGAAAACCATGAGTGCGGTTACGTTTAATTACAGAGGGCTGGAAAGTACGCTTCATACCTTTTTCCTAAATTCTAACTAAAATGTGTTATCTAGCACACATCAAACATCGTACATATAGTTATGTGTACACCCATACCTGACTTGTCTTGCATATACTACTTGTTAAAATTAAACAAAATACTATAACAATCACAAATAAACATATAATAGAACAAACTATAACAATATTTAAATTTTGTACTTTCTATACTGATATGATTCTTTTAGAATGTTTTATAATGTCCACTAATTAGATAAAATCTATTTTGTTATATTTTAGAAAATTTGATAACCTAATCAAAAAATTTATAATTATATTAATAATTAACATTGTTATTAAAATAATATAGCAAGTTCAGTGTTCATAATTACAGATAATAATTATATTAATAAAATCCTATAAAATTTTAATTTTATACAAATCATATCATCAAAATAACTAGAAAAATAAATAAAAGAAATTTTAAAATCTTTAAATATTCAACATATACCTTACTTGACATATACATTAATATCATAGAACCTTTGTAGTATCTATCATTATAAATCGTCTATAAAAAAACAATTTTTTTTTTCTATATTTAGTATTTGATACTAATTAGTAATTTTAAATCATCAAATGATAATATATATATATCAAAAATGCAATATACATAGGAATTCTTACCAATTTTTCTGGTTTAAATAAACCGTTCAATTGCTAACGCTACACCATCCTCTTCATTACTTTTTGTAATAAATTTTGCGACCGACTTTACCTGAGTGATACTATTTCCCATAGCTATACTTGTACCTGCATACTCTAACATAGCTAAATCATTTTCTTGATCGCCAATCGCCATAATCTCACTCCTTGAATAACCTAACATCTCCGCTATAAATTGCACAGCAGCGCCTTTATTTGCTCGTTTATCAAGAATTTCTAGATAGTACGGTGAGCTTTTCATAATAGTATATTCCTGGAATACATTTTTTGGAATACGAGCGATGGCAACATCTAATCTATCTGGAGGATCTAGCATCATTACTTTTGGGAAAGTTAAATTACAGTCCATATTATCTACAGAACAATAATGCAAAGGAATTCCAGTCATCCAAGCTTCATGAACAGTATATTTGCTAATGTTTTTATTCGACGTAAACATTTCTGTTTTAGTTAAGGCCTGGAAATGAACTCCTAATATTCGTGATAATTTCTCAAAATAAAGATAATCATCAAAACGTAGTAACATTTCCAAAAGACATTCTCCGTTTATTGTTTTCTGAATTAATGAGCCATTATTAGTAATGCAATATTGATCATCCTTATGTAAATCCAGCTCATTGAGATAATACTCAACACCAATAAACGGTCTTCCAGTAGCCAAGACAACTTTAACCCCCTTCTTGTTAACTCTCTTAATAACTTTTTTTACTTTGGGTGTTAACTCATTCCTCGGGTTAAGTAATGTACCATCCATATCAATTGCAATTAATTTGATTGTCATACTATCCTTAGAATATTACTATATCTTCTTACGCTAGTATTATACAGTAAAAATTTATAACGTAGAATGAAAAAAAGTGAAAACAATTATCCTGGTATAATATAATTTATCTGAAATAAAATTTTTCTATACCTAATCTGTAGATTAATACTAAACAACTACATAGTGTATACTATTAAGACTATGTTTTTTGATTGTTTGAAAAATTTTACTAAATATTAAATATCGATATGAGCCACACGTAAG
The DNA here is from genome assembly GCF_900698995.1 of Candidatus Erwinia haradaeae. Lineage (GTDB taxonomy): Bacteria > Pseudomonadota > Gammaproteobacteria > Enterobacterales > Enterobacteriaceae > Erwinia_E > Erwinia_E haradaeae_C. Next base: position 126,479 of record NZ_LR217735.1, on the reverse strand, counting down.
GCATTTGTTTCAATAAAAGCGCGACGAGGTTCTACTGTATCCCCCATTAAGGTGCTAAACAACTGATCAGTTTTAAAAGCATCTTGAATAGTTACTAAAAACATACGCCGACTCTTTGGATTCATTGTAGTCTCCCATAATTGCTCTGGATTCATTTCACCTAAACCTTTATATCTCTGAACTGATAAACCCCGACGTGATTCTGAAATTAACCAATTAACTGCCTGCTCAAAACTGGATACCGATTGACGACGATCTCCGCGCGTTACATACGCGTCTTGTTTAATTAGACCACGCAATTCCTTGCCTAATATAGAGATTTTTTGATATATGTCACTACATATAAAATTATTATCTAATAAATACTCCATCTCAACGCCGTGTATACATCCACGCAGAATTGGTTCAAATAACCCTAATTGATGATTTTTTTGAACAATGCCGTTATAGAATCCGCCATTTACATCATTGTCATTTAAATTATTTAATAAGCCCTGTAACCACTCTTCTACTGCAATCTCTATTGTTAAATCACTTAATGTTTTGTGATAAATTAGCGCATTTAGTAATTCTATTGGGTAACAACGCTCTGATTTTTTAATCATTCTACGTGTATATTGAAATGTATTTACTAGTATTTTAAGCTGTTCTCCTCTCAGGTCTATCCCGTCATTGCCAACATGCAGGACAGCCTTATCAAGAGCAATGGACATTTGATACTGATCCATAGCATCATCATCTTTAATATATTTTTCTTGCTTGCCTCTTTTAACTTTATACAGTGGTGGTTGCGCAATATAAAGGTGCCCTCGTTCGATAATTTCTGGCATTTGACGATAGAAAAACGTTAAAAGTAACGTACGAATATGCGATCCATCAACATCTGCATCGGTCATGATAATAATATTATGATAACGCAATTTGTCTGGGTTATACTCATCACGACCAATACCACAACCCAGAGCAGTAATCAGCGCTGCGACCTCCTGAGATGCCAACATTTTATCAAAACGCGCTTTTTCTACATTAAGAATTTTTCCTTTTAATGGTAAAATAGCTTGATTTTTGCGATTTCTCCCCTGTTTTGCAGATCCACCAGCTGAGTCACCCTCTACTAAATAAAGCTCAGAGAAAACTGGATTTTTTTCTTGGCAATCAGCTAACTTTCCAGGTAAGCTAGATAAATCTAATGCACCCTTTCGGCGAGTTATTTCTCGCGCACGACGAGACGCTTCCCGAGCACGAGCGGCATCAATGATCTTTCCAACTATTATTTTCGCATCACCTGGGTGCTCTAATAGATAAGCATAAAGCAACTCATTCATTGTTTGTTCAACTACTGTTTTTACCTCAGATGAAACTAGTTTATCTTTTGTTTGTGAAGAAAATTTTGGATCTGAAGATTTAATTGATATGACAGCAATCAATCCTTCGCGCGCATCATCACCAATAGTAGAAACCTTAGATTTTTTAGTGTATCCCTCTCTATCCATATAAGTATTTAGAGTTCGAGTCATAGAAGATCGAAAACCTACAAGATGAGTCCCGCCATCACGTTGTGGGATATTATTAGTAAAACAGTGTATGATTTCCTGAAAACCATCATTCCACTGCAAGGCTACTTCTATACCAATGTTATCTTTCTGGGTGATGTAATAAAAAATATTAGGATGAATTGGTGTCTTATTTTTGTTTAGGTATTGAATAAATGCTTGTAACCCGCCTTGATAATGGTAAACATCTTGCTTACCATATCGTTTATCTTCTAAAACTATGGAGACACCAGAATTAAGAAAAGATAATTCCCGTAAACGTTTTTCTAAAACTGAATATTCAAAGTCTATAACATTCTTAAAAGTATTATAACTAGGCCAGAAACGAACTAATGTACCTGTCAAGTTGGTATCCCCTATTATATTCAACGGGGATTGTGCTACACCATGCATATAAGTTTGAAAATATATTTTTCCTTCACGAAAAATAGTCAACTCTAATTTTTCTGATAATGCATTTACCACAGATACACCAACGCCATGAAGACCTCCAGATACTTTGTATGAGTTATCATCAAATTTTCCGCCAGCATGTAAAATCGTCATAATCACTTCAGCAGCAGAAACTCCTTCTTCTGTATGTATTCCAGTAGGAATACCACGACCATTATCTTGTATTGACACAGAGTGATCGGGATAAATTGTTACACTAATCTGAGAACAATAACCCGCAAGTGTTTCATCGATCGCATTATCCACTACCTCAAACACCATGTGATGCAGACCAGTTCCATCATCTGTATTACCAATATACATACCAGGACGTTTTCGTACTGCGTCAAGCCCTTTTAACACTTTAATACTCGATGAGTCATACATATTTGGCATCAACTTTCTCATTAATTTTAATTTTTATATAAAATATTATTATACTATCACTTCTTGACTATCTATAAAAACTTACTATACACGCATTATAAACGAATTGGCATAATGATATAACTTGCAAATGGCATTACTGAATCTTTGATATGCACACTTGATGTCGAATCACTTAGCGATATACAAACATTGTTACACTTTAATGTATTTAACACATCTAAAATATAACTAGCATTTAAGCCAATTTCTATCTGACTTCCACTATAAATTACATCTAAAATTTCTTCCGCTTCTTCCTTTTCTTGATTCCGTGCTGTAATCTTAAGCTGATTCTCACTAACATTCAGGCAAATACTACGGCATTTAGAATTAGACAAAATAGACGCACGCATGAGAGATTTTTTAAATGCCTCACGGTTCACCTCTATAGTTTTAATAGGTATTGATGATATAGCACTGCGATAGTCTGGAAACCGACCATCAATTAACTTAGAAGTAAACACACAAGCTCCAATAGAAATGCGAATATTATTTTTTCCGAGTTCTATCTCTAATGGCGTGTCACTATCATCTAATAAACGCGAAAGCTCTATAACACCTTTACGTGGAACAATCACAGAGTAACTGGCTAATAACTTATCTAGCGGAATAGAACCTATTGCTAATCGATGTCCATCCGTAGCAACGGTATATAATATTGTCCCTACTGTCTCAAATAACATGCCATTCAAGTAATATCGCACATCTTGATTCGCCATAGAAAAATGTGTAGCTTCAATTAAGTGCTTGATAGTTCTTTGGTTTACAACAAACGCAACTTCACTCGTTGAGTGATCTAGATTAGGAAAATCAATAGCTGGTAAAGTAACGAGGGAAAAATGACTGCGATTAGATTGAACAAAAATCCTATCTCCTTCAAGATACACAAAAATTTCCGAACCTGCTGGTAATCCACGACAAATCTCAAAAAATTTACGAGCAGGAATAGTAGCTATTCCCGACTGACACTCTTTAGTTAGTGAGATACACACTGCTATCTGCATTTCTAAATCAGTACCAATCAAACATAAAGACATTTCTTTAACCTCTAACAAAAGATTATAAAGAATAGGCAATATAGGGCGACTACTTAATGTGGCGCTTACATATTGTAGTGGTTTTAATAAACGTTCACGTTCTATACTAAATTTCATAATATAAAAAACCTGCCGTATTATTAATTTAAGAAGATAAGATTTTAATGAGAGCAGAAAAATCCTCTTGAATATCCTTTCTCTCTTCGTGCAACTGTTCAATTTTTCGACAGGCATGCAAGACCGTAGTATGATCACGTCCCCCGAAAGCATCACCAATTTCTGGTAAGCTATGATTAGTTAATTTTTTCGTAATCGCCATGGCTATCTGTCTTGGGCGAGTAACTGAACGGGATCGCCATTTTGATAACAAATCAACGACTTGAATTTTATAATACTGAGCCACTGTTTTTTGAATAAAATTAATAGTTATTAGTTGATCCTGTAATGCTAGCAAATCACGAAGCACTTCTTGAACAAAATCCATTGTAATGGAACGACCAGTAAATTTTGAATTAACTATTATACGATTCAATGCGCTTTCTAATTCTCCTACATTAGAACGTAATCTTGTAGCAATAAAACATGCTACTTCCCTCGATAGCAGGATATTGTTTTCATAAGCTTTTTTTGTTAAGATCGCTATACGTGTTTCTAGCCCTGGCGGCTTAATAGCAACTGTTAATCCCCATCCAAATCGTGATTTTAGTCTATCTTCTACGCCATTAATTTCTCTTGGATAACGGTCAGAAGTCAAAATAATTTGTTGATTACCTTCTAAAAGGGCATTGAAGGTATGAAAAAACTCTTCTTGAGGGCGTTCTTTATTAGCAAAAAACTGAATATCATCAATTAGTAGCGCTTTTACTGAACGATAATAACATTTAAACTTTTCAATTGCATTGCTTTGTAATGCTTTAACTATGTCCGTTACAAAACGCTCAGAGCGCATATATACTACAGTTTCGTTAGATTTTTTTGCTAAAATCCCATTCCCTACTGCATGCAATAGATGCGTTTTACCTAGCCCAGTCCCTCCATAAAGAAACAGCGGATTATATGTCTCGCCCGGATGATCTGCCACTTTCTGTGCTACTATATGTGCCAATTGATTTGACTGACCATTAACAAAGTTTTCAAATTTATATCTAGCATTCACATTAGATCGATAAGAAACATCTGCAAACGCTGTGACATTACGCCATCGCGTCGAGTACATGAATGATGGGCTACGAATCTGATCTGTCATTGTACGGACACTAGTTATATCAGGTTTATTGACTATATGATAGCTAGATCTCCTGCCTACCTTAAAAAGAAGCAAAGGAACATTAACACCACCAAAATTTCTTAAGAGGGTAGTAATATGATGAATATATTTATCCTTTACCCAGTCTAGCACAAAACGATTAGGTGCGTATAAAGCTAACGTATTATTATTTATTTCAGCTTGTAAGGGTCGTATCCAAATTCTGAACTCGGTCTTAGGTAAATCATCCTTTAAACAGGCAAGACACTGTTGCCAAAGTGTAAGTGACACGGCGGGCCCCACTTAAAAAATCAAAAAACACTAGAACTAAAATAATAAATGATATTCTTTTTGTAAAATATGACAAAATTTTACAAAAAGAATAACGTTCTCCTAATTATTATATTTTTACAAAGTTAATGTATTAATAATAATTTTAATAACTGTTAATGCTCATTTATAGTTTTTGATAAAAAACGAGTATAGTGTAAAATTCAGCAAAGATCTTTGATTTTATAAATAGTGTCTTTTATTACTCTAAAACATAAAAACATATACAATTATACAGAAACCATGCATGGCATAATAACTAATATATAATAGATTATATCTACCAAAATTCACTCTCTAGAAAATTATTTCCAATCCTATATGTATTTTTTTCTATAATGTATTACGTGCTCGCAATGTAGAAAGCGCGAAATCGTCATGATTAATATAGAGATAATATATTCATTCTATTGTATGCTGGTAGCAATTAAAGATAATCTATGGTTTTTATTATGGTGACACGAGATTACTCGACAATTTCAATAATATATTTTGCATAATATATTATATACCCTATGTATAGGCTGCTATATCTATAGATATAAGGAAGATTATGTCTCGTCCAATTGTAGCAATAATCAATCAAAAGGCATTAAAAAATAATCTCTCTATAGTGCGTCAGATGGTTCCCACTGCACAACTTTGGGCTGTAGTCAAAGCTAATGCCTACGGTCATGGTATTAAACGAGTCTGGAAGAGTCTATGTCAAGCAGATGGTTTCGCTTTGCTTAGCATCCATGAAGCATTATTGCTCCGAGACAGCGGATGGCAGAAACCTATTTTGTTATTAGAGGGGTTTTTTCATCCAAGTGATATCACAATCCTAGCACAATATAATTTAACTACAGTTGTACATAGTCAATGGCAAATTCAAGCATTAGCGCAAGCTAAATTATTAGCTCCATTAAATATTTATCTAAAAATGAATTGTGGTATGAATCGTCTTGGTTTTCAACCAGATGATATCCATTCTGTCTGGCGACAACTCAAAGAGATCAAAAGTATAGGCACATTAACACTTATGGCGCACTTTGCGAACGCGGAGCATAAAGAAGGCGTTATCGAGCCAATGAAGAAAATCTATCAAGCCTCAAAAGATCTTAATTGTCCAATATCACTAGCTAATTCCGCTGCTATCCTTTGGCACCCTCAGACTCATTTTAATTGGGTTCGCCCTGGAATTATATTATATGGCGCCTCTCCAAAGAGAGATGGTAATCCAGGTATCTCATCAGATTCTGGCTTTGAACCTGTTATGACGCTCAATAGTCAAATTATTGCTATTCAAGAGATTGCCTTTGGGTCAACAGTAGGCTACGCTAATAGTTATCGAGCTAATTGCAAGCAACGTATTGGGATAGTTGCTTGTGGTTATGCTGATGGATATCCACGCCATGCTCCTTCTGGAACTCCTGTAAAAATTTTAGAGCATATGACAAAAACTATTGGAACTGTTTCCATGGATATGATGGCAATAGACTTAACTATGTACCCACAGGCTTATATTGGCAGTAAGGTTGAATTATGGGGGGACAGCGTTAAAATTAACGATGTTGCCACAGCATCTAAGACTGTGGGATATGAACTTATGTGCGCGTTATCTCCACGAGTTCCAGTTCAGCTGAAGTAAAACAAAACAGGCACAAAATAACCTACATATAAAAACTTTAATAAAGATTAAAAACTTTAAAGGTTTTTACTAATATAAGATTTGTATGAAATACATATTTTATATAATATATATAAAAATATATTTTATAAATTATATTTTTTATGCTTAAAGTTTTTAAAAATCTAGAGAATATTATTAGTTTTATGCGTAAAATTTTCTTACCATTCTCAAAAACAAGTTAATAATATACATTATAGTTTTCATCACTGCAAAAAAAATAAATAAATATTTATATCGATCAGTGATGGTCATAAAACTAGCATGATTGATGTACAAAAAAAACTACTTCTAGTATAAATGTTAGAAAACTAAAGAAAATACTCCTAATACACTTATATGTTATAAAATTTGTAATTTTATTTCAATCATATAACATATAGTCATCTTTTAAAAAGCAAATTATTTTTAATGTTAGCACATCACTATATGTTATTGATGTAAAAATGATATGAAAAATCCACACTAATCAATGGATTATATCTGCTTTCTTATAAAAACTGAGAAAAATTTTATAACTAATTTTATTTTATAAAAAATTCTATTAATGAATATTATTAAAATATATAGCATTTAATGCTCTAAATTGTTAAAAATATTCCAAGATTAAACTTTTACACATCCAAGGCATAAAACAAGCAATACATGGTTGATTAAAAAATTCATTACTAAATGGTGATTGAATTAGAATAATGTAAAACTTACATGAAATAATAATTTCATATAAGGCTACTTAGGTATATAATTTTCTACTAATTAATATTAACTAAATAGAATATTTTTATAAAAAATAAAGTATAAAATACTACTTGATGTAATATACAGCATGGTTTTTAAGATATAAACACAGAATTATTTCGATTCTTTATAAAAAAGAACTTATCATGAGGTTTTGCTTTTATATAAGAATAAATAATAAATAAAATATTTTTGAAAATTGTTAATCTAAAAATCCAAACTTCTTGAAAGTTTAAAATATTTTTATAAACTATCACTGTTTATAAAAACATTCTGTATTAAAAAACTATATTAAAAAGTAATCTTTTCGTTTGTTTCACAAGCATATAATGTATTCTGCATAAGAGTAGCAATAGTCATTGGCCCAACTCCTCCTGGAACTGGCGTAATCCAGGATGCCCGATAAAAAGCTTGATCAAAATCAACATCACCAACTATTTTTCCATTTGTTAAACGATTAATGCCAACATCAACCACTATGGCGCCATATTTAATCCAATATCCTGGAATAAATCTAGGTTTTCCAACTGCCACGATAAGAAGATCAGCTTGCGAGACAAAACAATCTAAATTTTTTGTAAAACGATGTGTAATAGTTGTGGTACAACCAGAAAGAAGAAGCTCCATACTCATTGGCCTCCCAACAATATTAGAGGCCCCAACAATGACCGCATGAAGGCTACAAATATCAATATGATAACGTTCTAATAGAGTTATAATACCACGAGGCGTACATGGTCGCAAAACACTTGGCGAACGCTTACACAAACGACCAAGATTATGCGAATTAAAACCATCTACATCCTTAATAGGAGATATGCTGTCTGTTATTAGAACTGGATCTATTTCCGCTGGAAGCGGTAACTGTACTAAGATTCCATCAATAGTAGCATCCTGATTAAGTTTCTGAATTAGATCCAGAAGCTGAACTTGAGTGGTATTAACTGATAAATCATATAAATATGAAAAAAACCCAACTTCTTCACAAGCAGAACGTTTTCGAGTAACATAAATCCTCGAGGCTGGATCTGAGCCTATTAATACCACCGCTAGACCTGGAATACGTTTACCTTCAGATAAACGTATCTGTATACTCCTAGAAATTTCTTTACGTATCTGGCGCGCAATTTTTTCACCATTAATAATTTTTGCAGGCATTAAATCATGCATCCCTCTGAATTACATTTGATAATTGTAAAGCACACCAATATTCAATTATACTAAAATTGATAGTTACATTAGATTAATGCAATCTATCTATATATTTTTATATATGTTATTTTAATCTCGATAGGCATATGTTTTTAAAATACTTGTTTATATGCAAGCTCAATAAACCAAAAATATATATGAAGCATCTAATTAACATACTTGAAACATCCAAAATAATAATACTTGATTGTACGACATGATGATTATTTTTTAATTCTAACAGTTATCACACCAACACTATATTTTATTTTTTACTTTTATATATTTTTATATATTGATTGTACACAAATTATTTAAAATAATCATCAAAATCGATCATATTTGAGATAATCTATAATTTTCACAAATTAAAATCAAAATATAACTAATATATTATATATTATATATTAATAATAACTATCCTAAGTTTTTCTAAAACTTATATAATATAATATAATATATTATATTATCAATGATATCTAACATCATAGATAAAATCTATATAACATGCGCAATATTATTTTAAGCGTAGTGTATAATAAGCAATACTTAAACTATACTAATATAAGTAATTTTTATTAAAAATTGTTAGAAGATAGTTCGTTCTACTATTTAGTGATAGATTTAGTATTAAATCTAAATATCTAAACATTTTAAAGTTTTTATTGCGCTTCTTTTAAATTATTATTATTTTAATCAATTGATAGCTAACTTAATTAATTTCCTATACAGCTATATAAATATATCTACGGTACATGTAGATATTATTTTTTAAAAAAATCTGATTCTACATGTCAATTATCCTAAAAATAAAAAAATTAATTATTTTACAAATCAATTATCATCAATACATATTAAAAAGGCTTTCATCTGTCTTAATTTTATCAATACACATGAGGATGACTTCGTTAAAAATTTTTATTAAAACTGATAAAAATAGACACCTATATCACTTAACAAAAAAATAAAAATACTTTTTTCACTATAAAAATTTTATTAAGTTATATAATAAATAAATTAATTTACAGTTATTAAACTTTTGAAGATGTATATTAATTATTACTTTTATTAATCTGAAAGGTTCATAATAATATACTACAACTAATGAGTATGTATGCAATAATTAAAGCTCAATCATATCTCTATTAATAGACGATTCATCCTTATTAGAGACACCACTAAATATAGTCTAAATTAGTATAATTAGGACTAAAACCATAACAGATTATATTGTTCTATGCTATCCATGCTAATAATATTATGTAATATCTATACTTAATGATAAGATATATATCTTAATGCATTACATTACGATGAGAAATTTACTTACCTTAGCTTGCATAAAATTATACATAACATATTTTAATATTAAAAACAAAATAATCGTGTATATTTTGGAATAAAACAAAACAGTAATCTTGCAGATTAGAGCTGTTCAATAAATATACGATCAAAATATCAAGAAATAAATAGCTCTTATATCAGTAAATAGTGAAAAACATGTCACTTAGAAAACATAATACTTAACAAGTATGTCAAATTTTTAGAGCTAAGAATACGCTAAAATCTAATCTTTTTAAATTTTATATGAATATAAAAACAAATTACATCTGATAAAATCTGACTGTCGTATTACATACCATGGCAGTATTTAGTATATAAAATATCTAACGCTCTAGAGGAAACAGGTAATATATAAAATTTTTTAGTGATATTACAAAAATCTTATGACTAATAATTAAATTTGAATCCCTATTGTAAGTAATATAATTAATGCACTGTCTAATCTTAGCGCTATTTATAATACAACTTAATTACATGAAGAGATTTTAATACGAAAAGTATTACATATCTAGTCAAAGCAAATTAGTTGACTCATTATATACATAATATATAATATATTTATATTAAATGCGCCCTTAGCTTAGCTGGATAGAGCACCGGCCTTCTAAGCCGTAGGTCACAGGTTCGAATCCTGTAGGGCGTGCCATAACTAAAGTGAAAATTGAAATAGTTCAGTTTATTTTATAAACACATGCAATATTTTACTATATTTTTCATTATCACAGCAGAATTACTATTATAATCTCTACAATAAGTAATCTCAATTGTTATAGTTTTTATGTTTATATTTGTATTTGAGGATCTTTGTAATGTGAAAAAGAATTTAAATTCTTATAAAAAATTTTAAAAGCTAATAATCTTATATTAAGTCCCTAGCTAAATTACAATTAATGTAATATATAAAATATTTTTATAATTTATGTGACGATCATGTAACCAAAAACCTGTTAGAAAATCTTTTTAGAAAAAATAAATTAATATAGATAAAGAAACTTAATATATAATACAGCATTATAATTTATACTTAAGTGTGATTATTCTATTAAAATTTCAATTAACCTTAATTACTATTATAATTTTTTACAAAACACTCTCAAATAGACATAAAAACTCAAAAAACATGATATTTTATCAAAAAAGATACTAAAGACACTTTTAAAATAACAGATCATTTATAAGACCACTCAAAACAAAATTATATAGACCATTACAATCTTGAGCTCATAATATTTTTATAGAAATAATTTAAATAATTTAAACAGAATACAAAAAAATTATTTTTTTTAAACTATCAGCCCAGTTTAAAAAAGAATCTATAATTAATAGAGAAATTTGTCGCTACATTATATTTTCTATAAATATTAGTTTTTATATACATTATAGTGAAAATATACGGTAAATATATTTCTTAATATACTTCAATTAAAGAGCTAATGATAAGTCAAATACACCATGGATATCATGCAAAAAAACGTTTTGGACAACATTTTTTACATGACCAATATATTATTAATACTATTATTAATGCTATTTGCCCCCAGTATGGACAAGTCATGCTCGAGATCGGACCTGGACTTGGTGCATTAACAGAAAAAATAGAGCCACTAATAAATAAGCTCACAGTAATTGAAATTGATAGAGATCTAGCGTTATACCTAAAAAATAATTCTCAGTTAAAAGACAAAATCAATATCTTACATCAAGATGCTTTAATATTTGATTTTTCAAATTTTTCACACAAACAAGGCCAATTGTTACGCATATTTGGCAACTTACCTTATAATATTTCCACGCCACTAATATTTCATCTTTTTAGTCACATTAACGTCATTGATGATATGCATTTTATGCTACAAAAAGAAGTAGCTGATCGTCTCCTGGCTAATCCAGGAAATAAAAGTTACGGTCGCTTGTCAGTTATGTCTCAGTATTATTGTCAGATGTTTCCAGTAATTTTAGTTCCAGCAAATGCCCTTACTCCAACCCCAAAGGTTAAATCTACAGTAGTACGCTTCATCCCAATAAGAACTATAATACAATCACCAACACGCATCAATTCTTTAAATCGCATAACCACAGCAGCCTTCAATCAACGTCGCAAAAAAATACGAAATAGTCTTCAATATTTAATCTCTCTTGAAGAATTAATCAAAATGAATATTTCACCGGACTTACGTGCAGAAAATATTAGCGTTTTACAATATTGTCAATTAGCAGATTGGTTAACGAAGCATTATTAATAACTTATTAATCTTCTTTATTTACTGTGGTAATATAAAATAATTCAAATCATCGTATGCGTCACTTGAGTAAAATAAGAGTATATACGCGAAACCTGTACACACTACAATCCAATATCATACGCATTATCCAAGCGTAAACACTATTTTAAAAAAAAACCTAAAACATATATATTATATATAAAGATCATAAAATTGAATTATATATAATTTACACTAAAATTTAGTATTTATTCCAGTCATATATTATCAATATTGTGCTAATATTTTACCTAAATAACAATAATGTTTTACTCTACAAGTACTCACTATCTCTAAAATTGATAGATATCAACAGATTCTATTTTACTATTAAGCACTAATCTAAGTATTTCTATGATGGTATTGTATTTGTATATGTTATATTTAGCAGTGTATCTTTGTAATCTCTTTCACCAGATATAATTTTCACCCATAACTCAAGATAAACTTTCTGTCTAAAAATTGTCTCCATATTATGACGTGCTGCAACACCAATACTTTTAATCTTAGCTCCATTACAGCCAATTACTATTTTTTTATGACTGGCACTGTGTACTATAATAACCCCATAAATCATGAACCTGCCATGCTTATTAATAGAAAATTGCTCTATTTCAACCATTACAGAATACGGAAGCTCCCCTCCAAGATATCGCATAATTTTTTCACGAATAATTTCTGATGCCATGAATTTTTGAGAACGATTTGTAATACACTTTTTAGGAAAATAGTGCTCTGACTGTAGAAGATATTTATGCACAATTCTACTAATAGTATCGATATTCGTTCCCATCTTAGCAGAAATAGGTACTATATCTACAAAATGCCTCTTCCGACTTAACCACTGGAGATGCGGTAATAAAAGACTTTTATTAGCAATAGTATCAATCTTATTCAGTACTAAAAGAACTAATGATTTATCTTTTAAGTAATGCATAATCATTTTATCAGCGACAGTCCAATTTATACCCTCTATTATAAAAACAACTAACCTGGCATTAGTAATGGAGTTTTTTATTACGCGATTCATAAAACGATTAATAGTGTTTTTTTCTTCTATACATAAACCTGGTGTATCAATATAAATAGCTTGATACATACCTTTACTCTGAATCCCTATAATCTCATGACGAGTGGTGTGTGGCTTAGGTGAAGTAATAGAAATCTTCTGTTGTATTAATTGATTTAATACAGTGGACTTTCCTACATTCGGACGCCCCACAATAGCAACGAAACCGCAATAAGTGGCATGCTCTCTCATTCTATACCTAGCATAATTAGGGCTTTTTGAGCAGTTTTTTGCTCAGCCTGACGACGACTCAAGCCAGTACCTACTACTGGCTCTTTTATTCCAGTAACAATGCATTGAATCGTAAATAACTGATGATGCTCTGAGCCTTGCACTTGTAATACAAAATAAGATGGCAATGGAAGATGGTTTCCTTGTAGGAATTCTTGCAGGCGTGTCTTGGGATCTTTTTGTTCGTCTCCTGGTTCAATAGTGTGCAAACGAGAATCGTACCAGTTAAGAATAAGTCGCTCTATCGTCTGCATATTACTATCTAAAAATATACCACCAATTAAAGCTTCCATGGCATTAGATAAAATAGATTGACGCTTGTAACCACCACTTTTCCATTCTCCTCGGCTAAGAGTTAAATACGAGCCTAAATTAAACTCTCGTGCTATTTCTGCTAAGGTGTAGCCACGCACTAACGTGGAACGCATACGACTTAAATCGCCTTCGTCTATACATGGAAAGCTACGATAAATTGCATAAGAAATTACACAATTTAAAATAGAATCTCCAAGAAACTCAAACCTCTCATTATTTTGACGACTAGAGCTACGGTGGGTTAATGCCTGCTGTAGTAATTCGATTTTTTTAAAAAAATAACCTATTTTTCTCTGTAGCTGATTCATGATTACCGTATCTATAGTTTACTACTGGCGATATAAAATAATTTTTACTTCTATAGAGAAGCAATATATATTGTATATATATACTACATAGCACTATCATTCAGACAATAAAAATTATCAACTCCAATCATCCATTAGATAATTATTGTTTAATGAATTATGCCAATACGCTCCAGACGCAAGCCAGTTGGGAACTTTCCTTCCTTTTTATCAAAACTCATCCATATAGCAGCTGCTTTTCCAACTAAATTTTTTTCTGGCACAAACCCCCAATAACGACTATCGGAGCTATTATCACGGTTGTCCCCCATCATAAAGTACATATTCTCCGGAACTAACCAACTAATCTTTTGATGAACGATCCCATTGTAACCTCTTAACTCAAAATCTTTCTGTTCTCCATTTAACAATAAAATAAGATGTTTTACGCTATCGAACATTTCTATACGAGTTACCGGATGATCACCTTCAGGTTCTACTTCTTGAATATATTTATGGTTGACATTATGATTTAATTCATCTTTATTAGAATTGATAAATTTTTGATCATCCATATTGAAAGGAAAATAAGTCACCTTCAATAAGCGTTTACAATTTTTAACATTCATGAAATCTGGCTGGATTGATAATTTTTTACTGAGAAGATCGTAACTCACTAAATCACCTGGTAAGCCAATCACGCGTTTAATATAATCTTGGCTTGTATCTTTTGGGTATTTAAACACAACAACATCACCACGATGCGGATGTCCAGTCTGTATCAAAGTATGTTGTGTAATTGGATTCTTCAAGCCATATGCATACTTTTGTACTAAAATAAAATCACCAGCTAATAAAGTTGGCATCATAGATCCAGAGGGGATCTGAAAGGGTTCGTAACCAAATGCGCGCACCATGAATACTAGAAAAAGCACAGGAAAAATCGATGCTATGCTTTTTGTCCAAGATTGCAATTTTTGAGATATAGTAATTACGTTATTAACAGGTTTTTGCATTATCTGTTCTTTATTTTTACTTACGATCCTTTGAGCTACCATAATACACCATAATAAACCGCTAATAGACGTTGCAATTACTAAAACTATTATAAATGTATGTGCCATACCCATAACCTCTTCAATAAAATGCTATAAATCTTATTTATTTTCTATAGAAATATTCATTATTGTAAAGAATGCTTCCTGCGGAAGTGCAATTTTTCCTATGCTTTTCATGCGTTTTTTCCCATCTTTTTGTTTCTGGAGTAATTTTTTCTTACGACTAATATCACCACCATAACACTTAGCAAGAACATTTTTGCGCAATTGTTTCACCGTATTGCGAGCAAAAATATTCTTCCCGATAGTCGCTTGTATAATAATTTCAAATTGTTGACGAGGAATAATCTGCGTAAGTTTATTTACAAGCTCCCGCCCATAAAATTGTGCATGCTGACGATGAGTAATTAATGATAACGCATCAATTCGTTCGCTATTAATTATAATATCAACACGAACCATATCGGACACGGAAAATTTTTTAAAATGATATTCCAAAGAAGCATAACCACGTGTCGTAGACTTGAGATGACCAAAAAAATCACGAATCACTTCAGACATAGGTATTTCATAAATTAGTGAAACTTGTTGGTTATAATAAACTATACTAGTTTGAATGCCACGCTTTTTAATACATAACATAATCACATTACCAAGATACTCTTGTGGCACTAATATGTGACACTCAGCAATTGGTTCACGTAATTCTACTATGTCATTATCTATAGGTAATTTAGTAGGATTATCTACATAAATTAGATTCCCATAAACTGTTTTTACTTCATATACGACGGTAGGGGCAGTAATCATAATCTCTAAGTTGTATTCACGCTCGAGACGCTCTTTAATAATTTCCATATGTAGCATACCCAAAAATCCACAACGAAAACCAAACCCTAAAGCCGTAGAATCTTCTGCTTCATAAAATAATGAAGCATCATTTAGACATAATTTTCCTAAAGAATTCCTTAATAATTCGTAATCATTGGATCTAATTGGAAATAAACCAGCATAAACTTGTGGTTTAACTTTTTTAAATCCAGGTAGTGGATACATAGCCATATTATTAGCTGAAGTCAGTGTATCCCCTACTGGAATACCAAAAATATCCTTTACCCCACATACGACCCAGCCTACTTCACCACAGCATAAAATGCCGGTATCTTTTCGTTTTGGAGTAAAAACACCAACACGATCTATTATGTAAACTTGATCAGTACTCATTACTTTAATTTTGTCACCTTCACGTAAGATACCATTTTTAATACGTGTCAAAGAAATAACACCAAGGTAATTATCAAACCAAGAATCAATTATCAGTGCTTGTAGTGGACCTTGTGGATCTCCTGTAGGTGGTGGGATTTCCCGTATTAAACGTTCTAGCATATCAGGTATCCCGGCGCCAGTTTTAGCTGAACAGACTACAGCATCAGTAGTATCAAGTCCTATTATTTCTTCGATTTCTTTAAAAACCTTAACTGGATCTGCTGTAATTAAATCTATTTTATTTAATACAGGGATTACTGTTAAATTCATTTCTATTGCACTGCAAAAATTAGCTACAGTTTGTGCCTCTACCCCCTGTGCGGCATCAACTACAAGAATTGCTCCCTCACATGCTCCAAGAGAACGAGAAACCTCATATGAAAAGTCGACGTGTCCTGGTGTATCAATGAAATTCAGTTGATATTTTTTGCCATTTTTGGCATTATAAGTAAGAGTAACACTTTGTGCCTTAATGGTAATACCACGCTCTCGTTCTAACTCCATTGAATCTAGCACCTGCTTCGTCATTTTGCGTTCTGTTAAACCGCCACATACCTGGATCAGACGATCAGCAATTGTTGATTTTCCGTGATCGATATGCGCAATAATAGAAAAATTTCGTATTTGATTTATTGATATCATTTGGTAGACTTTAAATAATTTATATATATGGATAATAGCTACAATCTTTTTAATTTTTAGATTTATGGATATTTCTGAATACTTTAACATAAAAATTACAATCTTCTTATTATAAGACTAAAATCTATATCATGAAATTTAGAGATCGAAGACGCTTGCAATGCGTGCTAAAATATGGTTAGATTTAAATTTTTCTATTTTTATAATCAGAAAATCCAGGTAATATTATATACAATAATAACAACATGTATTCTTTTAATCTCAACGCTAGATTTGTTAATAAGAGACAGTTTACTTGTCATCTACCGATCGCCAGATTCCTCAACATTGAACTAACCTGATACGGCAAGTTATTAAAGAAGATATTTAAGTAACCTATATCTATATGTAAAACAATGTCATTGTAGGCATATATCTTTTGAGATGCCCTCAATATAGGCATAGAATTTAATTAGCTATTTTAAAAGAACAAATATTCTATTATTTTTTATCTATAAGATATACTACATTAGAATGTAGTAGACAATATATAAAATAGATCAATATAATCTTTATTGTAAAAATAGTAAAAATACAAAGCAAGGGGGAATACTTATATATATCATTGAAAAAATTAAAAATTAATGATCATATTAACAAACATCAATCACTGTCTCACCCAAGAAATTCTTCTTAACTTTTTTTAACAGGAGTTTATTTAAATCGACATCTATATGTAATTTAAAATTTAGAATGCATGTTTCCAATTATAAATATTTTGAAAAATGTAAATAATTCTGATTTAAGTCGATGACTTGCCGATTGAGTATATCTAATGAGCCATTGTTGTCTATAATATCATCCGCAACAGAAATTCGTGACCAAGATGTTGCTTGAGCACGAATAATTTTATTAACTTCATGATAAGTAATCTGATCGCGTTTTGCAGTTCTTTTGATTTGTAATTTAAGATCAATATCTGTCAATAAGATACGATTGGCATAACATTGTAAATTATTTTCTATTAAAAGTGGAACTACCCACAAACACCATGAAGATTGTGAAAATGCTAACTGAGCATGAGAATCCCGACAAATAATGGGATGTAATAAATTATTAACCCATAATCTATCTTCTTTAGAATTAAAAATTTTTTTTCGTAACAAGGGGCGATTTACAATCCAATCTTTTATAAATATTTTTTTACCAAAATATTTATATATTGCCATTAACACTTCCCGATTTGTTAGAAGAATCTGGCGTGAAATACAATCAGAGTCAACAATGTTTACACCTAACTTAGCAAACATATTTGCAATAGTAGTTTTTCCGCTACCAATGCCACCTGTTAAAGCTACAATATAAGACATAAATTTAATATCTCGTAATCTAACTAATAATCTATGTATAATGCAATAAATAACTTACATCACTTTTTAAAAAAATCGGTGATATTTGAATATCAATTTATTGTTTTGATTTTGAGATGTTCAGGATAAATCAGAATTACTTATGATGCATAAAACAACTATAATTATTAAGAGTTAGATCTCTTACGTAAAGTACTTTTATACAAATTCAAAACTTAATCATTAGAAATGCAAAATATATTTTTTAGCCAAGTAGACAATTTTTCACATAATCAAGACTATTCTCTTACGATAATAAGTTATACGCTAATTAACAAAGAAACACTAACAGAAGTATCTCTATTTTGTAGAGATAACTTTTGACTAATATTTTTCCTAATAAAATCTTATAACGTTTTTGGTTGAGAAAGCTTTAGCACCTACCCATAAGCATCTACTAACTTATATATTTTTTAGAAAATATAGAATCTATTGTATGATACAATAAGGATTTATAAAATCATTATTAATACTCGAGTTATATGACCTACAGAATCCTTTTATAGCAATGGAGTTAATTGCAATATTTAAAAATAAATAGCATGTAGATAGATGATATCTAATGCTACTTTCAATCAATTTATAAAAGATTGTTAATTAAAACTAAATAAATCAAATTATATCAATCTGAAGATACACAATACAATATAATTATATTTCAAGTATATACAACAACATATAAAATAAGGTTATAAAAATTTTTGTTAACTTTTATTCTTCGTATATATATTAATCTATAAAACTTAAAAATATATCAACATAAGAGATTCAATAGATGTTATAAGTAAAATACTTAATAGACTATTTAATACAATGAATAGATAGATATCATCTACCTGAAATTATATATCATATTATGATTAGGCTTTTATATAAAACTTCAAGCTGACTCTACTAATATAAAAGAATTATTTTTAACATAAAAACACGCAATTTAAAAAAAAGATCTAACTCTATTTTCAAGAATTGTAAAAATTATTAAAAAATTTCCTTCTAAAATATTTTACATAAATCCATATTTAAGAGGTTAATCATACATTGTACAAATATTATTTTTATCACTCAAATCAAATTCAGAGTAATTTTTATTAAAAATATTTTAATATATGATATTTAAAAATATATCAATATATTATATTGCTTAATTTTTGAACTATTATATAATATAAAAATATATTATTGTAGTTATCTATAAAAATCATAATTCTGCAGTCAAAGTGATTCGTGACTGTTCTTCAAAAAAAACGCTGAATTTACTATTCACATGAATCTAACCAACCCAAAAAGATCCTTTTATAAATCTATTTATATATAATACTCACTAATTAGTGTAAAATATACAGATGTTTTACACTTTTAAGATATATTAAGTTTCATAATTAGTTCTATTACAGCTACTAAAAAACTATTAAACATAATCTAATAATTAAAATGTAAAATATAGTGGTCATTTTCGATACACTTAGAGTAATATATAAAATATAAATTATTATACTCTTATATCAATTGATGCTTAATAGCACTCATTCAGAATTAAGCTATTTTATTATTCTGATTCACAGTAAGAACAATAATAAAAATGATTAAAAGTATAGAAAGGTCATAATCAAAATAAAAAATATTTTATCTTGATTAGATTTTATATATTTGGTGTTTTTTGATATTTTTATTTGTTTTGTGCAATATTTACTTATAACTTCAAAAAAAAACATTATTACACTTAGCTATTACGCTAGATACAACAAGAACATGATCTGAGAATATTTTTAGCATGAAATTACCAATTTACCTCGATTATGCCGCCACTACACCCACCGATCCACGTGTAGTAGAAAAAATGCTACAATATTTTACTCTAGATGGTAATTTTGGCAACCCATCTTCTAGATCTCACCAATTTGGTTGGCGAGCAGAAGAAGCAGTCGATATTGCCAGAAATCAGATAGCAGAGCTTATTGGGGCTGACTCAAGAGAAATTATTTTTACTTCCGGCGCAACTGAGTCTAATAATCTAGCTATTAAAGGTGCGGCAAATTTTTATCGTAAAAAGGGTCTGCATCTTATTACCACGAAAACTGAACATAAAACGGTGCTAGATACTTGCGCTTATTTGGAGTCTGAAGGTTTTCATATCACTTATCTTGATCCATCGCGCAATGGTATTTTTTTATTAGAACACCTACAGCAATCATTACGTCCAGACACTATACTTGTTTCTATTATGCATGTTAATAATGAAATTGGTATTATACAAGATATTACTGCTATCGGAAAAATCTGCAGAGAACATGGCGTGATCTTCCATGTTGATGCGACGCAAAGTATTGGAAAACTACCTATTAACCTGAAGCACCTAAAAATTGATCTTATGTCATTTTCAGCACATAAGATATACGGGCCAAAAGGTATTGGAGCTCTTTTTGTTCGAAATCAGCCACGTATTTATCTATCTGCGCAAATTCACGGTGGTGGGCATGAGCGTGGCATGAGATCCGGTACACTACCAGTGCATCAAATTGTTGGCATGGGTAAAGCATGCGCGATTGCTAAAGATACAATGGAAAAAGAGATGCTGCGTATTTGCAAACTACGCGCACAACTTTGGAAAGGTATTGAAAATATTCAAACAGTATCTCTTAATGGGTCTTTGAATCAAGGAGCAGGGCATATTTTAAATATTAGTTTTCATAATATCAGTAAAACTGCATTGCTAATATCACTAAAAGATCTAGCCATTTCTAACGGATCTGCTTGCCTTTCTAGCAGCCTCAAACCTTCTTATGTTCTGACAGCTCTTGGTATAAACCGAGAGGTCGCACTGAATTCTATTCGATTTTCTTTTGGGCGCTTTACTACTCAAGAAGAAATTAGTTACGCGGTTGATTTAATAAATAAAATTAATAATCAATAATGGCACTGCAATTATGAATATTCAACTAAAAGTTCAAAACTATTACATGACCTCTCAGCAACGAGATATTCGCAAACCTTTTAATTAGATAATTGTATAAAAGATATAATGTTTTATACATTATTTATTATAACAAATGATTGCATTGTTATAATAAAAAATAATTTAACAGAAAAAAATTTTTTGGTAAGGTTTTATATAAATAAAAAACACACTCCATAGCATTTTTACAAAATCATCGCTCTCTCTTCTATATAGATTCTAGCTATCTCTTACTAATTATTAATACAATTATTTACTATAGTGTCCATTCTATAGCCTTATAAGCTGAGCTAACTCAATAATAGGTTGTGGGTAAATCCCAAATATTATAGAAAGCAGAGCGAATAAAACAACCATCATATCACCTACCTGTAACACTGAATGATGCTGCTGTGGTGATAAATATTTTACAGATTCGTTGGGCTCCAAATATAAACTAATAATAATACGCAGATAATAGTATAACCCAATAGCACTTCCGAACACCATTGCTATTGTTACGGCCCATAGGTGAGCATAAACTCCTAAAGATATCAGGTAAAACTTACCTATAAAACCAAAAGTTATAGGGATGCCAGCAAGTGAAAACATTGTTACTGTCAAAGCAATTGCTAAAATAGGATTACGCCAAAACAAACCACGACAAGAAGATAGCGATTCAGAAAAATCATTTTTTGCGTCCAACAGAAGACTAACTACACCAAAAGCTCCCAAGGTGCTAAAAAGATAACTTACGAGATAAACAGCAGAAGCTTCTAATGATAACTCAGAATACCGTATTGCAATTAAAGTAATTAATAGATACCCAAAATGTGCTATAGATGAATACCCTAAAATACGTTTAATATTTTTTTGCCTCAGAGCCATCAAATTTCCAAATAAAATAGATGCTACTGCTAATATAGTTAATATAAAATATATACATTCAAAATTTTTTATAGATGTATAAATAAATAAACGCATTAAAACACTAAATACTGCTATTTTACTAGTACTTGCCAAAAAGGTCCCTACTGAAGAAGGTGCTCCTTGATACACATCTGGCGTCCAAAGATGAAAAGGTACTAATGAAAGCTTGAATCCAAAACTAACAATCATTAAAGAAAAACCTGCTATAATTAATGCTTCTGAACTTAAACTATTACTTTTTGAATAAATTAATCCATCAAAACCAAGACTTCCTGTATGTGCATAAACTAGCGCTATTCCCAAAAGAAGAAATGCAGAAGAAGCAATAGATAATATTGCATATTTTAAAGTTGCCTCTAAAGAATAACCAATATTTACCCCATAACCTACTAAACCAACTAGCGGCAAAGAAAGCAATTCGATACCAATAAATAATGATGAAAAATGATTAGCGCTAACTAGAACTACACCACCCAATGTAGAAAGAATAATAAGTAAGTAAAATTCTTCACGGTTTTTAGGATATCCCCTTATCCATGGATAAGAAAAAATGCAGGCAGATAAACTTGAAAGAATCACCAAACTAGTATAAAAAATTGAGTATCTATCTACTCGAAGTAGCGGAGTAACCTCTCCAGATCCCGCCTGCGCTACAAAATATAAAGAAAGAAATGCCAAACTAAAACCGAAAAAGGCAATAGAAGCACAAAGATGATGATTACGCTTTAAGCTAATACTTAGCATCATGATTACTACTGTGATACTAAGGATTAATAACGGCATAATCAGAGTTAATTGTTGATTCATGACTGTCATAATAACTTACGATCTTATTGTGAGCATAGTAGTGTTGAGTAATTTCTGAATATGTTCCATAGAAGAATAAGAGGTATCCAGGATTGTCTGGGGGTATAAACCTAAAAAGATTAGTAAAAATAATAGCGACAAAATAGTAATCAGCTCGCGAGGTGACATGTCATGCAATAGTATTTCTGATTTTGATTTGCCATAATAAGTTTTTTGCATCATAACTAAAGAGTATATAGCAGAGAATACTAGACTACATGAAGCAATTATAATAATCCATGGCGCTATATAAAAACCTCCCATGAAAATCATAAATTCACCAATAAAATTACCTGTGCCAGGAAATCCAATATTTGCCATAGAAAAAAATAAAGATAATCCAGGAAGCCATTTAATTCTTGACCATAAGCCACCCATATATCGCATATCGCAAGTATGCAAACGCTCATAAAGTTGGCCGGCAATAATAAATAGCGCAGCAGCAGACAAACCATGTGCGATCATGTGAATAACAGCTCCTTGATATGCTATCAAATTTCCTGTATATATTGCAATAAGTAAAAAACCCATATGGGAAATTGAAGTGCAAGCAATCAAGCGCTTAATGTCATTCTGCGAAAAAGCCATCCAGGCTCCATAAAATATACTAATAATTCCCAACCACATAGCAATGGGAGCAAATATGGTAGATGCATGAGGAAATAACGGCAAAACAAAACGTAATAAACCATAAGTAGCAGTTTTTAATACAATGCCAGACAATTCGACTGAACCAGCAGTGGGAGAGCAACTATGCACGTCTTGCAGCCAACCATGTAAAGGCACGACTGGTATTTTTACTGCAAATGCAATAAAAAAACCCATCATTAATACTTGTTGAACTCTAAGTGACATAGGAGTCTGTAATAAATTTTCATAATAAAAAGTTAAATCTCCTGTTGCTGAATAATGAACAAAAACTAAGCCTATAATAGCCATAAGCATCAGCAATCCACTTGCTTGTGTATATATAAAAAACTTAGTAGCAGCAGACACACGATCTCTATCATCTGTAGATCGATTTCCCCACAGCGCAATTAAAAAATACATTGGAACTAACATCATTTCCCAAAAAAAGAAAAATAAAAATAAATCGACAGCAAGAAATACACCAATCACTCCTCCTAATAACCAGAGCAAATTTAGGTGAAACCAACCATGGCATTTATTGATCTCTCTCCATGAACATAAAATTGCCAAAAAACCTAATAAACTCGTAAGAGTCACCATTAATAATGACAAACCATCGATAGCTAAAGAAAAAGTAATACCAAATCGAGGAATCCAAGGCATAGTAAACTGACTTTTCCACTGTAAACCGCTATGTATCTGCGATAACTCATTTTCACTATGTGTCCAGAGTATCAGCGAAAGAGCTAGTGTAAACCCCATGGTGATTAAAGCTATCCAGCGAGGCTTGTGAGTTCCAAAAGACTCCGAAAAACAACAAAGTAATCCACCCATAAAAGGTAATGCAATAAGCCAAGGTAATAACATGATAATAATTCTTCTTTGATTTTTGAGACAATCTGGCTATATCTTTTTCCATTTAGACATAACCTGAATTGAACTTATGTATTTTTTTATTCACCGAAAATGTTTAAAACACAGCCTTTGAGAAAATAAATAATGTGTCCTTTACAAATAAAATCTAAATCTAAGCGTATATCATTAAATTTGATCATAATATTTGATAGACGATCATTAGATAAAAAATAAAATATTGATTTTGAATATTTTATCTTAATATTATTAATGTAAGTAGAAAAACAGCACCGCAACTCATTACAACCAAATGCCAACGTACATAACTACTTTCAGTAATAATTAAGCCCTTGCTACTGCTATGTGCTACATAAGCCAAACTATTTACTGCCATGGCTAATGGGTCATTTGACAATACTTTTGCAACTTTTAGATATGTCTGAGTAAAAACTTTATGATATAACCAATCAAAACCCCACCCAGATAACCACCATATCCTTAAAAAACGTCCTAATTTACTGCGCGCAATATTCTGTAAATGTACTGAAGGACCTAACCATAATAGAGCTGATATTACACAACCTGTCATTACTATGGCGCTTGAAGTGATTTTTAGACAAAATAAATGATCATTTATCAACATGCTACTGTTTGGAAACACTGCCTTGAGCGACGGAAAAAACAAAGCTCCTATTACACTTGAAAGTAAAGATAAAATAACTAAAGGTATATAATACATTAAATTCGGTGAGATTTGTGCATATAGATTTTTTAATTCACCATGAAATACCAAAAAAATCATTCGACATGTATAAAGTGATGTTATCAATGACCCAACTAACCCAACAAGCATTAACATTACATATCCATGATCTAATGCTGCTGACAAAATACTTTCTTTACTAAAAAAACCTGATGTAATTAGTGGAAATGCCATTAAGGAAGAACCTCCAATAATAAAACAAGAATAAATTAAAGGAGCCTTAAAGCGTAAGCCTCCCATCTTAAATATGTTTTGCTCATGGTTACAAGCAATAATAAGGGATGCAGAAGAAAGAAATAATAACGCTTTAAAAAATGCATGCGTCATTAAATGAAAAATGGCTGGCTGCCAAGCTTGAACGCCTAACGCCAAAAACATATATCCTATTTGGCTCATAGTTGAATAAGCTAATACACGTTTAATATCAATTTGCACTAAAGCAGAGAGACCAGCTAAAAGTATAGTCATCGCCCCAATTATACCTACTAAATAAAGAATTTTTGGTGTTAACAAAAACAGAACATGTGTACGAGCAATTAAATATACACCGGCCGTTACCATAGTTGCAGCATGAATTAACGCAGAAACTGGAGTTGGACCAACCATCGCATCAGCCAACCAAGTCTGTAATGGCAGCTGAGCAGATTTTCCGACCGCTCCCACTAATAGCATAAAGGTAATCCATGGCAGCATGTGCAAATTCTTAAAAGAGGAGTCTTCTAGAACTAATTCTCCGATGTTATCAAAATTGAAAGTATGTGTTAAACTATAAAGCATTAAAAGTGCAATCAAGAGACAAACATCCCCAACACGAGTTAGAATAAAAGCTTTTAAAGCTGCTGCGCCATACTCTGGATTGGTATAATAAAAACCTATTAATAAATACGAGCAAAGGCCCACGCCTTCCCACCCAAGATACAGTAAAACTAAATTATCCGCTAAAATTAACACAAGCATACTGGCAATGAAAAGATTAGTATACGCGAAAAATCGTGAGTAACCCTCTGCGCCTTTCATATACCAAGATGCAAAAATATAAATTAAAAATCCAACCCCAGTTACTATAGAAAGCAAAGTCAATGAAAGTCTATCTAACACTAAACTAACATCTACCCTAAGCATCTCTATATCAATCCAAGTCCATAAATTTTGATTAAATACTTCTTGCTTGCTACTTAAAAAGTCATAACCAATATAAGCTGTTATCAGTACTGTTAAACTAATTGATATAAGACTAATAACAGAACTAAAAGTCTCTGATACGCGACCAGAAGAGCAAGAGAGACATAAGAAACCCATGAATGGGCATAGTATAGTAAAATAAAGAAGATTCATTTACGCATCCCGCTTACTGTATCAATATCAAGGTTTTTGGTGCGATAATAGAGCTGCAGTAACAAAGCAAGACCAATACTAGTTTCAGCCGCTGACAAGCTAATAGCAAAAATAAACATAATCTGTCCATCCGCTTGATTCCAATAACTACCTGCCACTACCAACGCTAATGCTGCAGCATTGAGCATAATCTCTAGACTGATTAACATGAATAGCAAATTACGACGAATCATAACACCAGTTAATCCAAGGCAAAATAAAGATGTCGCCAAAATCAACCCATGATGTAAAGGAATCAAAACTACTTCTCCAATTGATTTTTAAAAGTATTTTTATGTGAAGTAGATAATCGTTTCTTTTGCAATATTACACCTGTTTGTCGTGAATCCTGTCCAATATGACATCCTACAATAAGACCAGATAGAAGCAGCATGGAGATTAATTCAACCGATAGCGCATAAGGGCCAAATAGCTTTATACCTACTTGTTTTCCGTCAATCATAATACAACACATATCAGAAGTGTTTCTTAATAAAATGGAATATGAAATAATCAAAAATAATAAAAAGGACAAGAATCCTGGACCAATCCATACTCGTGGTGGAAGCCAGGTCGTCTCTTCTCTTATAATACTGTCGCTGAGATTTAACATCATTACTGAAAACATGAACAATACTACTATTGCCCCCGCATAGATAATAATTTCAAGGGCGGCGGTAAAATAGGCGCCAACTGAAAACAAGACACCAGATACAGCTACGAATGATATAATTAAGTGCAATAATGCATGTATTGGTTTTTTATGCCAAATAACACGCATAGTTGTAAGAACAGCTGTTAACCCGCAAATATAAAACAAACATTCCATGCCTGCATCCTTCATTAAGGTAACAAGCTCTTAACATTAACAGGCTGAGCCTCTTGTTCAGCAAAACCTTTACCCTTGCCTGAAATTTCCATACCTGACATCCTATAGAAGTTATATTGTGGATACTTTCCTGGGCCAGAAATTAATAAGTGTTGTTTTTCATATATTAAATCTTGACGATTAAAATCACTCAATTCAATATCTGGAATTAATTGAATCGCAGTAGTTGGACAGGCCTCTTCACATAATCCGCAAAAAATACATCGCGAAAAATTAATACGAAAAAATTCTGGATACCAGCGCCCATCTTCCATTTCAGACTTTTGTAATGCAATACACCCGACTGGACAAGCTACTGCACAAAGATTACAAGCTACACAACGCTCAAGGCCATCTGGATCGCGTGTTAAAATAATACGTCCACGGTAACGAGATGAAAGAACCAAAGGTTCTTCAGGATACATTAAAGTTTCTCGCTTAGCAAATACGTTTTTACCCATTAGCCACATGCTACGCAGAATTGTAATAAGTCCGATGACAATATTCTTCAATGTCATTATCAATATCCTATTGACTATGCTCTATATAAGATCACTGCAGCAGTTACAAGAAGATTTACAAGTGTTAATGGTAAACAAACCGTCCAACCGAACCGCATTACCTGATCATACCGAGGTCGTGGCAATGAAGCACGAATCAAAACAAACATAATTATAAAGAACACTGTTTTTAATACAAACCAAACTATTGGAAAAAAATACGGACCATGCCATCCACCAAAAAATAATGTAACAATTAATGAAGATACAGTAATAATGCCAATATATTCTCCAATAAAAAATAATCCAAACTTTATACCAGAATATTCAATGTGATATCCATCAGCTAATTCCTGTTCAGATTCCGGCTGATCAAATGGATGTCGATGACATACAGCAAGGCTAGCTATAAAGAAGGTTAAAAAACCAAAAAACTGAGGAATAATATTCCAAATATGTTTTTGACTACCAACAATAACAAGCATGTTAAAAGATCCAGCCTGCGCTACTACACCCATCAAAGATAACCCAAGAAAAACCTCATAACTTAAGGTCTGCGCAGAAGCACGTATAGCACCTAAAAGGGAATATTTATTATTACTAGACCACCCGGCAAAAAGTACTGAATAAACCCCTAACCCTGCCATAATTAAAAAAAACAATATACCAATATTGAGATTAGATCCCATCCAGTTTGGTGTAATAGGGACTATTGCCATTGCCATTAGCAAAGATGTAAATGCAATAATTGGTGCTAATATAAAGATTATCTGATCTGAAAAAGGCGGAATCCAATCTTCTTTAAAAAAAATTTTTATCATATCGGCCGCTAATTGTAGTGAACCTCCCCAGCCTACACGATTTGGACCATAACGGTTCTGAAATAAGCCTAAAAGACGTCTTTCAGCAAAACTCATTAAAGCGCCGCAGATCACCACAACGCAGAGTATCACTAAAGATTTTATAATAGCGATAATAATAGCGAGTTTGGTATTTGTTAGCCAAATCATGGCTTAGTCACTGTCTGAAAATTATACACACCTTCTCCGCACAAAAAGAGACCAAAACCAGGAAACCCAAGAGGTAATCCTATTTGCCCAGACTGTAAGTTATTTGAAAAATATACTGGCAATACGAAATCTTCACCTTGACAACTAAAAAATAAAGTAGCACCCTCTTGTATCTTAAGTTGTATCGAATCCTGAGCATTCATAATTATATATGGTTTTGGCATGCGCTCTCGAATAACTTTTGAGCGTTGACTTAGCTCCTCACTACCAAAAATATGAAAATAAGGTGTGATGCGCCAGCAATGATTTTGCCTTATGAAAGCAGAAGGAATATCCGTAAACCAACTTAGCGTTGCTTTATCTGACGAAATTAGTCGTACACCCAAAGAATCATCAAATAACTGCTTATCCACTATATTTTTAAATTTATTGAGTGATTGTGAAGAATTCCAGCCTGGAGCCCAAGAAAAAGGAATCTGTACATGATTATCAGGTAATGGATTGCTGCCTTCCATAGAAAAAGAAAACATACTGTCTTTATCTTGTGGTTGTTGTGGTTCATGAACGCTAATATTAGCCAGCATTGCAGTACGCCCACTAAAACGATGTGGCGAACGCGCTAATTTCTGACCATGCATGCGAAAACTAGAATCTGGTGACGCTTTCTTTATACCAGCCAATTGCGGAACTTCTTTAATGCAAGCGTTAATTACATCATCTAATAGATTACAGTCTACTTTTCGACCATACATAGCTTTTTTTATCATATTTAACCAGCACCAACTAGAAAACACTTGAGCTGTATTATCATAAAAAGACGGATCGTAAACCTGAAAAAACCTCTGAGCACGACCTTCTTGACTAACAACAGTGCCGTGACTTTCTGCAAAACTTGCGCTAGATAAAACCAAATTGGCTTTTTTAGTCGTCTGAGTATTTTGATGATCAAGAACAATAATGTTTTTTGTATGTCTTAAGGAAAGATCTATTAGATCCCTTGATATATGACGATACAGATTGTTTTCTAAAATAATGACTGAATCTGCCTCACCACTGGCTAACGCATCTAATGCCTTATCTAGTGAAAACCCCCCAATTAAACCAACCCCTATACTATTTACTTCTGAAGTCAAAAAGCTAATACCTACTTCTTTTTTATTCCCCATTAAAGATTTCGCAATATTTGCTGCCGCCTGAATAATGGCCTCATTTCCAGAATTAGATCCTGAAATAATAAGTGGTTTTTTAGCACTATCTAACGCTTTTGCAATGATAGCTATTTGATGAATTAAGTCTTTATCTAGACCACTTACTTTTGGAGCACTTGCATCTAGTTGATGGGCTATAGCAAATCCTAGCCTAGCTTGATCTTCTATTGGAGCATAGTAACTCCAAGTAGCAACATCATCTAATCTAGTTTTATCTACATTGGTTACAAATAAAGGATATTTAGAATTTAGGCTCATATTGAGGATTGCAGAACTATCCCAAGTAGCGACTTTTTGTCTTTCTGCCATTACACGAGCCTTACCTTTAATGGCCTGACGTACTGCAAGTGCCATTCTCGCCCCTGTTTGGGTTATATCTTCCCCGAGAACTAATATTGCATCATAATTTTCAATTTCAAAAAGTGAAGGGGTATATATTCCACTATTTTGCAATATTTTAATAATTAAATTTATACACGCTTGTTCAGATAATGTCATGCCAGTAGAAAAATTAGCTGCTCCTACTATGGATAATAAAGAAAAATTGCTTTCTATACTGGCACGTGGTGAACCGATGCCAATAATCTTTTTTGCTTGACGAAGATTATTTGATAAAATATCTAGTGCTTCGTTAGTGTTCAGTAGTGTCCAATTTGTTCCATGACGCTGCATAGGCTGACGTGGGCGATTTTTTAAATTCAAGTAACCATAACCAAATCGGCCTCGGTCACAAAGAAAGTAACGATTTACCATGCCATTATATCTATTTTCAACACGACGTAATTCCCCGTATCGTTCACCGAGGCTAATATTACAACCAAGACTACACTGCTGGCAAATACTTGGAGCAAACTGCATATCCCATTTACGATTATAATGCGCAGAATGCGTTTTATCAGTAAAGACTCCCGTTGGGCAAACTTCTACTAGATTCCCTGAAAACTCATTTTCTAATATGCCATCCTCAGTGCGACCAAAGTACACATTATCACTCACCCCATATACACCAAGATCTGTTCCATCTGAGTAATTTTTATAGAATCGTATGCAACGATAACAAGTAATACAACGATTCATTTCATGAGAAATAAATGGCCCAAGATACTGATTCAGATGAGTTCGCTTGGTAAAACGATAACGACGCAAAATATGACCATTCATTACGGTCATATCTTGCAAATGACAGTGCCCCCCTTCTTCACACACTGGACAATCATGTGGGTGGTTAATCATCAGCCATTCTGAAACACTTTTTCTAAACTCTTTTGCGTCATCATCATTAATTGAAATCCACATGCCATTATTGACTGGCGTCATACAAGACATCACGAGACGCCCATGATCATCCTTCTCGTCCTGATATTGTTTAACTGCACATTGACGGCAAGCGCCAACACTACCTAACGCTGGATGCCAACAAAAATACGGGATATCTAATCCTAAAGATAAACAAACATGCAGTAAATTGCCTGTATCATTAACCTGATATTTTGTACCGTCTATATATATAATTACAGGCATAATATCTATACTTCCATGAGGCTCATTCTATTATGAGCGTTATGCTATATTAGGTGGTCGTACGTTCAACATAAGATAAGTTTGACTGAATACCAGAAATTACACGCGCATCTTCATAAATATTAGAGAATTTAATACCTGCTTCGAATTCTTCGCGAAAATATGCAATAGCACTTTGAAGCGGCGCTACTGCTCCTGGCGCATGAGCGCAGAAAGTCTTTCCAGGACCCAGATTCCGACAAAGATTTAATAAAATCTCAAGATCACCTGCATGCCCTTGGTGACACTCTAGAGATCGTAAAATTTTTAAACTCCACGGCAATCCTTCACGACAAGGCGTGCACCAACCACATGATTCGCGAGAAAAGAATGCTTCTATATTACTAACTAGAGACACCATATTGATTCTGTGATCCACTGCAATCGCTAATGCTGTCCCTAAACGACTTCCGGCCTTACTAATACTCAAAAACTCCATGGGTATATCAAGATGCTTGTCAATTAAAAACTCAGTACTAGCACCACCAGGTTGCCAAGCCTTAAGTTTTGACCCGTTCTTCATACCACCAGCATACTCGTCAAGGAGTTCTCGAGCAGTAATGCCAAATGGCAGCTCCCAAACACCAGGACTCTTGACTTGACCAGAAAAACCCATCATTTTAGTGCCTGTATCTACACTTTTTGAGATATCTTTATACCATTTAGTTCCATTAGCAAAAATTGCAGGAATATTTGAAAGAGTTTCAACATTATTAACACAAGTTGGCCGCCCCCATAACCCTATTGATGACGGAAATGGTGGTTTTGATCTTGGGTTAGGGCGACGCCCTTCTAGCGAATTCATTAAAGCTGTCTCTTCACCGCAAATATAACGACCTGCGCCAGTATGCACTACAAGGTCTAAACTAAAATTAGTACCAAAAATATTTTTTCCTAGCAAACCTGATTCGTTCGCTTCTAAAATTGCACGGCGTAAATTTATTGCTGCTTGAATATATTCACCCCGCAGAAAAATATACGCTCGATATGCTCTTAATGCATAAGCACCAATTAAAATACCTTCTATTAATTGATGTGGCATTTGTTCCATTAACAAACGATCTTTATAGGTTCCAGGCTCCATTTCATCTGCGTTACACAATAAATAGCGAATAGTTCTTGATAAATCTTTTGGCATTAAGCTCCACTTCACACCAGTTGGGAAACCAGCTCCGCCTCGCCCCTTTAGACCAGACTCCTGCACTAGTATAACAACTTGCTCTGATGTCATGCGTTTAAGAGTTTTCTCTGCACTAACATATCCATTAGTATTTTTGTATTCCTGTAAAAACACTGGCTGCTGATCTTTTCGCATTCGCCAAGTAAGAGGATGCGTAGCAGGTGTACGCGTAATTTGTCTCATGGATACTGTTCCAGTAATTGAGTAATATCTTGTGATCTTACATTACCATAGGTAGTTTCATTAATCATTAATGTTGGACTCTTATCACAATTACCAAGGCAACAGGTTGGCAGTAACGTAAAACGCTTATCTTCCGTAGTTTGTCCTGGCTGAATATTCAGGTGTTCTTCTAATCTTTTTTGGATTATCTGGTAACCCAGGATATAACATACTACACTATCGCAATACCTAATAATATGACGACCCACTGGCATACGATAAATCTGACTATAGAAAGTGGCAACCTCTTCTACATCACTAGATGGAATTTCTAACAGATCAGCAATACCTTTAATTAGACTATCAGAAACCCATCCTCGATATTTTTGAATAATATGCAGCGCTTCAATGATGACAGCGTGAGGCTCTTCATAAAACATCCTCTCCTTGGATATAGCAGAACGCTCTAAAGAGCTTAGCGTGCTATCATTAGGTTTATTTCTAATTTTTATTAGAATCTTGTTCTCATGCATATTTATCGGTCCACATCTGACATCACAAAATCAATACTACCAAGATAGACGATTAAATCTGATATTAAACTGCCATTAATCACCGAAGGAATCTGCTGCAAGTGTGGAAAACTAGGCGTGCGTACTCGCGTTCGATAGCTCATCGTATTTCCATCACTAATAAGATAGTAACTATTGACTCCCTTAGTAGCCTCTATCATTTGAAAGGATTCATTCACTGGCATCACTGGACCCCATGAAACTTGCAAAAAATGAGTAATTAAAGTTTCAATATGCTGTAAAGTACGCTCTTTTGGTGGCGGTGTAGTAAGTGGATGATTAGCTTTAAATAAACCTACAGGCATATTATGCAAACACTGCTCTAAAATACGCATACTTTGACGAATTTCTTCCATTTTAAGCATAACACGCGTATAAGCGCAACTTATACCATGACCGATAGGTACTTCAAAATCAAAATTCTCATACCCAGAACAAGGTCGCCATTTACGTATATCAAAATCCAAACCAGTTGCGCGTAACCCTGCCCCTGTCACCCCCCAAGATAATGCTTCTTCCATATTATAAGAAGCTACACCTTTAGTGCGAGCAATAAAAATAGAGTTTTTTAACGCAGCCTGTTCATATAATTTAAGGCGCTTCGGTAACCAATGAAGCAACTCATAAAGTAAACGTTCCCATCCTTTTGGAAGATCATTAGCTACACCACCTATCCGGAACCAGGCTGGGTGCATTCGAAAACCAGTAATAGCCTCTATAATATTATAGATCTTTTGACGATCAGTAAAAGCTAAAAAGACTGGTGACATGGCACCTACATCCTGTATAAATGTAGAGATATATAATAAATGACTGTTAATGCGAAACAATTCAGATAGCATTACTCGAATTACCTCAGCACGCGCTGGTACTGTAATACCAGCTAGTTTTTCTACAGCTAAAACATAAGGTAACTCATTAATGCAACCACCTAGATATTCAATGCGATCAGTATATGGAATATAGCTGTGCCATGACTGTCTCTCCCCCATCTTTTCTGCACCACGATGGTGATAGCCAATATCTGGCACGCAATCAATAATCTCTTCGCCATCAAGCTGAAGAATAATACGAAATACTCCATGAACAGATGGGTGATTAGGGCCAAGATTTAAAAACATAAAATCCTCATGAGCACTGGATCTTTTCATTCCCCACTCTTCTGGCCGAAAAAGTAGAGACTCCATGGCAAAATCTTCTGTTTGTTTAGTAAATTCAAAAGGTTTAAATTCAGTAGCGCGCGCTGGGTAATCTTTTCTAAGTGGATGGCCCTGCCAATTTCGTGGCATCATAATACGCGTAAGATGAGGATGTCCAGTCACATGGATACCAAACATCTCCCAAGTTTCACGCTCATACCAGTTTGCATTTTTAAAAATATGACTAATAGTCGGAACCTGTAAGTTCCGCTCTGATAGCGCTAATTTTAGCATCAGATCACGATTTTCTTGAATAAAGATAAAATGATAAAAAATAGAAAAATCTGCTTCTGGTAAACCAATGCGATATCTTCTCTGACGCTCATCTACACCATGTAAATCATACAGCATCACATATGGTTTGAAAAACTCATACAAAAATTGCACAATTTCCAATATCTGTTCACGCTGCACCCAAGCTACAGCCATATCAGTACATGTGGCCTGCAAACTCAAAGCATGAGGACCAAAATGCTGATAAAGCTTCGAAAGAACTGGATGATCGCACTGATCTAAAGTTTTTTCTACTATTTGTACAATATTTTTACTAGGCAAATCTGTCATAAATTACTTCACTATTCTAACCACGTAACGAATATACACTTCTTATTCTAATGGTGTTATTATGATCTTAGTCGTAGATCTATCTTTGATTATTGTCAAAAATTAAATTTCGTCTGGCGTGCACAAATATGTAGTAGCAATACGCTCTGCGTTTTTTCTCTCTCTTTCAGATTGCATCTTGGGACGATATACGTTCTGATCATGCATGAGCGATGATAATGGTCGACGCTCTTTTCCAATAGATTCCTGTAATAATAACAATGCTTGCATATACGCCTCCGGCCTTGGCGGACAACCGGGGATATATACATCTACTGGCAAGAATTTATCCACACCTTGCACTACTGAATATATATCATACATACCACCAGAATTAGCACATGATCCCATAGAAATTACCCACTTAGGTTCTAACATTTGATCATATAAACGCTGAATTACTGGAGCCATCTTAGTAAAACAAGTACCAGCGATTACCATTAAATCCGCTTGTCGTGGCGACGAACGGATAACCTCTGACCCAAAACGAGCTACATCATGTACTGCAGTAAATGCAGTAGTCATTTCTACATAACAACAAGACAATCCAAAATTCAATGGCCAAAGAGAATTCTTTCGACCCCAATTCACCATCTTGTGTAAAAGAAGTTCTAATTTTCCAAAATAAATATTTTGATGCCTATGATCTTTTAAAGGGTCATCTACCCGTTCTTTTTTATGTAAAGGATAAGCATCATTATCACTATTTTGATTAGGGCGAGTGAGAGTATAATCCATATATTTTCTCTATTTTTATTAATGGATAAATAAACATATCATATCAATGAGGATATTTAGCACCTAAAATATTAGGTAAGGTAGTCGTTTTACAGACATGAAGTTTACAATAAGCAGGAGACCAATTCAGAGCCCTAATACGAGCTAGATAAAATAAACTTACAAGCAAAATAACAATAAAAATTGTAGCTTCAATAAACCCAATCCAACCGACTTCACGAATTGATACTGCCCAGGCATAGAGATATAAAGACTCAGCATCGAAAATAACAAAAAACATAGCTATCAAATAGAATTTAATCGATAATCGCAATCTAGCGCTTCCAACAGAAGCAATACCTGATTCAAATGGTGTATTAGTATATCTTCCGTCGGCTTTACTACCCAAAAACCATGAGATTAATAGCATTAATAAACAAAAACATATTGCGGCAACCAAAAAAAGAATAAAACCGCATTGATGAGCAAGAGTGTTTATAGTTGTAGACATATTAATTTTACTCAAAGAAACGACATTTTATATAGTATGAACACCTTACCTATGTTCATAACCTGAACCTAAAGAATCTACAGGCAATATGTCATAGACAATTATAGATTATTTATATAAACAAAAATCTATAAGTTATAATTAAAACTGTAAGTAATCATTTTGACATTCTAGTAAAATATATCAAAAATCAAGTACTGAATTCTATTCATCGATTTTCAATCAATTCAATCATTACATCAATTTACACTAAAAAATCAAAGAGTAGCTAAGTTATATTAATATGCTGATATAATGCCAAAATTCCTATAATATCACGAACCTGTAATATAATGGGGATAACATTAAATAAAATAATCACGCTATCACTACGTATAATATATTATGCTAATTAATGTATAAGTAATAAAAAATACATATTATCATCATTTATATCATATGATTATATATTGTTAATTATGAAAATATCTAAAAGATTTAGGTAAAATATTATTGTTACCTAAAACAAAAGTGTTAATAATAAATAATCTTGCTAAAAACTATCAGACTATATTCTGTATAGTATTTTAAAAAAATGAATATTAAGCTTATAGTTTAATAAAAATTATTACATAAAACATAAGATATATAAAGAGAATAAAATTCATTCATTCTACTATTTAACAGAGTATCACTGCTTATATATTAATATATATTTTAAATAAACAGAAAAACATTACTAGCACTACTAGTAAACTTATATTTTTATTAGAATTACCCCTGCTAATATTAATAGTATATAAAATTTTTAATATTCTGTGAATTAATAAATATGCAATGCTTATTTTTTAAAATGTTATTTTAAAAAATATTAAAACTTTCCATTATAAGTGATAATTTATAAAAATAAAACGAATAAACTATATCAGACTCTTCTTTTAATAAATTCTTCAAATATCTTATTATTCAAATATCTTATAGTGCAAAAGTTGTATTATCCTCTCAGCATCGTCAATAGGTGCCAAAAAACAGAGTGTACATTGAGGATAACTATTAAAAACCATACGTATATTACATAAATCTAATAAACTCAAAATTTTTTTCTCAGAACTGTCAAGCTTAGAAATCTTGTTTCCAATAATTGATACTAATGCTAAATTTTCTTCTACCTCTAACTTACAAAAATCAGTAAGTTCAGTAAGCAATGCTGGATTTAAAAGATTACTGGTCATTACAAAAGACCAGCTTGTATCTAGTGTTACTGCTAATTTTACTTCAGATCGCATTATCAAATCCAGATGAATACCATGGCGTATTAATAATTTACATACTGCTTCAAAAAAACAAAATGTATCTGATAGATAAACATTATGTAACGTTAGCAAGGTCTGATGAGAGCGTAGCGCAAGAGCTCGAAACAAAGGCAAATTGTGAATCTCGTGACATACAATAGTACCACCGGCTCCTGGCTGCTTACTAGAGCCAATAAATATTGACATATCACTACGCACTACGGGTAATAAAGTTGCTGGATGTAATATTTTCGCACCACAAGTTGCCATCGTAAATGCTTCTTTAACAGTGATCTTGTCAATACGCTGAGCGGATGGAACTAATCGCGGATCTGCAGTATAAATTCCGGAAACATCAGTCCAAATATCAATCCTTTTAACATTTAGCGCTTCTCCAAGCATTGCCGCAGTATAGTCACTACCTCCGCGACCCAAAGTTGTAGTTCGTCCTTTTTCTTCTCGACCAATAAACCCTTGTGTCACAATTAATGCTTCTAAAATCAGAGGCTGTAATTGATGCTGAACAAGCTCTCGAAGTATGCTAATTTTTGGCTCTGCAGAACCAAAACACGCATCAGTACGCATTACTTTACGTACGTCAAACCATTCCACCGCCACTTTACGCTCACGAAGGATTTCAACAAAAAGCAAAC
The DNA here is from genome assembly GCF_900698995.1 of Candidatus Erwinia haradaeae. Lineage (GTDB taxonomy): Bacteria > Pseudomonadota > Gammaproteobacteria > Enterobacterales > Enterobacteriaceae > Erwinia_E > Erwinia_E haradaeae_C. Next base: position 87,649 of record NZ_LR217735.1, on the reverse strand, counting down.
TAGACATTAACTCACCATGACTAATTAACTCATCAGTTAGCTCAGAAGATTTTGAAAACTCTGCAATTTTAGAAAGAGCTTGAATATTGCTAAGTATGTGATTTATTTTATTACGAATAACTTTTTGATCAATCAACCGTTGAATAATAGCCTCTTGCATTTGGACGATCGTGGATAGTATAGAAATACGTTTTTTTTTACACTGACCTTCAGCTAGCAAGAAAAGCTGATTAGTTACCCCTGCAGATGCTGATAATACTACTAAGCGTATAGCAGGTTTTTTTAAAACTATATCAGCACTATGCTGCATAGATATATAATCAGCCATACTACTGCCGCCAAATTTCGCTACAATAAAATTGTGAGACATAACGAGAGCCAAACTGGTGTTAAGGTTGATTACATTAGCTCAATACAGAGCATGCCAGTAATATAGGCATATTTTTATATAAAACATAAATTACCTAAACCATTACACTGTCAGAACATAAGAGCTTAGCTTATCATAGTCACTTACCCTACTCTTGATAAATTTTTAAAATGCTAACGTTAGTTATTTTTAAATATTCTAGTAAAATTCTCACTGAGCATATTAAACCTATAAAAATATTAAAAATCAATAACACTAACCACTGTTCTTTTACAAAACTGCTATTTATCTTTTAATAGAAAAACGCTCTCTTATAATTTTGTTCAGCCAAGATTATAAATTATCGCATAAATTAAGACAATTCATTACAATACAATTGTTACATAATTATTGATAAAAAAAGTTCTATCCAATCTAATAGTTTTAAAAACATATGTAGGTATCATAGTGATGTATACACAGATGACACATTTTAGTAATATATATACTGAGATTTTATGGATTTATTATGTAATATGTATACCATTTACTTTATCCGAGACCAGTAAAAGTGGTATAATAATTGTACAGTATTACAAACAGATAAAAATAATTTCAAACCACAGAGAAAGATTATATAAAGATATTTTTAAAAAACACATTTATTAAAGATAGAGTGAATCCCGATAAAATGTAAAAATCAACTATGTATATAAATACAATATAAAATTATAACCTTTATTCTAAATTTTTCTGGTATTTTATTTATTTTTCCTTGTAGAGAACCACCTTGATTATTATAAGTATCTTTTTGTATCTAACCTGTGTACATCTTACTTATAAAGAATCTTAGTGTTCACCATATCTCTAAAATATATGTTTATTACTCATTTATAAATCGGACCGTACTTAATATCATTTAGTATAAAATTTACTGCATATTACAGCCTTTATCTTTTATTTTTATTCAGACAATAAATTCAGATGTTTATAATAAAATTAATGAACTGAAGTTTTATTCAAAAGATCTTGATACTTATATAAGAAATAAATATATTTAATGTCTAGAGTAACCTTGAAGGATAAAAACTTTGTATTTAAACCTCAATCATCATACAAACTAAAAACCTATAAATAGTCTGTGATAACTGATAAAATTATTTTATAAACATAAACTAGTCTAGGTTTACCCCTAAACGATTTGCAACTTCTTCATAAGCCTCTATTAAGCCAACTTGAGTCTGTCGGTAAAGGTCTTTATCCATTTTATGAAAAGTTTTTTGATCCCACAATCGAGCACTATCAGGAGAAAATTCATCACCTAAAATTACTTCATTCTGAAATATTCCAAACTCTAATTTAAAATCCACTAAAATCAAACCTATTTCAGAAAAAAGTGTATTTAAAATTTTATTAGTCTGAAAAGTGATTTCTCGCATACGTGACAGATGATCTGAACTTACCCAGCCAAATGTTCTGCAATAAGATGAATTGACCATAGGATCATGTTTATCATCATTTTTCAAAAATAAATCAAACACCGGAGGACAAAGAGCGGTTCCTTCCTTAATCCCTAATCGTTTTACTAATGATCCTGCAGCGCGATTACGCAATACAAATTCCAATGGAGCCATTTTTAAATTTTTCACTAATGTTGCATTATGAGAATATAATTCTTTGATCTGAGTTTTTATGCCGGCCTTCTGTAAGTGTGACATTATAAAATAATTCAACTTATTATTAATCAGCCCTTTTCGATTAAACTGATCAACACGCTTTCCATCTAGAGCGGAAATATCATCACGGAATTCTAATACTAATAGATCCGGCTGATCAGTACTATATAGGGTCTTTGTTTTACCACGATACAACTCCATCATCTTACGCATCGTATTTGCTCAACTTTTAATAAAATAATAATCGTACATTGTTTTCGCAAGATTTTTACATTGCTTATCATAATAACACTCTTTTAATAAAAACGTATTATCATATATCATATATAGTATGATCGATTATATAACCTTACATAATCCGTTAACATCTCCAATGTAAACCCAGTCATTCTTATCATACTTATCATGCATGCAATATTCGATTATATATTTTTACTTATACATTCATTATTCCACGATTTCTTTTTAATTATTTTATGAGATCTAAAAAACCATGATAAAAAATTAAAATTTTAGCTTAATTAATTTAAGCAATATCTAACTGAATTTATCAAGATCTAAAAATAAATAGTTAACCCTGCTATAATAAATTCTTATTAGACTATTTAGTCTTAATAAACTATTTTATATCTCATCTTAATCCCTAGTAATTGATACTTGGATAATTTTCAAAGAAAAGCATCATGATAGATTATAATGTATAAATTATAAGTTATTTTTGATATAATACAATTGATATACATGTATCAATACTTCTCATTCACTTCGCTCTCTCTACTCAAAGATACTCTAACCAAAATTTATACATAAATTATATATATCTTTAAACAAATATGATAAAATATCCTAAGAAGGAATATATTTTATATTATGATAGTATGCATACTTTATCAAACCTTAACCTACTCTGCCCAGTTTTAGATGGTCTTTATGGAGTAAAATAGTTAAATTAGGAGTAAAATTTTTCGTATAAGTAGAGAATTTATAAGTTTATCATATTTATATCTACTTATTTTTTATTGTAATTAACTTCAAAGCGGATAATATTTTCTCATGTTGCAGTCGATTGACTAGGTGACCTTTTGGATCAAAAAACTGCAAACTACTATAAGATCCTAGATCACCAACCTGAAGTTTATAGTAACCATTTTTAAAATTTATATCCGCAACACCTAATTTATGAATAGTTTTTTTACTTAACGAGGTGTATTTTACCTTTAAGCTTCCATGTGAGTAATTTCTCTCTTTTAATTCTATATTTAACATTTTTAGGATTTCTGGCAACCAAGACCAAATATGATCAAAAGAAGCGCATAAAATTATATTTGATAAACCAATATCATTGGTGCCACTGTATGCATGAATTTTCTGTTTGTAATTTTTAGATATCATCGGAACTGTTTGATTTTTATATATCATCATATTTAATTTTTGAGCTAAATATCTACACATCCTTGCGGTGTAATTTTGAATTTGAGAGGAAGAGGTCACCTCCTTATTCTTTTGTCGTAGATCAATGAGAATTACTTTTATCTTTTGATAACTGCCGCTTTGCTGTATACTAATTTGATAACGTCCAGAATAACAATTATTTTTGTCATCACCAGAAGAATTCCACCGGACCCAATTAGTAAATAAATTTTTATGTATATCTTGACGATGGAAAGTTACAAATCCATTTTTCTGTAAAATACTAATTATTTGTGACGAAATCAAACTAGAGGAGCCATGGATACTTAATATTCCTACATTCCCAGATATTTGAGCATGCAGGTTTTGCTCATTCATTAAACTTTGAGTTGGCGGTTTAAGATCGACTTGCGTATCACTCTCACTCTTTATGGCCACGAAAGGAATATAGAAATACTGATTTCGTGTTGGCAAAACCATGCCATCCGGAGCTTTTAACTCTTTAGGGTCATCTATTTTTAACGTAGGTGCATAGCTAATTGCTTGATGCTTATCATATCCATTCCTAGAGCAAGCTGATAAAAAAGATACTGATAATAATCCTAAAATCATCGCTATCGTAGGCCGATGTCCTAAGTTAGACATGTATACACCCCCGTATTTAAAAAACAATCGGCATCTTTAAGCGCCTGCTGGACAACAACATGATTCACTTTAGTTAATGACGTCATTGGTAAGCGTAATACATCGTTATGTATTAATCCTAATTGTTTTGCTGCCCATTTAACAGGAATAGGATTAGGCTCAATGAATAATGTTTGATGCAGATTCATTAGTTTTTGATTTAAAAGGCGAGCCTGATCGATTTTTCCGTTTTGAAATAAACCATATAGATTTGCCATCTGATAAGCAGCAATATTAGCTGTTACAGACACAACGCCACACCCACCTAGCTCCATAAAATTTAACGCAGTAGCATCGTCACCACTAAGTAGAAGAAAATCTTCTTGAACTAACTTTTTAATTTCAGTTATACGTAATAAATCTCCAGTTGCCTCTTTAATTCCGATAATGTTTTTAATATTAGCAAGACGTTTAATGGTCATTGGTAGCAAATCTACACCAGTACGTAAAGGAACATTATATAGTATCTGTGGAAGATTAGTACTTTCAGCGATTGTTCTGAAATGTCGATAAAGTCCTTCTTGTGTTGGGCAATTATAATAAGGAGTTATACTTAAGCATGCAGCTACACCAGATTTTTCTAAAGATTTGGTCATAGAAACACCTTCTGCGGTACTATTCGTACCAGTGCCTACTATAATAGGAATTCGCCCTGTTGAAAATTTTAATATTAACTCAATCACATGACTACGTTCTGCATTAGTCAATGTAGCTGTTTCTCCTGTTGTACCTAAAGCAACTATTGCTGAAGTTCCGCTATTCACGTGATAATTAATAAGTTTTTTCAAACTACTAACACATACCATGCCTTTCTTATTCATTGGTGTAATTAGGGCTACAATGCTTCCTTTAAACATTATTCTTCCTTGTCAAAAAAAAAGGCTGAAGAAAGTTATTTCCTAACAATATCTCCTGATACTATAATATTTTTACAATCACTATTTGTATGTCTTAACTATTTATATAGCTATATCTACTTATATAGTGATCCTTTGCAAGAAAAATATTTCTATATAGTATATAATATTATTATATAGCAATAATAATTTTACAAGTTTGCTAAATATTACTAATAGTGATCTATAGACAGGTTAATAACAATGAGATTTTAGACTAATGATACGAGAAGTGTTTGACATGATCATTAATCTTCGAAAGTTCTTATATCCTAAAATGATCAAAGCCTTAAAAAATCCTTAAAATATTACTAAGTAAAATGTAACATCTATTAAGATTTATATATATTCACTATGGATAATATAATCATTAGATGCAATTAAAATAACATTTACAAATAGCTCTGTTTTTAATGTTATAATTTTATATTTTTATATAGAGATAGGAAACAGAAGTACCATCAAAATATAGCCAAATCAATAAAAAATGCAAAATTGATATACATTTATGTATTATGTATGCACATATTTTTCGCTTGACAGTAACCAAACATCCGAAACTCACTGAAAAGCTTGTTTCTTTAATAACGTTCATATTAAATATTTACTTAAAAAAGTTTATACAAAACACATTATATCAATCAAAATCACTGAAAGAACTCTTATAAATTTAATTAGATGATCAGCTCAAGATTTATTATCCAGCTTCTTTATGAATAAATTGAATCTTTTTATTATCTATGTTAGTTAAGATTCCTTGATTATTAAAAGTTAACTTTAATGTTTGCTGTTGAAGAGGTTCATGCCTAATTTTCTGACGAGCTACGTAATACCAAATATTACTACTAAACGGATCACTAACCTGGGGTGTGCCCAGGATATATCTAACTTGTTCTTGTGTCATCCCAATATGAATTTTTATTAAATGAGAGTGTGATAAATAATTACCTTGAATTAGATCTGGATGATAAACTAATTTATCTGCGATAGAGCAACCATTGCTGACCATTAAAAAAATCAAGGCTATGGTTAAAATTTTATAGTTTATCATCATCCCATTCCTCGTTAACTATAATAATTATTATTGTTACTAGTTTAAAAGCGTTACTAATAGTTACTATTGTAACTATACTCAGGGATCAACCCTATAATATAAACTATTTACTTAATATATCATTTTTATACAATACATAATAAAAACAAGAAATACGCATAATTTTGTATATATTTTACTTATGTATGAATTAAAGGTAAAAAGTAACACTTCAGCTAATATGTTTATATATTCTACACTTTTTATCCTCTAGGATTGCTTCTTTTTAGGATTAAAATAATATATAATATTGATTTGCATTGATTCGCATTGATGCATAAAAATTATGTATTATTTGAGTATCCATAATTCTATTATTTTAAATATGTTAGACGGATTATTTTAAACTAATGACAAAACTCATCATGATACCTCAACATACTCTAGATACTCAGGGGCTGCGTTGTCCTGAGCCCCTGATGCTGATACGAAAAACTATACGTCATATGCATAATGGCGAAACTTTGTTAATTCTTTCTGATGATCCAGCAACCATATATGACATTCCTAGTTTTTGTCGTTTTATGAATCACGCTTTAATTTTACAATCAACTGACTCTATGCCATATCAATACCTTCTAAAAAAGATCTAATCTCTAAGAGAGAGTTACTCATATCGCTATGATATGCTAATAGTCACGCATCTTGTGATACATCTTAATACAAAATTAATTCTTAAATGATTTTATTCATTTATTTTTATATCATTTGTAAGGTTAATTCATTGACATATGTGATCACAAAAATTGCTATTATTAGCTTTGTTATCTGTAATTAATATAAATTTGTGCATGTAACAACTCAGCTATTATAAAATCACTTTTATCCTATGTAGTATTCAAAATGGTTAAATTAGATTAATTTAGCTTCAAAAGTTACGAGAAAGATAAAATCTTTACATAAACAATTAGATTTACTGACCAAACTTAATGAAAATAAGCAATATATCAAAACTAGAAATTTCTAATGCAAATCTTGCTAAAAATTTTTTTATATACCACATTTTTTATAAATATTAACGTGTAGTTATCAATTTGTTACAAATAACCCTATAAGGAGCATTATATGTCTTGTATGTCTTGTATGTCATCTCTAACGTATTTTACTTGATACAATTATTAACAAAAATTTCTTAATAAAATATTTTACTAAATCTTGTAATCTTAAAGCATTAGAATATTTTCTGAGAAAGCTATGAAAATTTCACAGATATATTACTAAATACTGAATATTTTAGTAAATATATTGATATATCATCGAGTATATAATAGGCAAAAATTCATCGCTAACTATCTGCTTCTTTTCTAATCAAAGAAAAACAATTAATTAACCAAATTTAATAAAAAATTTCATAATACAATTAAATTACAATATATTAGGAAATAAAATTTCATAACAATTATAGAAATTTCTTTAATTTAAATTGAATATCTATACAAGATATATTACTAGAAGATCCCCATACCATACAGTTACAGCTAACATTACAAATAAAAATAATTATTTCATTAAAATTTTAGAATCTAAACTAAATTCTCAGGTTTGGCAAAATATAGCGAAACGGCTTCCTTGCAAAATAAAAACGATTATTCTATTCACGATGGACATAAAAACATTAAATTAATGTTACTTTGTAATTTATATAACCTTGATAGATACACTTAGTTATAGATACTTAATGCATTACATCTACTATCGTTCTGCAGATATATAGCGTCTCATTGCAAAACATTACAGAATCGATTTAATTAATCATAATCGCAAGCATTCTATTCTATAGAATGCACAAAATCATTAAGTAAAGAACAAGTAATCAAAATACGGTATAAATTAATTTAATCAAAAATATTTATATAGGATATTTATATAGGATATTTATATGGGATATTTATATAAGATGTACTAGAGTATACTAGAAAATCTAGAAATATCAGTAACTGAAACACGTAAATACATACCACATTAACTTTATAAAAAATAATATCAAAATTATTTTAGAGCAGAATAATTAACTAACATTAATAATAATTAAAATACAAAAGATCACTTTATTCAACCAATATATATAATTACAATCAATAAAATACTGTAATAAACACATACAGTAAAAATTGTTACAAAATTTCTTCACATTTAAATAGTAACACTAATTGTCACAGTCATAGCGCCTGTTTCTTTTGAAATAATACGTGTCCTTTAACAACACACAAAAAAATATAAATACAACTACAATACATCCACTTCAATGATATATGACATCTTGATCATACAAAGTGTTAGAAAGAATCTATAATTAAGAAGCATATTATACCGATCAATATCATTATTATTGCCTAGTCATTATTACCAGAACCAAGAAACGTCAAAACCCTAAGCAAAAATAAAAATAAGTAAAACATTGTACATAAAACCTCTACAACTAACTAGTCTTGAGACACATTGATACATAAATCAACTTAATCTTGCGAAATCTATCAAGCACACTACACAACACATTATAAATAAATATTTTACGATCATTATATCAGTCACAAAAATTATTTAAAATAAAATATGATTAAACTGACTGTTAATCTTAAATAAGATTTGTCTAAATAAAAGAACTCCAAAAATATGCTAATTTACTTCTCAATCTTAACTCTATATAAAAGAACATTAAGAACACTAAATATGTATATATTACATTATAAAATTCATGTAGTGAATTTTTAAAAATACAAAGAAGTCTTTCTTTAAATAGTGTTATTTATATATTTTTATTTAACATTAAAAACACTCTAAATAATCAATCAATTAACTATATAATCTATATTATATAATACAAAAAATACTATCTGAAAAATCCTATTTTTTATTATAGTATATGAATTCGTTAATTATTATTTTAAAAAATTTTATGCATAACAACACATGGTAAGGAAATAATCTTAAAATTTCGCACTAATACATTGCGCACTAATAATATATAATATGCTTTGATAGATTGTATTCAATAGTTTCTATTAAGCTGGTAAGCTTTAGGTAAAAGTAAAAAACTATACAATCTTTTTTATTATGCACAATGACACCTATGAATTGCAAGGTATAACATTTACAAATACAACTATCGATAAAAATTACAATTACCTAAAGACATATGAGATAGATATAACTTTCTGTTTTGTTTCTGCATGGTACATCCATATATGGTAATGCATGATCCTGTCTAAGACATTTAATTTTTTCAGATTTTAAAGACAAGCAATGCATCTCATTATTTTCATTAAAAATTTTTATTTAAAATATTTTAATATAAAATAGATATGATTTTAACTAATGTAGTATCTTATAGAAACAGAAAGATATAAAATAATTACAAGAACCTTATTGAGGAGATAGATCCATGTTTGCATGTAACAATTTAACGGCTATGTTCTTATAAAAACTATCTATTATTTCATCTTAATATTGCTTATATCAATAAAAATAAACATCATTATTTAAATAATGACTTACTTATCTTGCTTAGTATTATTAATGTATATAATGTAACGTATATATGATATATAAATAAAAATTTAAAAATTACTTAAAGATAAACCTTGACGATATCGCAAAATATCACGCTATATCTACAACATTTCACAATAAACTTACTGAATTTTAATGACTTCAAATTCTATTGGTTTTATAAAATATTTAGCACCCCTTTCAAAATCATCGGGGCAAACTATAAGACATTAAGAACTATTTTACACTCTTGAATGCAATCATATCTTACTGATGAATAGGATTACAAAGTTTCTATGTTAGAAAAATATAAGAGTGATCAATCTCCTCAAATCAATCGAATTTACACTAAAAACATCTCTTTTGAATCACCAAAGGCGCCACAAATATTTCAAGAACCTTGGAATCCTCAGGTGACACTAAACCTAGGTACTAGTTCGAATCATTTGATAGAAAAAATGTACGAGGTCATACTACGCGTCACTGTTATTACAAACCTTGCTAAAAGTATTGTTTTTTTATGTGAAGTAGAACAAGCCGGGATCTTCTCTATTGAAGAAACAGAAGAAAACAAAATAGCACATAGTTTGGGTTCACGCTGTCCAGACCTTCTTTTTCCATATGCACGTGAATGTATTGCTAACTTAATATGGCATAGCACGTTTCCGCCATTACATCTTGAGCCGGTTAATTTCGACGCACTATTCATAAGGTACCTTCAAAAATCAAAACAAACAGAACATACTCCGGATACATAAATGAAAAAATCTGATGCGATCATGAGCATTATTGGAGCTGGTTCATACGGAACCGCATTAGCTATTATGCTGTCTCGTAGTGGGCGTCAAGTCATATTATGGGGGCATAATCCTTATCATCAGGCTCAACTAAAAACATACCGATATCATCATAATATTCTTCCAAAAGTACCTTTTCCGGATACTTTAATTATTAAAACTAATCTTGCCAAAACAATAGAGGCTAGTCGCAACCTACTGTTAGTGGTTCCAAGTTATGTATTTGGTGACATGTTACGCCGCATTAAACCTCATCTCCGCACTGATTCACGTTTGACCTGGGCAACAAAAGGTCTAGAAAAGAATACTGGACGATTACTGAAAGAAGTCGCATCTGAAATACTTGGTAAACATATCCCTTTAGCTGTGATATCAGGACCAACATTTGCCAACGAAGTGGCAATAGGTGCGCCAACTGCAATTACCTTAGCAGCAACAGATAAAAAATTTGCAAAAGAATTACAGAAACTATTGCATTACAAAACAAAACTCCAAGTTTACAACAACCCTGACATGATCGGGGTTCAATTAGGCGGAGTGGCAAAAAATATAATTGCTATTGGAGCTGGTATATCTGATGGTATCGGTTTTGGAGCTAACACTCGAGCTGCGCTTATTACGAGAGGGTTAGCTGAAATAAGTCGGTTAGGTGCAGCTCTAAATGCTAATCCTGCTACATTTACGGGAATGTCCGGTTTAGGGGATTTAGTTTTAACTTGCACAGATAACCGCTCTCGTAATCGACGCTTTGGTGTGTTAATAGGAAAAGGTTATAATGTTTACCATGCAAAAAAAATCATAGGACAGGTTATTGAAGGTTGGTGCAATACAAAAGAAATTAAAATGCTAGCCATGCGCTATAGTGTTGACATGCCAATTACTGAAGCAATTTACCAGATAATATATTGTGGCAAAAACGTTATAGATGCCGCAGAGAGCCTACTCGGTCGTTCCAGTAAAGAAGAAAATCACAGCAAATAAATCATGAAATTTCATTTTTACTGCAAAAGATTCAACATTTTATTAGAGAGCGAATGATGCTATATATAGATCCTAAACAAATTTGGCATGACATCCAAAAAGAAGCCTACCAACTTGTTCAATCTGAACCTATGTTGGTTAATTTTTATCGCTCTGCTTTATTGCAATATAACGATTTGGGAACTGCTTTAAGCTATATTCTTGCTAATAAGTTAGCTAATCATATTATATCTAAAATAGATTTATATAAGATTATTCAAGATATTTACCGACAATATCCAGCCATAATTATTTCTGCCGCTTATGATATCTATGCAGCGCGCCATCGTGATCCAACCATTGATAAATACTCCACAGTAATATTATATTTAAAGGGATTCCATGCTCTACAAATATATCGTCTTTACCATTGCTTATGGAATTTAGGTCGTCGAGCTCTTGCCCTTTATCTGCAGCATCAAAGCTCTATTTTGTTTGCGGTTGACATTCATCCTGCCGCAAAACTTGGTCAAGGTATCTTACTAGATCATGCAACTGGAATTGTGGTAGGTGAAACCACAGTTATTGCAGATAATGTATTAATTCTGCAATCAGTGACACTTGGAAGTACTGGCAAAGATAGCGGTGATCGACACCCAAAAATTCAGGAATGGGTTATTATTGGAGCAGGAGCTAAAATTCTTGGAAACATTGAGGTAGGATGTTGGGCAAAAGTTGGAGCGGGATCCGTAGTTCTACGGCCTGTCCCCGCTTATGCTACAGTTGCTGGTGTTCCAGCTAATATTGTCAAAAAAAAACATAAATATGTTATATCGCCTATTCATATAAATCCACACCCTATGGCATTATCTCCAGGTTTTGAATATGGCGACGGCATATAATAAAAATTCACTAACAAAATGAAATTTAAATTTAACACAGTCAAATACTAAAACCTATCTTAAAAGATTTTTAAATTTGCAAAATAAAAACAAATCTTAAATATAAGATTATTATGTACGATTCTAGAATCAACTTACACTACTCATTATTTCTTGATATTATACCATTATATTTATCTAAATATTATAAAAAATCTAGACTGTGAAAAGTGTTTAAATAAATCACTAAAAAATATACCATTATTGACTAGAGTTAAAATTGTATCTTTACTATTGCACAAGTAATTCAAGAAAAACATTATAATCGTATTAACTTATCAAAATTTTATTTTTTCTTACATAGTCTCATGTCACGCATAGCCTGAACTAAAAATTATAATCACCTACGATACATAATTACAAGGTTTTACTTTTATGACAAGCTCACAGCTGACTGTTATATAATAAATATTATACAATAATGCATATATTATAATTATACTTCAATAATACTATACTTCAATAATACTTATAAAACCTTTTAATTTAAAGTAAAATGATTCTATAATTCTATTATCATTCGATAATTCTTATTAAGCTCTAAAATTAAAAAAGCTTAATATATAATTATTACATCCCGCATCTTATATATCATAAGATAAATATCCAATCTATTTATATAGATAAATAATTTAATTATGTATGCTAAATAAAAAATTTAAAGAACGATTGTAAAAAATAAATTAATTTTATTAGATTTATGTAATAAAATTTTATTAATCTTATCTCAGAACATGGATAATGATTTATCTTGTGATGCATAATTTTAAGAGCTCTATATAATAATTTCTGCATGCAGCATAACGGAATATCAAAGTCTGGTTATCACAAACAATTGATCAAACGTGTCCTAAGAGTACGGGTAATTTTTTATAACCACATCCTATTTATGACAAATAATCACGAAACACTAAAAAAAATCCAGCGCTATTGATAGAAAAACTTCATAAACATAATAATCCCAATATTTATTCTATGATAAGTAAAGATCACAAAATAGATAAATATTTAAAATATATAGAGCTATTTTTGAGCTTATCTATTTTAAAATATAAGGATCATTGAGAACAATATTAATTGTTACACGTAACACATAGATTATACCATACATAGTACTAAAGAGAAATCAGTTATAATGTACTATGCATATGCAATATTGTATGGTGATATATTTTGTATAACTTTTTATCTTCCTAATAATATAACACTTAAAACTGCTAATATATGGAACCATAGATATTTTATATCTAAATTACAAGATTAATATAGCTTCTTAGCAATATCTAACCAATCATATTTAAACGGACGTTTCATGTTTTTAATAGCATCAACAATATTATGATGCACTATCTTCTCATTTTGAATACCTACACAGCATCCATAAGAACCCTCTAGTAATAGTTTGGTAGCGTAAGCACCCATGCGTGAAGCCAAAATCCGATCATAAGCTACTGGAGCTCCTCCCCGTTGAATATGCCCCAGTACAGTAACACGTGTATCTCGTTTAGTTTTTTCTTCAATATATCGCGCTAATGCATTGATATCACAAATATGCTCAGTAATGGCTACAATGGCATGTTTCTTGCCTTTAGAAAATCCATCCCTGATCTCATCAACTAACTTTTCACGAGTTTCAGGAATTTCCGGCAAGACAATAAACTCACAACCCCCAGCAATTGCAGCTGCCAAAGTTAAATCTCCACAATATCGTCCCATAACTTCTACAATAGAGATACGTTGATGTGAAGAAGAGGTATCACGTAAGCGATCTATGGCTTCTACCACTGTTTCAAGTGCAGTAAAATATCCAATAGTATAATCTGTACCAGCTACGTCGTTATCAATAGTCCCTGGCAAGCTAATGCAAGGAAAACCCATGTCTGTCACAGATTTAGCACCCATGTAGGAACCATCTCCACCAATTACAACCAAAGCATCAATTCCACGTGTTATCATATTTTTAATAGCTATGCTACGCACTGCTTTTGAACAAAATTCAGGGAAACGAGCAGAACCTAAAAATGTACCACCACGGTTAATAATATCTGATACGCTATAACGACTAAGAGCTATCATTCTATTTTCATACAAGCCTAAATAACCATCATAAATTCCAAAAATTTCCAAACCTTCACTAATACCCGTACGGACGACACCACGAATTGCTGCATTCATACCTGGCGCATCACCACCACTAGTAAGTATACCGATCTTATTCATCATAAAAACCTCTCAATATAGTGATATAGGTTATATATGATGCACGACAAGAACAATCACATATATTATTTTCTAATTACAAACGTTATGACACACGCAGATTAAGATTAAAAAGAGGAGAGTTCGGACTGGATAAATCTACAAACTAAAATATTTATCAGATATGTCATAGACTGATAACAACATTTTTTTCACATAAGACTTAATGCATAAAATTAAATCATTTCGTGATCTTTACTCATAGTATTAAAATGCTAATCAGCATAATCCTACTTAGTTAGTTTTAGACACTCACCATACTTCTGATAACTTCTATAACAATTTTGCATCAATTCTGATTTAATTAATATTGAAAATACTCTAAAAGTCATTTTATGATCCAAGTGTACCTTGATGTTCTTGAGATACCACAGAACATGGATCTTGATGAATAATCACATCAGAACCAGGAAATCGAACAAGCAACGCCTGCTCAATATGATGAGATATGCTATGCGCCTCACATAAGGATAAGTGATCCTCCATTTCCAAATGTAATTGAATAAAACGTGTTGGACCAGCCTGACGTGTGCGGATATCATGCACTCCGCATATACCAGGCCATGTGGCAACAATTTTCAAGATCGCTTGATACTCTGTTACAGGTAAGGCGCGGTCGAGTAATACCTGAACAGCATCGCATGCAATCCGCCATGCAGAATATAAAATCCATATGCCAATATTAAGGGCACATAATGCATCGGCCCAATAACAACCAAGCCAACTCAACACTAGGGCTAATAAAATTGCACTATTTATTACTATATCTGATTGATAATGCAACATATCTGCACGTATAGCCTGACTTTGAGTTTTTTGTACTACCCAGCGCTGAAAAGTAACTAAAATGAGTGTTGAAAATAAAGCTATACAGGTAACTATAACTAATACCAGAGGTTCCTTTAGTTCTTGAGGGGCAAAAATATTTCGCAAGCCAGTGAAAAAAAGAAAGAAAGCCGAACCACAGATAAACACGCTTTGCACTAATACTGCTAAAGACTCGGCTTTTCCATGACCAAATGCATGCTTAGAATCAGCTGGCTGCATCGCATAACGTATAACTAATAGATTTGTCAATGAAGCAGCAATGTCTACTAATGAATCTATTAGTGCCGCTAACACACTAACTGATCCCGTATACCACCAAGCACAAAATTTTATGATTAGTAAAAGAAATGCAAGAACTATCGCTGCCATAGCTGCCATAAAAACTTGTCGTGTATATTTTATATTCATCGCGGCTATCCACCAAATACAATCAGTTAGTTATACTAACAGTCCAAGATCTCATCTATATTATATGTGAGAGATAGACCAAAAGAATACTATATGATCCAATAAACCATCGATGAGATCAATCTCATTATTATATCCTCTAGATATAAATTAAAAATCTTTAAAAACGCGTAATATATTAAATGTAAAAAAATACAATATTTGAAATATTAAAAATCAATATATATTTATACATATTGATATTATATATATTAAATAATCACAAAAATCTCACAGATATATGATAACTACACCCTTTCCGTAAAACGTAAAAATCTTTTAATGATGTCTTTTCTCATTATTTATAATAACAGTTCTGGATATGTTTATTCATCTTACAAAATATTGATAGACTGAATTAGTCTGGTATACAAAATATCCGTATTATCTCTAGTTTTTTCTTATATTCTTGATATTATAATTATTTAATTTTAACCAATTTAACTAATTTAATTAATGAAAAACATAAGATTTTTTTTATATGCACAATATAGTCTTCACTATGTAAAAAACTAATGAAAATTAGTAAAAATATCATTAAGGATGATCTATTAATAACATCACTCCACATTTTATATGTATTAATTGTATTAAAGATAGTATTTTTATAAAAACTGAACTATAGTTATTAACTAACCTAAAATTAAAATTAATCTTACTTCTAATAATGTTTATCATTGAGAAAATAAATTTTTGATAATTTCTAATATTAATAATATGTTTACGATTAACAGAAAAATATTATATATTCTATATAATACTATATTTAAAGAGATTACTTTGTTTACTAGAGACTAGTAAGTAACAAATAATACATAATACATATTAATATTATTGATATGCTAATATATATTAATAATATATATACTAAACATTTTGTATTTATTAAAAACCAGAGATCATTGATTTCATCAATATATATTGCATTAATTTATATCATGCTTAAGAATGATACTTATTCAGCCTACATAATAAAAAACTAACATATGATATAAAAACATTACCTATAAAATATATAAACACTTGTAATCACTAAGCAATTAACCATTTAATGATCTAAATAAAATACATAAACATTTTATAGTAACTGCAATTTTTAAGTATATAATTTATTTTAAACTAAATAATAATAACTCTTATGAAATCTTTTTTCTTATCAAGATTAACATCATATATCTTATACAGGAATATTTATAAAAAAATACTTAAAAAAATGAAAATAAATTAACAATTCTAACATAATTAAAAATATTTTAAAAACTCTACTACAAGTATCTTATTATTATGCCGTCAGGTATAAAGCACATAAAAATCTAAACGAAATCCATATTATTAATAATATAACTATGTGTGTATTGATCATACAAGTGATTACAAAAAAATCTTATATGTTACTTTATTAGCATATACTATTAAGATTATTACAGGGCTTAGAGAGTCATTTAGAGATTCGGAGATAACTATAATGTAATCTAAAAGAGAAGGTGATATTTTATCAGTCAATTACACACCTTGAGGATATATCTGCCCTAAGATAATGTTAACTTTTATGCTGATTCGTGCCATTACTCTTAAATAACACCACTAATTAAATTAGTTGAATTAGTGATGTAATAATATTCCTGATTTTTGAATGAATCTATATTTTTATCCCTACAAAAGCACCAAAATTAAGAAATAATCTCAATAAAATTATTAATTATTTCGTAATTAAAAATAAAAATATAAAATACTACACTTTGCGTTTTACCTATGAATCTAATTATTATATATATTTGACATTTTCGCTTATTATATTTATATGCATTTAAGTTAAAATTTTTAGTATTTTTCAGGATGCATTAAATGTTTTATATTCAATTATATTTAAGAGATTATTGTCTGAATATTTTATGAATCAAAATCTAATAATTTGTATATGACATTGCAAATCCAGTTGCATAAATAGAAAAAAACAATGTAATATAATCCCATGATTTAATAAAACTCTCTAAAGCAGCCGAAGTGGCGAAACTGGTAAACGCAGTTGACTCAAAATCAACCGCCGAAAGGTATGCCGGTTCAATTCCGGCCTTCGGCACCACCGTATAAAATTTTTGTGATATTTAGTGATGTTAAGTGATGTTAATATAAGAGGTTTATGTGATACCTGTCCATACACGATCTTTTATTAGATTAAATTATCTAAATTAAAAAAGCATGCAATTATATTGGATCGTATTATATATAATAACATACAGTAATACTATTTATTGCCTGAGACATAACACATATGGAAAAAAGGTATAATCCAAAACATATAGAAACATTACTCTATCAAAATTGGGAGAAAAGCGGCTATTTTAAACCAAATGGTGATGTATCTCAGGAAAGTTTTTGTATTATGATGCCACCACCAAATATCACTGGTAGCTTACATCTTGGTCATGCTTTCCAACAAACTATTATGGATGTGATGATCCGATATCATCGCATGAAAGGAAAAAATACCCTATGGCAAACAGGAACTGATCATGCTGGTATTGCTACTCAATTGTTAATTACAAGAAAGATTAGTGAAGAAGAAAATAAAACCAGTCAAGACTATGACTCTGATGCCTTAATTAAAAAAACCTGGCAATGGAAAAATAATTTTAATAGTATAATTTCTCATCAAACACGTCGGTTAGGAAGCTCTGTTGACTGGACACGTGAACGTTTTACGATGGATCATGGTTTTTCAGATGCGGTAAAAAAAATATTTATTATTCTATATAAAGAAAAACTTATTTATCGTAAAAAAAGCTTAGTTAATTGGGACCCCAAACTATGTACTGCCATCTCTGATTTAGAAGTAGAAAACCTCGAACAACAAGGATTTATGTGGTATATTCGTTATCATCTTGCGAATGGTGTTAAAACTTCTGAAGGCAAAACGTACATAGTGGTTGCCACTACACGTCCAGAAACTGTATTAGGTGATACAGGAGTAGCTGTCAACCCTGCAGATATACGCTATCAATCTCTCATTGGTAAATTTTTAGTGTTACCATTAACTAATCGTTTAATCCCTATAATTGGTGACAAATATGTAGAAATATCAAAAGGCACTGGCTGTATGAAAATTACTCCCGCTCATGATTTTAATGATTATGATTTAGGTTTCCGTCATCAATTGCCAATGATTAATATCTTTACTTGCACAGCACATATTCGCGACCGCGCCCAAATTTATGATACTTATGGCCAAGAATTGAATAACTGTGATGCAATAATACCTTTAGTTTTTCGTGGATTGGATCGTTTTGAAGCGCGTAAAGTGATTATTAAAGAGATTAAAAAAATAGATTTATTAGAAGATATCCAGACACATAGTTTTATGGTTCCATACGGTGAACGTAGTGGCGTTATCATAGAAGCTATGCTCAATACGCAATGGTATATCCGCATGACACCGTTAGCTGAAGTGGCTATACAGGCAGTTAAATCAGGAGAAATTCAATTTGTACCAAAACAATACGCTAATATGTTTTTCTCTTGGATGAAAAATATTGAAGATTGGTGTATTTCACGCCAACTATGGTGGGGTCATCGAATTCCAGCCTGGTATGATCCATCTGGAAATGTTTATGTTGCGTATAACGAACAAGAAGCTCGTATAGAGAACAGCCTAGACGTTGATCTACCTCTCACCCAAGAGATAGATGTGCTAGATACATGGTTCTCTTCTGCTCTTTGGACATTTGTAAGTTTAGGATGGCCAAAGAATACTCCAGAGTTAAAAACTTTTCATCCAACTCATGTGCTAGTTAGTGGTTTTGATATTATATTTTTTTGGATTGCTCGTATGATTATGCTTACTATGCACTTTATACAAGACGATAACGGTAAAATCCAGGTACCCTTTAAAACTGTTTACATAACTGGTTTAATTCGAGATGATGAAGGTCAGAAAATGTCAAAATCCAAAGGAAATATCATCGATCCATTAGACATGATCGATGGAATTTCACTGGAAGAATTAATTAAAAAACGCACTAAAAATATGATAAAACCTCAATTAGCAGAAATAATCCGTCAACGTACTAAAAAACAATTTCCATGCGGTATAGAAGCGCATGGAACGGATGCATTAAGATTTACTTTAGCATCTTTAGCATCAACTGGACGTGATATTCACTGGGACATGAAGCGTCTAAAAGGTTACCGTCACTTCTGCAATAAACTTTGGAATGGCAGCCGATTTGTCCTAATGAATACTGAACAATATGACTGTGGTTTTTTAGGTGGTGAGTTAGAACTCTCTGTATCTGATCGTTGGATCATTTCAAAATTTAACTATACAGCACAAGCTTGGCACGAAGCCTTAAATCATTACCGTTTTGATCTTGCTGCTCATATTCTATACGAGTTTACATGGAATCAATTTTGTGATTGGTATCTAGAATTAACAAAACCAATCTTGCATAACGGAACTCAATCTCAATTGAAAGGGACGCGAAACACATTAGTAAATGTGTTAGCGGACTTGCTTTGCCTGGCTCATCCACTGATTCCATTTATCACTGAAGCGATCTGGCAACGAGTAAAAGTGATAAAACATATTTCAGATGAGACGATTATGTTCCAACCTGTACCAATCTTTTCTGAAAGTCGCATTGATAATGAATCGATAAAAGATATCGAGTGGATTAAACAAGTCATTATTGCCATACGCAATATGCGTAATAAAAACCATATTCCCTCAACACACCTTCTGGATTTACTTCTGAATACAAATAGTGATCACATAATTAACAGAATAAAGAATAACTATCATCTAATAAAAGCTCTTGCTAATCTAAAAACAATCCAAATTGTACCTAAAGATAGCAATCATCCATTAGCCTATAATCAGTCAATAGATGATGCAGACTTACTATTACCATTAGAAAATTTAGTAGATAAGAATATTGAACTAAATAATATACAGTCTGATATGACAAAATTAGAAACGATAATCAAACAGATTCGTAGCAAGCTAGATAACAAAAACTTTATCAAACTGGCACCAGAGGCTGTTGTGATCAAAGAAAAAAAACGCCTTAAAGACTGTGAGTTAAAAATAGCAAAATTAATAGAGAAAAAGAGATTAATATGCGCGATGTAACATCCAAAATATTGTTTAAACTATTCTCATTGACTCAAACCTACCTATAGGTCAGTAAGGTGATCATGTTAGAATCTGATGTTTTTAGAGGTAAGAAAAATAAAAATGTAAAACATCTACGTGATCATTATTTCTTTTAGGGTATAGACCTTATAAGTATTCTATCAATCTCTTTCAGTTCTATATTTTCAAAAATAAATACTTTTAAAAAACATATTAAAAAATTATCTATATATTATATATACTTGGTATACTTAAGGTAACGATAAAATAAAATATCCAACAAGTCCGACTTTCTAACTCATAATATGAGAAAAAAAATTGATATTAAAATTCTAGATAATAGAATTGGCACTTCTTTTCCAATACCAAGCTATGCTACTCCCGGTTCTGCTGGCGTAGACTTGCGGGCCTGTATAGAAAGTACGCTGATATTACATCCTGGAGAGGCGCACTTAATAAAAACAGGTATAGCTTTGCATATTTCTGACCCACAGATTACAGCAATCATACTACCACGTTCTGGCCTCGGTCATGCCAATGGGGTTGTGCTTGGAAATCTTGTAGGTTTACTTGATTCTGATTATCATGGACAAATTATGATCTCACTCTGGAATCGCAAGAAGTGTCCATTTACGATCACAGCCGGCGACCGTATTGCACAAATAATTTTTCTGCCTGTTATGCAAGTGGAATTTAATCTAGTTCATAGCTTTACTGATACCAAACGAGGTTCAGGTGGCTTTGGACACACAGGACGTTCATAACTTTTACGTCAATCAAAATAGTTTATCACATAATTATAGTCGTTTTTATAAATTTTATTAATATATGCTGTTTATAAGAATTCCTTTTAGAAATAAAAGTAATCTAAATAAAATTTTTTATAGAAATACTTACCTAAATATTAATAATAGCAATTTAATAAAATTATCATTTATCATCACATGATTCATATCATGATATGAATATATAAATCTTTATTTTAAATATCCATAACATAATATTTCGATAATTTTTCAAAAAATAATCACCAAATAATATGCTTAAGTATAAAATATTTTATTAGACACTACATTGCTCATAATTTCTATTCTCTTTTTGAATATATTAAAATAATTACATGATATATCAAATATATAAATACACTTACATAATAGAATTAACAGAAGTTCAATAATTAACTTATAGTTATCTATATGATCACTACAGGTTAGATAGGACTACGTCTCTTAATACACGTGATATTATTTATTTGTACAGTTAATGTACTAAAAATATATAACAGCACTGGATTAGCAATTATCATCTGCGATATATGTAATTTTATTACAAGACCACTAATGGTCACTCATTTTACTTTTTCCTAAAAATCAAAAAAATCTATACCTTATATTTAAAACATAACTATTTCATTAATAAAAATATTAATTTTTAAAAAATAATAATACAATATCATAGCAACTATGATAAATGAATGAAAATTAGATGGGATATCTCTTAGAGTAAGACATCTTATTATCGAAAGGTAATAATTAATCCTGCACTCTTACTCCAATCTTAACAATTCCGTGATCTGATTTTTCCGCAACCGTCCATAATATATTTTTCCATTCAATTTGATCCCCAACTACAGGCGCCGCTCCTATAATATCTGCAACCATCTCGCCAAGTGTTTGTTGATTATTGATCTCATCATCAAGTTCAATTCCATAAATATGAGCAACATTCTGTAAAGAAACGCTCGCCTGTAAAATAAAGTCACCAAAAAATCTCTGATCCGAAACAGGTGGAGACTGACTAAATAACTTTCCTAAAGCAGACAAGTCTCGGTCACGACCGATAACGCACAAAACATCATTTTCTTTAAGTCGGGTGCTACCAGATGGGTGTAACAATTGATTTTTGCGAAATAAAGCAGCAATTCGTGTTTGAGAAGGCATACGTAAATCACGTAACGCAGCACCAATACACCACTTATCTTTCTTCAGTTGATAAATAAATTGCTCCCATGGATTCTCAGGATGAATATCGAGACCAATACGAGAAATTGGAGATGCTAGCGGCGGTATAACTACACGAGCCTTACGTGCCGCCCAACTTAGTGAGGTACCTTGAATCGTCAGTGATACTAAAACTACAAAAAATGCAATATTAAAAAAAAGAGATGCCTGAGGCAATCCCGCCATCATTGGAAAAACCGCAAGTATAATAGGTAGTGCTCCACGAAGACCAACCCAACTTATAAACATGCGCTCTCGAATATTAAATCCGCGAAATGGCAATAAACCAATCAAAATTGACAATGGACGAGAAACAAGAATAAGACAGATAGATAATAATGTAGCCGGAAGTGCGATAGACCAAAGATCTACAGGATTAACTAATAATCCTAATACTAAAAACATGCCAATTTGACTTAACCAAGCCAGACCATCAAAAATTTGCAAAATACCATGACGATTTCGGATTGGACGGTTCCCAAGCATAAAACCACATAAGTAGACTGCGAGGATACCACTTCCTTCTAGCATCGACGTTACAGAAAACACTAAAATTCCCCCACTTACTGCCAATAATGGGTATAAACCGCTAGCTAATGAAACACGATTAATAATTTGTAATAACGCCCACCCTCCCCCAAGACCTAGAAGAATTCCCAACCCAAATTGCTGTATTATTTGAAAAATAAATATCCAATTAATCCCCATTTGTTCATTTTGGATCATTTTAATTAAAGTAACAGTTAAAAAAACAGCCATTGGATCGTTACTTCCAGATTCAATTTCTAAAGTAGCGCTAACACGTTCATTTAGTCCTTTTCCACCTAAAAGTGAAAACACTGCTGCAGCATCAGTAGATCCAATAATTGAGCCGATAAGAAAACCATTAGGTAAACTAAGACCAAATAACCATGAAGCAGATAAACCAGTTAACCCAGCTGTAATTAAAACTCCAACTGTAGCTAATGATAATGCCGGACCTAAAGCCACCCTAAAAGAACTTGCCTGAGTACGCATACCACCATCAAGAAGAATTACAGCTAAGGCGAGATTACTAATCAAATAAGCAGCAGGATAATTATCAAAAGCAATCCCGCCAATACCATCAACTCCAGCTAACATGCCAATAGCAAGAAAAATTACTAGAATAGGAATACCTAAGCGTGATGAAAAAGCGCTAAGCAAAATACTTGTAGCAACCAATACTGAACCGATAATAAAAAGACCGTAAATCGCACTAGATTCCAATAGACATTTCCTTTATTTAAGATCAAATATTTATATAATTATGTATATATTTGAATGATTTAGATACAAACACACTACAAGGTAGATCGTTAAAAAAAATAATCGGCCGAGAAGAAATTGAGTTTTAGAAATAAACCCTATTCATATGAATGATAAATAATGAATAATGAATAATGAATAATGAATAATAAAATTATATATTAGTATGTTGCGGCAACATAATCTCATTTATTTCTAGGATGGGGTAAAACAAATCTAAAAACATATTAAAATTATTTTTTAGAATTATCGATATTAATGCATCTTATGCTCTAATATCCTATATATCATAAAATGATTATGATCTCTTATTATGCGCTCTTGGATTTTAAAATATATAAAAATTAAAAATGCGACCTTATCAGTATAGCAAAAAAACAAATTATCTATAAAATTCACACTATATAAATCTCCGTATTTGTTACATGCATATAATAAATAAAATCATAATATTACTATTAAACTTCTAGAAATATTAAAAATATAAACAATAACTAATGTTAAGTGGCTAAAATTTAAATTATTTATCTGATATACTCAAAAAATATACAAAAAATTAGATCTTTTTATGATCAAAAATAATAAGATATGATATATAACATTCGTTACATGCAATCAAGACACCACTATATTGATCTCATGCCTATTATTCGTTATGCATTATATGCAACACAACATTCCTAACATTAAAATATTAACATCAACATCTAATAAATTATCTCTGTAGCGCAAAACTCTTAAAAATAAACAGATATTCATAATACATAGATATATAAAAAATATATAACACAATTACCATTATCACATTACTAAGGATTACCTATAAATATAGTACATACATAATCATTAATTAAGGCTATTATCTCTATCGCCTTCGATACCAGGATATATATACAATATAAATAAGAATTTTTTATATAAAAAATCAAGAGCTAAATTTAAACAAAACACTTAAAAATTATTTTAAATTAATTACGCTAATGAATAAACAGTAAAATAATAACCTGTTCTTATTAAAATACTTTTAGGCTAACCACTATATACAACATAACCTGATAAGAAACTATAATAAATTTAGCAAAATAATATGACTATTTTGACCGATGATAATTATGCTGCTACAAATCACTATATAATTCATATACTGTTAGTATTGGTAAGATACATATCTTAAATATTTAGGATAAATTATGCATACACGAAATACAAAATGTCTAATGCTTTGCAGAGCTGCTAGTTTTTTACTGGTTTTTGTCGCACTACTTGCTCTGTTTCCTTTGCGTTTACTGCCCTGTTTTTTAGCAGGATTTATTATGTATGAAGTTATCTTAGGACTCACTATTCTTGTAGGGTATCTAGTAAAAGCTCCAACAGCACGTTTGGTTAGTATTATGTTTCTTAGCGCTCTATTGATCCTCTTAATAGTTTTAGGGACTACTAAACTCACCGGATTTCTTTTGCACGATTTTCAAGATTTTTCCAGTTTTCAAACTAGTGTCAGCAATCTCCTTAGAGATGCACAAAATACTCTTTCCCCATTAATCACACATTACTTGCCATTAAATATAGATGAATTAAAGAATCAAGTAATCAACTGGTTACATAAAAATTTAGTGATGCAAACTTTTAGTCGTAATGCAGCACATACCGCTGCCACTATGCTTATTGGAGCAGTATTAGGCGCAATAATTTCTCTGCAAAATAATAACAAACAAAAATTTAACACACCTTTACAAGATGCCATCCTGGATAGATTAACAATACTTTCAGAAGCTTTTCACAATGTGATTTTTGCCCAAATTCATGTATCCCTATTTAATACACTATTAACTAGTTGCTTTCTATTCGGTATACTACCTCTTTTTCAACTACATTTTCCATTTTCTAAAACTATAATAGTAGTAACTTTTTTCACGGGGTTATTACCAATAATTGGGAATTTAATTTCTAATACAGTTATTTTTTTGATTGGGCTTTCTATATCACTTGAAGCTGGTCTTATTTCTTTAACTTATCTTATTGTCGTGCATAAGTTAGAATATTTTATTAATGCACATATTTTTAGCGGTCGAATCCATGCAAAAACCTGGGAAATTCTATTAGCTATGTTAGTGTTTGAAGCTACTTTTGGTGTTACCGGAGTAATTGCGGCTCCAATTTATTACGCCTACCTTAAAGCTGAATTACGAAAATATGAGTTAATTTAAATACAATCTATCGAACAACTAGTCTAAAATTAAGTGTTATTAGTATACCTCTATTTTAGTAATAGCTTGATCATGATGCAAATTTTTAGATAATTATATGTTACGTATACTGACTTTATAAGACTGTGAGGAATTAATTCCAAAGCATAGTTATAGTTAACTTGGCTGAATATTATATCTTAATCTTATTATGTATTATAACTACAAAACCAAAGAGAATTTATACACTTATTTTATATTTAAATATTATAGTTAAAATCAATCAAAATAATAACATTTATCAACTCATTTACCCATATTACATATCACTCTACTCACCAGAAAAATCTATCAATTTTATTAACTAAAAGAACTACTAAATATACCGACATAACTTATAATGTTCTATACTCTAAAAGAAATGATATATTCCTATAATAGAAACACAAACTTAAGCAGAACATAATTCTCATATATTTTAAGTTAAGTCACTACAACACCATCTTATAAATAAAAACTAAATTATCTATTATTAGATAACATTCTATTTTAGAAAAAATAGTATTTTATAACAAATAAGAGATAGCTTTCAATTAAAAAAACAATAAACTAATTAACTAAAACCTAATAACCTCTATATATAATATAATCAAACATACAGAAACTTTTCTATTGCACCTATTCTTTTTGCAATGACACTTCATTTAAAATCTTGTAATAATTAAAAGGTAATTTTTAACGAGTCACAAAAAATCATTTTTTTTAAAATAGATTTTATTATTGATAATAACAGAATAATAAAGAGATTTTCAGATCTGTATCGCATTAGATGCTTGTATCGTTCTTAACTAGAAAGAACCTAAAAGAATTAATAGGGTATTAGTTAATTCATATCCTTAAACACAAATCTATATCCATAGAAGAGAAGAAACAATCAACATACAATATTACAAATCTACAACTCACCTTTTACATCTAAATATAAATCTCTTAATATAACACGCAGCTTACATTAATTTTTATTTAAGATAGAAGCACTCACTCGTGGTAAAAAATTACATCTATATAAAAATAGAAATAGTTTTATGTATGAACGTATCGATATTTGTTAATTGTACATCATGATTATATATACAAAACCTGACTAGATTTAAATCAAAATAAATAATGAACAGGTAATATTTTTTAGAAAATCAAGATCTAAACATCATGCTACATCATTACTAAATTTTGCGCTTATATACAAAAAGTTTACTATTAGGTATCTAGTTTTCCGTAAAAATAAACGCAATTAATTTTTTATCACAAGATAAACATAGACAAACAAATATAGCCATCAACCTGATGCTATCTGAAGAAAAAAGAAGAATACGCGCTCTTTCAGAATATAAAACACCTATATTTTACTTTTAAAACCTATTATTTGGTCTGAACTTTTATCTCATATTGCATGTATTTATTCTTATTATGCATAAGTAGTAGCAAGTGATCTAATACATCTTTAATAAGAAACATTCCGAAGCATTTAAAATAATGCTATAAATAAAAATATAATATACTTTTTCAATCTTATAAACTAATTTTAGGATCATTATCCTTATAATGATACGAACTTAAATCATATTTAATATATATATCCCTGATCAAAATAAAGTGCTATACCTAACTTATAAAAAATTGTATACTTGATTATAGTCAAGCTATATACTGAAACTATTTTTATGCAACCTACTTTTTTATTTTATGACTATGAAACTTTTGGAACAAACCCATCATTGGACAGACCGGCGCAATTTGCGGCAATACGCACTGATATGGATTTCAATATTATAGAAGAACCTGAAATTATTTATTGCTGCTTAGCTAATGATTATTTGCCGCAACCGGAAGCGGTACTTATAACAGGTATTACACCACAAATTACCCAGTTACGTGGTATCAATGAGGCAAAATTTACTAAACGTATTCATCAAATATTTTGCGTACCAAATACCTGCATTGTAGGTTACAATAATATTTCTTTTGATGATGAAATCAGTAGAAATTTGTTTTACCGAAATTTTTACGATCCTTACGATTGGAGCTGGAAATATTCTAATAGTCGATGGGATCTATTAGATGTAGCTAGAGCTTGCTATGCCTTACGTCCAGATGGTATTCGTTGGCCAAAAAACCATCAAGGTCTTCCTACATTTTGTCTAGAAAACATCACTCAGGAAAATGAGATAATTCATCACAGTGCGCATGATGCACTATCTGATGTATATGCGACAATTTCTCTTGCAAAATTAATTAAAAAAAAACAACCGAAATTATATAATTTTTTATATGCTCATCGAAAAAAACATAATCTGCGTGCGTTAATCAATGATTCGCAAATACGAAGCTTTGTGTTTGTATCTAGTAGATTTGGAAGAGAAAAAAGTAATATCACTTGTATTGCTCCGCTAGCATGGCACCCCAATAATAAAAATGCTCTAATAACGTACGATCTTGGTAGAGATATTTCCCCGCTCATAGATCTTAATCATAACACATCATCTCAGTTTTTGAGTAATGATTGCAATCTAATCAACAATAGCTCCCACCTTCCGTTACAGCTCATTTATATAAATAAATGCCCTGTTATTGCACCCGCTAATGTCTTACGAAAATCAGATGCTCTGCGTATCGGAATAAACCTAGAATACCATGCCAATAATCTCACTCAATTACTTCAATATAAAAAAATACAAGAACAAGTCATACAACTATACAAAACAAAAACAAAACCTATTTACTTAGGAGATGTAGATACACAAATTTATAATGGTTTTTTTAATAATGCTGATCGTTCTGCAATAAATACCATATGCAACACTTCTGCAGAAAATCTATTAACTTTAAACTTCACGTTTTATGATAAACGCATTGAGCAGTTATTTTTTCGATTTCGTGCCAGAAATTTTCCAAACTTGTTAACTTCTGCAGAAAAAATAGCATGGCTTAAGCATCGGCGTACAATATTGAATCCGATATATATACAGGAATATAAAAATAAACTTAAGTTACTCTACGAAAAGCATTACGCTAATCCAACTAAACGGATGCGACTTCAAGCATTATTAGACTACACAAAAGACATCGAGCTTTCATTAAATGCTGAACCTCTTTGATGAACCTTTAATGCTTAATCTAAATTAGAATATCTTATATGATACCCTTACATGTCATCGGACACTAAATATTTCAAACTAATGTGATGACACAGAATAATATTAAGATATATTTTTATAAGATAAAGATGATTTATAATAAAGAGATCAATTTTTAAGATTTTAAAAAACTAATGTTAGCATTAACATATTCAGAATAAAATTCTGTAAAAACTGAAAAATCATTATAATATTAGCATGGATTGATATCTCATTTTTGTTATTTTTTAAAAATCAATGATGAATATACTATAGTTTTTTGTTCTGATCTCATGGTTTACTGAAATTTTCTGTAAGCCATAAAGCTTCAATATAAATATTATACGATAACAAAATAAAGGTAAAAATTATTTAGTTATCTACTACAAATTCAAGTAAATAATAAAAACATTATATATACCCATAGTATCATTCAACCAAGCAATTAGATAAAATTAGCACAATAAGTAATAAAACTGTTCTGTACTAATACAAAAATTTTCTAATCAATATCACTTAATATATAGCATACTTTACGTATCTATAAAAATATTCTGAAAAAAATTACTATCAGTTTTTTCATATTTTAATAATAAATATTTATAACAAACTTATAGTAAAACAAACCTGAGGTAAACCTAAAAAACAGAAAAACTTCTATAGATAACTCTATTTTGTTTATCAATTATTCTCCGTCTTGTAGTGAGAACGGTTAATACAGATTACATATCTAACGCGTATACTACATTACAAAAAGATAGAATCCTATTCTTCTAAAGAATTACAAATAATAGAGACTATTTATTTTTTATAGCGACATGAAAATTCAGCATATATTTAGTTATAACAGAAATAATATACTTTTGTACGATTGTAAAATTCCATTCTTTTGTAAAATTATTCTGCGTATACTCTTAATATTATCTCAAATAAAATGTATTCATATTTTCAGATATTATTAAAATCTTCGTACTAGGTACTCTAAAAAAGTATTAATGTCTTACATGATACCTTTAATATTATTAACTTTTTCAATATAACCAATCAAGATGATATCTCATTTGATCAAATATGCTTCATTATAAAAGAGATTATTAATTATAAACATTTTTATTGGAATATCTTTTAATTATAATATAAAATTTTAGAAAAAATACAGATATATGCATATCAACTAACAGTCAAAATGTATATTTTTATTTATAAACCAGTATATATAGTATGCATTAGTTTTAACTTATTATCTTAAGACCTCAAATAGTATATACTTATTACTTTTTAGTATATAATAAATTATTTTATCGCAAGGACTAGTTTATTATTTAAGTTTAAAATTATACAATAATATCTCTTTTACTTAGATCCAGAATACAATGAACACCAATAAATAATTTAATTTTCAGAAACCTTCTGTATATCATATAAAACACATAACTAAAATTTAAAAATTTAAATAATAATAGTTAGCGTTAACTATAACATATTAAAACTGTAGGCAAGAAACTAAAAAAAAATTTTACAATATCCTATTTAAATATATTGGATAATATCCTAATAGCGAACATGCTAATGGAACTTTAAAAATTAATTAAAATAGAAAATCTTACAAATATATTATTCTTTTGTGAAAGATAATGTTATTTATAATATATACTATGTTATGTACTAGTAAAGAAATGACTCAATTAAAATTAAATAACATTATTAAAGAATTTGTCTTATAAAATAATTGTAAAAAAATTATATAAAAAAATTTTTATATCACTAATTTACGAGCCTGTATAAATGGTTTGCTACTTATCAAAAACAAAACTATAATATATATTATAGTTTTGTTTTTGATAAGTATGTTTTTGGATGAAAATTTCAAATTAAGCTACATATATATAAAAGATATATATTGATTTTTATATTACACTTTCATAATAATATCAGAGAATTATAAATAACAATTAATTGATATTATATTCTATATTTGAGGTATTTTTTGAGTAAAAATTTAAGTTTAAGTGCTTTAACTGCACTTGTTCTCAGTTCAATGTTGGGGGCTGGTATTTTTAGCTTACCACAAAATATGGCAGAAATTGCCAGCCCTGCTGCGTTACTTATAGCGTGGAGTATTACTGGGTGTGGTGTAATGCTCTTGGCATTAACATTACTTTTACTAAGTAGACTAAAACCTCATTTAGACGGTGGTATTTTTATATATGCAAAGGAAGGATTTGGAAAATTTATCGGATTCTGCTCTGCCTGGGGATATTGGTTATGTGCAGTAATAGCAAATGCCTCATATTTAGTAATTGTCTGTTCTTCTATAAGTTTTTTTATTGACTCCCCGAATCATGTCATATTTGGAAACGGTAATACATGGCAGGCCATATTAGCAGCCTCTTTTCTGTTATGGCTGATTCATTTATTAGTTTTACAGGGTATTAGAACGGCAGCTAGTATCAATCTAATTGCAACATTGGCCAAACTTGTTCCTCTTGGGTTATTTATTATTTTAGCTATCAGTGCTTTTAAATATCATTGCTTTTGTTTAGATTTTACTGGTTTATTATTACAAAAATCCTTATCTCAGCAAGTAAAAGACACCATGCTGATTACTTTATGGGTCTTTATTGGAATTGAGGGAGCAGTAGTTATGTCATCCCACGCGCAAAATAAACATGACATTGGGCGTGCGACAATGTTTGCTGTTCTTATAGCGTTGGTAATCTATCTACTAGTTAGTCTACTATCTTTAGGTGTGATCCCAAGAGAAGAATTAGCAAAGATGCAAAATCCTGCTATGGCTGGAATCATGAATCATTTATTAGGGAACTGGGGAAGTATTGTCATTATCACTGGTCTTATTCTCTCGGTATGTGGCGCATACCTTAGCTGGACCATTATGGCTTCAGAAGTGCCTGTGATTGCCGCACAGCATGATTTGTGCCCAGTTCGCGCACTAACCATTCAAAATTCTCTTAAAACATCAAAACTTTCTTTATCTCTGACAAATATATGCGTACAGTTTGCTTTAATCTTAATTTGGTTAACGCATTGTAATTATAACACATTACTCACTATCGCATCAGAAATGATATTAATGCCATATTTATTAGTTAGCGCTTATCTTTTTAAAGTTTCACGTGAATTGCATAAACCATTTATAACTCTTGTATCAATTGGCTCAGGTGCCTACGGAACCTGGTTGATATATGCATCAGGTATCTTAAACTTACTGCTATCGATAATGCTCTATATACCTGGAGTTCTTATTTTTATCATGACTAAGAAACTTAAAAAGACATAGTAATTTTTGATTTTAATGAATAATCTATACAATCCAACTCGCCATAATATAATAAATATATAGATTATATTAATTAAACATCTGAGACTTATAAAAATCTTAATTATATACTCTAAAACAATTTTTTAGTATAAAATACTATATATCATATTATGTATCGAATCTTTTGCATCAACCTGATTACTACATTGCATGATACACAAAACTTAACTCAATCTATTTAATACCATTTAATTATTAACGTTTTATCGAAAAAAGAACGCAGTGCCATCATTAATATAATTATATTAATTTTCTGTCATTTTTTCTTTATTCTTAATGTTAATTATTTGATTTCTTGTAAGAAAAAACACCCCATCACCACCATTATCTAACTTGATCCAGGTAAAAGGTATATCTGGGTTACTAGTAATAAGAGCATTCATGCTATTACCAACTTCACAAATAAGAACCCCATTTATATTTAAATACCGCGCCGCATTATTTAAAATACGAAACAATAATGTTAGTCCATTATTACCACCAAAAAACCCCAACATGGGTTCATGATGATATTCTTTAGGTAAGTCTTTTATAGTGTTAACGTCTACATATGGTGGATTAGTCACAATTACATCATATTGTTTTATAGGTAACTCATCAAATAAATCAGAATAAATAGATGTTACACGTTTTTTTAGATCATACATATCAATATTTTTATCAGCTACAGCTAATGCATCTCTAGAGACATCTACTGCATCAACCTGTGCATGCGGAAATACCAAAGCACAGACAATAGCTATACAACCACTACCGGTACACATATCAAGAACATACTGAGGTTCTTTATGAAGAATTCCAGAAAATTTCTGATTAATTAATTCAGCAATAGGAGAGCGTGGAATCAGTACACGTTCATCAACGTAAAACTCATAACCACAAAACCAAGCCTTATTTGTTAAATAAGAAACAGGAATATAATCATTGACGCGACATTTTACACGATCAACAATGCTCTGTTTTTCGCTATATGTCAGTCTAGCAGAAAATACAGTATCTGAAATTTCCAAGGGTAAACACAGTGTAGGAAGAATCAGCTGAATTGCCTCATCCCATGGGTTGTCAGTACCATGACCATAATGTAAATCAGCAGCAGTAAAACAACTAACGGACCATCGCAACATATCGCCAATCGTTCGAAGGTCATTAACTGCTTCATTAAGCGTACACTTTTTCATATACTCCTCCATCAAATATAATACGAGATCGTATCCATTGACCTGATCATATGAAAAATCTTAATAATAATGAATGTCGATAACAATGTTAAAATCTAGTTAAAATTGATACTATCAAGCAAGATCAATGTTATATACACTGCGCGATACAAAAATCGAGAAATTAACCTTTAGAGGACCATAAATAACAAATTACAATCTACATAAACACACCAAATATGCAAGACACCTCATTTATCTCACTAAGCATATCTATTACCAACCAATTAAAAAAGTATGTTCTTCAAAGTTTATCCAAACATATATTATAAAACCATAGTGTATAATATTACTATTGATCAGTTTTAATTAAAGATATAATTTAATGCATTATTATTAATTCTATAATTTTATCTCATTTTTTTGTCAATCCAAAAATAGATCAACCCATAAGTATCCTAACAATAATATTTCTATAAAAGATTCAAGAAAAACAAGCTAACTTAAAATATTAACAATATATAAAATTTAATAGATATTTTTTTATATATATTTTATCATGATATATAAAATTTTACATGAAATTCTTACAACATCAATGATATGTAAAATATAATTAAATAGATTTTAATACCTGATATTTACACAAAAAATTATAAAATAACTCAAAAATACACAACTAAAATAGCGTTTATCTATCCAAAACTTGCGCATAAAAAAGTAATCTCTAAAAAATAATTATCATAAATTCATAGATTCATAGATTCAATATAGAATAAAATATTTTTACATTATATCTAAGAATACCTTACAGTTAGCTTTATATTATTCATAATAACTTTTATGTAGATTCATAAATTTCTTAAAACTAATGGCAGATATCAATAATTTATCCACATGAGTATTCATCTAATATTAATACCAGAGGTGTAAATATGATGTCTTTCTATTCTGCTGAAAATCTTTTTAGTACAATACAAACATAATGATTAACGTAGATAAATCACTTTAGAAACATATTATCTATCTAGCTACTTTTAATTGAGAGTACAGTATATCTCATGACTGATTATTTATTACTTTTTATTAGTACAATCTTGGTGAATAACTTCGTATTGGTAAAATTTCTTGGTTTATGCCCTTTTATGGGAGTCTCTAAACAACTAGAGACTGCAATTAGTATGGGTTTTGCTACAACATTTGTCATAACTCTTGCCTCAATTGTATCCTGGGTAGTAAATTTTTACATCTTACTACCAATAGATTTAATCTATTTACGTACCATGACATATATTCTGATCATTGCTGTTGTTGTGCAATTTACTGAAATGGTAATGCGTAAAACAAGCCCACACCTTTATCAACTTTTAGGTATTTTTCTTCCATTAATTACCACAAACTGCGCTGTTCTTGGTGTACCTATTTTAAGCATACACCTTCATCATACTTTTATGCAGGCTGCTTTATATGGATTTAGCGCCTCTATTGGATTTTCATTAGTAATGATTTTATTTTCTGGTATACGAGAACGTGTAGCTCTAGCGGACATACCGTCACCATTTCAAGGGGCGTCTATCACTTTGATTACTGCAGGGTTAATGGCCATGGCATTTATGGGTTTTACTGGACTAATAAAAACATGATCACTTCCCTCTGTATATCAGTGGCTATTTTAAGCACAATTAGTTTTATTTGTGGTTCCTTATTAGGATACACATCTTACCGTTTTGCAATAACAGAAGATACTATTATTCATCAAATTGATAGAATTTTACCACAAATCCAATGCGGACAATGCGGTTACCCTGGATGCTTACCTTATGCAAATGCTATTGCAAAACAAGATAAAATAATAAATAAATGTATCCCTGGTGGGGAATACGTTATGCTAAAAATAGCTAAAATAATTAATATTGATCCACAACCCTTAGATAATCTGGCTATAAATAAACCCAAACGTACAATTGCATGGATTAATGAAAATCACTGCATTGGCTGTACTAAATGCATTCATGTTTGTCCAGTTGATGCAATAATTGGAGCAAAAAAAACTATGCACACAGTTTTGAGTGAAATCTGCACGGGTTGCAATCTATGTCTTTCCATATGCCCAACACACTGCATTAATATGCGTTCAACATGTGATACCCCTAACACATCTCATTTTGATCGACCTAATGCTATTGTTGAGCGAACCGTTGTGGTACAAAACAATGTTACGAATATTTAAGAAAAAAATTAAAAAAAATCAACTCTGGGATTTTCACGGTGGAATTTATCCATTAGATATGAAAAGTCAGTCTAGTAATACTCCGATACAAAAAATACCTTTACCACCACAATTCATTGTACCTCTGCGACAACACATAGGACCTGCAGGTGAAGTTAATGTAAAAGAAGGTGATAAAGTCTTACGTGGTCAGGCACTTACGTATGGCAATGGCAGTATGTTGCCAATACATGCACCTACTTCTGGTGTAATAACAAAAATTAAACCACATGCAACAGCTCATGCATCTTTATTAGAAACATGTATATTTATTACTCCAGATGGGCAAGATCAATGTTTTCATAAAAAAAACTTTAAAAATTACCATGATATGAATCGCTCTCAAATATTAAAAATTATTCATGACTCTGGCATAGCTGGGCTAGGTGGCGCGGGATTTCCAACTGCAATCAAATTAGCATCTGGATTAAAAAAGATAAATACATTAATTATTAACGCTGTCGAGTGCGAACCATACATTACAGCCGACGATCGATTGATGCAAGACCATCCTCTAGAAATTCTAGAAGGCATTCGTATTTTAGCTTGGATTCTACAAGCACATCAAATTCTAATAGGTATTGAAGATAATAAACCCAAAGCGATTTTTGCATTAAAAAGAGCACTACAATATGATATTAATCTATCTCTCTCTATTTGTGTTATCCCTACTAAATATCCTTCTGGTAATGCTAGACATTTAATAAAAATATTAACAGGAAAAGAAGTTCCATATGATAAGCATTCTTCTGAAATTGGTATATTTATTCAAAATGTTAGTACTGCATTTGCAATAAAACGCGCTATTATTAATGGGGAGCCACTAACTGAGCGTGTTGTTACATTAACTGGTTCATCTCTCAGTCGTCCTGGAAATCTGTGGGCAAGATTAGGTACCCCAATTAATTATTTACTAAAGCATACTGGTTTTAATTCTAAAAAACAAAATATCATATTAATGGGTGGCGCCTTGATGGGCCTGCCTTTACTAATAGATGCTATACCAGTAATTAAAATTACTAATTGTATTTTAGCTCCAGATTCTGAAGAAATTAAAATAAATCAAGTAGAAAAAAACTGTATTCGTTGTGGTATATGTTCTGATGTTTGTCCAGTGTCCTTATTACCGCAACAACTGTTTTGGTTTATTCGAGGGGGTGATCACGAAAAAGCTCGTAAACACAACATCATGGACTGCATTGAATGTGGCGCATGTTCATACGTTTGCCCAAGTAATATTCCACTTGTGCAATACTATCAAAAGGAAAAAGAGATTATTCAGACCATTGATGCAGATAGTAAACGTTCTATTATTGCTAAAACTCGTTTTGAAGAAAGACAAAAGAGATTATCACAAAAGAAGCATAAAAAAACTAAAAATAATTCACTTCAACTATAAATTACCAACATAATCCTATCTTTCCGCAATTCTTAGAAATGGTGACTAAAGTTACGAAGGATACAAATATCTAGAAAAAATAATTAACATCCAAAAAATAATAAATATTATTTCTGTTCTCTATATTATCTATACTTAACTAATATAAATCTAATTTTGACTAGACTTTTTAAAAACTCAGAATAAAATAATAGAAAATTCTTTCACCTAATTTATTACACAAGATATCGAATACCGATATGTACAATCATGCACTGAAATTCATGATAATAATATAAAAAATAAAATTTTTTAATTTATATAACTTATCTATTATATAAATTAAAATATCTATATTTCACACATTAGAATCAGAAAATATCTTCTACATCTAAAATAGTGGAGTAATCTATCATATGAGTGTTTGCATTACCACTTACTATGGGTTGAACAAGAAACGCAACACCAATCGCATTATGCTACTGGTCTTAATTGCAACTATACCAGGTTTAATTGCACAATATTACTTATGCGGCTGGGGTAATCTCATACAAATCTTTATTTCTATCAGCGTAGCTCTAATCGCTGAAGCTATAATTTTATACCTACGTCACTATCCGATATTAAATACTTTACAAGATAACTCGGCGATACTTACTGCTGTATTACTAGGTGTCAGCATACCAGCGTTATCTCCTTGGTGGGTAATAACAATTAGTACATTATTTGCGATCATAATCGCTAAACAATTATATGGAGGACTCGGTAATAACCCATTTAATCCAGCCATGGCTGCCTATATAATGCTATTAATATCTTTTCCAGTACAAATGACTACATGGTGCTCTCTTTATGGAATGAAAAACATTCAACCTAGTTTATCCAGAACTCTAGAGATAATCATCCATCCAAAAACACAGACCAATTTAATCCAAACCAAAACAAAATCCATAGATATTGATTCTATAACACAAGCTACCCCGCTAGATCACTTTAAAACAAGCTTACATGAAGGATTAACAGCAAACCAAATTCTTGCTAGACCCATATATAATAGCATGTTAATACGTACTCCAAGTTGGCAATGTATTAATGCTAGTTTTCTTCTTGGAGGAATTTTCCTACTAATCACACGCACAATTCGTTGGCATATCCCCCTAGCATTTTTAACCTCTCTAACAATCTGTTCAAGCATAGGTTGGTTTTTATCTTCTGATCATTTACTACCACCTGCGGTGCATTTATTCTCTGGCTCTACCATGCTAGGTGCATTTTTTATTGCTACTGATCCAGTTACTTCGGCAACTACTAATCATGGGCGATTAATCTATGCCGCGCTTATTGGATTTTTAACATGGCTAATCCGAAGCTATGGTGGTTATCCGGATGGTTTAGCATTCGCAGTATTATTAGCAAATATGTGTGTGCCTATCATTGATTATTACACAAAACCACGTGTTTATGGACATTATTCTAAGAGGATTCTATAATGCTAACCATTATGCGGAAAAATGGGGTCATCCTTGCTATATTTGCTGCTATCACTACAGGCTTAACGGCAATTATTCATGAAGTAACAAAACCTGCAATTCAAGCCCAAAAAACTCTAACAAAACAAAATCTATTAGACCAAGTCCTCCCGTCGACACTATATAATAATAATCTTCAATCATCATGTTATATTGTCCGCAACCAAGAACTAGGAGATAACACAGAACATCGATTATATATAGCAAAAAAGAATGAAAAACCTGTAGCAGTAGCGCTAGAGACTACCGCGTCTGATGGTTACTCTGGTAATATTAAAATCATTGTAGGAGCTAACTTTAATGGTCTAATTTACGGAGCACGAGTACTCGAGCATCACGAGACACCGGGGCTAGGTGATAAAATTGAATTACGCTTTTCTAATTGGATACATAGTTTTGATAATAAAAAAATAAATAAGAATCACGTTTCTAGCTTTACAGTAAAAAAAGATGGAGGAGATTTTGATCAATTTACCGGTGCAACAATTACTCCAAGAGCGGTAGTAAATGCAATAAAACATAGTACCTTATACATTCAGACTTTACCAAAGACGATATCTCATCTTAAAAAATGTAATACAAACACTACTGAAGAATAGAATTAAAAAATTTTTTATATAAACATTATAGAATTTATGCTTTTTATAAAGCATCTTGCCTATATTTAACATAATAAAAAATTACAATGATAATATAAAAGAATGGGAATTTTTTAAAAGATCACAAATAAAAAACCATATAATAATCGGAAAAATTATTTAATCTGAGTTAATAATGCATACATACAGTAAAATAATAATACTATTATACTATAATGTTATCATAAAAATTATATAATAGTTTTAATAATCCTATTCTTAACTATGTTCCGTTCTTTGTAAACACTTTAGAGATAAAACCATATAAATATGGCATACCTATAATTATTATTAATGTATTAATATTTATGAGAATATCTCATCTCATTTAATTATTTCTTTATCTCTACTAACTAAGCAGATTAATAAAAATCCACAACATTAAGTCATCACAGCATACAATATCAAGAAACACCACTAATTATAGCGATTGAAGAATGACGTTATTGAGTTTATAAGATTAAAATCTTCTCCTTTAATATTTTATCATCATTTTTTTAGAAATTATGATAATAACTTAAACGCCATAATCCCAACCACCCCTCCTATACTACCTAAAATAGTCTCCATTACTGTCCATGTCCTTAATGTTTGAGATTCTGTAGCAGAAGTAAAGCGACTAAATAACCAAAAACCCGCGTCATTTACATGGCTTAAAATAATTGAACCACCAGAAATACACATTGATAATGCTGCTAATTGTGCCCCAGAATAATGCAATGGATCAATAATAGGGGTTACTAAACTAACTACTGTTAAACAAGAAATAGTAGCTGACCCCTGGATGATCCGTATCACACCAGCTAATACAAAACAGGCTACTGCAATTGGTAAATCTGATCCTATTAAGACATGACCTAAAGTTGCCCCAATACCGGAATCTACTAGAACTTGCTTAAATACACCACCAGCACCAATAACCAAGAGAATAATACCTGCTGGATGAAGTGATGACGCACAAATCTGCATAATTTTGTCTTTATCGATACCAGAAGGACGCGCTATGCCATAAATAAGTAGTAAACATGCAATGAGAATAGAAATAAATGGATGCCCAATTAACTCTAGAAAATTATAAATACTCGTATCTGGAGAAGCAAAGCACTCTCCAACTGTTTTAAGACATACCAAAATTAGCGGACATAGAATTAATAACAAACTTATAGGAAACGATGGCAGATGATTACTTTTCAATTGAGTGACACTATCTTCATGAATCTTCTGAAATTGAACATATTGACTAATAAAACCACCAAACACAGGACCTGCAATTAACATTCCGGGAATAGCTGCACAAATTCCTAATAATATCATCCATCCAAAATCCGCATGCATTTGCAAAGCCAGCAGCATAGGAGCTGGACCAGGCAGCAGAAAAGCAGAAGCAGCAGACATTCCAGAAAATAAAGATAAAAGCAGTTTTACTAAATTTTCTCCAGTTCGATACCCAACTGCAAAAGCAATACCAATCAATAAAACTACTGCTACCTCAAAAAATAAGGGTAGAGCACAAATTAATCCAGCCACACCTAACGCATAAGAAGCACTACGCTTACTAAAGATTTTTAATATAAAAAAAGCAATCTGATTTACTATACCTACTTCCTGAAGCATTTTTCCAAACATTGCTCCAAGCGCCACAATAATAGCAAGAAATCCAAGTGTCCCCCCCATTCCTTTTTGCATAGTAGCAGTAATATGTTCTAATGGCATGCCAGAAGCAATACCTGCAAAAATAGAAACTAAAATGAGTGCTATAAAAGCATGCATGCGTTCTTTCATAACTAAAAATAATAAAAGAAATACAGAACCAACTGCTGTTAATATCAGCGTTATTGTATGCATGAAGATTCCCCTATGTGAGACTGAATGACATTCTCAATAATTTGGATAGTGGCATCTATAACACACTCTAATGATTGATTGACATTAACCAACCACACATCTTTTTCATCATTACTTGGATCTTCTAAAATTTCAAATTGAGTTATCAACATTTGAGACTGAAAAAAATGTCCTTTACGTGCCTTAAGACGTTCTTGTATAGTCCAAAAATCCCCTTTAAGATAAATAAATGATAGATTAGGATGATCCATACGCAATATATTTCGATAACTCTTCTTAAGCGCAGAACATACAATAAGTGACAATCTATTGGTGCGCTGCATAGCAAATATTGCATGATTAATAGCTTGTAGCCATGGGCGACGATCTCTATCACTTAATGCACATCCAGATGACATTTTTTCAATATTATCACGCGGATGTAAAAAATCTCCGTCTAAAACAGCAGCATGTAAACGATATGCAACTGCATTAGCAATAGTAGACTTACCGCTACCGGATACACCCATGAATACAAAAACATGGTAAAAAGGAACAGAGCAATTCATCATTGTTACTCCATTATAGATTATCACTACATAGTTTTTTGACTATAAAAAATACAGTTATAATAGAAATTAATATGCTTATAATGATCTAAAAAAGTATTGCATAAATAAATTGCTTACTATTATCTTTTATATTATATGGTTATTCATGTTAAAAAAATTTTTAACATCAAACAAAAATTGCTTTAAATTATATCTATTTTTATAGAGATAATTTTTGATCTTAAGGAGTCACTAAAAGCTAACAATTCAAAATTTTACAAAATTCCAGTATGTTCATATTCGATAAATTTTATATGTTTTTTATATGTTATAATAATAAAAATAAAAATACTTTAATATCTTTCTTGAAATCATTATAAATTT
Organism: Candidatus Erwinia haradaeae; assembly: GCF_900698995.1. GTDB lineage: Bacteria > Pseudomonadota > Gammaproteobacteria > Enterobacterales > Enterobacteriaceae > Erwinia_E > Erwinia_E haradaeae_C. Next base: position 44,973 of record NZ_LR217735.1, on the reverse strand, counting down.
TTAGTAATAATTAGTTTAATATTTAAAATTTAAGAAAGGCTTTAATGAATCTATCAATATACTCAACTACTTGATTCTATTGATAAAATTCCAAAAAATTAACAGAAGAAATCGTTATAAAAAATATTTTATATAAAAATTCTAAAGGTTGTTCTGTAATTATATGACCTTAAAATCCAACCACTATCCCACTATACTACGTGACGTGGTTTTATATGTCATTCAGTGCCGATCTAAGTCTCTGCAAACATACTATCCATTTATAAATTAAAATTTATTTTATTGACAAAATTAAACCCTTTAAGTATTAATATAACTATATTCATTATATTATAATAAAATTACATCATTGAAAATAAAAAAAACTTGTTATGACATATTCCTTTTTTAAATATTAGTAAATTCTTTAAATATCATTTTATATGATATAATATATTTATATTTTACATGTTAATATTTTATTTTATTTATCCAAATCAATATCTAAATGAATTTTAACTTTACTATAGAATTACTGTTTGAACTAATCTATGCCTAGATTTTACTGAATAATTTTAAAAAAATTAAAAAACAAAATAATAAAAACATATTTAAAGAAAAAATAAAAATTTAATTTAGATTAAAATTTATATAACTCATGTCACAATAAGTTTATATAAATTCATAGAGCTTATGCTCTATACTAATAAAAAATTTATTGATAAAAACTTGAGATATTACACTACTATCCAATCCAATCAAATCAGATATAACATATGGCATTCTGTTTACATTAAAACTTAAATTTTTAAAAATTTTTACAGCAACCTAAATATCAATAGTGTGTGTTAATATTGAAGATGTTTAGAAACAATGAGATTGTATAATATATTTTGATCACTGATATAATTGTGTAAATTTTTATAAATAACATCGTTAATAAAAGATTAATAAAATACCATTTATCCAACTACATTAAAAATCTCTAAAGAAAAAATTTAAAAAATAATAACATTATTGTAATATTTAAAATAAAAATAAATTAAGTTAAACCAATACTGATAACGGATTGAATAATTAAAGATATAATCGTATTATAGTTAAATATAGTAAAATACTGACACTAAAATTAGTATATAAAATTAATATATAAAATATTATATAATATATTTTTCCATAAAAACCTATAATACTGGGTAGTTTTTTTAAAAATTATTTTTATCAATTTTTTCATTACGCCAGTAAGCCAGGTATTATTAAATATTTAAGTTACTACTAAATATAAAATAAAAGATTCTAAAACAGAAACATATGATTTTTTATTTTAAGGACATTCTAAAAAGGTTAATAAAAGGTTAAAAAAATTTAATTACATATTTCTTATTTTTCTTATCTTATTGTACTTTTGATAATAATAATCTACTAAAAATTTTTCTATAATTTCTATAATTTCTATAATTTCTATAATTTCTATAATTTCTATAATTTCTATAATTTTTATAATGTTAGTATTATATAATTCCTATAATTATTAAATGGCGCATTATAACTATCAAACATAGTGCGCGCATCAATTATATACCTGTTATTTTATTATTGTAATATATTAAGGGTGGTATATACTATGGCCGTAGACGAAACATCGACACTACAAGAATATATTGCTCATCATTTGCATAATCTTCAGATTGATCTGAGAACTCTTCAGTTAGTAAATCCAAATAACAACCCAGAGACATTTTGGATTTTAAATATTGACTCTATGTTTTTTTCTGTTGCGCTAGGCATTACATTTTTAATGTTATTTCGTTTAGTTGCGCAATCAACAACTCATGGTACACCTAAAAAATTACAAACCGCTATTGAATTAGTAATTCAATTGATAGATAACAATGTTCGTAACATGTATCATGGAAAAAGTAAAATTATTGCACCTCTAGCTCTAACGATTTTTGTATGGGTTTTTCTCATGAATTTAATGGATATTCTTCCTATTGATTTTTTACCATATATTGGAGAAAATTATTTATTCAAACTGCCATCATTAAGAGTAGTCCCATCTGCTGACGTGAACATTACGCTATCTCTGGCGATTGGAGTATTTTTTTTAATACTTTTTTATAGTATAAAAATTAAAGGTATAAGAGTATTTAGCAAAGAACTTATACTAAAACCATTTAATAACCCTATATTTATTCCAATTAATTTTATTCTGGAAAGTGTTAACCTATTATCTAAACCAATTTCTCTCGGTCTGAGATTATTCGGAAATATGTATGCAGGTGAATTAATTTTTATTCTTATTGCTGGTTTATTACCATGGTGGTCACAATGGATGCTCAGCGTTCCGTGGGCAATTTTTCATATTTTAATTATCTCTCTACAAGCGTTTCTTTTTATGGTATTAACAATTGTCTATCTATCTATGGCATCTGAAAAACATTAAAGTTTCTTTCAATTTTTTTAAATAATTTTTATTTATGTTTTTATACTTTTCTAAAACGGAGGAAATAATGGGGCACCTAAATATGGATATACTGTACATGTCTGCCGCCATAATGATGGGATTAGCGGCGATTGGTGCAGCAATTGGAATTGGTATTTTAGGAGGAAAATTCTTAGAAGGTGCTGCGCGTCAACCAGATCTAGTACCTCTTTTAAGGACACAGTTTTTTGTTGTAATGGGTCTTGTCGATGCAATTCCTATGATTGCTGTTGGGTTAGGTCTATACCTCATGTTCGCCGTTGCATTATAAATAACTAGCTAGTAGTTTTTTATAAAAAATTATAAAAATGAGATCAAACAGTATCTATCTCTTTATCTATTAAATAAGAGTAGTCAATGTTATATCATAATGAGGTATCGTATTATGAATATTAATGCAACCATTTTTGGACAAGCTATTGCCTTTATTCTTTTTGTTTGGTTTTGCATGCATTACATATGGCCGCCACTGATGGCCACTATTGAAGATCGACAAAAAGAAATTACAGACAGTCTTGTTTTTGCAGAAAACGCTAAAAAAGAGAGTGAGGTAACAAAATCTAGTGCGAATGCTGTTTTACAAGAAGCAAAAAAAGATGCTCAAGCTATTATCGAGATGGCTAACGCCCGTTACTCTCAAATTCTAGAAAAAGCAATAATCGAGGCTGAAAAAGAACGCAAAAAAATAGTCACTCAAGCAATGGCTCGCATTAATATTGAACGCCAAAAAGTAAAAGAAGAATTATGTCAACATTTAGCGCTGTTAACTGTAGAAGGTGCTGAAAAAATTCTTGAGCGATCCATCAATGAATCTGACCACGAGAATGTAATTAATACATTGATCACTAAACTCTCTAAAGGCATAGTCTAATGTTTACAGCTATAACCGTCGCACGTCCCTATGCACGAGCGGCTTTTAATTTTGCTATTGCACAGCAAAACATAGACCACTGGAACAAAATGTTAACAGTTGCTACTATAGTGTTATGCGATGAAAAAATAAAACATTTAATTACAAGACCCATCTCGCCAGCATTTCTTTCTAAAAAATTGATGAGAATATTTGACGATCAGCTTGATTATGAAGTAAAAAACTTTCTTAAAGTAATCATTTATAATAGACGTTTATCTATATTACCCACTATTCTAGATCAATTTATGCAATTATGTTCTATGTATAATAATGTGATAAAAGTAGAGGTAATTTCCTCAATAAAATTAAATCAGAATCAGATTACTAAGATCACAATCGCTATCGAAAAACACCTCTCATGCCATATTAAACTTCATTGTAAAATTGATCCATCTATAATAGCAGGCGTTATTCTTAAGGCAGGAGATACAATCATTGATGGAAGTATACAAGGCCGAATTAAACAACTGACCAATGCCATATTATCTCAAGGATCAAAGTGATTATGCAACTAAATTCCACTGAAATTAGCGAAATCATTAAGCAACGAATTTCTCAACTTAATATAAGCTACACAAAGGATAATGAAGGTACTATTATTTCTGTAAGTGATGGCATCATCAGAATATATGGATTATCTGATGTTATGCAAGGTGAAATGATTTCTCTACCTGACAATCGTTACGCTATGGCACTGAATCTAGAACGCGACTCCGTTAGTGCAGTTGTCCTGGGTCCATACACGGATCTCACAGAAGGAGTGACGGTAAAATGTACTGGCCGTATTCTTGAGGTTCCAGTTGGTCAATCTTTACTAGGTCGCGTAGTGAATACTTTAGGCTTCCCCATTGATGGTAAGGGTAAAATAAACCATGATCACTTCTCTCCTGTCGAGGTCATTGCACCAGGTGTTATTGACCGAGAATCGGTAAATCAACCTATTCAAACAGGTTATAAATCTATCGACGCAATGATTCCTATTGGTCGAGGTCAACGTGAATTAATTATTGGCGATCGCCAAACCGGAAAAACAACTTTAGCAATAGATACCATTATTAATCAAAAAAATTCTGGTATTAAATGTATCTATGTAGCTATTGGACAAAAAACATCTACTGTCACTGATGTTGTTTTAAAATTAGAAGAGCATAATGCATTGTTTAATACTATTGTGGTTGCAGCTACCGCCTCTGAGCCAGCAGCTCTGCAGTATCTAGCACCTTATGCCGGATGTACAATGGGAGAATATTTTAGAGATCGCGGAGAGGATGCGTTAATTGTATACGATGATTTATCCAAGCAAGCTGTAGCATATCGACAAGTTTCTTTATTACTACGTCGACCACCAGGTAGAGAGGCATTTCCTGGTGATGTTTTTTATCTTCACTCTAGGTTATTAGAACGCGCTTCTCGCGTAAATAAAAATTATGTAGAGCGTGCTACCAAGGGAAAAATAAAAGACCAAAGCGGTTCACTGACGGTGTTGCCAATTATCGAAACTCAAGCAGGTGATGTTTCTGCATTTGTCCCAACTAATGTTATCTCAATTACTGATGGTCAAATTTTTTTAGAAACCAATTTATTTAATTCTGGCATGCGACCAGCGGTAAACCCAGGAATTTCTGTATCTCGAGTAGGAAGTTCGGCTCAAACAAAAATTATTAAAAAATTATCTAGCGGACTTCGTTCTACCTTAGCGCAATATCATGAGTTAGAAGCATTTTCTCAATTTTCTTCTGACTTAGATGAAATCACACGAAAACAATTGGATTATGGTGCAAAAATTACTGAAATTCTCAAACAAAAACAAAATCAACCTATGTCTGTTGCAGAGCAAAGTATCATGTTATTTGCTGCTGAAAATGGCTTTTTAAATGATATTGAATTAATTAATATCAGCGATTTTGAATCAACGCTATTAGATTATGCTAATCACAATTATTTACCGCTGTTAAATATGATTAATAATTCTGGAGATTATAATAATGAAATCGAAAAAGAACTTAATGAGCTTTTAGAAACATTTAAAGCTAGACAATCTTGGTAATATTTGTCTACTAATAATTATTAAGCTATGCATAAATATGATAACATGGAGAAGTTTATGATTAATGAAAAAGGGATACGTAGAAAAATTACCTGCATAAATAATACACAAAAAATCACTAAAGCGATGGAAATGGTATCTGCTTCTAAGTTACGAAAATCTCAAGATCGCATCGAAGTTAGTCGACCATACACAGAAACGCTTTGTCAAGTAATTAATCACATAGCTCTAGGTAACTTGGAATATAAACATCCCTATTTAAATCAATATCATGTGCATAATATTGGCTGTCTGATCATCTCAACTGACCGAGGACTATGCGGAAGCTTAAATTTTAATTTATTTAGAAAAATTTTACAAAATATGAAAATATGGTCTCAATCAGGCATTGATATTGATCTAGGAATTATAGGATATCAAGGTATTTTATTTTTTAGCTCTATAAAAAGCCATATAGTAACGCAAATACATGGTATTAAGAATCAACCAACCTTATCTGACCTAATAGGACCTATTCAAGTGATGTTGCAAGCATACGATGAACATCGTATAAACAAACTATATATTGCTAGTAATAAGTTTATTAATACTATGTCTCAATGTCCTATAATTAAGCAACTGTTGCCTTTTATACCTGAAAATGACCATTCAAAGGCTACTATACATCATAAGTGGGACTACTTATATGAACCGGATCCAAAAACAATTTTAGACTTAGTGTTAAAACGTTATATCGAATCTCAAGTATATCAGAGTGTTATAGAAAACTTAGCCAGTGAGCAAGCTGCCCGTATGTTGGCAATGAAAATGGCTACCGATAATGCCGGCAATTTAATTACGGAACTTCAGTTAGCATATAATAAAGCTCGACAAGCTGGTATTACTAGAGAATTAACTGAAATAGTCACAGGTGCATCTGCGGTGTAATTATTATAAATAAACTATATGAATGAATCTCAGATAAAACATACTAACATAAAGAATCAATTTCAAAAAATTAATTATTATGAAATAATAATAGGTAAATACACATCATTAAAGGCTTTTTTATCAAAAAAGCTCAGATGGCAATAGAGGAGTAAAAATGATTACTGGAAAAATTATTCAAATTATTGGTGCTGTTATTGATGTTGAATTCCATCAGGATGCTGTACCACAAATATATCATGCTCTTGAGGTAAACAATAAAAATAGCACTCTCATACTAGAAGTACAACAGCAGATAGGCGGAGGTGTAGTACGTACTATTGCAATGGGCTCTTCAGATGGCTTGAAACGTGGCTTAACGGTGCATAACTTACAACGCCCTATTACAGTACCAGTAGGTCTTGAAACACTCGGCCGAATGATGGACGTTTTAGGTGAGCCAATTGACATGAAAGGTGAAATTGGTGAGAAAGAACGTTGGGCAATTCATCGCCCTGCTCCTTCTTATGAGGAACAAGCAAACTCCAAAGAATTATTAGAAACTGGTATTAAAGTTATAGATCTTATATGTCCATTTTCTAAAGGAGGTAAAATTGGCTTATTTGGCGGAGCTGGTGTAGGCAAAACCGTTAACATGATGGAGCTTATTCGTAATATTGCCGCTGAGCATTCTGGTTTTTCAGTTTTTTCTGGTGTAGGTGAGCGAACTCGTGAAGGTAATGACTTATACCATGAAATGATCGAATCAGGTGTTATTGATAAAGTTGCTTTAATATACGGGCAAATGAATGAACCACCTGGAAATCGCTTACGTGTTGCATTAACTGGTCTGACAATAGCTGAAAAATTTCGTGATGAAGGACGAGAAGTTTTATTATTTATTGACAATATTTATCGCTATACTCTAGCAGGAACAGAAGTATCAGCTCTTTTAGGTCGAATGCCTTCTGCGGTGGGATACCAACCAACTCTTGCAGAAGAGATGGGTTCTCTACAAGAACGAATTACTTCTACAAAAACAGGATCTATTACTTCTGTACAAGCCGTATATGTCCCTGCTGATGACTTATCTGATCCATCTCCAGCAACTACTTTTTCTCACTTAGATGCAACTATCGTGCTTAGTCGTCACATCGCCGCTCTTGGTATTTATCCTGCAGTAGATCCACTAGCATCTACAAGCCGTCAATTAGATCCGATGATAGTTGGTCAGAATCATTATACTATAGCCAGAGCAGTTCAATCTACTTTACAACGTTATCAAGAACTAAAAGATATTATCGCTATTCTTGGTATAGATGAGTTAGCAGAAGAAGATAAACTAGTCGTTACTCGAGCTCGTAAAATACAACGTTTTCTGTCTCAACCATTTTTTGTCGCAGAAGTATTTACAGGATCTCCTGGAAAATATGTGTCATTAGTTGATACTATCCGTGGTTTTAAAGGGATAATCGAAGGTGAATTTGATCAAATTCCAGAGCAAGCTTTTTACATGGTTGGTTCTATTCAAGAAGTAATAGAAAAATCTAAACAACTAAAATAAAACTCCAGGAAAAACACAGTAACTTATAGGGTTATACAGTATCAAGCTGTAAAAAAAGGTAATTATACTATGACTTCTATGACTTTTTACTTAAATGTTGTTAGTTCTGAACTTAAAATATTCTCTGGACATGTAAAAAGTATTCAAGTATCAGGTAACGAAGGAGAATTAGGTATCTATCCACATCATACGCCTCTTTTAACTACTATTAAACCTGGTATGGTACGTATACTAAAGACAAATAATATAAATGAAATTATTTATCTTTCTGGTGGTATTTTAGAAGTACAACCTTTATTAGTTTCTATTTTAGCTGACACTGCAATTCGTGGTGAAGATCTTGATGAAAAGCGTATTTTGCAAGCAAAGAACTCTATTATAGAGCGAGTTAGCAAAAAGAAAAATAAAATGGATTTTGTAAAAACATCTACAGAATTAAAAGAATTGCTTGCTAAATTACGTGTTATTGAATTAATACGAAACACGAAATAATATCTCATATTTCTTATGAAAATGTTGTGCATAATAACATAATCAAATTTAAAAATATTAAATGTATTTATTTTATAAATACAAAGCATTATTATTATAATTCTATACTAGTATAAATATATACAAAATATAAAGTTATTAATAATACATTAAGATCACTGGAAAAATTAATAAATAAAAAATATATAAAACTATTATTAATAATAATGATTTTTTTCTGTAGTATACATTAACTATTTATCTTTAAAATATCACTGAGTTTATATTTCTATTATATATAATATACAATTAATAACACATTTAAAATGATAGATAAAAAAAAAGAAAAAAAGAGTGTTTTCTAAAGTTAACAGTATATAAAACAAAAAAATTAAATTACTTCTATCATGTTTATTTAATCTATCATAGATATTAGTCTAAAAATTATTTCTTCTAAAGTATTTTTATAGATCTTAAAGATTGCTAGTAACAACAGGTTCTTCTAATTTCTAAGTTTTATATAAATATATAAACATTTATTTCATGTCTGATGTAAAGAATATTACTTAGGTAAGTAATATTCTTTACAATTTTAATAAACTACAAAATAATTTTAAATAATAAATAATAAATAATAAATAAAAAAATTATCTTTTCCAGAAAATTAAATTCTATTTAAGATAAATTTGTCATTCATCAAATATATAAAATTTTAGTAAAATTACTTACCTTAATGTATTTATTTAACTAATAAAAAATCTAATATACATATATTAACTAACTTAATAAAATATAAACCAAAATTATAGTGATTAATTTTCATCTTTCGAAAAGAACATTAAAAGTATTAACTATTTTTAGTACAAAAGATACACTATATTTTATAAAAAATATCATTTAAATATATACACTATAAATAATTTAAAGCAAAACAATATTTTAAAACTATTATTGCGCTTACTTTTACTACTTTTGTCTTAATAAAATAACGAGAATATCAAATAAACGACTGTTGCAAAATATAAATAAAATAAAAATATTTACTTAGTAACGTACTGTAATAATAATAAATTATTTTAATCAAATACCTATCTGTACTACACAAATAAAATTTGTTAAAAATTAAAAAAAAAGAATTAGTAAAAATTATAATTCTAAAAAAATACAACATCTTAAATACGATCAAATAAAAGACCATACATCAAAAATAATTTTAATTATACACATAATCTGATAATAAAATAATTTATAATTTAAAATTTATAATTTTAGTTTTACTTTTTCGTATTGTGATTATTGTAAAACTTTTCAAATAAAAAACTAAAATGAAGATATTGAAATAACCTTGTAATTATAAAATATATAATCTTTCAATTTTTTAATGATTGGTACATATCAATATTTTAAAATCTCTAATAACTAACATAATATAAAGCCTATGCGTACAACGATATAATTATCATAGTAAACTAAAAATAAAAAATATTTTAAAATTTCAATTATTAACTCTACTAAAATAAATAAAATCTATTTTTCAATAAATTATTTACTATAATAATAGAATCGTGATTCTATCATATACAATAGTATATCTAATAAATGACATAAAATTACACTAATCTGTATATCAATATAGAATAAAAAAAAATCTAAAAATAAAACTCAGCATACAAATTTAAATAAATATAATAGATTTATTTAAATAAAAATAGGTTATATGCTCTCTCATTTGAACACACTAAAAAAATTAATATACTTTGATGAACAATTAATTCCTATTGTAGTTAACAAAAAATAGATCCAGTGATTAAAATTACTAACAAATAATATAAAAATTAAATTTGTATTCTAAATAACATAAAAAAATTAATAATATCTTTAAGTTTAAAATCAATCAAATATTTAGAAATTTCAAAAAATAAAATAAAACATACTTCATTATAATAACAAAAAAATCTTCTCAAAAATAATTACAAATCGCATATTTTAAATTTTTATTAATAAATTAGATTTTTATCTAAATAAGTAAACATTAAGTGTCTTCATCAGTAGTCAGTTCACCGCGTAAATTTTGTTGCATAAAATGACATACATCTTGAGTACTAAAATTCTTACTTAATAAATAATATAACTTAGTTAAAGCTGCTTCAACACTAAGATCTAAACCGCTAATGACACCAGCCTCTTCTAACGCATGACCAGTAGTGTAACCACTCATATTGACTTTACCAAACATACACTGCGTTAAATTAACTACTATAATATCTTGTTTTACAGCTAATCTAATCTCTTTTAAAAAATCTTGATTCTGTGGTGCGTTTCCAACCCCATAAGAACGAAGAATAAGAGCTTTAATGGGATTTTTAGTAAAATTATGCAAAATTTTAGCTGAAATTCCTGGATAAATTGTTACTAGTCCTATGCACTGAGGAGTAAGATGATGAACTACTAATCGTCCGCCATCTCCGATTGGCGCTGACTGTGTATGTAAGCATCGAATATGTGTTCCTACTTCTAATAGAGGGGATAAATTAGGTGAAGCAAAAGCATTTAATCCATTCGCATGAATTTTTGTAGTACGATTTCCACGATACAATATGTTATTAAAAAACAAAGTAACTTCATTAATCGGATACTGAGCCGCAATATAAAGTGCATTTAATAAATTTTGCTGACCATCTGAACGCATTTGCTCCAATGGGATTTGTGATCCTGTCACAATAACAGGCTTTTTTAAGTTCTCCAGCATAAAAGAAAGAGCTGAAGCTGTAAATGCCATAGTATCTGTGCCATGTAAAATCACAAAACCATCATAAGAATGATAATTTTTTCCAATATCATCTGCGATAATTTGCCAATCATCTGGCGTCATATCTGCAGAATCAATAAGAGGTTTATATTCATGAAGAGTAAAATTAGGCATTTCTTCTCGATGAAACTCTAATATAGTAGCTAACTGGTTTTGTAAATAGCCTGAAATAGGAATAAAACCATTGCAGGATCTTTGCATTCCAATTGTCCCACCAGTATACGCAACATAAATAGATTTTTTTTGCATGAATAAACTCAAAATAATGTAAAAACTATTACAGTCAATAAACTCTAGTCTAAATTTAATTACTATATAGCCGCATATAAAAGCACGACTATATAGTATACGTACCACATAGATTTAGATTATAAAATATCACCACAACTTAGACATAACGCATAAAGATTCTGAGGATCGTTCATAGTAAACTCTAAACCTGTCTGTTTTTTCATATCTATTATTGTACTCAATATAGATTTTGGTAAAAATCCATGAGAAACCATTTGTAACAAAGATATATTCATAGAACTAGTTGCTTGATTATATAAAAAATCTAAAAAATAAGGCTCATGAGCATACCATTTAAGCTGTATCTTTTTAATATGCCCTAACTCCGCCGCTTTCGCTAATGCATCATCAAAATCACCTAAGGCATCTACTAAATCATATTTTTTAGCATCAAAGCCACTCCATACACGTCCTTGAGCTATCTTATCAATCTGATCTTTAGTTTTGTGACGCGCATCAGCTACTAAACTAATAAAATCCTGATAACCATGATTAACACTTAACTGAATAATTTTCTGCATATCTCCTGAAAGTGCCTTAGTACAAGATACCCCAGATAACTTAGAGTTTCTAATACCATCAGAATGAATACCAATCATATCTAAAGAATCTTCTATAGTATTAATTATACTAAATAAACCAATTGAACCTGTTAAAGTATTTCGATTAGCAATAATATAATTTGCCGGCATTGAAATCCAATAACCACCTGATGCTGCGACACCCCCCATAGAAACCACTATAGGTTTTCCTACAGCTCTAACAGCTTCTAGTTCTGAGCGAATAGCTTCAGAAGCCGCTATACTACCTCCAGGACTATTAACACGAAGAATAATAGCTTTAATTGCAGGATCAAGACGAGCAGATCGAATTTCTAACATTGCAGAATCAACAGAAAATTTACCAGGAGTCATCTGATCATTTTCAAGAGAACCGTTAACTATAATGACCGCTATATTCCCTGAGTTATTATTTGTATTTTTTAACGGATAATCATAAATATTAACACCATAATAATTTTTATTAGTTTCATCCCAGCCAAAGACATCAACTAAATCTTTTTCTACTAAAGTTGAAGAAGATAATACATCAACTAATCCATTTTCTTTAGCGTATTGAGCAGAATCTCCATGCAATATCTCTAATTTTTCTATAGTCTTTTTAACATTTGGAAAAATCTGTGCAACCTTAACTCTTCTATTCTCCGCTAGTGTGTTTAAATAATTATTCCATAATTCCATAACCCAAAGACGATTAGCTTCACAGGCTTCTGGTGACATATTATCTCGGATTAAAGGCTCTACAGCAGACTTATAAGCACCAACACGAAATACATGAGAGTGTACTTTTAATTTTTGTAAAAAACTTTTATAATAAATATTATTAAATGAGAATCCTCGAATATCTACAGATCCATAAGGAGAAAGATAAATTTTATTAGCAAAACTAGCTAAATAATATTGTGTTTGGTTATAATTTAACCCAAATGCAAAAATCGGCTTGCCACTCTTACGAAATTCACCTAACGCTTTACCAATATATTCTAAAGACGATTGATTGGCACTTATAAAATTAGCTAAATCCAATACCATTCCGGTAATTTTAGGATCATCTTTAGCTTGACGTATAGAGTTTACCACCTGAAATAAAGATGTTTCTTTTGCATAATTTCCATTATAACCTAATATTTGATGATACATCCGCATTAGAAGATGATCATTAACGGCAGGTTTATCTACTATAGTTCCTTGTAAATTAACAATTAAAGCCCCTTTATGCCTTTCACCTCCAGTATGAACTCGTTCATTTTGAAGCCAAACCCCCACACAAATAGAAACTAACAAAATAAACATAATATTTAAAATAAATTGACGAATAAAAGTTAATGTTCGCCATGTGCCATGTAGAACTGTAGTAATAACTTGCCATAATACGTGCATAGATTCTCCATAAATAATATAATATCTACAATCCGAGTTCTAAAATAAATAAAATCCAGTATCTCAAATTAATAGTATATTATAAAAAATAATCTTATCTAACTTGTCATAAATAATACATATCTTATATAGCACTTTAGACAAAAACTTTAAAATAAAATAAGTACTATATTACTACTGAATATCTAACCATAATAAATTTTTAAAAACTAAAACTTATCGGAAATAAAAATAAATAAGATAAAAAAACTAAAAATATCTTAATAAAAAATTAAACTAAAAATAAAATAATAATCTACAAATCTGCTATAAAAATTTATTTAAATCTGAAATAATTTATACAGATACAAGATTCTTATTATATTAGATATAAAAAATTCTATAATCAATCCTTAATTAACACCCAAAAGTTCTGTAATCCAAATAAATAAGATCAGAAAAACAATTTGATCAATGTAAACTAAAAACTAATCTAAGTGCTAATATAACTTAATACTTATTTATAATTTTTTATAATTTAATCTAGTAAAAATGAATATTTAATTTTATATATACCATTAAATTACTTTAATTTTATATATACCATTAAATTACATTAAATTATACATCATTAATATATATCTCGCATTAGATTATATAAAATTTATGCTCAATCTGAAAACCCATAACTAAAATATTTTGATAATAAAAATATTTATAAACTATAAAAATTAAAATTTAATTTAAGTTAATCAAATATTATCTCTAACAATCCATGATTACCTATCTACAATCAAATTGTTGTACATAAATCATCAAATAACAGATAAATAATAAATAAAAAAAAAATTACTAAACATCAAAAAATTTAAAATTTTATATAATATTTTCTATTTTCTATATAATAAACTCACAATTTCTAATAAATTTAGAATTTATGCTAGATTTAAATATATTTTATATAAATAAATCATCAATTAGTCTAAATAAAAAATAAAAAAAAATCCTATTTTAAATAAATAACGTAAACACCTCCTATAACACTAAACTACACATTAAATACATATATTCATTATAAATAATTATACAACAAAATTTTTAAAAATCTTTAAGTAAAAAAAAAAATAAAGTTATCTTTACCTTTAATATTTAATATATATAACATATAATAAAATAAACTCTTTTATGTTATACGTTACAAACCATATAGAAACAAAATAAATACAATCTGCGAATAAGATTTTATATTCTATATAATATAAAATCTTAACCATAAATATCCAAACAAAAAAATTAATTAAAATCTTAAATAAATATACTTCTTAGAAAAACTAGGAAAGAAATAAAATAAATATTTTAAAAGACAAAACAAAACTAACAATAATAATTAACCTAAAAAAAAAAAATTTAAATAACGGACATCATAAAAAATGATAGGAAACATAATAACCCGTAAAATCTTATAAACGTACACATATACTTTAACATATAAATAATCAATATAAAAATTACACAACTTACTTTAGTGTAGATACTAATAAAAGTTAATTAATTTTTAATATTTATATCTTATTGTCCTAGACAAGCTAGGTATATTTTAGCATTTATTCTTCTTAAAAGCAATATAAAATATAAATTTTATATTGCTTTTAAGAAGAATAAATAGAAATTAAAATGTAGTATTTTGTATATTTTTTATATATAATTTGTTTATATAAATATATATATAGTATGAATAATAGTATGAATATATACTATGAGAAGCATATTTTATTTATTTTAGGTTATATTTTTATATATATATGCTGATTTATAATCATTTTTATCAGAGGTATATATATAATCAGTGTATAGTATATTATAAGTTTAAATATAAAAAGTACTATTTTAGATAGGATTTTGTGTAGAATATTTAATTTTGATTATTATGCATGTGATGTTTATCATTAATTACTAAAAATCTATATAATAAAATGATTTTTAATCATAAAATGAAATGATTTTTTTATTTATTAGTAGACTTTAGATGTTTTTATTTATAACATGTATTGAAAAATTAAAATGTTTTTGATAAATATTTTATATATTAAATATAATAATTTATAGTATATATTATAACAATAAATACTATTATAGATTTATGATAATACACTTGCAGCTTGCAAAATAGCGTTTGATATTTGATGGTTTTAATTTATAGGTATGTTTATATTATCTATGTTAGTAAAAGAGTTTTATTATTAGATTTAATTAATCTATTTAGATTATGTGTTTAGGTAAATTAATAGAAGATTTCTTTAGTTAAGAGTCATATCGATGATTTAACAAAATAGATAATTTAACAATCATTTTATATAATACTATCAGTATATTGTCAATATTTTTAAAAAATTTTATAATGTATTTATAAGTACTATTTAACAAGTAAGTATAATAAATTATGTGTTATTAATCAATCTTTCTTACTTAAAATATTTTATTTATTTTTAGAGATGATGATGGGTAACAGTGAATCTTTTATTTTATACTGTGTTATTTATAATAAATAAAAAATTTAATAAATAATTTTAATATAAAATTTTTTTAATTTAGGTAGAAAATCTATATTTTTTATATTTTTTGTCAAATATAAGGGGTACAGAAAAGAACAGTTTTTATTTAATTAATTAATATATGAGCATTTTAAAAACTGATATTTGTATATATTGTTTTGTAAATAATAGTTGTAAATGTTTTATTTTTTAGGAAAAAATTTTCTAAATAATTTGTTATATTAAATGATATTATGTAGTTTTTAAAAAATCTGAAGGTCGTTGATACTATGCCGAATAGATGAATATGCATAATATTATAAAATTTATTTTTAATATGTAATTAATAAAAAAAATCTAGTATATATATAATATATATGATGTTTTTATGTTAATTAAATAAAATATAGCTGTAATTTTGATTTTATAATTTTTTAATTTTTATGGTGTTTCATTTTTTATTAATTGGATTTTTATAACCTGCATGAGGCAATCTTCTCCCATCTAACCAAGCTGAATTTTCATGCATTTCTAGACGACCATCAATAAACCATTTGATAACACGCGGGTAGATGATATTTTCTTGATATTTTACTCGCATTTTTAGGGTATGTTCAGTGTCATTGTAAAATATTGGGACTGTTACTTGTAAAATAATCGGTCCATTGTCTATTTGTTCAGTAACAAAATGTATAGAGGTTCCGTGTTGTTTTTCGCCATTTTCTATTGCGCGCTGATGTGTCTTAAGACCTGGATATTTTGGCAGTAAGGAAGGATGAATATTAAGTATTTTCCCAGTATAGCATGTAACAAACTCTATGTTTAATATGCGCATATAACCAGCTAATACTATTAAATCTGGATTATAAATTTTCACTGTTTTGATTAATATTTTATTAAATAATTCTGATTTTTTGTATCGTTCTTCTTCTATTATATGAGTAGCAACGTGAGCGAGTTCTGCCCGCTTTATAGCAAAAGCATTAGAATTGTTACTAATAACAGCTGCTATCTTGCTAGAGATCTCTGTAGTAAGATGAGCATTTAATATAGCTTGTAAGTTAGTACCATATCCAGATACTAGTATGACTATTTGTTTCATGGGTTAATTACTACACGAGTATTGGAGGATGAGGCTTTTATAACTCCGATTTTCCAAGCTATTTCACCACAATCAGTTATTTTTTGTAACGCCTTATCTGCTAATGATGGATGTAATGCAATTATCATACCCACACCACAGTTGAAAGTATGATACATATCAAAACGACTAATATTTCCAGATTGTTGAATCCACTTAAATATTTCTGGCCATTTCCAGGTAGATTCATTTAAAATCGCTTGAGTATGATTTGGCAGGACTCTGGGAATATTATCCCAAAATCCACCTCCAGTAAGATGCACAATAGCACTTACTTCTATTTCTTCAATCAAGGTTAGGATATTTTTTACATAAATTCGAGTTGGTCTCAATAGGTCATCTATTATAGGTTTTTCTTTTATGTAGGTTTTTTGTATATCAATATTATTATCATTGATAATTTTATGAATAAGAGAATATCCATTTGCATGTGGGCCACTGGAGCTAAGTGCGATTAATACATCACCATCCGTTATTTTTTTTCCATTAATAATTTTTTCTTTTTCTACTATTCCAACACAAAAACCTGCTATATCATAATCTTCATCGTTATATATTCCTGGCATTTCAGCTGTTTCACCACCAATTAGAGAGCAACCTGATTTTAAGCACCCTTTAGTAATACCATCGATAATAGAAGAAATGGTTTTAATTTTAACATGACTAGTTGCATAGTAATCTAAGAAAAAGAGTGGCTCAGCACCTGATACGATTATATCATTTACACACATAGCAACTACATCAATACCAATTGTTTCATAGAATTTAAATTTCATTGCTAATTTCATTTTAGTACCCACTCCATCTGTACTGGATACTAAGATTGGTTCGCGATACTTTTGTGGTATAGCACATAAAGCTGCAAAACCACCTGGTCCTTCTATTACTTCTGGACGAGATGTTTTTTTTGCAATTTTTTTAAGTTGTTTTACAAAAATATTACTTTTATGGATGTCTACCCCTGAATCTTTATAGTTAAGAGGATCTTTATTCATAACAGCTTTTTTCCTCATTCTAGACATGTAATAGATTTTTAACCTAATATAAAACTAGCATAATTTTATTTTTATTGCAGTAATATCTGTTCGTTTTTATTTGCTACATATGTTTTTATAGAGCACTGACATTTAATTATTTTTTTTATTTTATTAAGTATATATTGTAATTTAAATTTAAAAAAAGATATTTTAATGATGTATTTATTAAAATATTACGGTCAGGATATAGATAAAGATCTATGTTAAATTTTAAGTTAATTGTATTGTTTTGGAGTTTTACTGATAATAAAATCTAATGAGCTTGGTCCCAGTTTTTACCCACTCCAATATCTACACGTAGCGGTACATCAAGATTTTCACTATTTTCCATTATGGAGCAAATCTTTATAGATGCTTCTTTTACAGTATCTATTTGTGCTTCGAAAACTAATTCGTCATGTACCTGCATAATCATTTTAAATGCTGGATGTTTTTGTTGCAAGAGCCATTTATCAATATTAATCATAGTTCGTTTAATTATATCAGCTGCTGTTCCTTGCATTGGCGCATTAATAGCTGCGCGTTCTGCAGCTTTTCGACGCATAATGTTTTTATCTTGAATATTTGGTAAATACAAGCGACGACCATATAGTGTAGAAACATAACCATTTTCTAAAGCTTGTTGACGGGTGTTTTTCATGTATTGAAAAACCCCAGGATATCGATCGAAATAACAATCTACATATATTTTAGCTTCTTTGACACTAATATGTAGTTGACGTGCCAAACCAAAAGGACTCATGCCGTATATTAAACCAAAATTAATTGTTTTAGCGCGCTGTCTTTGTTCTTTGCTAACTTTTGAAAAAGCAATTCCGAATACTTCTGAGGCTGTAGCGCAATGAATATCTTGTTCTTTAGAAAATGCTGATAGTAGTCCTATATCTTGTGAAAAATGCGCCATAATGCGTAATTCAATTTGTGAATAATCTGCAGCTATAAGACATTTGCCTTGAGCGGCTGTAAATGCTTGCCTAATACGACGTCCCTCACTGCTTCGAGCTGGAATACTTTGTAGGTTTGGATTACTAGAAGAGAGACGTCCGGTTACTGTCACTGCTTGGTGATAAGATGTATGCACTCGCCGAGTCTCTGGGTGAATCATAAGTGGCAATTTATCTGTGTAAGCTGATTTAATTTTAGATAAACTACGATATTCTAAGATTACCTTTGGTAGTGGATGCTCTATTGCTAGCTTAGAAAGCACCTCTTCACTTGTAGATAAATTACCATTAGCTGTTTTTTTAAGTGATTTGAAACCATTTTTATAAAATAAGATATTTTTTAATTGTTTTGGTGAGGCTAGATTAAATGATTCTCCTGCTAGCTTGTGTGCTTTTAATTCTAGTTTAATGAGACGATCACCAATTTCTTGAGAGCACTTAGATAATAAATGTTGGTTAATTAAAACTCCGTGTTGTTCTATACGCGATAGTACAGGAATCAGTGGCATCTCAATTTGTTCAAATATACGCTTAGGGCCTTGTTCTTTTTCTAGCTCTTTCCACATTTTGTAATGTAACTGTAATGTAATATCTGCAAGGCTAGCTGCGTAATGAGTTGCCGTTGCAAGAGATAACTTACTAAAGGTTAGTTGATTTTTACCTTCTTTAGTAATTTCAGCAAGTAATGTTAAATCATAACCTAACCATCTTTGTGCTAATGTATATATATCATGCCCATTGTTTATACTATTTAATGCATAAGATTCCAGTTTTGTATCAAAGCACATGCCTTTTAATTCAATATTGTGTCTTTGTAAAACGCCTCGATCAAATTTGAGATTTTTTCCAATTTTTGCAATTTTTGTATTTTCTAAAAGTGGTTTTAGGGCCAAGAGGACATCCTGGTAGGCTAATTGAGTAGGAGCATTTGGATAATCATGTAATATTGGCAAATAGGCTGCTTCACCTGGTGTCATGGAAAAAGAGAATCCAATAATACTCGTTGTTAGAGCATCTACTGAACTGGTCTCTAAATTTAATGAGAAACATTTACTGTGTCTTAATTTATTTAACCAGAGAGACAAAGTTATTTGGTCTAGAATGGTAAAATAGGTATTTAAAACTTCTGGATTGTATATCTCTGATTTTATTATAGGATTCTTTAAGATAATCTCTTTTGATTGTTTTGAGTTCACTCTTTTATGTGAACGCCATAATTTTTTATCATCTAAATAAGCTGCCCATTTATTTAATTCAAAATTTTTAAATAATGATCGAAGAACATCTATATTTGGATCTTTTAGAATTAAGTGATTACTAGTAATATTAAGTGTCACATCAGTTTTAATTGTAGCTAATTGATAAGAAAGAAAAGCCTCAGCTTTATATTTTTTTAATTTTTTTATTATATTTTTGGAATTATAAATAGTAAGAGATGATATTATCTCTAAATTTTCATAAATAGCTTTAATACCGTTGAATTTTTGTAGTAACGCTATAGCAGTCTTGCAGCCAATTCCCGGCACTCCTGGAATATTGTCAGATGCATCACCCATTAAGGCAAATAGGTCAATTATTAAAATAGGTGGGACACCATATTTTTTTATTATCTCTTCTGGTCCAAATACGGTATGATTCATTGTATTAATTAAATGAATTTTATGTGTTACTAACTGGGCCATATCTTTATCACTTGTGCTAATTAATACGGTGTGACCTGATTTTTCTGCTTCTAATGCTAGAGTACCTATTACGTCATCTGCCTCAACACCAGAAATAGCTAATATTGGTAAACCCATAGCTTTAATAATTTTTTTTAAAGGTTTCAACTGAATGCATAGGTCATCCGGCATTAATGGACGATGACTTTTATATTTTGTAAAGATATCATCGCGAAATGTCTTTCCCTTTACATCAAATACAATAGCAATATGAGTAGGTTGATATTTAAATATTAGCGCACGGAGCATGTTTAACATACCGTAGATAGCACCGGTTGGAAAACCAGATGATGTACTTAAACGAGGACAAGCATAATACGCACGATACAAATATGAAAAAGCGTCAACTAGAATGAGAGAATTGTCTAAAAGATTAGCCATAAGTAGTGCTCACGCTATTTAGAGCGTTTAATTGGATATGGATCATACTACACCAAGCAATGAAAATTAGTTGTAAAGTATTATTGGTGTCTTATCATTGATAATGAATTTTTTATTTACTGAGTATCGGTAAGATTTATCGATTATTTCCAGTGAGATTAGTATATACTGAATTTTTTGATGTGATGTGATATATTTTTTTTCTAAAAGAATTAATTGTTAGACATTTTCTGAAAAATAAATGCATTATTTATAATTAATAAAATTATAGCATAATATTGAAATACTATATTCTATAGTTTTATAGTTATGTTTAACATGAAATAAATTGTGTATAATTTTTTATATTTTTTTATAGAAGGCATAAAAATATGTATATAACTTCAATGTTATATTTTATAATATTTTATGCTAAAAGCATAATAGTATTGAACTTATTTGAGAATAAAAGAGTTATTTTTATCAAATAAGTTTATGATAAAACTCATAATTTGTCAAAGAACAGGTCATATATGTAACAGCTTTGAGTGTATTAATTAACTCATATGTATATTAATAGTATGCTTTTAAAAATTAAGATATAAAATATATTTTTTGTTTTATATAAAATTAAAGATTATTTAATTTTATATTAAAGAAATTGCGTTTTATATACAAATTGTTTGCATAAGATATAAGTATTATTATAGTGAGAAATAATTAATATTTTAAGTAAAAGCTTTGTATGATATGAAAATTTTGAGCAAGAATGTGTTTAAAATACTAGAATTGTTTTAGATAGACAGGTAGGTAAGTAATTAAAACAAGAGTTATGCTATTATAAGCTTCAAGAATTATGTAAACTACAAAAATTAGATATAGAAATAAATATTAATCATATGCTAAAAATTTTCTATATTTCTTATAATTTTAAATAATAACAGTAGGCGTACGTATATTTAATTTTACCATATTATATATTATATAAAAAATATTAATCTGGTAGATAATCAGTGATTATTTTATTTATTAGTGGTTATTTATATTTAAATTATGGTTGTAATAAGCCCAGATGATAATTAGGACCCCTGAAATTATCATTGGGATAGATAGGATTTGCCCCATACTAATACCATAAAATAAACCAATCTGTGGATCAGGTTGTCGAAATAGCTCTACAGTAATTCTAAAGATGCTATAACTAACTAAAAATAATCCAGACATAGCGCCAAGAGGGCGATTTTGAATTAAAATAAATAAATTCAGAATGATAAATAAAATAAGACCTTCTAAGATAGCTTCGTATAACTGAGAAGGATGACGTGGTAACACTCCATAATTTAGAAGTAGTTGTTGCCATTCTGGATGAATAGCCGCCATTTTAATATCTTCACTGTAGGATCCAGGAAATAATGTGGCCCATGGCAAATGAGTGTTAACTCTTCCCCATAGCTCACCATTAATATAATTCCCGATCCGTCCTGCACCTAGACCAATTGGAATAAGAGGGGCTATAAAATCAGATATTTGAAAAAAATGACGCTGTATTCGATGAGAAAATACCCACATTCCTATAATAACCCCTATTAAACCTCCATGAAACGACATCCCGCCATTCCATATTTTAAAAATAGATAAAGGATCACTTAGTAAAACAGGAAAATTATAGAATAGCATATACCCTAAGCGACCTCCAATAAATACCCCAAAAAAGCCAACGGATAGTAGATCGTTCACATTTTCTTTAAATAAAAAATTTTTGCACTGACTAGCTCTTTTAACTGCTACCCAGCGAATCAATATAAAACTTATTAAATATATAAGTCCATACCAGTGAAATGACACTGGTCCAAGTGAAATAATAACCGGATCGATATTAGGAAAAACTAAATAAGGATTATTCATCGTTGGTTTTTAAAATAGTTGGTTTATAAATTTATTTTATAACTTTATACTGATACTGAAAATTATGCATTATTTTAATACTGTATTATTATAAAAATATAGAACGCCTGAAATAGTAATTAATGATAAGAAGTAATATTATTCAATATATATTTGCATTCAACTATAGATATTTAAAAGGTTGTATCTAAAATAGCAGAATTGTGTTTTTATCCTATTTTATAAATATATCAGTTTTTAGCATTTTGTATAATAATTTTTTTGGAGTATTTGTGCTCCACGTGTAGTACCGATAATGGCTATATCAGCTCCACGTTCAGCAAATAATCCGACTGTAACCACACCTGTTAAGGAATTAATAATTTTTTCTAGCTGAACTGGATTTCTCATGTTTAAATGATATACATCAAGAATAATATTACCATTATCAGTTATGACGTTCTGTCTGTGCTTTGGGCATCCTCCAAGTTTGATTAATTGACGAGATACATAAGAGCGCGCCATTGGGATTACTTCTATTGGAAGAGGAGCATGACCAAGTATTTCTACTTTTTTCGAAGAGTCTACGACACAAATAAAACAGTCTGCAACAGCTGCAATAATTTTCTCTCGTGTTAATGCTGCTCCACCTCCTTTAATCATTTGTAACTGATCGTTAATTTCATCTGCACCATCAACATATAGAGGGAGCAGGCTAACATCATTAAGATCAAAAACAGGGATGCCGTATGCTTTGAGTTTAGCGCTTGAAGTTTCTGAACTAGATACTGTTCCAGCAATCTGATTTTTGATAGATGCTAAAGCATCAATAAAGTGTGCAGTAGTTGAGCCAGTTCCTACGCCAATAATAGTTCCTGACCTAACGTATCTTAGCGCAGCCCAGCTAGCAGTCTTTTTTAGTTCATCATGCACCATTGTATGAATGTTCCATTTCTGCTACTACACGTGTATATTATTTTTCCTTAATAAAAGGAATATTGTACAATTTTAAGTACTGCTAATAGAAATTAACTAATATGGCATATAATTACAGTATTTAGCTGTATGGATCGAGAAAATAAGAATTCTTAATGTTGTTATACAAATTATATATTTAATATTTATATTGATTTTTATTCAATATATATATTTTATATTGAAATATGTACAGATCATTATTTAACTTATATCAATACAAGTGATTTCTTTATTTTAATTTATCTGAATTACACTTAGTGATAGTATATAATATAAATTTTGTATGTCAGTTAGATATGTATCATATTTATCCTGAATTAGTATTTGATTGATATGTATTATCTATACATATTTTATAGGGTTCAGCTCAATATATGTTCATCTAATTAAATTTCCAGATTATTACTAAATATTACATGCTAATTATGACCTGTGGAGGTTAGGTTTTCTAGTGTAGAATGATCTTACAAATCTTAAAATGTGACTGTTGTATTTTGTTTTTAAAATATAAAAAAATGGAAAAGTATAGAATACGATAGAAAATTAGATCAAATACTTAGTAATTAGATGGGATATATGACGTGATATCGATCAATAACGGATATAAAAAATCGTTTAGGTTTTTTTGATTTATTTCTAATAGTTTATACGTGCATCTGATAATAATAACAAAAATTATCACATATCCATTAAATGATGCGCCATACATTTCAATGAAATGTTTTATTTTTTAATAAATCAATCCAAGAATATTCTCATAAAATAATAATTTGACTGTATATTTATTTTTTTGTGCAGATATAGAGAATGTAGAAATCTTATGGCATATACTTGATAATATCAAGAGATATTGATTATTTATTAATAGTGTTTTTTATTATTTAGTTTTTGTAATATCTACCATTTGAGGTAGAAGTATATATTATTAACCTTATTTTTGGTTCGCTGATAATAGAGATTGTTTAACTATTGTATAATTTATGCATTAAGACCCTTAATGAAAATATTATTTTAGGTTAATTTTTAATTTCATGGTTGTACTAAACATGTGTTGAGGAGTTGTTGCCTGCTATAAATCATTTTTATTGAATAATTTTATAGTTGAATAGATACTTTAATTGTTTATTGTAATGCAAGAGTCTTTTAGGCGCATTCAATATTTTACAGAACTTATATGATATCATTCAATAGTGTATATTTTTTATGTATAGCTAAACAGAATGATTATATTTTACTACTGTAATGCTGAAAAAATGCATGCATTAGATGAAATCGTATTAAAAGTGCTTTTATTAGATAATAGGCATCTATTTATGAGATTATATAAAAACTTCTGGAGAATGAGAGTTGACAAACTATCCTGATGAATATTGGATGAAACGCGCTATTTTTTTAGCAACTAAGGCTATGCATCAAGGCGAAATTCCAGTTGGTGCTGTATTAGTTCTTTATGATCAGGTTATCGGCGAGGGATGTAATCAATCTATTGGGTCTAATGATCCTACCGCGCACGCTGAAATAATTGCATTACGACGTGGAGGCCAAACCGTAAAAAATTATCGACTCTTAAAATCAACTTTATATGTCACGCTTGAGCCCTGTATTATGTGTATTGGTGCAATAGTTTGTAGTCGAATTAGCCGATTAGTATATGGAGCTTGTGACACTAAAACGAGTTCACCATGTTCCTGTCTGAATTTTTTTTCATACCCCGGAGTTAACCATTATATTCAGATTACTTATGGCATATTATCAGGACAATGTTCAAGCATTCTAAATGATTTTTTTAATAAAAAAAGAGCAAAAAAGACCCTGAGAAATAAAAACCCTATGTAGTTTTAAAGATTCTCTTTCTTTATTTTGTAGGCAAGGTAAATAGAATAATGAAGGATATATATATTTAAAAGATTTTCATTTTAATTGTTAAAATGATTTAGATATTGTAGATAACTCATCCAGTATTAGGACATATCAATGATTTTTTCTATAGAGTTTTTATATGAAGATATTTATCAAAAATAATCAAATTTTTTGATCGAGATACTAGGAAAGAGCAATATTTTTAAGTGTAATTTTTACTATACTATATATTCAAACAAAGTATCTTTAAAGTATGTAAGATAATTACTTGTTAATTACTTGCTAAATTATTGCACGGTAACTTATATACTAATTTAGAGATATATGTATCTTTATTTATAAAATATTTATAGTGATCTTAAAAATATACTTTATGAAAAATGTTTATAAAAAAGTATCAGTAGAATTTTTTAATCTGAGTTTATTTTTTCGTGCTTCAGTATATAATTTATACTTATATAAGAAAAATTTTTTTATATTTATAAAAACAATCTTTACAAATCGTTACCAGGTCAATAGTAAAAATTAATAAATTTATTATAGATACAATTTACACACAAATGTGAAATATAAAAGAATATTACCATTTTAATAATAATATAATAAAAATTATACAGTAAAATTTATAAGTATATTGCTTACTATTGTTATTTTGCTTTTATTAAGATTTTATATCATCTTCATATACCTAATATACCTATACCTATACCTATACCTTAATAACTTCTTCAATTATATTTAATGATTACTACATAATATAATCATAATGTTAAAAATTTTATAAAATTACTAGAAGGTAATAGGTGATAATTATTTTGTGTACAATAAAGTTCGAAATTCCAGAATAGAATAATAATCCTATCTTATTTTATAAGATACTACATGTTTATCTGAGATATTACTTTCACATTAACTTAATTAAAATTCAGTCATAGTTATCTCGTGATGTATTCCAGTATAGGATTTACTGAAAAGATTTTAATACTAAGAGGATTATTAATTACTTATAGTCATCAGACGGTCTGTGTGTATGAAGTTGTGAGAGTGGTACAATAAATGAGTAAATTATGCCAACCTAAAATGATTAAAAAAATCATCCTCATGCTATCATCATCAACATGATATATATAATTCTGTAAATATAGAAAAATAAGAGCGTAAAGAATCTTCAATAGTCAATGTAAATTGTTACTACTGAAAGTTGTGCGAGACAAGATAACTCAAAATATTCTTATAATTTTCGTATGTATAATTTTATGGGTATGTTTCAATAGTTAAAAATATGTTTTAGCTTAGCCAAAAATCTATAATATGGCACATGTTTCCTCTATAATAGCCAGATGGACACTACATAGATCTGTGAAAAAGAGAGCGTTTATTATGATGGAAATTCTACGTGGTCCTCCGGCTTTATCGGTAAGCGCGGTAAAAAAATTACTTCGAGACTTTCAGAAGGCTAACTTTCCGATTAAAGAAATTTATGCTGAATATGTTCATTTTGTTTATGTAAGCGAGCCGCTTACTATAGATCAAAAAAAAATTCTTCAGCATCTTTTGTGTTACGGACCTTCTGTAATGCAGAATACTCCAGCAGGGCATATGTTTCTAATTACTCCGCGTTTAGGAACTATTTCAGCATGGTCTTCAAAAGCGACTGATCTTGTCAAAAACTGCTCTTTAACTCAGATTATACGTTTAGAACGTGGTAAGGTTTTTTATATAAAATCTCCTGAATTGGCAAAATATCAATGGGAAGAGTTAAAAATATTATTGCATGACCGCATGATAGAAACTGTTTTAACTGATCTTGATCAAGCTGAAGTGTTATTTTCACAGCCTGCTAAAACTTCTGTAAAAATTATCGACATACTTCATGCAGGGCGAGATGAATTAGTGAAGATTAACATTAGGCTTGGTTTGGCTTTATCAAATAGTGAAATTAATTATTTAATGGCTTTGTTTGCTAAGCTCAGAAGAAACCCGACAGATATTGAGCTATATATGTTTGCGCAAGCTAATTCTGAGCACTGTCGTCATAAGATCTTTAATGCAGAATGGATGATTAATGGTAAAAAACAGGCTAAATCATTATTTCAAATGATACAATATACTTTTAAGCAAACTCCGGATTATATTATATCTGCTTACGATGATAATGCAGCAGTTATGCAAGGATATAATATTGGTCAATTTTATGCTGATCTGGAGGGTATATATCGCTTTCATCAAGAATTGACACATATTGTAATGAAAGTAGAAACACATAATCATCCTACAGCGATTTCTCCATGGCCAGGTGCTGCAACTGGATCCGGTGGTGAAATTCGTGATGAAGGTGCTACTGGACGCGGGGCCAAACCTAAAGTTGGGCTTTTAGGGTTTTCAGTATCTAATTTACGCATCCCAGGGTTTGAGCAGCCATGGGAGGAAAATTTTGGTAAACCAAATACTATTTTTAGTGCACTAGAGATTATGATTGAAGCCCCATTGGGTGGAGCAGGTTTTAATAATGAATTTGGTCGACCTATACTTAATGGTTACTTTCGAACTTATGAAGAGCGGGTGGATAGCCATAATGGTAACGAGGTACGTGGTTATCATAAGCCTATTATGTTGGCAGGAGGCATGGGGCATATTCGCGCAGATCATGTTTCAAAATATGCAATTAAGACAGGCGCTAAGATTATTGTTTTGGGTGGACCGGCAATGAATATTGGATTAGGTGGCGGTACAACCTCTTCAGTAATCTCTGGACAATCTAATGTAGATCATGATTTTTCATCCGTGCAACGTGCAAATCCTGAAATGGGGCGTCGATGCCAAGAGGTTATTGATCGTTGCTGGCAACTAGGATTACAAAACCCAATCTTATCTATTCATGATGTAGGAGCTGGCGGGCTCTCTAATGCCGTACCAGAAATGATGCGTGATGGTCGATGTGGTGGAAAATTTAATTTACGCACAATCTTGAATAATGAGTCGGGTATGAGCCCATTAGAAATCTGGTGTAATGAGTCACAAGAGCGTTATTTGATAGCTATTGATGCTAAAAGCATCTCACTTTTTAATGCCATATGTCAGCGCGAACGTGCACCATATGCAGTGATTGGAGAGACAATAAAGGAGATGCATATATCATTGTTTGATAGTGATTTTGGAACTACCGTTATTGACATGCCTCTTGATCTTTTATTAGGTCATGTGCCAACAATAATGCGGAATGTTTGGAGTCTGCAATCACCAGGCAAAAAACTTATTCGAGATCATATATCTATTTCTGACGCAGTATACCGTATATTGCATTTACCTACAGTAGCAGAAAAGACTTTTTTGATTACAATTTGTGATCGCTCCATTGGTGGTATGGTGATTCGTGATCAAATGATTGGCCCATGGCAGATACCAGTGGCTAATTGTGCGGTGACAAGCGCTAGTTTATCACGAGATTGTTATTATGGTGAAGCAATGGCGATTGGTGAACGCGCTCCAGTTTCTTTGTTGAATTTTTCAGCCTCTGCTAGATTAGCCGTTGGTGAAGCAATTACTAATATTGCGACAACATGTATTGGTTCTATGGCCCGTATAAAACTATCAGCAAACTGGATGGTTGCGGCTGGTCATCCAGGTGAAGAAGCAGGTCTTTACTCTGCGGTACAAGAAATTAGTGAAAAATTATGTCCAGAGTTGGGGATTACTATTCCAGTAGGTAAAGACTCAATGTCTATGAAAACGCACTGGAATCAGGATAGTATAGAACATGAGGTTACCGCTCCTTTATCCTTAGTGATTACTGCTTTTGCTCGTGTAGAGGATATACGAAAAACAATAACACCAGAGCTCAAGACTTGTGATAATGTGCTATTACTTATTGATCTAGGGGGTGGCTATAATGCCCTCGGCGCTACAGCTTTATCACAAGTTTATCGTCAGCTGGGAGATCACACTTCAGATATACGGAGTGTACCACAATTAGCAAATTTTTGGTCTGCTATCCAATCACTTCTTTCTCAAGGGTATCTCCTTGCTTATCATGATCGGTCAGACGGCGGATTGTTAATTACACTTGCAGAAATGACTTTTGCTGGGCATTGTGGGGTCGAGATTGATCTTAAAAGTCTTGGTCATGATGATTTAGCGGTTTTGTTTAATGAAGAACTTGGTGCAGTAATTCAGATAGCTGCTACTGATATATATTCTGTGAGCAAAATTCTAGATGAGCATGAGCTGAGTTCTTCTGTGCATGTACTAGGTAAGGCCACAAGCGGTGATTGTTTTAGAATTTCTAGAGGTTCATCAATACTTTACAGTTATAGCCGAACCGCCTTACGCGCCTGGTGGGCAGAAACTACTTGGAAAATTCAGCGTCTTCGTGATAACCCAGATTGTGCTGATGAGGAACATGCAGGTAAATTAAATAATTGTGACCCAGGATTAAATGTTTTTCTTACTTTTGACCCACAAGAAGATATTGTTTCTTCGTTAATTGCTATGGGGGTCAGGCCGAAAGTAGCAGTCTTACGTGAGCAGGGTATTAATGCTCATGTTGAGATGGCGGCTGCGTTTCATGAAGCGGGTTTTGAAGCAATTGATGTTCATATGAGTGATCTTTTATTAGGTCGTTATTGTTTACAGGATTTTCATGTTTTAGTCGTATGTGGAGGTTTTTCATATGGAGATGTTCTAGGGGCAGGTGAAGGATGGGCTAAGTCTATTTTATTTAATAATTGCTTGAGAGATGAATTTACAGAATTTTTTCAGCGCAAACAAACGTTGACGCTAGGTGTATGTAATGGTTGTCAGATGCTTTCTAATCTTCGTGAGCTTATACCTGGCAGCGTAGACTGGCCTCGTTTTGTGCGTAATCAGTCAGAACGTTTTGAAAGTCGATTTAGTTTAGTAGAGGTTACGAGTACTGCATCACTTTTATTAGATGGTATGATTGGTTCGCGTATTCCAATTGTAGTAGCGCATGCCGAGGGTTATGCAGAGATGCGTAGCGCCATGCAGCTACAAAATTTAGAAAACAAAAGGTTAGTAGCACTGCGTTTTATTGATAATTTTGGTAATATAACAGAGAAATATCCAGCTAATCCAAATGGTTCGCCAAACGGAATCACTGCGGTAACTAATGAAAGTGGTTGTGTTACGATCATGATGCCACATCCAGAGCGTGTATACCGTAGTATTACTCATTCTTGGCACCCAGAGGAATGGGGAGTGGATGGCCCTTGGATGCGAATTTTTCGTAATGCTCGCAAGCAGTTAGGTTAAGTAAATTACATATGATGAAATGTTTGTTTCGGTTGATCGTAAAAGTGTTTTTTATATAAAATATATCTCGTATAGCTAAGTATTCTTTAGTTTTTTATTAAGAATAAATTATACTGATTTTTATAAACAGATAAATAGTAACCTTTTTGCAAGATCAGGTTAGATATAACGTACGAGTTACATAAAAATTGACATGAGTAGCATATAGTTCTAGGCATTATAATAAATAATTACGCAGTTTTGTTGTCTTCATATGGAGAATTTTATGGTAACAATTCGTTTGGCACGTCATGGGGCTAAAAAGCGTCCATTTTATCAAGTTATTGTTACAGACAATCGTAATGCGCGTGATGGTCGTTTTATTGAGCGTGTTGGTTTTTTTAATCCTATCGCATCAGGCCATGCTAAGTCTTTACATTTAGATTTAGAGCGCATTAATCTCTGGGTTAATCAAGGTGCATCATTATCTAATAGGGTGCATAAATTAATAAAAAAAATAAAAAAACACAATAATCTCATAGAGCAAACAAAATGAGAGTACCTATAAGTACTAAGTGTCCTTTTCACCCATTAAGTATGGGTGTGATAGGTTCTGCTTATGGTATTTATGGTTGGGTAAAAGTTTTTTCCTACACTGAACAAATTACAAATATTGTCCATTATCAACCTTGGTTTACTCAGAGAGAAGGTCAATGGTATCTTCTGGAGTTAGAAAAATGGAAGAAGTATAAAAATCAATTAATTATAAAAATAAAGGGGATTGATAATCGTAATCATGTAAAAGAAAGACTGACTAACTATGAAGTGATTGTAGATTCAAAACATTTGCCAGTACTTTCGAATGATGATTTTTACTGGAAAGATCTTTTAGGTTGTCAAGTGATTAATACAGAACACTATGTTTTAGGTAAAGTTGTACAGATTATCGAAACTGGTGCAAATGATGTGCTCATTGTTCATGCAAATGTAGAGGATAAAAGCTATACAACAGAAAGGTTTATTCCATTTATTGAGAAAATAGTAATTAAGAGCGTCAATATTATGACTCGTATAATTTTTGTAGATTGGAGCATAGAGTTTTAGTAATATGATTTGTATCATCTTATATAAGATTTTATTCTAGAGAAGAATATGTGGATTAGTGTGATTAGTCTTTTTCCTGAAATGTTTCGCGCTATTACCGATCACGGGGTAACTGGACGAGCAATTAAAAATGGCATTATTAGATTTTACAGTTGGAATCCACGTGATTTTACACGTGATCGGCACTGCACTGTAGATAAACGTGTTTATGGTGGCGGTCCTGGCATGTTAATGATAGCGCAGCCATTAAGAGACGCTATCCGAACTGCTAAAGTAGCAGCAGGCTCAGGTGCAAAGGTAGTGTATTTATCACCTCAAGGGCAAAAGCTGGATCAAAAAGGAGTTTCGCAATTAGCAAAATATCAAAAATTAATTTTAGTTTGTGGTCGATATGAAGGGATCGATGAGCGTATTATTCAAAGTGACATTGATGAGGAATGGTCTATTGGAGATTATGTTCTCAGCGGAGGAGAGCTGCCAGCCATGATACTTATTGATTCAGTTTCTCGCCTATTACCTGGTGTTTTAGGTAAAAAATCTTCAGTTATACAGGATTCTTTTGTCAATGGTCTATTAGACCACCCGCACTACACTAGACCAAAAATATCAGAAGGGGTACAAGTGCCATCTGTTTTATTATCAGGAGATCATGCTACTATTAAGCGCTGGCGGATGAAACAGTCAATAGCTCGTACTTGGCTTCGAAGACCTGAGTTGTTGGGCAGTGTAGAATTAACTCAAGAGCAAGAGTTTTTGCTTAATGAGTTCCAAGATGAGTATATAAAATCAAAAATATAGTATAAAAAATAACTGTTTTAAAATTATTAACTAACATACAATTATGGTGACATAATGAATAATATCCTTGATCAGATTGAAAAAGAGCAACTTAAAAAAAATATACCCTTTTTCCGTTCTGGTGATTCTGTAGAAGTAACGGTATGGGTGTTTGAAGGTATAAAAAAACGTTTACAAGCTTTTGAAGGTGTTGTAATTTCTATTCGTAATCGCGGACTGAACTCTGCATTCACAGTGCGCAAGATAGCTAACGGAGAAGGTGTAGAGCGGGTTTTTCAAACTCATTCTTCTATGATTGATAGAATTATTATTAAACGTCGTGGTGCTGTGCGTAAGGCAAAATTATATTATCTCCGTAATCGCACTGGTAAGGCAGCTCGAATCAAGGAGCGTCTCAGTTGATGAGTCAAGATTGTGAATTTGTGTGATTTATTTTATCAGTGTACGGGGTATTCAAATAAGATTTATTGATCTTATGCGATTAGTAAAAATAAAGTTTAAGTGTGGTAAAAGTTAAATCAGAAAGGTTTATTTTTAGAAATAAGAGGGTTTTTGTTATTAGGTTTTGCATATATCCGTGTAATGTTCATTACTTGAAAGCGTTATATTGTGATACATTCTAGAGTGAAAAATTTGGAGATTTATAATGAATAATAGATATAAAATATAATCATAATATTTTTTATCACTTGGCTACTATCAATGTCTGATATTTAGATAATGTAAAATATGAATTTTTATTTTTATCAGAGATTTAATCATGTTAATAAGTGTTACATGTAATTACCAAAAAGTGATTTTTTTATATAAAGACTAGATGGCTATCTTTTTCTATAAAATTTGTATTATAAATACATTAATATATAGTGCTATTTGATATTTTAGAAGTTAAATTTTCTTCTTAATGAGTTGTTGTTAAACACTTATCATTTTAGTATAATAGATTGCTAATCTTAACCATTATTTATCGTAATACATACAACAATATTATGCAATAATACATGCTTGATTAGTATCAAAAAACTTATTTTTCTCTAGTCAAGGAGAAATTTTCTTCATTATTTTTCATGAGAAAAATCTATAATTTTACCATAACTCTGGATACAATATTAAAACTTTTTATTTTTAAAAATTAAAATATAACATTATATTAGATTTTTTTAAAAATTTTAATATAAAAAATAACGTAGTGTTTTCTAAATTTTTTATGGATGATAAAATATAAATATATTATGTGTATAGCGTCAAACTAGAGGAACAGGCTGAGATTCATATAACTCCTTAGTAATATTTTTGTGTACCATGTTCATAAAAAAAATCATACCTCTCTGTTCACACACGTTTTACTCTTCTGGTTTATATATGAGCACTTATTTCATTGGCGATATTCATGGTTGTTATAATGAGTTACAGTTATTACTATCTCAAGTAAAATTCAATCCTGACATTGATCAGCTATGGTTAACTGGCGATTTAGTTGCTCGTGGCCCTCATTCTCTGGAAGTATTGTGTTTTTTACAAAGACTAGGCAAGTGCGTCAAACTAGTTTTAGGAAATCATGATTTGCATCTTTTGGCGATTTATGCAGGAAAACGTCGCAATAAACCAAAAGATCTTCTTAATAAATTGCTATCATCTAATAAGATTAAATCACTTATTGATTGGTTACGATGTCAGCCTTTAGTTCAGATTGACGAAGCACGTAAGATTATAATGTCTCATGCAGGAATCACGCCTCAATGGGATATTCAAACAGTTAGAATGTGTGCAACTGAAATTGAGTTAATTCTTAGTTCTAATAGTTATCAGCTATTTCTTGATGCAATATACGGGGATTTTCCAAACTATTGGTCACCGCAGTTAACTGGAATTGAACGCTTACGTTTTAGCATTAATGCCTTGACACGCATGAGATATTGTTTACTTAGCGGCGGATTAGATATGACTGTAAAAGAATTGCCTGACCAGGTAACTCCTTCTTTGAAGCCATGGTTTAAACTCCCAAGAAGTATTTCCAATGAATATACTATTATATTTGGACATTGGGCAGCACTAGCGGGTGGATGGGTACCTCAAGGCGTTATTGCATTAGATACTGGCTGTTGTTGGGGAGGGTGTTTAACGATGTTACGTTGGGAAGATAAAAAGATATTTGTACAATCTGCTCTTAACTCTACATAATTAGATATTTAATTTTAAAAGAGGTGCTCTACAGGTATTTCTTGTTCATATAATTAGATCTTCTTATTGAAGATAACCAGATAGAGCAATCTAACTTTATAGGTATGGATATATTTTTTATAATAGGATATCATTAAGTTTTTATATATAAATTTTTCTATAACATTCAATAATTTTAATTGATTCTTTTAATATAGTTTATCTAAAATGGTTAATGTGCAGGGTATATCCAATAGCATGAACTTAAATCTGCTAGTGATAAGTCAATAGATTTGTTTGGAACGCTATATATTTAGAGAATATTATTAAACCTTAACATACTCATAGATCTATGATCTTCTATTTTTTTAGTATGATAATAATTTTTGTATATATAATATATAATGTTAGATGACTTGAAGGTTGTATTTTTAATTTTATTTTGATCTATGAAAAGGGGTCTGGAACAATCGCTAACCAGGGGGTAAGTATCAGAAAGAGGTCTCATGATGTTAATTTATATGATTTATATATTTTGTATATTTAGTTATGCTTTATATAATTGTATAATTTAATACAAAAATAAGTGATAATTTTTATTATCATAGATATGATTTAATATAGAGTTAATTCTAATATTTATTAAAAATAAATTGATATTCTTTGATATAGAGTGATATATGTATGAAATGATATCGTTTCACCAAAGATATTTGGTATTATAACAAATATATGACCAGTTAGGATGTGTATTGATCGATCATTTATTATTCCACTTATTATGCAGTGCATTGTTATGAATAAAATTTAGAAATAGCTTTTTAACTTTTTAAGTATATTTCGTAGATTATTTACCTTAAATATTATTATCTGGAATTTAAAATGTTAATATATTATGAACGTTTCATCATATCAAAAAACTCATCATTAGTTTTACTCATGGCTAATTTATTCATAAGAAACTCCATAGCATCAATTTCTCCCATTGGGTGAATAATTTTACGTAATATCCACATTTTCTGCAACTCTTCAGCAACTGTGAGTAATTCTTCTTTTCTTGTTCCAGAGCGATTATAATCAATAGCTGGAAAGACGCGTTTTTCAGCAATTTTACGTGCTAAATGTAATTCCATATTGCCAGTACCTTTAAATTCTTCATAGATAACTTCATCCATTTTAGAACCAGTATCTACTAAAGCAGTTGCAATGATAGTCAAACTACCACCTTCTTCTACATTACGTGCAGCTCCAAAAAAGCGCTTGGGTCTATGCAGGGCATTGGCATCCACACCTCCGGTTAATACTTTGCCAGAGGCGGGAACTATAGTATTATAAGCACGCGCTAAGCGTGTGATTGAATCAAGTAAAATGATAACATCTTTTTTATGTTCCACTAAACGTTTTGCTTTTTCAGTGACCATTTCTGACACTTGCACATGACGTAATGCAGGTTCATCAAAAGTAGATGCTATCACCTCACCTTTGACTAAGCGTTGCATTTCAGTTACTTCTTCTGGGCGTTCATCAATAAGAAGAACCATCAAAACACATTCAGGATGATTATAAGCAATGCTTTGTGCAATATTTTGGAGTAATATTGTTTTTCCAGCTTTAGGTGGGGCAACAATTAAACCACGCTGGCCTCGACCAATAGGAGCAGCCAGATCTAGTACACGAGCAGTTAAGTCTTCAGTAGATCCATTTCCTCGTTCCATTCGTAAACGAGAATTAGCATGTAATGGTGTTAAATTTTCAAATAAAATTTTATTACGTGCGTTTTCTGGTTTTTCATAATTAACTTCATTTACTTTTAATAGCGCAAAGTAGCGTTCTCCCTCTTTTGGTGGTCGAATCTTTCCGGAGATTGTATCACCAGTACGAAGATTAAATCGTCTAATTTGACTAGGAGAAACATAGATATCATCGGGGCCAGCAAGATAAGAGCTGTCACTAGAACGCAAAAAACCGAATCCATCCTGTAATATTTCAAGGACTCCGTTTCCGAAGATATCTTCGCCACTTTTTGCGTGCTGTTTAAGTATAGAAAAAATAATATCTTGTTTACGCATACGGGCTAGGTTTTCGAGACCTATATTCTCACCCAGAATGATGAGATCGGAAACCAAAGTATTCTTTAAGTTGGTAAGATTCATAATTTTTGGTTCTTAGTTCTTAATCTTGGGGTGGATATCGAATAATTGATAATAAAGCAACATAAGGATTAAAAATCTCTTCCTGTTTATATGAGTGCCTAGATTTGAAGTTCGCCCAAAGATGGAATGTAGAAAAGTACATATATAAAATGAGGCAACGGTCAGAAAACAAAAACCTAATTAACCCTAACCATTAATCTTCTGCATGTTAATGAAAACTTAGATGAATGTTTGCTAAAACTGAAGCGTATCCTATATGTGAGATAAGGATAAGAGTACAATTATATTGCATGATTAACCATAACACGCTTCGCTCTGACCGTCTAGCGGTAAGAGAAAAATTTACATCTTAACTGCAGTGTGAATTTAAAAATTCATTAAGGTTACCCTTAGATAATATCCCCACCTTAGTATCAAGCAAAAGACCATTTTTAAAAAGTAGTAAAGTTGGAATGCTACGAATGCCATATTTTAGTGTAGTATTAGGGTTCTGATCAACATTAAATTTTGCAACTATTAGTTTTTCTTTATATTCTATAGCTATTTCATCTAGTATAGGGGCAATCATTTTACAGGGGCCGCACCATTCTGCCCAGAAATCAACTAGTATTAAACCCTCTGTATTTAAAATAATACTATCAAAATTTTCATCAGTTAAATGAATCATTGTATCTATCCTTTAAGTTTTAAAAGTATCTCGTCTAATTATAATACATAAATAATATTAGGTGCGACACATATTATGCATGATATTACAAATTACATAAATCAGTGACTATGAACAATCTTTATAGTAAGTATTTTTTGATTTCTTTGTATCAGGAGCACTATAAAAATATGTTTTATTTTAAATTTTTAAAAAATCAGTGAATTACCTTATTGTATTAAATATTTATTAATAGATATCATATCTATAAAAGTCACATAGTGTAAACTATCTATTTAAATAAAATTTGTCTCACAAAGTAAGATAATAAATAGATAATAAATTATTATTTAGTTGATATTACCTATAGATAAATAGGTTATATATAAAATATAAAATGATTATTATTGATTTTTTATCTCTTTTAGGCCATAAAATGGAGCGCTATTACCTAAGGCCTCTTCAATACGGATAAGTTGATTATATTTAGCAACACGATCGGATCGACTCATAGAACCAGTTTTAATTTGGCCTGCAGAAGTGCCAACTGCAAGATCTGCAATAGTGACATCTTCAGTTTCGCCAGACCGATGAGAGATGATTGTACTATATCCTGCGTTTTTAGCCATCTTAATAGCTGCTAACGTTTCGGTTAATGAACCAATTTGGTTTAATTTTATAAGAATAGAGTTTGCAATACCTTGATTAATACCTTTTTTTAATCTTTTAGTATTAGTTGTAAATAAGTCATCACCTACGAGTTGAATTTTATCACCCAATACTTGCGTCTGATAGATAAATCCAGACCAATCAGATTCATCTAAACCGTCTTCAATAGAAAGAATAGGATATTGTCTAGTAAGATCAGTTAAAAAGTGTGTAAATTCTGCTGCAGAAAAGACTGTATTATTTTCTCCAGTTAGGTGATATTTGCCATCCTGGTATAACTCAGAAGCAGCACAGTCTAATGCTAAAGTAATGTCTTGACCTAATTTATAACCTGCTTTTTTAACTGCTTCAGTGATCAAATCTAGTGCATTTATAGTAGTGTTTATGTTAGGAGCATAACCACCTTCATCGCCAACTGTTGTGCTCATATTTTTTGCACACAATATGTCTCCAAGTGCGTGAAAAATTTCAGAGCCAATACGAACTGCTTCTTTTAATGTTTTTGCGCCGACAGGTTGAATCATAAATTCCTGTATGTCTAGATTATTATTAGCATGTTTACCGCCATTAATAATATTTATCATAGGTAAAGGCATGGAGAATTTTCCTGAGGTACCATACAGATCTGATATATGTTCATATAAAGGGACTCCTTTGGAGGCGGCTGCGGCTTTAGCATTGGCTAAAGAAACAGCTAAAATTGCGTTGGCACCAAACTGAGATTTGTTCTCTGTACCATCTAGATTGATCATGATCTGATCTATATTAGCCTGATCTTTAGCATCGTGACCTTTGGTGGCTGCAGCAATTACACCATTAATCGCATCTACAGCTTTTGTCACACCTTTTCCAAAAAAACGCAAAGCATCACCATCACGTAGTTCTAGTGCTTCATGAGAACCAGTGGAGGCTCCAGAAGGTACAGCCGCGAGACCAACAAAGCCTCCTGCTAGATGAGCTTCTACTTCTACTGTTGGGTTCCCGCGAGAGTCAATAATTTCTCTAGCTAGTAGTTTAATAATCTTCGACATTCTTAAGTTCCTTGTTGATTTTTTACATTGCTGTTGCAAACAAGAGATTATAAATAGATAATTAACATGATTGTAATTGTAAGTATGAACAACATTCTAATTATTTATATAGCCTATGTAGATTGCATCTGTAGTATTGCAGGACAAGTTTTTGTTTACTTTTGATTTTATTTTTTAAAATTTTTTTGGTATCGAAAAGCAGCTTGTATAAAACCTATAAAGAGCGGGTGACCATCTCTTGGTGTAGAGGTGAATTCTGGGTGAAATTGACATGCTAAAAACCAAGGATGACTTGGAATTTCAATAATTTCAACTAGTTCGTTATCTCCAGAATGACCAGTTACATGTAAACCGGCGCGTTCAATTTGCTTTAAAAAAATCTTATTCACTTCATAGCGATGACGATGACGTTCAATGATAATTTCGGAGCCGTATAAGGTATGTGCTAAGCTATGATGGACTAATTGGCATTGTTGGCTGCCTAGTCGCATCGTACCACCCAGGTTGCTTTTTTTGGTGCGCTGTATGATATTTCCTTGTGAGTCACGCCATTCGGTGATCAAGGCAACTACTGGATATTGACACTTAGGTTCAAATTCTGTTGAATGTGCGCCTGCCATGTGTACTACATTTCGAGCAAATTCAATGACCGCCACTTGCATTCCTAGGCAGATTCCTAGATAAGGCACGTGATTTTCACGAGCATACTGCACTGTGAGCAGTTTGCCATCTACGCCTCGAAAACCAAAACCACCAGGAATTAAGATAGCGTCTACATTTTTTAAGCGATCTGTGCCGCGAGACTCAATATCCTGTGAATCAATTAGGTCAATATTTACTGTTACGCGACTTTTTAATCCAGCATGTTTTAGAGCTTCAATAACTGATTTATACGCATCTGGCAGTGCCACATATTTACCAACCATTCCTATATGCAGTTCACCACAAGGATTTGCTTCTTGGTATACAACTTTCTCCCACTCTTCTAAATCTGCTTCTGGCGCATGCAAATTAAAACGTTTACAGATGTAGTCATCTAGTCCTTGTGATTTTAATATACCAGGGATCTTATAAATAGAATCAACATCTTTAAGAGATATGACTGCTTTTTCAGAGACATTACAAAATCTTGCAATTTTTTTACATTCATTTATTGGCACACTAAAAGTAGATCTGCAAATGAGAACATCTGGCTGAATACCAATTGATAGCAACTCTTTTACTGAATGCTGTGTTGGTTTAGTTTTTACTTCACCTACTACCGCTAAATATGGAACTAGCGTTAGGTGTATATACATAGTATGCATACGGTCGACATCTACTGCCATTTGGCGGATAGCCTCTAAGAATGGCAATGATTCAATATCACCAACAGTGCCTCCGATTTCTACTAAAACCACACCATAACCGAGACCCCCTTCAGTAATCTTTTCCTTTATGGCATTGGTAATATGCGGGATTACTTGAACAGTAGCCCCCTGATAATCTCCGCGTCGTTCTTTATGTAGAACATCTGCATAAATGCGACCAGTAGTGCAGTTATTTCGACGACCCATTCGGGTTCTAATAAAACGCTCGTAGTGTCCAAGATCTAGATCAGTTTCGGCGCCATCACCGGTTACGAATACTTCACCATGTTGCGTTGGGCTGATTGTTCCTGGATCAACATTAATATATGGATCTAGTTTGATAATAGTTACGGGTAAACCACGCGCTTCTAGAATAGAAGCTAAAGAACCTGCAACAATACCTTTACCTAGAGAAGAAACTACTCCGCCAGTGATAAATATATAATTTGTTGTCATACTTAACCTTAATCTGAGAACAATAATAA
Organism: Candidatus Erwinia haradaeae; assembly: GCF_900698995.1. Classification (GTDB taxonomy): domain Bacteria; phylum Pseudomonadota; class Gammaproteobacteria; order Enterobacterales; family Enterobacteriaceae; genus Erwinia_E; species Erwinia_E haradaeae_C. The sequence goes on along the minus strand of NZ_LR217735.1, from coordinate 3,488 downwards.
TGAGATTTATATCTAGACAAGATAACAAGTATTTATAAAACTATTGGCATTCTCAGAACTGCTTTTTAGGTTTGGCGTAATCGTGCATCAAGTTATTAATATTAAAATAAGATAATATATTATTAATATAATCTAATTATGATTGTTATTTCTAATAATAATATTGCTTGAATACTTCTATATATAGTAATAATTATGGTTTCTGGAAGATAAAAATACATGAGATTCTATAGATAATCTATATTATATGACGTATGATAGTTTATCACACTACCGAATATTCTGGTAACACAAATAGAAGCTTACATCTAGTTATTATATGAATGATTAGAAGTTTTCTTATGAATTTTTAGAATTTTTTGATTCTGTTTGTAAAATATTTGTGTCACTAATATACTAGTATAGTATACCTAATTTATATATTATGATAATACAATACAAAGTTCTTGGATTTAAGTATTTTACTTTATGTGATGGCATAAAATGATCATTTTGAATGCTTAAAATTATTCTCTGATAGTAATTTTTCTATAATCTGTAAGTATATAATATTTATAATTTTTTACAAAAACACTGTATAAAAATAAGTATATACAATTCAACATTGTATTCTAGAGTACAGTTGAATCTTATGAGGATAAAGTTAATGATGTTATAGAATATTTTTCTTTAAAATAATGCTTTTTTATAATAACATATATCTTAGGAATAATTATTCTTTTAACAAAAAATAAGCTTTATTGATACAATTATTAAGATATTTATAGTAAAATACTAAAGCGCTACATTAGAATTAATATGTAAATATATTGTTTTAGTGTAAAAGCAATATTTTATAATAATAAATTATTTACGATTCTAGATAGATATAAATGAGGTTATCAGTAGTATTTTAAGATAGAGTAATATAATCATATCAAAATTTTATTGAATACAACTCATATATTTTTATAAATCTTACTGGCAGGTTGCTTTAAAATAGTAACTGCGGAAGATAAACAAAATACATATAAAATCATCATATATATTATATATATACCCTCAGTAATATATCTATTGAAATCTAAAATCTGATTATTTAATCTTTTAACGCTTACGATTTTTAAAAAATTTTTAATGCATTTTGTAATTGCTTGCATGATAGATATCAATAGAAAATGACTTATTTAAAATAAGTAACACAATAGATATTGTTCGTATGGTATAAGTAATTATTGTTCTTTCTAGGTGACTAGTCTGTTTTCATTGCAGAGTCTTTAAAGATTTTATTACCTCATATCTCTCAATAGACCTTGTTTTTTCAAAAAAATAAGTAAAATAGAAATAATCGCTGGAGTAATGCCAGATATACGTGATGCTTGGCCGATTGATTCTGGTTTATATTGTATAAGCTTAACTAACGCCTCATTAGATAATCCCTTTATTTGATTATAATCTATATGAATTGGAATAGGGGTGTTTTCGTTTTTTCTGTGCTTATCAATTTCTTGCTGTTGACGAAAGATGTACCCTTCATATTTTATTTGGATCTCGACTTGTTCGGCAGCCTGAGTGTCAGATAACAAGGGACCACATTGATCTAATTGCATAAGTTTTTGATATGTAACTTCTGGGCGTCGTAATAGCTCTTCGCAATTAGTTTCTTTTATAACTTCTCCATTAATGATAGCATTGATTTGAGATATATCTTTTGCACGAGGAAAGACTCTTGTGTCTCTTAGTCTCTGGCGCTCTTTTTCAATGTTTTCTAGTTTTTTGTTTAAATGCAACCAACGAGCATCGTCAATTAAACCAAGTTCACGACCAACGGCGGTTAGTCTGAGATCAGCGTTATCTTCTCGTAACATAAGGCGATATTCGGCACGAGCTGTAAACATACGATAAGGTTCAGTAGTCCCTCTAGTGCATAAGTCATCTACTAGAACGCCTAAATAAGCCTGATCACGCCTTGGCTCCCAGCCATTTTGACCATCTATAAACTGTCCTGCATTGAGACCAGCGAGAAGCCCTTGTGCTGCGGCTTCTTCATAACCAGTTGTGCCATTAATTTGACCAGCTAAAAATAGTCCGTGAATATACTTGCTTTCTAGAGTTTTTTTAAGATCACATGGATTAAAAAAATCATACTCCACAGCATAACCAGGGCGAATAATTACTGCATTATTCATACCCTTTATAGAGCGAATCATATCAATTTGAACATCAAAAGGTAGGCTGGTAGAAATACCATTGGGATAAATTTCATTACTATTTAAACCTTCAGGTTCTAAAAAGATCTGATGTGCATGACGATCAGAAAAACGTATAATTTTATCTTCTATTGAGGGGCAGTAGCGTGGCCCAATACTTTCAATAGAGCCATTATATATCGGGCTACGATGAAGATTACGACGAATGATGTCATGAGTCTTTTCATTAGTATATGTAATATAACAAGGGACTTGTCGAGGATGTTGAGATATTTTTCCTAAAAATGAAAAAACAGGTAGAGGCGTGTGACCGTGCTGTGGTTGCATGATATTAACATTGATACTTTTTGCATCAATCCGAGGTGGTGTGCCTGTTTTAAGGCGACTGACGCGTAGCGCTAATTCTCGTAAACGAAACGCTAATGCGTTAGAAGAGGGGTCTCCAGCGCGCCCCCCTGGATAATTTTTTTTGCCTACATGAATCTTAGCATCTAGAAAAGTGCCAGCAGTTAAAACTACAGCATTAGCTCGAAATTTAATTCCTATTTCTGTTACTACACCAATAATGTGATTATTTTCAATTAATAAATCTTCTACAGCTTGTTGTAGCACTAATAAATTTGGTTGATTTTTTAATGCAGCATGAATAACCTGACGATATAGTAGGCGATCAGCTTGAGCGCGAGTGGCGCGTACTGCTGGCCCTTTGCTAGCATTGAGAATTCTAAATTGAATACCGGATCTATCAATGGCTTTTGCCATTAAACCTCCTAATGCATCTATTTCTTTTACTAAGTGACCTTTTCCAATTCCACCAATTGCAGGATTACACGATAATTGACCTAATGTCTCGATATTATGAGTAAGCAATAACGTTTTTTTTCCTATACGAGCGGCAGCCATGGAAGCTTCAGTTCCAGCATGGCCGCCACCAATAACGATAATGTCAAAAATGTCTGGATAAAACATGATGTGGTATCTCGTGGTTTATAGCGAAAATAAACAGGTTTCAACAGTTTTGCATGTGCATGCATCCTTGTCGCCCGCATAGTAAAATACTTATTTCAAGGATAAATTTCTAATGAACACTTAGCTTAGTTTTTTAGAATGATAATATTTAGTCTTCATATCATAACGTCAGGTCACTGGTAAATTATTAATATGTTCTACATTATGGGTGCTAATATTATATTTAACTTTAATCACTTAATAACATTATTAAACTGATTAAGTTACTGGTGGTTCTTGTATGAATAAAATAAAATTTTATGAATAATATAATTCTATTTTTGTAGATAA